>NZ_JBIRNP010000009.1:0-30981 GCF_044331705.1 Streptomyces sp. NPDC017202 | reverse complement strand
GACGTGGTCGACGTGGTCGACGTGGTCGACGTGGTCGACGTGGTCGACGTGGTCGACGTGGTCGACGTGGTCGACGTGGTCGACGTGGTCGACGTGGCCCGCGGGTGTGCTAGGAGTGGCCACCCGCGCGGCCTGGCTCTCAGGAATCGCTCGGGGGGCTTCGACAGCAGGGTCCGGTTCGGCCATCGGATCGCAGACATGGGACGGCACGGACTGGCCCGCGCAGTGGTAGCCGCACTCGGTCACCCAGCGGCGCAGCTCGGCCAGTGACGTACGCCGCGGGTCGAAGGCGACCGTCGCCGATTGCGCGACCGGGTTGACCTCGACCTGAAGCACGCCAGGCCGCCGGCCCAGCGCAGCGGCGACGGTGCTCTGCTGGGACGCCCAGGCCAGACCGCGCACGTCCAGGACCGCCGTGGTCCGCTCCTCACCGGGATCTTCGCGTCCGGACGTTTCGTGATCGTGATGATCCGCGTGGTGCTGCACGGTCACTCCTCCTTCAGCGGGTGAGAGCGGGACGAATGAGGGGCGAAGCCGTCGAACCCCTGGAGTGTGGCCGGCAGGTGGCGAAGCCCTTGCGAGAGACAGGGGTGTCCGCAGCGCTGCGCGGGTGGCAAGGCCGAGAGCGGGTCACTCTTCCCGCCGGGCAAGTGTGATCAGCGGGTTCTTGGCCTCCTCGGCGACCTCGGTGTCGGCGACCGCGTCATATCGGGCGGCCACGATCCGGCTGCGGGAGGAGAAGTCGCGGTGGCCGCCGCTGAGGGCATGACCGGCGAAGCCGAAGACCGCACCGAAAACGGCCCCGTAGGCCAGACCACTCAGCATCAGGACCAGGACCAGGACCAGGACGTGATGGTTGCCTGCGGCGAACACCGACAGCGGCAGTCCGATCAGCAGCCCGAACCAGGTGCCGGCCCCGGCCAGGGCGGCCCGTCCGCGTGTGAGGCGGCCGAGGACGGTCTCGACCATGCGGAGGTCCGAACCGATGATCGCGGTGTGTTCCATCGGGGATCTGCTGTCGGACAGAAAGCCGACCGCGCGCTGGGCGCCGGTGCAGGTCGGGGCGCCGGTGCAGGTCGGGTACGAGCCGAGGACCGGACGATCCACCTCTGCGGTGGGCGGGGCGCTGGGGCATCGAAGGACTCCCCTCGTCATCAAGCAGCCTGCGCCCGTGCCACCCCCTCGTGCAACGCACGCTGCCGTGGGTGAGCGCATGGAGGGGGCGGAAGAGCAGGCCGGCGACGTCGAGGTTCCGCGGAACGCCGGCCCGGACAGGCCGCCGGCTGCCGGCCGCCGAGCAGGAAACTCTGCCGCAGCGGTGCTGGTCGGCTTCGTCGAGCCTGCTCCCGGGGTGCGGACCCGGTGCGGGATCCGACCGGCCCCGCGTGGGGACCGCTGGCCCCTGCCCCGCCGGGTACCGCGGGGCGAGGACGGCTGGGAGCACCAGGGGTCCCGCTTGCGGCCCGGACCGCCGGGCCGGAGCCTGAAGGTGTCCGCCGAGTGGCCTGGCTGATTCCTCACCCCGTCGAGAGGAGGCGGCCGTCATGAGCAGCATCGCTCACCGCATCGCCGCCCTGTTCCGGATCAAGGCGAACAAGGCCCTGGACAAGGCCGAGGACCCCCGCGAGGTCCTGGACCACTCCTACGAGCAGCAGCTCCAGATGGTGCAGAAGGTGCGGCGCGGCGTGGCCGATGTGGCCACCAGCCGCAAACGCGTCGACCTGCAGATCAGCCAGTTGCAGCAGTCCGGCGGCAAGCTGGAGGGACAGGCCCAGCAGGCGCTCGCCGCCGGGCGCGAGGATCTCGCCCGCGAAGCCCTGACCCGGCGCACCGCCGTGGCCTCCCAGATCACCGACCTGCAGACCCAGCAGGCGTCGCTGCGGGACCAGGAGGAGAAGCTCACCCTCGCCTCGCAGCGCCTGCAGGCGAAGGTCGACAGCTTCCGCACCCGCAAGGAGACCATCAAGGCCACCTACACCGCGGCCGAGGCGCAGACCCGTATCACCGAGGCCGTCACCGGCATCGGCGAGGAGATGGGCGATGTGGGTCTGGCCATGCAGCGCGCCCAGGACAAGACCGAGCAGATGCAGGCGCGCGCCGGTGCGCTGGACGAACTGCTCGCCTCCGGCGCGCTGGAGGACGCCACCCTGCCGGCCGGCCGTGACGACATCCAGGCCGAACTCGAGCGCGTCACCGCGGGCAGCGACGTGGAGAAGGAACTGGCCATGATGAAGGCGCGGCTCCCGGCGGCTTCCACCCCGCCGGCCGTGGAGGGCGGCGGGGCCAGGCAGGCACCGCCGGACCAGGAGGCGACGTCATGATCCTGCGGATTCTCGGCGAGGGCCAGTACGAGATCACCGAAGAGCACCTGGACCGGCTCAACGAGCTGGACGCGGCGCTGCAGTCGGCCGCGGACGCGGACGACGAGACCGCGTTCACCGCCGCCCTGTCAGCCCTGCTGGACGCGGTACGCAGCCTCGGCACACCACTGCCGGACGAGACGATCACACCGTCCGATCTGGTGCTGCCCGATGCGGACACCAGCCTCACGCAGGTGCGCGAACTGCTCTCCGACGAGGGCCTGATTCCGGGGTGATGCCGCCTGGAACGCCGTCTGGAGGCGCTCGCGGCCATCTCGGTGGAGGTGGGTGAGGCGGCATGGCCACCCGCCACCGTCGCGGCCGCCCGCCCGGTGCATCCCACCCGAGCCGGGCCCGGGCGGAAGGAGCTGACGGCCCCGTGGGTTTCCTGGACGTCCTGATCGCCTTCCTGGTGCCCTTCCTCGACATCGGCATCGAACAGAGCCCGATGCTGCACCCTCAGCCCCCAACCTGGGCCCACGCCCTACCCGGCTACGGCCCAGGCCGCCTTCTTATCGACATCGACGCAGCCCTCACCCCCGCCTTCGACGAAACCGGCGCCCTGCTCCTCGCCCTCACCACCGCCGCGGCCCTCCTGTTCCGCCGCGCCGCCACCTCACCCCGCCGGCACCCGCACCGGCCCCATGTCGCGCCGGGTTTCACGCAGGCTTTCAGGCGAACAGGCGAGGCGGACGGCCCGGGTTTCACGCAGGCTTTCAGGCGAACAGGCGAGGCGGACGGCCGTACCGCCATGGCGAGCGCCGCCGTGGACGGCGAACCTGAGCGCGATGGCCGACCGACGGCCGCGCTCCGCCCCCACAGCCCTCGCCCGAAAGGTCCGCCCCACATGTCACTCACCCGTCCGCACCGGGGCCGCACCGCTCTCGCCATGGGAGGGGTGTTCGCCCTGCTCTCCCTGACCGGCTGCTCAAACGGCGGCAACGGCACCGCCCCCGCCTCGAGCTCCTCGCCGGCCGCGACCAGTGGCGGACCCGCCGCGGCGCGCATCGTGATCGAGAACTTCACGTTCAGCCCGGCGGATCTTCAGGTACGCCCCGGCGCGAAGATCACCGTCGTGAACCGGGACTCGACCGCGCACACCGTGACCGCCACCGGGGACAAGAAGCCGTTCGACACCGGCAACATCGCAGCAGGCGCAACAGCCACCTTCACCGCTCCGTCCACCACCGGCAGCTACTCCTACGTCTGCACCATCCACCCGAACATGAAGGGCACCCTCACCGTGCGCTGAGACCAGGACCGAAGCCCGCGCCTGGCCCCGCCTGTACGTCGCCGCACACGAAGGTGTCCACGCCCATGACGCCCGAGGCCGACCCACACTCGTGGGCGGCGGCAAGGGGCTGATCAAGAGCAGCGACGCCGACAAGAGCCGGAAGTCCCTGTCCCTTTCCCTGTCGGGAGAGTCCGACTTCCACGCCCTTGATCACGTCCACGACACCGTCTACGGCTACGACTCCGGCAGGAACCTTCACCCTCGCTCCGGCCGCCCCAGCGGCACCACCCTGGAGCGGACCGTTCCCCTCCCCCGCCGGCAACGGCTGAACCTCCCCGGGCGGCCCCCGGCACACCGGGGCCGTTCGGCCCAAGCGGCGTCCGCGCGCGGAGAGGGATACTGGACGCACGGCGGGCCCGCGGTCGGTACCGCATCCCCGCGCCCCCGCTCGAAGTGACAGCGCGGCTCTCACGGCGGCCCGAGCACATGGACAGCGTGCCGGCACCCCGCGGCTCACGCACCGCCGCTCCACCCCGTTCCCGGGACCTCGCGCGGCATCGACGTGGTCCTCCTCCTGAGGAGCAGCACATGGGAGTCCTGATCTTCGTTCTGGTCGCCGTCGCGGTTGTTGTCGCCGTGGTGCTCGCGATGGCCGTGAAAATCGTCAAGCAGTACGAGCAGGGAGTGCTGTTCCGCTTCGGCCGCCTGGTGGGCACCCGGGATCCGGGGCTGCGGTTCATCATCCCGTTCGTCGACGTCCTGCACCGGGTGTCGCTGAGGATCGTCACCATGCCCATCCAGTCCCAGGGCATCATCACCCGGGACAACGTGAGCGTGGACGTGTCCGCGGTCGCCTACTTCCGGGTGGTCGACGCGGTGAAGTCGGTCATCGCGGTCGAGAACGTCAACGCGGCGATCAACCAGATCGCCCAGACCACCCTGCGGAAAGTCGTCGGACAGCACACGCTCGACGAGACCCTCTCCGAGACCGACCGCATCAACCTCGACATCCGCGAGATCCTCGACGTCGCCACCGTCGAGTGGGGCGTGGAGGTCACCCTGGTCGAACTCAAGGACATCCAACTGCCCGACAGCATGAAGCGCGCGATGGCCCGCCAGGCCGAGGCCGAGCGGGAGAAGCGAGCGAAGATCATCAACGCGGAGGGCGAGTCCCTGGCCGCGTCCGCGCTCGGCGACGCCTCCGACACGATGATGGCCCACCCGCTGGCCCTCCAACTGCGCAACCTGCAGAGCCTGGTGGAGATCGCCGTGGACAAGAACAGCACGGTCGTCTTCCCCGCACCTCTCATGAGCACCATCGGCGAACTCGGCGCCTTCCTCGCCCGGGAGACGGCATCGGCCGCCACCCAGGCGTTGCCCGCCGACCTCACCAAGACGATCCCCGCCCCCAAGCCGAACGGCGTGCCCGAGCCTCTGTGACCGCCCCTCTGTGACCGCCGCACGCGCAGCGGAGCCGCCCGGCCGCACATCACGGCCGGACGGCTCCGGCGGGCCTGAAGGTTGGTCACGAGGGCCCGGACGAGCTGAGGGGCGTCCTCCACCACCAGCACCGGGTCATCGGGGTATGCCTTTCCTGCTGGGGACGGGGGCCGGTGCCTGCGGAACCGGCCTTGTGGCAGCGGGAGTCGGCCGGCCGCCGGCTCCCGCGTGGTGTGCGTAACGTGATCAGCTCTTCGCCACGAGGTCCTTGAGCGCGATGTTGAGTTCCAGGACGTTCACCCGGGGCTCGCCGATGAAGCCGAGGGTGCGGCCGTCGGTGTGCTCGTCGACCAGCTTCTGCACCTGGGCGGCGGACAGGCCGTTCTTCTCGGCGACCCGGTGGACCTGGATGTCCGCGTAGTCGGGCGAGATGTCGGGGTCCAGGCCGGAGCCGGAGGAGGTCACCGCGTCGGCGGGTACGTCGGAGGGCTCGACCGTGTAGCCGCCGACCGAGTTGTCCTTGATGACGGCGGCCTTGGCGGCGGTCACCCAGTCGATCAGGTCCTTGTCGTCACCGGACCGGTTCGTCGCACCGGACAGGATCAGCTTGTACCGGGTGGTGTTGACGCTGTTGGTGCCCAGCCCGTTCTGCGGGCGGCCCTGGAACCACTTCAGGTCGGGATCCGGGGTCTCCTGGCCCCTCTTCAGCGGCAGGTTGTAGGACTGTCCGATCAGGGACGAGCCGACGACCTTGCCGTCCGCCTTGATCTGCGAGCCGTTCGCCTTGTCGTCGAAGAGCGCCTGCGCCACACCGGTGACGGCCAGGGGGTAGATCACGCCCGTCACCACCGTCAGCACGAGCAGCGCGCGCAGCCCCGCCCACAGCAACCGGGCGGTGTTCGATACCGAGTTGTTCATGGGAATCAGCACGCTTTCACATCGTTACAGGCCGGGGATGAGGGAGATGAGCAGGTCGATGAGCTTGATGCCGATGAAGGGGGCGATCAGTCCGCCGATGCCGTAGATCGTCAGGTTGCGCCGCAGCATCTTGTCCGCGCTCACCGGCCGGTACCGCACGCCCTTCAGGGACAGCGGCACCAGCGCGATGATGATCAGCGCGTTGAAGATCACGGCGGACAGGATCGCGGAGTCCGGCGAGGTCAGGCCCATGATGTTGAGCCTGTCCAGGCCCGGGTAGACCGCCGCGAACAGCGCCGGGATGATCGCGAAGTACTTGGCGACGTCGTTGGCGATGGAGAACGTCGTCAACGCGCCCCGGGTGATCAGGAGTTGCTTGCCGATCTCGACGATCTCGATGAGCTTGGTCGGGTTGGAGTCGAGGTCGACCATGTTGCCGGCCTCCTTGGCGGCCGACGTACCGGTGTTCATCGCCACGCCGACATCGGCCTGGGCGAGGGCCGGGGCGTCGTTGGTGCCGTCGCCGGTCATCGCGACGAGCTTGCCGCCCGCCTGCTCCCGTTTGATGAGCGCCATCTTGTCCTCGGGGGTTGCCTCCGCGAGGAAGTCGTCGACACCGGCCTCCTCGGCGATCGCCTTCGCCGTGAGCGGGTTGTCGCCGGTGATCATGACCGTCTTGATGCCCATGCGCCGCAGTTCCTCGAACCGCTCGCGCATGCCGTCCTTGACGACGTCCTTGAGGTGGATGACGCCCAGCACGCGGGCGCCCTCGGCGTCCTCGACCGCCACCAGCAGCGGTGTACCGCCCGCCTCGGAGATCCGGTCGGTGAGCGCGCCTGCGTCCTGGGACACCTCGCCGCCCCGCTCCCGGACCCAGGCGACGACCGAACCGGCCGCGCCCTTGCGGATCTTCCGCCCGTCGACGTCCACACCCGACATGCGGGTCCGGGCGGTGAAGGCGATCCACTCGGCGCCCTCGAGCTCTCCCTGCCGGCGCTCGCGCAGCCCGTGTTCCCCCTTCGCCAGGACGACGACGGAGCGGCCCTCGGGGGTCTCGTCGGCCAGCGACGACAGCTGGGCGGCGTCCGCCAGTTCGGCCTCGGTGGTGCCGGTCACCGGCACGAACTCGGACGCCTGGCGGTTGCCGAGGGTGATGGTGCCCGTCTTGTCCAGCAGCAGCGTCGAGACGTCTCCCGCGGCCTCGACGGCCCGGCCGGACATGGCCAGGACGTTCCTCTGCACCAGCCGGTCCATGCCGGCGATGCCGATCGCCGACAGCAGCGCGCCGATCGTGGTGGGGATGAGGCAGACCAGCAGCGCCACCAGCACGACCATCGTCAGGTGCGTGCCCGCGTAGTCCGCGAACGGCGGCAGGGTCGCCACCGCCAGCAGGAAGACGATCGTGAGCGAGGCGAGCAGGATGTTCAGCGCGATCTCGTTCGGCGTCCTCTGCCGGGCCGCGCCCTCGACCAGGGCGATCATGCGGTCGATGAAGGTCTCGCCCGGCTTCGTCGTGATCCTGACGACGATCCGGTCGGAGAGGATCCTGGTGCCTCCGGTGACGGCGCTGCGGTCGCCGCCGGACTCGCGGATGACGGGCGCCGACTCGCCGGTGATCGCCGACTCGTCGACGGACGCGAGACCCTCGACGACGTCACCGTCGCCGGGGACGACGTCACCGGCCTCGCAGACGACCAGGTCGCCGATGCGCAGCTCGGTGCCGGGTACCCGCTCCTCGCGGTCGCCCACGAGACGGCGGGCCACCGTGTCGGTCTTGGCCTTGCGCAAGGTGTCGGCCTGCGCCTTGCCGCGGCCCTCGGCGACGGCCTCGGCGAGGTTGGCGAAGACCACGGTCAGCCACAGCCAGGCGCTGATCGTCCAGCCGAACCAGTCGCCCGGGTCCTTGAAGGAGAAGACCGTGGTCAGCAGGGAGCCGATCCACACCACGAACATCACCGGGGACTTGACCATCACCCGGGGGTCGAGCTTGCGGAAGGCGTCCGGCAGCGACTCCAGCAGCTGCTTCGGGTCGAACAGGCCCGCGCCGACACGTCCTCCGTCCTTGTGGCCGGTGGGCACGTCGCTGTGCGGCGCCCGGGTGGGGGTGGCTGTGGACATCGGGTCCTCTGGCTTCTCCGTACGGGTGGTCATGACGCCAGCCCCTCGGCCAGCGGGCCCAGGGCCAGCGCCGGGAAGTAGGTCAGACCGGCGATGATCAGGATCGCGCCCACCAGCAGCCCGGTGAACAGCGGCTTCTCGGTGCGCAGGGTGCCCGCGGTCGCCGGGACCGGCTTCTGCTCGGCGAGCGAGCCGGCCAGTGCCAGGACGAACACCATCGGCAGGAAGCGGCCGAGGAGCATCGCGAGACCGATGGTGGTGTTGAACCACTGGGTGTCGGCGTTCAGACCGGCGAAGGCCGAGCCGTTGTTGTTGGCGCCGGAGGTATAGGCGTACAGGATCTCGGAGAACCCGTGCGCGCCGCTGTTGGTCATCGAGTTGCCCGGGGTGGGCAGGGCCATCGCCGCGGCCGTGAAGACGAGCACCAGGGCCGGGGTGACGAGGATGTACAGGGCCGCGAGCTTGATCTCGCGGGTACCGATCTTCTTGCCCAGGTACTCGGGGGTCCGGCCGACCATCAGGCCGGCGATGAACACCGCGATGATCGCCATGATCAGCATGCCGTACAGGCCCGAGCCGGTACCGCCTGGAGCGATCTCGCCGAGTTGCATGCCCAGCATCGTGATGCCGCCGCCGAGCCCGGTGAAGGACGAGTGGAAGGAGTCCACCGCACCGGTCGAGGTCAGCGTGGTCGCCACCGCGAAGATCGACGAGCCGCCGACGCCGAAACGGTTCTCCTTGCCCTCCATCGCCCCGCCGGCGATGTCGAAGGCCGGACCGTGGTGGGCGAACTCGGTCCACATCATCAGCGCGGTGAAGCCGATCCAGAGGGTGGCCATCGTGGCGAGGATCGCGTAGCCCTGCTTCAGGTTGCCGACCATCCGGCCGAAGGTGCGCGTCAGCGCGAACGGGATGAGCAGGATCAGGAAGATCTCGAAGAGGTTGGAGAACGGGGTGGGGTTCTCGAAGGGGTGGGCCGAGTTGGCGTTGAAGTAGCCGCCGCCGTTGGTGCCCAGCTCCTTGATGGCCTCCTGCGACGCGACCGCGCCGCCGTTCCACTCCTGCGAGCCGCCCATGAACTGACCGACGGAGTGGATGCCGGAGAAGTTCTGGATCGCGCCGCACGCGACCAGCACGAGCGCGCCGATCACCGCGATCGGCAGCAGGACGCGGACGGTGCCACGCACCAGGTCGGACCAGAAGTTGCCGAGTTCACCGGTGCGGGAGCGCGCGAAGCCGCGCACCAGGGCCACCGCGACGGCGATACCGACGGCCGCGGAGACGAAGTTCTGCACCGCCAGGCCGCCGGTCTGCACGACGTGGCCCATGGCCTGCTCGCCGGAGTACGACTGCCAGTTGGTGTTCGTCACGAAGGACGCGGCCGTGTTGAACGCCTGGTCGGGGTCGATCGCGGCGAAGCCGAGCGAACCGGGCAGATGCCCCTGGAGCCGCTGGAGCAGGTAGAGGAGGAGGACACTCACGGCCGAGAAGCCGAGGACACCGCGCAGGTACGCGGGCCAGCGCATCTGGGTGTTCGGGTCGGCACCGATGCCCCTGTAGATCCACTTCTCGACACGCAGGTGCTTGTCGGAGGAGTAGACCCTGGCCATGTGGTCGCCGAGCGGGACGTGGGCGAGCCCCAGGGCCGTTGTCAGAGCGAGCAGCTGGAGGATGCCGGCGAGGACGGGACTCATCTTCTCAGAACCTCTCCGGGAAGATCAGGGCGAGGACGAGATAGCCCAGCAGGGACACGGCCACGATCAGGCCGACGATGTTCTCGGCGGTCACAGCCTGGTCACCCCCTTGGCGACGAGAGCCACCAGCGCGAACACCGCGACCGTGGTGACGACGAAGGCCGGATCGGCCATCGCGAGCTCCTGGATGAGGTTCGAAGGGAACGGACGGTTAGAGGAAACCGCCTCCGTGGCCGGAATCGGTCACCGTTGACACCTCCCTTACGGCAACGGGCCCGGCTTTGACGGAACTCTTACGGCAGGCTCCTCCATCTGCGGGAACGAAGCCCCCGTCCGCTTGAGCAGGCGCCTGGACCGCAAGTCCGGTCACCGGTCCGGTGTCCGCCACGGCCCGAGGTGTCCCGGCCGAACCCCCTCCCTGCCGGCGCCGAACCCGCCGGACCCGGCCCGGCCGGTTCTCCTGGCGTGACATGAACCCCCGGCCCGACCGGTCCTCCCCCGCCGTCGTGACCTCCGCGTCCACCACCTCGAACGGCGGCATGACCGCGCGCACCGGGTGGACGTCACGCCGCCGAGGTGCCCGGCCGCGCGGCGAGGCCGGAACACCCACGGGCACGACGCCGGGCGTACCGCCACGACCAGCGTCCTCGCAGCAGTGCGCAGCGTGTCACCCCAGCGGTGGGAGACGAGGACGACGTCCGCAACGGCCAACCGGCGGCGACTGTGGAAAACGCTGTCCGATCGGCCTTCTGCCGTTCGGTGACCTCCTTGACGGCGGGGTCGACGCGGGATCGACGGCGAAGGACGCGCAGGGGACGGCCGCCGGTGGGCACGCGCCGTACACAAGGACCCTTGGACGAAGCGGAATCGAGGTGAGCGCCCTCGGTTTCGGCTGCTGGGCCATCGGCGGGGAACCGCAGGGCCCCGACGGGAGCCCGCTCGGCTGGGGCAGGGGCGATGACGAGGAGTCCGTGCGTGCCGTGCGCCGTGCGCTGGACCTCGGTGTGACCTTCTTCGACACCGCCGACGTCGACGGGACCGGGCACAGCGAGCGTGTGCCGGGACGGACCCTCGGCAGGCACAGGGCGGACGTCGTCGTGGCCACCAGGTGGGGCGACCTCGCCGCACGCCGACGGGCAGCCGGTGCCGGGCGCGAGCAGAAGCTCGTCTTCGTCGACCGGCTGCCGGCCTCCTTGGTCCGCCTGCGGCATGACCTGCCGCAGGCGGCACCGGCCGAGGGGTGCGGGACCGCCGCGCGCACGCCCCGGGCGGTCGGAGGCGCGGGCGCGGGGATCGAGCCGGGGTCAGCCGACGGTCAGGGTCCGCTGTGCCGTCAGGTCGCGGGACGAACGCGCGGTCGTGAAGGTGTAGGAGCCGGGTACGAGGGTCCAGGCGCCCGCCTTCCACACGGTGAGGTCCTGCGCGGGGACGGTGAGGGTGAGCCGCTTGGACCCCGCGGCGGGGAGGGTGACCTTCTGGAAGGCGACCAGGCGGCGGGGTTCGGCATCCGCCGCTGCCGGCAGGGTGGCGTAGACCTGGACGACGTCGGTGCCCCGGCGTCGGCCCGTGTTGGTGACCGTGACGGAGAGGGTGACGTGCCTGGCCGTCCGGTCCCAGGCGGCTTCGGGGGAGCCGTGGGCGAAGGTGGTGTACGACAGGCCGTGGCCGAAGGGGAAGCGGGGCTGCTGCCCCTTGGCGTCGTAGTGGCGGTAGCCGACGGCGATGCCCTCTTCGTAGGAGACGGTGGCGTTCGTGCCGGGGTAGGTCGCGGGAGTGGTGCCCGGTCCCTGGGTCGCGTCGGCGGGGAAGGTGACGGGGAGGCGGCCGGAGGGGTCGCTGTCGCCGAAGAGGACGGCGGCGAGGGCGGTGCCCATGCCGCGGCCTCCGTACCATGCCTGGATCACGGCTTCCACGTCGTCGAGCCAGGGGGTGGCGACGGGGCCGTCGGTGTTGAGGACGACGATGGTGCGGGGGTTGGCGGCCGCGACGGCCGAGATCAACTGGTTCTGGTCGCCGGGGAGTTCGAGTCGCTCGTGGTCCATGGCCTCACCGGCGGTCCGGTTGACGAGGACGACCGCGGTGTCGGCGGCGCGGGCAGCGGCCACGGCCGCGGGGATGAGCGAGTCGGGCTGCCAGCCGAGGGTGAGGCCGCAGGTGCCGGGTTCGGCGGTGGCGTTGGTGTAGGTCAGTTCCACGGTGACGGGCCGGCCGGCGGTCAGTTCCGCGGTGCCCTGGAGGGGATAGTCGTAGGGCCCGAGGAAGAAGCGGCGCATCTGCCGGGTGCCGGAGACGACCGTCGTGCCGTCGATCTCGAGTGTGGTGGTTCCCGCGGGCAGCAGGGAGAAGCGGTGCAGGCCCGTGGCGGTCGGGGTGAGGGTGCCGGTCCACTTCGCGGACCAGACGCCGGGCAGGCCGTCGACGGGGGTGGCGGTGAAGTCGACCGTCGCGTCGGTGCGGGTGGCGAGGGGTGTGCCGGTGGTGTCGGCGCCCGCGTAATAGGTTCCGGTGAGGCCGGCCGCCCCGGTGCTCGTGCGCAGGACCGCCGGGGGGACCGTGGCGAGGGGGACGTCGCCCTTGGTGCCCTGCGCGTGCGTGACCTTGACGGAACCGCCGGCGCGGGCGCGGATCGCCTGCAGCGGTGTGGTCCAGGCGCCGGGGTCGACGTACGTGGATCCGGACACGCCGGGAAGGGCGTCGGCGCCGGCGGGGCCGACGACCGCCAGCGACGTCAGCGACGCGGGCAGCGGCAGTGCCGCGGAGCGGTTGTGGAGCAACACCGTGGAGGCGACCGCGGCTTCGTGGGCGAGGCGCTGGTGCTCCGGGGTGCTGACGTCGTCGGCCGGGGCGGGCACGGGGTGGTCGAAGAGACCGCATCCGAACATCGTGACGAGGATGCGGCGGGCCGCGTCGTCGAGACGTGAGCCGGGTATCGCGCCGCCGGTGAGGGCGCCCGCCGGGATCTTGACGGCGCCGGGGCCGAGGCCGGCGAGATCCATGCCGGCGCGGGCGGCGGCGATCTGGTCGGCGCCCGCCCAGAAGTCCGGCACCGTGTGGCCCCTCAGACCGATGCCGTTCTTCAGGTCGTCGAACAGGGCGGGGTGCTCGGTCGCGAAGGTGCCGTTGATCTTCGGGTAGGCCATCATCACGGAGGTGACCGGTGCGGCCGCGACGACGCGGCGGAAGGGCGCCTGGTAGATCTCGTGCAGGGCGCGGTCGGAGACCTCGGTGTCGGTGGAGAAGCGGTTGGTCTCCTGGGTGTAGGCGGCGAAGTGCTTGACGGTGGCCGCCACGTTCCGGCTCTGCATGCCGACGGTGAGGGCCGCGCCGAGCCGCCCGGCCAGCAGCGGGTCCTCCCCCATGGCTTCGGCCTGGCGGCCGAAGTGCCAGGTGCGGGTGAGGTCGACGGTGGGGCCGAGGAGGTTGTTGTACCCCTTGGCGCGGCCCTCCGCGCCGATGGCCCGTCCGATGCGGCCCGCGAGGTCCTCGTCGAAGGACGCCGCCTGCGCCGCGGGGACCGGGAACGCGGTCACGCCCGTCTCGCCGCGCAGGCCCGCCGAGGCGTCGACCATGGTGAGGGCCGGGATGCCCAGGTGGGCGACGGCGGCGAAGTCGCACCGCACGAGGGCTTCCTTCTCGGCGGCCGTCATCCGGGCGAGCAGGGCGTCCGCCCGCTCCTGCGGCGCGGCGCCGGAGGCGGCCGCGGCCGGTTCGGCGACGACCGGCGCCATGCTCATGGCCAGGGCGGTGACGGTGGCGGCAGAGAGAAACGTTCGTCTGTTCACAGCGGCTCTCCGGGCGAAGGGGCGGCGACCGGCTGGGCTGCCGCGGCAGGGGATGGGCGGGGCCGGCCGAGGGGTCAGGTCCTCGACCGGCCCCGGTCTCGTGAATGAGCGCTTCATCGGATTCGTTCGCTGCCGCGTCCCACGGCTGACGAGCAAGGGATTTTCCGATACCTGAAGACGAAGCGATCACTTCAATGGAAGGGAAACTATGGCCTGTTGTCCGCAGGGTCAACCCTTCCACATCAACCATCTCACCAACCTTCTTGACCAGGCACTATCCAGCGTTTCCATTGAAATGTCGCATGAAAATTTCAAGTGAAACGCCTCGCCTCCGAGGATTCATAAAAGAATTGGATGACGGCCATCCACGCCTTGAATGGAATCCTGATTCGACGACGGAAGAAGCCCGCCGCGGCAAAGTGCGCGACGGGCTTCTCGGCAATGCGTCGGACCCTGCGGTCAGGCCGCTTTTCCCACCAGTTCCGCGGTGTCGAGGCTGTGCGTGCCGGGGCCCAGACGTACCGGGGGGCAGCCGGGCAGCTCGGCGGTGGCCTCGCAGCCCTCGGGTATCTCGACGCGGGCGGTCAGGTCGCCGGTCGCGGTCAGTTCCCAGGCCAGGGAGAGGGTTCCGTACGGGGTGTCGTGGCGGGTGCGGGCCCAGGTGATGCCGCCGCCGGGGCGCGGTCTCAGCAGGATGCCGCGGTAGCCGGGGGCGGTGGCGGTGATGCCGCCGACGGTGCGGTGCATCCAGTCCGCCACGGCGCCCAGGGCGTAGTGGTTGAAGGAGGTCATGCCGCCCGGGTTGAGGGTGCCGTCGGGGCGCATGCTGTCCCAGCGTTCCCAGATCGTCGTGGCGCCCATGGTCACCGGGTAGAGCCAGGAGGGGCACGCGGTCTGGGTCAGCAGGCGGTAGGCGACGTCGAGATGGCCGGTGTCGGTCAGCGCGTCGCAGATCAGCGGGGTGCCGACGAAACCGGTGGCGATGCGGGCGTCGTCGTCGGTCACGAGCAGGGCCAGGCGGTCGCCGGCCGGCTGCCGCTGCTCCGGCGCGAGCAGGTCGAAGGCGAGTGCCAGGGCGTAGGCGGTGGGGCTGTCGCTGGTCATGCGACCGGACGGGGCGGTGTAGCGACGGCGGAAGGCTTCCGCCACCTCCTCCGCGAGGACGCCGTACCGCTCGGCGTCCGCGTCCTCGCCCAGCTCGGCCGCCGACAGGGCGAGATGCCGGGCGGAGTGGGCGAAGTAGGCGGTGGCCACGAGGTAGCGGTCGGTGCGTCCGGCGGCGGGATCGTCGGGTGGGGCGGCCGGGTCGAGCCAGTCGCCCAGCTGGACGCCGGTGTCCCACAGGCGGGTCGGGCCGGCGAGGCGTTCCACCAGGTCGACCCATGCCTTTCCCGTCGGGTAGTGGCGGCGCAGGAGCTCCAGGTCGCCGAAGCGGCGGTAGAGCGTCCACGGCGTGAGCACGGAGACGTCCCCCCAGGCGGCGCCGGGGTGGATCGGTGTCCACATCGGTTCGCCCGGGATGACGGGGACGTACCAGGGGATCGTCCCGTCCGGGAGCTGCTCCAGGCCGACGTCGGTGAGCCAGGAGTCGAGGAGCCCCGCGCAGTCGTGGAGGAAGCTCGCGGTGGGGGCGAAGACCTGGATGTCGCCGGTCCAGCCGAGGCGTTCGTCGCGCTGGGGGCAGTCGGTGGGCAGGTCGACGAAGTTGCCGCGCATGCTCCACACGACGTTCTCGTGCAGGCGGTTGACCAGGGGGTCGCTGCACTCGAACCAGCCGGTGCGGCGCATGTCCGTGTGGTACACCCGGGCGGTCACCGCGTCGGCGGTCAACTCCCCCGGCCAGCCGGTGACTTCGGCGTACCGGAAGCCGTGCAGGGTGAAGCGGGGCTCCCAGGTGAGCGGGCCGTGGCCGGCGAGGATCAGGGTGTCGGTGGCGTACGCCTCGCGCAGTGGCCCGGTGGCCAGCTCGCCGTCCTGGAGGACCTCGGCGTGGCGGAGGGTGAGGGTGGTGCCGGCCGGGCCGTCGACGGTGAGGCGGAGGCGGCCGACCAGGTTCTGGCCGAAGTCGAGCAGGTGGCGGCCGTCGGCGGTGCGGGTGACGGAGACGGGGGTGATCTCCTCGGTGCAGCGCACCGGTGGCCCCAGGGGGGCGACGAGGGTGCTCGGGTCGCGGCGTCCCACGGCGACCGGGGTACCGTCCCGGCTGCCCCGCGGGGTGGCCCAGTGCGGGTCGTGGAGGCGGGCGTCGAAGGTCTCGCCCTCGTAGAGGCCGCTGGTGAGGATCGGTCCGGGGGCGGCGCTCCAGGTTCCGTCGGTGGCGACGACCGTGGTCGTGCCGTCGTCGTGGGTCACCTCGAGCTGGGCGACGAGGGACTGGTCGGTGCCGTAGATGTTGCGGGTGCCGCCGTCGAAGCCGTACTTGCCGCGGTACCAGCCGTCGCCGAGCCAGGCGCCGATCGTGTTCGCGCCCTCGGTGAGGTGGGCGGTGACGTCGTGGGTGCGGTAGCGGAGGCGGTGCGGGTAGACCGTCCAGCCGGGGGCAAGGATCTCGTCGCCGACCCGGCGTCCGTTGATCTCCGCCTCGTACAGGCCGTGCGCCGTGACGTACAGGCGGGCGCGCGCGACGGGCCTCTCGAGGCGGAAGTCCCTGCGGACGCGGACCGGACGGCGCATCGCCCCGGGGTCCTCGTCCCCGTCCGCGCCGACGGGAACGGCACACCAGTCGGCGGGTTCCAGGAGCCCGGCCTCGACGGCCGCCGGTTCGCTCCAGGCCGACGGCCCGGTGACGCCCGGGGTCCAGACGCGGACGCGGACACGCGCGCGTTCGCGGGACACCAACGGGTCCCAGGGCCACGTCGTCAGCACGTGGTCGGCGCCTGCCAGGCGGCCGGTGCGGTGGGTCCGTCCGGCGCGGTCGAGTTCGAGTTCGTACGCCTCCTGGGCACCGGCGGCGGGCGGCAGGGTCCAGGACAGACGGGGGGTGGGAACGCCGATGCCGAGGCCGTCCGGGAGGTGCTCGAAGGTCACCGGGGAGGGCTGAGGGGGGAGCAAGGGAAACCTTTCGTCACATGCAGGAGCGGGCGGAACGCGGGCGGGGGTCAGCCCTTGACCGCTCCCGAGGTGAGGCCCTTCATGACCTTCTGGTTGAGGAAGAGGTAGATCAGGAGGGTGCCGAAGACGTTGATGCAGATGGCGGCGAACAGCGGCCCGTACTGCGTGGCGCCGAAGTCGCCGGTGAAGTTGAGCAGGCCGACCTGGACGGTGCGCAGGTCCTGGTCGTTGGTGAAGGTCAGGGCGATGAGCAGGTCGTTCCAGATGAAGAAGAACTGCACGAGGCCGACGGTGAGCAGGGCGTTGCGGACCAGGGGGACGCTGATGGTCCAGAAGGCGCGCAGGATGCCGGCGCCGTCGATGGTGGCCGCCTCGAACAGTTCCCGGGGCACGGTCCGGTAGTAGGTCGCCATCATGAAGACGGTCAGGGGCAGGCCGGTGCCGGTATAGGTGAGGACCAGCGGCCACAGGGTGCCGGACAGGCCGGTCTGGAAGTAGACGGTGAACAGCGGCAGCAGGATCATCTGCGGCGGGACCATCATCCCGGCGAGGAAGACCAGCAGGGTGAGGCTGCGGCCCTTCCAGACCATGATCTGCAGGGCGAAGCCGGCGGCGGTGCCCAGCAGCAGCATCAGCGCGAGGGCCGGGACGACCGCGAGCAGGCTGTTCTGGACGTACAGGCCGATGTGACCGGTGGTCCAGGCCTCGGTGTAGTTGGCCCACTGCCAGGTGGTGGGCAGGCTCCAGGTGGAGTGGTTCAGGTAGTCGTCGTTGGACTTCAGCGACGTCAGGAACATCCAGACCAGCGGGTAGATCTCGACGACCAGCAGGAGGGCGACGAGGGCCCTGACCCACAGGCGGCTTCCCCGTCGGGCCCGCGGAGCACGGGCGGGAGCGCGGCCGGAGCCGCTCGCGGGGGTCTTCACGGGTGTGTCGATGACGGCCATGGGGATCAGCCCTCCGTGAGGTCGCGCCGCGAGACGCGGTGGACGACCAGGCTCACCAGCAGGCACACCACGGTCAGCAGCAGGGCGATGGTGCTGCCGTAGCCGTAGTCGCCGTAGGTGAACGACGTCTGGAACATGTACAGGGTCAGCGGGGTGGTGCCGTTCCCGGGACCGCCGCCCGTCAGCGCCACGATGGAGTCGAAGACCTTCAGCGTGCCGTTGATGCTGAAGATCAGCGACGACATCAGCACGGGCAGGGACAGCGGCAGCACGATGTGGCGGACCAGGCGCAGGCCGGTCGCCCCGTCGAGGCGGGCCGATTCGAGGACCTCGTCGGGGATGTCGACCAGGCCGGCGAAGAGCAGGACGGCGTAGAAGCCCATGGAGCGCCAGACGTCCATGCCCACGAGGACCCAGAAGGCGCTCCCGGCACTGCCGAAGAAGTCGATCGAGTCGATGCCGACCGCGTTCAGCAGGGAGTTGACCGGTCCGGTCTGCGGGGCGACCTGGAAGAGCTTCTGGAAGAGCAGACCGACGGCCACGGTCGGCAGGACGACCGGGAAGAACACCAGCGTGCGCACGAGCGCGGAGGCGCGCTTGAGGAAGAAGACGTACAGCAGGGCCAGCAGGTAGCCGGCGACGATCTGGCCGGCCGTGACGACGACGGCGTACTTCAGGGTGAACCACAGGGAGTCGCGGACGGCCGGGTCGTCGAGGAGGCGGGAGAAGTTGGCGACGCCGTTTCCGGTGAAGCCGTCGATGGAGTTGCCCCGGGTGAAGGAGTACCCGAGCGACCACACCATCGGGACCAGCATGATCAGGGAGTAGACGAGGAGGGCGGGACCGAGCAGGATCGCGATCGCCCTGCGGTCACCGAGTACGCGGTGCATGGGTGGTGTCCACTTCGTTTCCGTTGAAGAGACCTGCCGGACGGGGCCGGGGGCGGCTCACGCGGGGTGCGCGAGGAGGCTGCCGGTGGGCCGCCCCCGGGCCGGTCACTGGGCGGCCAGCGCGTCCTGGACGGTCCGCATGAACTGCTCCGGGCTCATGCTCCCGGCGACCAGGCTCGCGGCGTTGGTCTGGCTGACGGTGGTGGCCTTGGTGCTGAACAGGGCCTCGAACCAGAGCACGTTCTGCTTCGAGGTGCTGATGGTGTCGCGGACCTGGGTGGTGACGGCGTTGGCGTCCTTCACCTCGGTGCCGACCTTGAAGCCGGAGATGGAACCGTGGTCCTTCAGCGCGGTGCTGCCGTAGTTCTTGGCGATGCAGGCGACCCAGGCGCCGGTCTTGTCGTCGAAGGACTTGGCGCCCAGGGTGATGCCGAGGCCGACGTTGGAGGGGTACTGGTCGATGGCGCCCTTGCCGCCGGAGACGGCCGGGAAGGGCATGAAGCCGATGTTCCCGGCACCGACCTTGTTCTGCTTGCCGTCGGCGATGTTCGCCAGCGCCCAGCTGCCCATGTAGAACATGGCGGCCTTGCCGGTGAGGAACTGGTTCATCGCGGTGTCGTAGTCGATGGAGCCGACGCCCTTGCCGAAGTAGCCCTTCTCGCCGAGCGCGGCGACCTCCTCGGCGGCCTTGACGTACTGCGGGTCGGTCAGCTTCGCCTTGCCGTCGGCGACGTCCTGCAAGGCGTACGGCCCCAGGCTGCGGTACAGGTATCCGCTGATCAGCCGCGTCAGCGGCCACCCCTGCTGGCCGGAGGCGGAGAACGGCTGGATGCCCTTCGCCTCCAGCTTCGCAGCGGCCGACTGCAGTTCCGCCCAGGTGCCGGGGACCGTCAGCCCGTTCTCCTGGAACAGCTTCTTGTTGTAGAAGATCCCCTCGATGTTGTACTCGTACGGCAGCACCTCCAGCTTGCCGCCGTACAGCGCCTTGATCGTGGAGATCGCGGCCGGCTCCAGCTGGAGATAGACGCCGAGGTCCTTCAGCTCCTTCTCCAGGTCGGCGACCTTCCCCGACTTCGCCAACTGCTGGGTGAGCGTCGGGGCGCTGCCCGCCGCGAACTGCACGGGCAGCGCGTTCTGGCCGGCCAGCAGCTGCAGCTTCTGGTCCAGGCTCGCCTGGGGAACGGTCTCCACCTTCAGCGGCAGGGCGTCGTTCGCGGCCTTGCAGGCGCCCTTCGACAAGGTGCCCAGGGCCGTCTTGACGGTGGTGTTCTCGGTGACGCTCAGGTAGCTGAACTCCTTCGGCGCGGCCGAGGAGCCACCGCCGCCGCCACCGCAGGCGGTGGCGAGGAGCGCGAACGAGGCGGCGCCGGCCGTGAAGAGGCTCAGGCGCGCACGGCGTGGGCGAGGCATGCGACGGGACACGGGGACTCCAGGGAGGCGGTAGAGGAAGGAAAGGGCCGAGGGGCGGCGCCGGGGGGCGGGTGCACAGCCCCTGGGCGACGGGCAAGCTGACGAGCAGGCATGACGAGCAGGCCGCACAGTCGTGTAAAACGTTCTCTACTTCGAGTGGGCAACACCCTGCATCCCTCCTCGACCGTCGTCAAGACACAGCGTCGTAACGACGTGGTGACACGGCAGACCACTTGACGACACCCCGGGGTGAGCGTGTAGACCGTTACACCCAGACCTACGAGAGCCGGAGTGTGGACGATGGACCGGGCCGGGGAACCTCGACGCGGCAGACGCGTGACCATCACCGATGTGGCCCGGCATGCCGGTGTGTCCGTCGCCGCCGTCTCCAAGGTGCTGCGCAACGCCTACGGCGTGAGCCCGGCCATGCGGGAGAAGGTCCAGGCGGCCATCGCCGAGTTGGGCTACCGACCCCACGCGGCGGCACGCGGCATGCGCGGCCGGACGTACACGATCGGTGTGCTGCTGGACAACGTCCGCAACGCGTTCTTCGCGGACATCCTCGACGGCATCCGCGACGAGCTCCGCGACAGCGAGTACACCGTGCTCATCGGCGCCGCCGGCTTCGATCCGGAGGAACAGGCCAAGACCGTCCGCTCCCTGGTGGACCGTCAGATGGACGGGCTGATCCTCATCGCGCCGGGCACCGCGCGCGACGAGGTACTGGCCACGGCGGCGTCGACGCCCACCGTGGTCATCGGGCATCACGACACCGCCGACACGCACGACTCCGTCGTGGACGCCGACGACGTCGGGGCCGGCCTGGTCGTGGACCACCTGGTGCGGCTCGGCCACCGCGACATCGCCCTGGTCTCCGCCCAGGGCACCAAGGCCAACCGCTGGAAACGCCCTCCCGAGACCGTGCTGACCGAGGGCTACCTCGCCGCGATGGAACGCCACGGCCTCGCCGGGCACGCCCGTGTCCACCACGCCGCCTACTCCGACGAGGGCGGCTTCAAGGCCGGCATGACCCTGCTGACGGCCGAACGCCCGCCGACGGCCGTCGTGACCGGCGCCGACGTCGCCGCCCTGGGCATCTACCGTGCCGCCCACGAACTGGGCCTGCGCATCCCGGACGACCTGTCCCTCGCCGGCTACAACAACACCGCCCTCGCCGCGCTCGCCCCCGTCCAGCTGACCAGCGTCGACCAGGCCGGGCACACCATGGGCTCCACCGCCGCCCGCATGCTCATCGAACGGGTGGAGGGACGGCGGGACAGGGCCATGCGGACCACGATGACGCCACGGCTCGTGGTGCGCGGCAGCACGGCGGGACCACGGGGTCGCTAGGCCATGGACCCACGGACACCCGGTGCGCCTGCCGAACGTCCCGCGCCGCACCCCCTCGCCGCCGAGAAGGGTCCCGGCCGGGACCGGGTCCGGCGTATCGGCATCAAGGACGTGGCGCGCGAGGCCGGCGTGTCCCTCGGTACCGTCTCCAACGTGCTCAACCGCCCGGAGATCGTGGCCGAGTCCACCCGGTCGCGTGTCCTCGAGGTGATCGACTCGCTGGGTTACGTACGCGCCGAAGGCGCCCGCCAGTTGCGCGGCCGGCCCTCCCGGGTCCTCGCCGTCCTGGTCCACGACCTCGCCGACCCGTTCTCCACCGCGCTGGCCTCCGGCGTGGAACAGGCCGCCCGGGAGGCGGACCTGGGCGTCATGGTGTGCACCGGCGCCCACCGGCCCGCCGAGGCGGCGCGGCACCTGTCGCTCATCACCTCGCACCAGGTCCGCGGCGCGGTGCTGACGTCCGGGGAGGGCGCCGGACGTACCGCGGCGGCGTTCCGCCGCAACGCCGTCCCGTTCGTCATGGCCGACCAGAACGCCCCGGAGTCCGACGCCTGCTCCGTCGGGATCGACGACGTGGCGGGGGGCCACGCGGCGGTCCGCCACCTCGTCGAGCGCGGACACCGCTCCCTCGTCCACGTCAGCGGGCCCGACCGCCTCCGGCAGGTCCGGGACCGCCGCAGGGGAGCCCTCGGCGCTCTGAGCGAGTCGGGCCTCGCCGCGGCGGCGCTGCGGGAACTGCCCTGTCCCGCGCTGACGGTGCATGCAGGCCGGGACGCCGGGCACCGCGTCCTCGGCCTGCCCGACCGCCCGACCGCCGTCTTCTGCGCCAACGACCTGCTCGCCCTGGGCGTGCTGCAGGCACTGTACGAGGCCGGTCTGCGCGTGCCGGACGACATCGCGGTCGTCGGTTACGACGACATCGGCTTCGCGGCGTCCGCCGTCGTGCCGTTGACCTCGGTGCGACGGCCGGCCGTCGCGACGGGGTGGCAGGCGGGCCGCCTCCTCATCGAGGACACGGCCCCGCGCGGCACCGGCCACGAGCACGCGCACGTCGTTCTCCCACCGGAGCTGGTCGTCCGCCGGTCCACCATGGCGGCCCCGGCGCGTCGCGTCTGAGGCCCCTGCCGGCGGGACGGGCACCGGCCGGAAGCCGAGGCGATGTCCCTTCCGGCTCAGTGGTCTCGTGCGATCCATGTCGCGAGGTGCGGCGCCCCGTCGCCGACGATCCGGACGTCGTCGTCGACGTCCCAGGTGCCGCCGTCGAGGCGGAACCGGCCGGAGGTGACGACGCGTTCGATGCGGGTGGCCATCACAGCACCACCACCGAGCGCAGCACGTCGCCGTGGTGCATCCGCTCGAAGGCCTGCTCCACCTGATCGAGTCCGATGGTCTCGGTCACGAACGCGCCGAGGTCCAGGCGGCCCTGGAGATGGAGGTCGATCAGCAGGGGGAAATCGCGGGAGGGCAGGCAGTCGCCGTACCAGGACGACTTCAGCGCGCCGCCGCGTCCGAAGACGTCCAGCAGCGGCAGTTCCAGCTTCATCTCCGGAGTGGGCACCCCCACCAGCACCACGGTGCCGGCCAGATCGCGGGCGTAGAAGGCCTGCCGGTAGGTCTCCGGGCGGCCGACCGCCTCGATCACCACGTCCGCGCCGAAACCGCCGGTCAGCTCGCGGACCGCCTCGACCGGATCCGTCTCCTTTGCGTTGACCGTGTGGGTGGCGCCCATCGTGCGGGCGGTGGCCAGCTTGCGGTCGTCGATGTCGACGGCGATGATCCTCGCCGCGCCCGCCAGGTTCGCCCCGGCGATCGCCGCGTCACCGACCCCGCCACAGCCGATGACCGCGACGGTGTCGCCACGGCCGACATTGCCGGTGTTGATCGCGGCACCGATCCCGGCCATCACGCCACAGCCCAGCAGCCCGGCCACCGCCGGCGACACGGACGGGTCAACCTTGGTGCACTGCCCCGCGGCGACCAGCGTCTTCTCCGCGAACGCGCCGATACCCAGCGCCGGGGACAGCTCCTGCCCCGTCGAGGCGAGAGTCATCCTCTGCGTCGCGTTGTGGGTGTCGAAGCAGTACCACGGGCGGCCCCGCCGGCAGGCCCGGCACCGGCCGCACACCGCCCGCCAGTTCAGGATCACGAAGTCGCCGGGGGCCACGTCGGTGACGCCCTCACCGACCGACTCCACCACACCGGCCGCCTCATGGCCCAGCAGGAAGGGGAAGTCGTCGCTGATACCGCCCTGCTTGTAGTGCAGATCGGTGTGACACACCCCGCACGCCTGGATCTGCACCACCGCCTCCCCCGGACCGGGGTCGGGGACGACGACGGTTTCGACGCGTACCGGTTCGCCCTTGGCGCGGGCGACGACACCGCGTACGTGCTGGGGCATGGGAGCAGGTCCTTTCGGTGGGGTGAGGCGTGGGGACGGGGCGGGGACGGGGCGGGGGTCAGGGGCCGGTGACCGGTGGTCGAGCCGCCGGACGGACGCGCACGGGAAGCGAGGCCCAGGAGCGCAGGGTGTTGTTGAGGTGGCGCCTCGGCTCGCCGGCGAGTTCGAGGTGTCCGACGCGGTGGGCGAGGGCGGTGAGCAGGGACTCGGCCTCCAGGCGGGCGACGTGCTGGCCGACGCACTGGTGGATGCCCATGCCGAAACCGACGTGCCCGGAGGGGTCACGGGTGAGGTCGAAGCGGTCGGGGTCGTCCCAGCGGTCCGGGTCCCGGTTGGCGGCGCCCAGGAACATGAGGATCTTGCCGCCCCCGGGGATGCGGGTGCCCGCCACGTCGACGTCGGTCGTGGCGGTGCGGAAGAACGTCTGCACCGGGGACTGCCAGCGCACCGCCTCGTCGAACGCCACCCGCGCCAGCTCCGGGCGCTCGCGCAGCCGCTGCCACTCCTCCGGATGCGTCGCAAGGGCGTACAGGGCGGCCGCCAGTCCGTGCACGGTGGTGTCGACGCCGGCGGTGAGCAGCGAACGCACCACCAGGGGCGCCTGGGCACGGGTGAGGTCGCCGCGGTCGGCGGCGGCCCAGATCCGGGCACCGAAGCCGTCCTCGCTCAGCGCCTCGCGGGCGCACTGCGCGTTCACCCACGCCGACAGCTCCCCCACCCGGTGCGCGTCGGCTTCGACGAGGGCGTTGCGCGGCCCGAAGGCGTTGAAGGCCATGTTGCCGTAGGGCAGCAGGTTCTCCCGCCCGTGCGGGCCGAGACCGACGGCGTCGGGGAAGACGCGCAGGGGGAACGCCTTCGCCAGGGCCTCGAAGGCGTCGAACTCGTTCCCCTGCTCGGTCAGTACCGTCTCGACGAGTTCCTCGGCGACCGTCCGCCACGTCTCACGCAGCCGGCGCAGGGCGAGCGGGGCGAGGATCTCGCGCAGGACGCGGCGCGGCGCGTCGTGGTGGGGCGGGTCGGCCTCCAGCAGCAGGCTCGGCGGGCGCCACGGCTCCTCGTGGCGGAAATCGGCCAGTCCGACTCCGGCGCCGGACCGGAAGGTCTGCCAGTCGACGAGCGCGGCGTGCACGTCCTGGTGACGGGCCAGGGCGTGTACGCCGTAACGGGACAGGCGGACGACGGGGCCGGCTTCGCGCAACCGCCGGTGCAGCGGCTCGGGGTGTGCCAGGTGTTCGGCGGCGAACGGGTCGGCGTCACTGATCGGCGGCGACGCGGGAACGGCTGCTGTCTCGGTCATGGCGGCTCCACGAAAAGCGGCTCGGGCGAAGGGATTCGAGGCACATGTGCTCGGAGGTCGGGCGGCGCGCGGCTGGGGCCGGCTGCCGGTGCGGGATGCTCAGAGGTCCAGGACCAGGCGGTCGGAGTGCGAGCGGGACACACAGGGCGTCATGCAGTCGCCCGCCGTGCGTTCGTGGTCGGCCAGGACCGCGTCCCGGTGGTCGGGGGTGCCCTCCAGCACCGGGACGAGACAGGTGCCGCAGGTCCCCTGCTCGCAGGAGGACAGCACCTCGGCGCCGGCCCGGCGCACGGCGTGCAGGACGGAGACGTCCGGGGTGACGGTCACCGTGCGGCCGGTACGTCGCAGTTCCACCTCGAAGGGCGTCCGGCGCACCGGCTCGGACCGGTCGGCCGCGGTGAAGCGTTCGGTGCGCAGGTCCCCGCCGGGCCAGTGGGCGCACGCCTCGCGGACGGCGGCCAGGAGCGGGGCCGGTCCGCAGCAGTACACCTTGGTTCCGGGCAGCGGCTCGCTCAGCCACGCGGCCAGGTCCAGCAGGCCGCACTCGTCCTGGGGGCTGATGAGCACGCGCTCGCCGTAGGCGTGCGCGAGGTCCGCGCGGAACGCCATCGAGGCACGGGTACGGCCGCCGTACAGCAACCGCCAGTCCACGCCCGTCATGTCGGCCTGCCGGATCATCGGCAGCAGCGGGGTGATCCCGATGCCCCCCGCGACGAACAGGTAGCGGTCGGCCGGCACGAGGGGAAAGTGGTTGTGCGCGCCGCCGACGCCCACCCGGTCCCCCGGCGTCAGCCGGTCGTGCACGTAGGCCGACCCTCCGCGCCCGGCGGGCTCACGCAGGACGGCGATGCGGTAGGTGTACGGGTCCCATCGGTCGCCGCACAGGGAGTACTGCCGTGTGGTTCCGTTCGGCAGCACGAGATCGATGTGCGCGCCGGGCGTCCAGTCCGGCAGCCGGGCCCCGTCGGGGTGGTCGAGGGTGAGGGACACGACGCCGTCCGCGACGACGTCCTTGGCACGGACCCGCAAGGACAGGGTGGGCGTGGGGGTGGGCCGGGCCGTCGCGGGCAGTAGGTGGTGTGCGACCACGTTGTCGCCTCCCGTCTGTGGAATGCAGGCAGGATGCGCGGGGCCGTCGGCACGGCGCGACGGCATTCTCACTGAATGAGAGACGAAGTTCGCACCGGCGCCACCTCTCCGTCACCCACCGGCCCCGTCCCGCCCGGTGGGCGCGCCGAGCGCACGGGACACGCCCCGGGCTGCCGTGCGCACGACGGGAACGACCGCCTGGGCACCCGCGTCGTTGGGGACGATGACCGACAGCGCCGCCACCACCCGGCCGTCCGCGCCACGCACCGGGGCGGCCACACCGAGGGCCTCCTCGTGGACGTAGCCGGGACAGTAGGCGTAACCCTGCTGCCGGACTTCGGCCAAGGCGGCGCGCAGCCGGGCGGGCGTGGCCGGGGTCGCCGGCGTGTAGGCGGTGAGCGGGCCGGCCAGCAGCCGTTCCTTCAGGTCCGCCACGCCGTGGGCCAGGAGCACCAGGCCGCTGGAGGAGGCGTACAGGGGCAGCCGCCCGGCGATCCGGGTGTAGTTGATCACCGCGTTCGGCGCGGAGAGGCGTTCGAGGAACAGCACCTCGTCGCCGTCGAGGACGCCCAGCTGCACATGGTGGCCCACCACGTCGTGCACGCCCTCCATGAACGGCATCGCGGTGTCCCTCAGGGACAGCGCGGGCGAGGCCCGGACGGCCAGTTCCCAGAGCCGGACACCGATGCGCACCCGGCGGTCGTCGTCCCGTGCCAGGAAACCGTGGGCGACCAGTTCGCCCACGAGCCGGGAGGCCGTGGCCACGTGCAGCCCCGTGCGGCGCGCGATCTCGGAGACGGTCAGTGCCGGCTCCTCCTGACGGAACGCCTCCAGGATGCGAGCGGCACGGGAGAGGACCGACTCCTGGTGCGGTGTCTTCATCGTCCGCGTTCCTCGTCTGTGCGGGTCGGTCGGTTCCCCGCCCGCGTGGTCGCCCGGCGCAGCCGGATGCGGGCCGCGTCACGAGTGTGCACCAGGCGCCGGCACGGCGCTTCACGCGGTCGGCACCGCCTGACACGGCTGATCCGCCGGGGGTGGCCGCGCACCGTCAGGACTCGGGGTCGACCAAGGTCCTGAAGCAGGGATCGAGCAGCTCGACGATCCGCTCCGGCCGGGTGTCGCGCAGCGGTTCCAGTTCGAGCAGGTGCTTGCCGACGACGACGCCCAGGTGGGCCATGATCAGCAACGCGGCCCGCAGTTCGGCGTCCTCCCCCTCCACGACCGCGGACACCTGCTTGATCTGACGGTCGAACGTCTCGCGCATCTCCGCGGCCATGTCCGGGTGGGTGAGCATGGAGCGGAGCATGGCCAGCGAGGGGGCGGGCATGCCCGCCAGCTTCACGCCGAGGCCTGCCATGAGCTGGGTGACGAGCGGGTCGGCGGACTCCGGGGCGGACTCCGCCGCGTCGAGCCGGACCACCTGCCTGAAGAGGTTCTCCTTGTTGCCGAAGTACTGCATCACCAGCGCGGGGTCGACCTTGGCCGCTTTGGCGATGCTCCGGATCGTCGCACGGTCGTAACCGAGCTCGCCGAACAGCCGACGCGCGGCGTCCAGGATGCGCTTCTCGGTCGAGCGGCGTCGCTCGGCTCGCGAGAGCGGGGGCTCTTCGGTACTCACACACCGATTCTAACCGCTTCACTCAACGTATGTTGACCCCGAGCGCCGCTTGACTCTACGCTCGTTGAGTGAACGTCGGCCGGGACTCTCCCGTTCCGGCACTCCGGCGTCGTCGACAGCGCGCAGCCCCGTCGCCCCGGTCCTCCAAGGAGCAGAATGTCCAACCAGAACACCGTCGGCTCGCCTCCCGCGAAGGACGAGCCGAGCGCATCGGGGCAGTCGGCGACCGCGCCGTCACGGCCGAACCGTCCCGCCCTCGCCCTCACGGTCATCGTGACCTGCTACCTGATGGTGGCCATCGACTCCACGATCGTGAACATCGCGTTGCCCGACATCCAGAAAGCCCTGGGCTTCTCCCCCGTCGGCCTGTCGTGGGTGATCAACGCCTACCTGCTGGCCTTCGGCGGCCTGCTGCTGCTCGGCGGCCGCATGGGCGACATGTTCGGCCGGCGCCGTGTACTGGTCGTGGGGACCGTGATCTTCACGGTCGCGTCGCTGCTCGGCGGCGTCGCCGACGCGCCGTGGCTGCTGGTCACGGCCCGGGCGCTGCAGGGAGTGGGCGCGGCGATGGCGGCACCGGGCACCCTCGCCCTGATCGCCAGCAACTTCGAGGAGGGCGCGCCCCGCAACCGGGCGCTGAGCATCTACTCCGCCACCGCCGCCACCGGAACCTCGCTCGGTCTGATCCTGGGCGGCGTCCTCACCTCCCTGGCGTCCTGGCGGTGGATCCAGTTCGTCAACGTGCCCATCGGTCTGGCGGTGGCCGTCCTCGCCCCGATGTGCATCCGGGAGACCCCCTCGCACTCGGGCCGCTTCGACTTCGCCGGCACGATCACCGGCACCGCCGGCGTCACGGCCCTGGTGTACGGGCTGATCCGGGTACCCTCCGAGGGCTGGGGCAACGCGGTGTCACTGACCTGCTTCGCCGCCGCCGTGGTCCTGCTCGTCTCGTTCCTGGTGGCCGAGCGCCGGGCCGCGCAGCCCATCGTCCCGTTCCAGCTGTTCTCGGACCGCACCCGCACGGCCGCCTACACCAACATGCTGATGTTCACGGCGACCATCCTCAGCCTGTTCTACTTCCTCAGCCAATTCATCCAGAACGTCCTGGAGTTCTCCCCCATCCAGGCCGGCCTCGCCTTCCTGCCGATGACCCTGGGCATGTTCGTCGTGGCCCGGGCGGTGCCGAAGATGCTGCCCCGGCACGGCGCCAAGCGGTTCATGGTGGCCGGCGCGCTACTGATGACCGTCACGGCGATCTGGCTCAGCACCATCTCGGTCTCCGACAGCTACCTCACGGGTGTGCTCGGTCCGATGCTGCTCTTCGGCATCGGCGCGGGCTGCTGCCTGATGCCCACCAACGTGACGGTGCTCAGCGGCGTCCCCCAGCAGCTCGCCGGCGCGGCCTCGGGCGTGCTGCAGACGATGATGCAGCTGGGCGGCGCCCTGGGGCTGGCCATCCTGGTCACCGTCTACGGCACGTCCGCCGATGACGCCGCCGAGCACGCCGGCACGGGCGCCGAGGCGGTGCACCGCGTGGTCACGGAAGGCGTCCGCAGCGCCTTCACCGGCAGCATCGTCTTCGTCGGCTGCGCTCTGGCCGTCGCCTTGCTGGTGATCCGCGTGCCCAAGCCCGCCGCCAAGGCGTGAGCGCTCTCCCCTGGTGCTCCGCGCCGGCCGGGGCGTCCCCGTGACGGGGGCGCCCCGGCCGGCGCCGGGGCCGTTCGCGGCCGGCCGACTTTAAGGGCGGCTTTAGTGCTCGACGCAAGCATGCGGAGCGTCACACCGTTCACGGACCGAGGGAGAGTACCGTGGCCGAACCGGCGCCCGACGCGGGCTCCACAGCCTTTCCGATCATCCGGGAGTGCCCGTTCAAGCCCCCGGCGGAGTACTCCGCGATCCGGGCGGAGTCGCCGATCACCCGGGTTTCTCTGACTGGCGGACGGACCGCCTGGCTGATCACCAAGCACGAGTACGTACGTCAGCTGCTCGGGGACCCCCGGGCGAGCTCGGACCCCATGCGCCCCGGCTTCCCCTCCCTGGTGGAGGGGCAGCAGGCGGTCGACAAGAAGGGCGTGCTCCCGTGGCTCGACCCGCCGGAGCACACCACGTACCGGCGCACGGTGGTCAGCGAGTTCACCTTCCGCCGGGTCAAGAGCATGCGCCCGTACATTCAGGAGGTCGTCGACGAGTGCGTGGACGCCATGCTGTCGGGTCCCCGTCCGACCGACCTGGTGCAGCAGCTCAGCCTGGTGCTGCCCTCGCTGGTGATCTGCGAGCTCCTGGGGGTCCCCTACGCCGATCGGGACATGTTCCAGAAGCGTGCGCGCACCGTCGTCAGCCGGACCGCGACCGCGGAGGAGTGGGCCGACAACCTCGGCGGCATGCGGGTCTACCTCGGTGAGCTGGTGGACGCCAAGGCTGACACCCCCGAGGAGGAGGACCTGCTGAGCAAGCTGGTGGTCCGGTTCGACGAGAACGGCCTGACCGACCGCGAGCACCTCGTCGGCCTGGCCCTGCTCCTGCTGATCGCCGGGTTCGAGACCACGGCGAGCCTCATCTCGCTGAGCGCCGTGTCCCTGCTGACCCATCCGGAGCAGCTGGCCCTGTTCAAGGCCGACCCCTCCGTGGCCCCCGCGGCCGTGGAGGAGCTGCTGCGCTTCGTCAGCCACGCCGACCATGTCACCAACCGCGTGGCCACGGCGGACATCGAACTGCCGGACGGGGTGATCCGCGAGGGCGAGGGCATGCTGCTGTCCACCGCCGCGGCCAACCACGACCCCGACGTCTTCGAACACCCCGACCGCCTCGACCTGCGCCGCGAGGGCCGCCCCGGACATCTGGCCTTCGGGTACGGAATCCACCAGTGCCTGGGACAGAACCTCGCCCGCCTCGAGGTCGAGGTGGCCCTGAGCACCCTGTTCACCAGGATTCCCGACCTCCGCCTCGCCGTGCCCGTCGAGGATCTCCCGTTCACCCGTGAGACGTTGATCTACGGCTACGACTCGGTGCCGGTCACGTGGTGACCGGCGGCTCGGGCGAGGTGGACACCGTGGCCACGGTGACGGTCGACACGGCACGGTGCGTCGCCGGCGGGCAGTGCACGCGGCTCGCTCCGGACGTCTTCGACCAGGACGAGGAGGACGGCACGTCCGTCCTGCTGCGCCCCGATGTGCCCACGGCCCGTCTGGCGGCCGTACAGACGGCCGTCGCCCTCTGTCCCGGCGCCGCCATCCGGCTCCGCACGGGCCCCTGAAACGCCTTCCCCCCACGGCGTGGGGGGGGGGGGGGCCCCCGGGGGGGGGGGGGGGGGGGCGCCGGGCGGGCCCCCCCCCCCCCCCGGCGCCGCACCGCGCGCAGGGGGGGGGGGGGCCGGGCCGCCGCGGGG
>NZ_JBIRNP010000008.1:242461-325543 GCF_044331705.1 Streptomyces sp. NPDC017202 | reverse complement strand
CGAGGCATTCCCCAGCTGGCTGCACACCTACAATCACCACCGCGGACACACCGCGCTGAAGGGCCAACCACCCGCCAGCCGCGTCCCCAACCTCATGGGTCAATACACCTAGCGCACGGCCAGGCTCCGCTGAACGCGCGGGCCCTCTCCACCCGGGAGGAGCACCTGCCGTACGCCGCGGCGGGAACTCCTTCGCTGGCGAAGACGGCGGACAGCACCGCAACAGAGCCTGCAGGGGCCGGAATTGTCCAGGCGGTGACGGCTGAGGCCGTAGCGTGGGCCCATGCCCGGTCCCACGCACATCCTCCACCTCACCGAGCGCTCCCTGTGGGACGAGGCTCGCGCACACGGCACGTACCGGATGTCGACGCGTGGCCGCACCCTCGAGCAGGAGGGCTTCGTCCACTGCTCGACGCGCGCCCAGCTCCCCGCCGCGGCGGCCTTCCTGTACGGCTCCCGCGAGGGCCCCGACGACCTGGTGGTGCTTGTCGTGGACCCTGCGCGGCTGGACGTGCCGGTGACGTACGAGGCCCCGGAGGCCGGGGCCGAGAAGTTCCCGCACGTGTACGGCCCGATTCCGGTGGACGCGGTGGTCGAGGTGCAGCCGTGGCGGTGACGAGCCGCCGCCGGTTATGGCGGTGGGCGGTGGCGGTATGGCTGGTCCTGGTGGCCGTGGCGGGCGGGCTGACCCTGTGGTGGCAGGACCCGGAAGAGCCGCAGCGACCCGCCTGGGAGAAGTCCGGCCCGACCCCGTCGCTCCCTGAAGGGTGGGAGACGGCGTGCGCGCACGCCACGCCCGACGAGAACGGCGGGGTGGCCTGTTTCATCAGGACCCGTTAGCCGCGGGGGCCGGGTGGCTCGTGGTGCCGCGGCTGGAGGCCCGCAAGCACAGGATCGCAGAGCTCCACCAGGCCCGGGACACGTTCCTGGCGTCGATGCTCAGGATTGTCTCGGCGGGGGCCCGGCTGCGGGCGGTGCAGGAGCCGGCCGCCGATGCCCTGGGATGGACGCAGGAGATGCGTGCCTGCGTCCGTGCGGGGCGGACCCGGTGGGTGAAGCAGCTCGACGAGGCGACCGAGTGGATGGTCGACAACGTCGAGACCTGCGCGCCGACCTGGCCCTCGGCGGTCCTGCGCGAGATGATCGGGACGTATGTGGCGCATGCCCGCGCGGTGGTGATCTCCGAGCGCGGCGACAACCGGAAGGCCGAGCTGCTGACCGAGCTCACCGACCCGGTGTGGGCGGTCTTCGGCTCCCGGGGCTGGCAGCGCGGCCCCAGGCTCCTTCCCCGGTCGGCTCAGCGTCTGGAGGCCACCATCGCGACGATGGCGGCCGAGACCGACCGGCAGCTTGCTGCCTCCGCTCCGGCGTCCTGACAGCACCAGCGCCTGGTCGCCGCCTTGTTCGACGGTGACTGGACCGATGAAGGCACCACCGTGCGGTCCTCACGTAGACGCCGCCCGGGAAAAAGGGCGCATGCCCCCTTTTCCTGGGCTGTGCCGTCAGCCGGAGGCCTGCCATGTGGTGGTGAACAGGGCGTATTCGAGCAGGTCGGGCGATGCCTCGGACTGCCAGCTGCTGCCGGCGGCCAGTTGACGGGCGGCGGCGTGCATGAAGGAGAGGTAGACCGCGTAGCGGTGGGGTGACCAGTTCCCATCCCGCCAGACCTAGCAGGCGATCGAGCCATCAGGGTCGTGGCCGCTCTCCCGGCCGAGGGTTTGGGCCAGGTACCGCAGACGCCGGGCCAGAACCCGGCCGAGGACGAGCGGCTGGGGCCGGTTGCCGACACAACCGTCTTGCCGACGAAGTACAGGAACTTGGTGTAGAACGACGGACCGAACTCGGGAAGGAGGCCCTGGAGCCCGGCGTAAGCAGCTTTCGCGCTGTGCTCGCTCAACGTGGTGACCGCACGGACCAGTGCCGCATCCAGCCCTTCGGCGGTCAGGATCTTGTGCAGGGTGGCCGGACCACTGCCGCCGAGAGTGCCGCGCTTGCCCTTGCCCCACACGTAGGTCGCGACCAGGGCTTCCTTGAAGGCCTCACGCCGCAGCGCGTCTGCGACGGCCGAGACCACCTCCGCCCGGCTGACCCCGGCGTCGCCGCCGCAGGAGGCGGGAGCCAGCGCCGAAGGCCACGGAGCGATCTGCGCCCACCGGCCGGGGGTGTAGCGCACCGTGTGCGCGCCGGGCGTCCCGTCCGCATGAGCCGACGCGTTCTCGCTCCCCCAGTGGCCGCACAGCGACATCGGGCAGCAGAGATGCGGCCATCTCCCGGTCCACCGCGTCCGCGCGGTCTTGTCTGTTCACGTTCTGCTCCCTTGAGGCCTTTCCCCGACGGGCGCCGACCATCATCCGTGGCACCGCTCCGCAGCAGCCGATGCGGCGGGCAGGTGCTGGACACGGTAGCCAGACGTGCGGTGCTCGTGCGGTCCATACCGGACACCGGCCTCGGCCCGCACAACCTCCCGCATGCTCAACTCCCTTTCTCCGGAAGCTATTGCGCGTGCCGCAATTTTTGGTGAACGGGCCTGATGCGCAGGGCCAGCGGCCACTGGGGCGAATTCGCCGTGGCCGATCCATGCGCCGCCCCGCGCCATCTGACAGTCCTGATCGACGGGCGGTTGCCGCACCTGTGGCGGGCTGTCGACCAGGACGGGAACGTCCTCGGCATCCTCGTGAAGAAGCGGCGGGACAAGGCTGCGGCCAGGCGCTTCTTCCGCCGTCTTCTCACAAAGACCCGCACGGTGCCCAGGGTGATCGTCACCGATAAGCTTCGCTCCTACGGCGCGGCCCACCGCGAGGTCGTACCCTCCGCCGAGCACCGGCGGTCGAAGTGCCTGAACAACCGGGCCGAGAACACCCACCGGCCCACCAGGCAAAGCGAACGCGCGAGGAAGGGCTTCCGCAGCGTCGGCGCAGCCCAGCGGTTCCTGTCTGCCTTCAGCGGCATTTCGCCCCGCTTCCGCCCCGACGGCACCTGATGAATGCCCCCGACCACCGCACCGAGATGACTCTCCGCTTCGTGATCTGGGACCAGATCACCGGCACCGTCGGCCAGCCCACCGCAGCTTGAATCAGGACTGAAGGCCTGAACCAGCCACACCCTGGCACCACGTCAGATACCCACGTGCCCAACAATCAGATACCCACGTGCTCAACAACGTGACAGCGCCTCTGCTCGGGCTGTAGCAGCGGTCTTCCCGGGCCTCTTCACTGACCTGTTCTATCCTCGGTCGCGGGCCATTCCCGCTTCGGTGTTGCGTGCCCCGGTGGCCACCCCGTGGGGTGAAGCGTGGTCGATCTCGGCGAGTTCCTCGGCGGTCAGGTCCACGGTTGCTGCGGCGGCGTTCTCCTGCATCCGGCTCGGCTTGGTGGTGCCCGGGATCGGCGTCGTGCCCGCCTGGATCACCCAGGCCAGCGCGAGCTGCGCCGGGGTGATGCCCTTCCGCGTGGCTATCGTCCGCAGTGCGTCGACGATCCGGAGGTTCGCCTCGATCGCCTCGTCAGAGAACCGGGGGAGGTTTCGCCTCGCGTCGCCCTCGGGCAGGTCTTCTTTCCGGGTGATGGCGCCGCTGAGGAATCCGCGTCCGAGGGGTGAGAACGGGACGAAGCCGATGCCGAGTTCCCGGGCGGTGTCGAGAACGCCGTTGTGTTCGGCATCGCGTTCGAACAGGCTGTACTCGGACTGGATCGCGGTGATCGGGAACGTCGCGTGCGCGCGTCGAAGGGTTTCGGCGGACGTCTCGCTGACCCCGATGTAGCGCACCTTGCCGGCCTCGACGGCCTCGCCCATCGCCCCTACGGTTTCCTCGATCGGTGTACCGGGGTCGACGCGGTGGAGGTACCAGAGGTCGATGTGATCGGTCCCGAGGTGCCGCAGCGACCGGTCGAGCGACCGGCGCGCGTATGCGGGCGACCCGTTCGGGCCGTGGGGTGTGCCGTCGTCGTCGAACTCGATGGCGAATTTCGTGGCCACGGTCACCCTGTCGCGATCCCTGCCGAGAGCGCGGCCGAGGAGCTTTTCATTGGTGAACGGGCCGTAGGCCTCGGCGGTGTCGAACATGGTCACGCCGAGATCGAGCGCACGCCGGATCGTCTCGACGGAGCCGTCGTCGGTGGCGCCGCCATAGAACGCGCTCATGCCCATGCATCCGAGGCCGATTACCGAGGTCGTGAGGCCCTGCGAGCCCAGCGCGGTCTGCTTCATGGAGAGTCCCTTCCGGCTGTGAGCCCAGCGGTGACCGGGCACGTCCAGCTTCGACCCTGGTGTGCGCACCATGTCAAATAGGAGAATGGCGCGCATGCCGCCTCCACCACCGGACGTCCCCGATGTCGGCCTGACCATCAGCGCCGCCGCCGCCACCCTCGGTGTCACCATCGACACGATCCGCTACTACGAGAAGGAAGGTATCGCTCCGGCGCCCGGGCGCGGCCCGGACGGCTGGCGTCGCTATGACGCGGCCTCGTTGAGCTGGCTCGCCGGTGTCGTGATGCTCCGCGGTACCGGCATGAGTGTTCAGGAGATGCGCGAGTACGCAGCCGCCTACAGGAACGGTGCCGACGAGCACGACCGCCTGGCACTGCTCGAACAGCACCACGCAGCCGTACTCGAACGCCTCGCCGAGGTGAACCGGCACCTGGCGGCTCTGGAAAGGAAGATCGACGCCTACAAGAAGAGGATCACGACGGAGCCGCCCGGCGGAGCCACCGCGACATGAACGCGCGTCGCCTCCGTATAACGTGCGGCGACGCGCTGCGGGCATCACGTGCGTCAGTGCGACGCACACGTGTGTGTGGGGCGCTGTCACATTGTTGGGTGCGTGGGTCTCTGGCGGCGCGTCGGGGTGTGGGGAGGGGCCGGGTTCCGGGCCGGTGCTCAGGCCTCGGCGGGCTGGCCGGCGGCGCGGGTGATCTGGTCCCAGATGGCGAAGCGGAGGGTCATCTCGGCTCGGTAGCCGGGGGCGGTCATCAGGTGGCGGCGGGGCCGGAAGTGGGGTGAGATGCCGCTGAATGCGGCCAGGAACCGCTGGGCTGCGCCGACGCTGCGGAAGCCTTTCATGGCGTGTTCGCGCTGCCGGGTGGGCTGGTGGCTGTTCTCGGCCCGATTGTTCAGGCCCTTGTGCGAGCGGTGCTCGACCGAGGGCATGACCTGGCGGTGGGCCGCTCGGTAGGAGCGCAGCTTGTCGGTGACGATCACTCGGGGCACCGGGCGGGTCGTCTTCAGCAGGCGGCGGAAGAAGCGCCTGGCCGCGGCCTTGTCCCGCCGGTTCTGCACGAGGATGTCCAGGACGGTGCCGTCGGCGTCCACGGCCCGCCACAGGTACTTCAACTCACCGTTGATCCTCACGAAGACCTCGCCCAGGTGCCACTTGCCGCCCGGCCGGGGCCGTCGGCGGCGCAGGCCGTTCGCGTAGATCTGCCCGAACTTCGCGCACCAGCGCCGGACCGTCTCGTGGGAGACGAGCACGCCGCGCTCGAGCATCAGCTCCTCGACCTCGCGGAAGCTGAGCGGGAAACGGAAGTACAGCCACACGCAGTGCGCGATCACCTCGACCGGGTACCGGTGCCCCTTGTACGACGGCGACGCGGATGACACGAGCGAACCCCTCCCCGGCACAACCAACTCCAAGATCATCCCAGGCCGGCCAGCCAACGTGACAACGCCGTCGTGCCTGCGGAGCGCCGCGGACGCCCTGCTGAGCCTGCCGGGCGCTCCGGCCGCGCCGGTGGGCCTGAAGTCCGCGGCCACCGATCTGCTCGACGCCGTGGATGCCGTCCTCGCCCTCGGAATTGCCGCCAGCGGCGCTCTGGCTGGCCGGGACGACACCGTGCCGGGAGCGGGCACGCTGGCCGCCGCTGGTGCCGCCGCAACTGCCGCGCCCTGCACACTGGCTGGCCCGCCAGCCCTCACGTCCGCCGGCGCTGCGGGCGTTGAGGAGGTGTGGGAGCGGGTGCGTGCGGCGGCCGAGGCGCTGCGCGAGAAGCTGGCCCGACCGGGCGGCTACCACCGCGGCCGGGCCGCGGTGGTAGCCGAGCGGTTGATGGGCGTCAAGCTCGGCGCCGCCCAGGAGGAAGCCCTGGGCGTGTGGGGCGAGCTGTATGGCAAGACCTCGGGCACCCTGCACGGCGCCGCGGGCGGCCGCGCGGCCCGCGCCTGTACGCCGAGGTCCTCGCGAGCAGTCCGCCGCACACCAGCAGCAGGTCCCAGGGCTTCGGCCTCACCCCGCTTACGGGGATGGGTCCTTTCCTCATGCCAGGTCAGGGGTTGACTTGTAGGTCCGGCGCATGGATCGGCTTGCCATCCGAGTAAAACGTCTTGATGCCCTTGACCTGCTTCAGTTCGGTCATGTGCTTCAGCGTCGTTTGGAAGTCTTCCTGGTGGTACGAGTTGAAGGTGCTCAGTGCGGCATCCTTGCCCTCGCCGTGTCCGTCGTCCGACGCCAGGTTGACCGTGATGTACACGTAGTCGTCAGGCTTCAACTCCATCTTCGTGATCTTGATGTCTATGGGTTCAAGTCCCATTTCGTACCAGTCGTACAGAGCCCTTCGATTCTTCTCGAATGCCTGCTGCAAGGGTGTCAGGGACAACGTGACGGACGGAGCAGTCTCGGTATCGCGAGCAGGATTCTTGTTCTTGCTCACGTTTCGGCCATCTCCATCGTTCGTGACGGCACGAGTGCAGTCGGACGGGTCCTCGGGGTGGTGCGAGTGGCACCACTCACTGACCTGCGCCGAGCATTCGATGATCTGGCGGCGGCCCTCTTTGGTCGTACCAGACATGGAGTCCCCGTGTTTCGCGCACTCTGGCGGCCCGTCGTTGCCGCTGAATATGGCCCATCCGATGCCCAGGCCGGCAACGACCAAGACGCAGGCGAGCAGGATGAACAGGCGCTTTCGGCTGAAAGAAAGTCTCACGTCACTTCTCCCAGCCCTGCTGAGGCAGCCCGTCCTGGTGCTCGGCCGAAGTGCAGTCCGGGTCGGAGGGTGAGTGACCGACGAGGTCTGGGCCTGCGATGAAAGCAGTTGACGTCGACGAACGTCTCATTTAGGCGCGCCCCCCACATAGTTCATAGTTGAAGAATCATATGTGATTGTTTGGTGCACAAGGTGAGGTGAGAGGCCCTGTGGAGTCCAGGGAGCTTGCCGTCCGGGCTGCGGTTGCCGAATATGCCGCCGACCCGGGCAGCGAGTGGACGCTGGTCTACAAGGCCAACTTCTGGCGCCGCTCGAGCAGTTCGGTGAAGAGGTCTCCCAGAAGCTGCCTGCTGTGCGGTTGAGCAAGTTCCCGGCCAGCCGCAGTCGGCGGCCCTCGGGCCCATCTCCGCATGCAGCCGTGGCACGGCAGTGTGAGCGCCCTCCTGTGCGACGGCGAGTTCGGCCGACCGTAGACACCTCACGTGGTTAGCGCGTCAAGTTTGTTGCTGTGGGCGGTCGAACAGACAGGGCAGGTACTCGGGGCCGGTGAGCTGACCCCGGTTTGGTGGAGTCCCTGAAGTCAGGCTTATGATCCTGGCCCGAAGGAGAACTACGAGCAGTGCCAGCACCACGTAAGTACCCGGACGAGCTCCGCGAGCGGGCCGTCCGCGAAGTCCGCACCACCGGCCGTCCGATCGCGCACGTCGCGAAGGACCTGGGCATCCACAAGGAGGCCCTGCGCGGGTGGGTGCGCCAGGCTGAGTCGGACGCCGGTGAACGCGATGACCGGCTGACCACCGCAGAGCAGGAAGAACTGAGGCAACTCCGCCGTGAGGACGCGGAGTTGAGGCGGGCGAACGAGATTCTGAAAGCCGCGAGCGCGTTTTTTGCGGCGGAACTCGACCGTCCCCGGACGAGGCCGACCAGGTGATCGAGCACCTCAGGGGCAAGGGCCTCGGGGTCGGGTTCGCCTGCCGGGTGCTGGGGCTGTCCGAGTCGGCGTACTACGCGCGCAAGAAGCGGCCGAAGTCGGCCCGCCGGCTGCGTGACGAGCAGCTCATGCCGCTGATCGAACAGGTCCATGCCGAGTCCGGCGGCACCTACGGCGTCCGCCGGATCACCCGCGCGCTCAAGCGCAAGGGCGTGCAGGTGGCCCGCTGCACCGTCGAGCGGTTGATGGACGAGCTGGGCCTGGAGGGCGTCATCCGCGGTCAGCGGCGGCGGACCACCGTGCCTGAGCCGTCGGCACCCCGCCCGCCGGACCTGGTCGACCGCGACTTCACCGCATCCCGGCCGGACCAGCTATGGGTGGCGGACATGACGTATGTCCGCACTTGGACGGGCTGGGTGTATGTGGCGTTCGTCCTGGACGTGTTCTCCCGGATGATCGTCGGCTGGCAGGTCGCCAACCACATGCGGACCGAACTCCCGTTGGAGGCGCTGGAGATGGCGCTGTGGAGGAGGCGAATCAAGAAGGACTCCGGGCTGATCCATCACAGCGACAGAGGGTCGCAATACGTGTCGATTCGCTACACCGACCGGCTCGCCGAGATCGGGGCCGCCGCGTCCGTCGGCTCGGTCGCGGACTCGTATGACAACGCGATGGCCGAGGCGCTGAACGGCACCTTCAAGGCCGAACTGATCGAGATGCAAGGCCCCTGGACCGGCTTCGACCAGGTCGAACGGGCGATCTTCCAGTGGGTCACCTGGTACAACGAGGAACGGCTCCACTCCGCCCTCGACTATGTACCGCCCGCCGAGTACGAACGCGACTGGTGGCGACAACAGAAAGCCACCCAACAGTCCGCCTGAAACAAGATCACCGGACTCTACGAAACCCGGGACAGCTCAGTCGGCAACGCCGGCACGTTCCTGCAGGTCTACTACCGGCAGGATCATCCCTTCCCGCGCACATTCCAGTTCGAGCAGGTGAACGGCCGTCCCGGAATCTTCCACTGGAAGAGCGCCCGTACCGGGAACTGCGCCGATGCCAGGACAGGCGAGGCCGGGGCCTCGGTGTACTTGGCCGCGTGCACGACGAACAAATCCCAATGGTGGATCCTCAGGTCCACCGACGAAAACCCCGCACGGTGGGTCCTGTCGCCCTTCCTGAACGAGGACCTCGCTGTCACCGGCCTGTACGGGGACGACAACTACGCACCGCTGCGCGAGCTTCCCCACCCCGACTCGGCAACCACCTCACAGATGTGGCACTTCACCCAGGAGTGATCACGCTGGCCTTCGGCGCTGCCCTCCGTCCAGGGCCCCGTCCTTCACCGCGACAGGGCCCTGCGCGGGACGTCGGGGCCGAGGAGATCCCGCAGGCGTATGGTCCGATGGGGAGTGGCCGGGCGAACGCCTTCTGTAGGCGGTTCGTGCGCGGAATGTGCGCTCAACATGCGGTGCGCAGACGGCAGGATCAGCAGACTGCGCCAGAACGGCAGCGGTACGGGTGCAGACAGCGGCGTGCTGCGGCCGTTGCCTCATGCCCGGTACCTGGCCGACGCACTACACGGTGCCACCGTGGGAGCGGGCACCCGCACAACAACGGAAGCCTCCCGACGGCTGGATGATCGCGGTCGGCGCCGCCCGGTTCCGCGCGGACGCCCGCCCTGAATCTGCCAGCGGGGGGACATCCCGTACGTCCCACCACCTGGCCGCTGTGTGCGGCCGCGTCTGACCCCGGGCTGCTGCCCGTAGTCAGCGGGAGGCTCCGTCGGGCCACAGCACCCGCACCGCGACGCCGGTCCGTTCGGCGTAGGCGACGACGTCGGCGGTGCCGCCGTATCCGCGGGCCGGTTTGCCGTCCCACACGGCGAGCAGGCAGCGCACGGCGGGCGCGGCCTACCAGGTTGAGCGCTTGGATGCCGTTGCCGGCGTGCGCCTCGAACTGGGCGAGGCTGCCGATCTGGTAGGCGGTCAGCAGCCGATCCCCCGCGGATCTGGCCGCGTTGACGGCGGCTCCGTACCGGGCGCGGGCGGAACCGTGGTTGCCCATGTCCCAGGCCAGCCATCCGGCGAGGCCGGCCGCTTCGCTGCCGACGGCAGCCAGCCGCACACGCTGCTCCTCACCGGCGGTGCGGGCGGTGTTCTGGATGAGCCGCAGGTGCGCCTGTACGACCTCTTCGAGGTCCTGGGAGGGGGTGGAGGCGTCGAGCCGCCGGTAGGCGGCGGTGGACAGCCGCAGGGCGGCGGTCTGCCCGCCGGTAGCGCCGTCGGGGGCGGTGGGTAAGGCGGTCAGGACCGGTGCCGTCGCTGCGGGACGCCTCCCGTACTTCCGCCTCGTGCTGCACGATGCACCTTCCACGCTACGAGTCCTCACGGCCGTCGCCGCTCACGCGTATGCATGGCGCGGATACGGGTATGCGGGTGCCGCATGCGTGATGGTCGCACAGCCGTCAGTGATCGTTGACTGACTGGCAGCGGCAAATACTCTGACCTCAACCGGAGTTGCCGCCGCCCGGGGTGTCTACGCACCCCCGTCGCAGACGCCCCGGGCCGCCCGTCCACGACCACCGCGAGGCCCCGATGACCACGACGAGCATGCGGCACGAAGAGCACCGGTTCATCGGCCGCCTCATGGAGATCTCCTAATGAGCTCAGCAGGTGGTCTTCGGCCTGTGTTTTCGCTGGTCAGAGTTGTTCGGGTGGTTCTCGATCCTGGTGGTCCGCAGCGGTCGGGAGCAGGTGGTGGCGGTGCTGACGCCGACTCGACGCCGACCTCGGTGACGCCGTGTCAGATTCTGCGGCCGATCGACGGCATGCCGACCGGAGCCCTACAGAGGCAGTATCGACCTTGCGGCGGTGAAGGTCACGTGGGCGGCATTCCGGGTGGGCCGGTGCGGGCGACCGGCTCCGGCGGCGGTGACCGCGCCTTCGGGGGCCGGCGGTTTCAGCGAGGCGCGGGCGGTGTGGAGGGCGGCGGTGCAGTCGGCGGGGCCGGAGCCGATGACGATGACGTCACGTGTGTCCGTGGCCGTGTCGGTCGCCGTGCTCATGCCCGAGGCGCGGGCGCGATCTCCTCGATCAGGCCTTCGACCAGCACCTTGATCTCGTCGCGGATCGGACGCACGGCCTCGACGCCCTGGCCCGCCGGGTCCTCCAGTTGCCAGTCCAGGTAGCGCTTGCCGGGGAAGACCGGGCAGGTGTCGCCGCAGCCCATGGTGATGCAGACGTCCGACTCCTTGACGGCGTCGACCGTGAGCATCTTCGGGACCTCGGCGGAGATGTCGATGCCGACCTCGCGCATGGCCTCGACGGCGGCCGGGTTGACGTGCGCACCCGGGTTGGAACCGGCGGAACGGACCTCGACGCGGTCCCCGGCCAGGTGGGTCAGCCACGCGGCGGCCATCTGGGAACGGCCGGCGTTGTGGACGCAGACGAAGAGCACGGAGGGCTTGTCGGACATCAGGAGGTCTCTCTTGTCTCACGGCGGCATCAGGCGCGGATGAGTTCAGCGCCAGGTGGTGTCAGCCACCACTGATGTGAAAATATCAGTCCATGATGACGTCAGTCGACACTGATCTGATGCGGGTCCTCGCCGACCCGCTCCGCCTCCGGATCGTCACCCTCCTCGCCGAGGAGACGCTTTGCTCCACGCACCTGATCGAGGAGACCGGTGCGAAGCAGACCAACATCTCCAACCACCTGAGGGTGCTGCGCGAGGCCGGGGTGGTCGAGACGGAGCCGTGCGGCCGGTACTTGTACTACAAGCTGCGCCCGGATGTCATCGCCCGGCTCGCCGGCCAGTTCGCCGAACTGGCCGAGTCCGCTCGTCATGCCGCCGACAACAAGAGGGCCTGTCCGTGACCCCCACCGAAGCAGCCGCGACCACCGAAGAGTCCTCGGTCGTCGCGAAGCTGTCGACGCTCGACCGTTTCCTCGCCGTCTGGATCCTCGTCGCCATGGCCCTCGGCCTCGGCCTGGGCAGGCTCGTCCCCGGGCTGGACGACGCCCTGGCGAAGGTCGAGATCGGCGGCATCTCCCTGCCGATCGCCGTCGGCCTGCTGATCATGATGTATCCGGTCCTGGCCAAGGTCCGCTACGACAGGCTCGACGCCGTCACCGGCGACAAGCCGCTCATGATCTCGTCGCTGGTCGTCAACTGGATCGTCGGCCCGGCGGTGATGTTCGCGCTGGCGTGGATCTTCCTGCCGGACCTGCCCGAGTACCGCACCGGCCTGATCATCGTCGGGCTCGCCCGCTGCATCGCCATGGTCATCATCTGGAACGACCTGGCCTGCGGCGACCGCGAGGCCGCCGCCGTGCTCGTGGCCCTCAACTCGGTCTTCCAGGTCCTGGCGTTCGGCCTGCTCGGCTGGTTCTACCTCGACCTCCTGCCGGGCCGGCTGGGCCTGGGCGACGGCGAGCACCTGGACATCTCCATGGGGAAGATCACCCTGAACGTCGTCGTCTTCCTCGGTATCCCCCTGCTGGCCGGGTTCCTCACCCGCCGCCTCGGCGAGAAGAAGCTGGGCCGCGAGCGGTACGAGTCCAACTTCCTGCCGAAGATCGGCCCCTGGGCCCTCTACGGCCTGCTCTTCACGATCGTCATCCTCTTCGCCCTGCAAGGGAAGACCATCACCTCGCAGCCGCTCGACGTCGCCCGCATCGCCGTGCCGCTGCTGGTGTACTTCGCGGTGATGTGGTTCGGCACGTTCGCCCTCGGCAAGGCCATCGGCCTGGCCTACGACCGCACCGCCACCCTCGCCTTCACCGCGGCCGGCAACAACTTCGAACTGGCCATCGCGGTCGCCATCGCCACCTTCGGCGTCACCTCCGGGCAGGCCCTGTCCGGCGTCGTCGGACCGCTCATCGAGGTCCCGGTCCTGGTCGCCCTCGTCTACGTCTCGCTGGCCTGGCGGCGGAAGTTCGACGCCGCGCAGCGGCTGACGCCCGCCCCGCAGGAGAGCTGATGTGCCGCTTCGACGGCCCCGTACGGGGAGCGACCGGCACGGCCACGTCCTGCACCGCTCGGTGCAGGACGTGCACGACGTGCGGGGCGGCGCGGGCGACATGACGCGGCACACCGACGTGGTGGTGATCGGCGGCGGCCAGGCAGGGCTCGCCGCCGGTTACCACCTGCGCCGCCAGGGCCTGGACTTCGTCGTCCTCGACGCCCAGCCCACTCCCGGCGGGGCCTGGCAGCACACCTGGGAATCGCTGCACCTGTTCTCCCCGGCCGCCTTCTCCTCCCTCCCCGGCCGCCTCATGCCGGCGCAACCGGGCGAGGAGTACCCGGAAGCCGGGCACGTGGTGGCGTACCTGAGCGACTACGAGAAGCGGTACGACCTGCCCGTGCGGCGGCCGGTCAAGGTGCTCGGCGTGCGCGACGGCGGGCGGCTGCTGAGCGTGGACACCGACTCCGGCACCTGGCAGGCACGCGCGGTGATCAGCGCGACCGGTACCTGGTGGCGCCCCTTCCTCCCCGCCGTCCCGGGACGCGAGGACTTCGGGGGCAGACAACTGCACACCGTCTCCTACCGCAGGCCGCGGGACTTCGAGGGCCGGCGCGTGATCGTCGTCGGCGGCGGCAACTCGGGCGCGCAGATCGCCGCCGACCTCGTGCACCACACCGAACTGACCTGGGTGACCCAGCGCCCGCCCCGCTTCCTCGCCGACGACATCGACGGCCGCGCCCTGTTCGACGCGGCCACCGCCCGCCGCCGCGCCCTCGACGAGGGCCGCACCGACACCGGGGGCGTCGCCGCGCTGGGCGACATCGTCGCCGTACCGCCGGTGCGCGAGGCCCGGGACGCCGGGCTGCTGAAGGCGTCACCCATGTTCGTACGCCTCGACCGCGACGGCGTCGTCCGGGCCGACGGCACGAGGACGCCCGCCGACGTGGTGATCTGGTGCACCGGCTTCCGGCCGGCCCTCTCGCACCTGTCGCCCCTGGGCCTGCGCGGCTCACGTGGCCACATCGCCACCCGGGGCACCCGCTGCCTGGAGGACCCTCGACTGCACCTTCTCGGCTACGGCGACTGGACGGGTCCCGCCTCCGCCACGCTCATCGGTGTCGGACGGCCGGCTCGCGACGCGGTCCGTGAGATCGCCGCACTCCTCGACGCCGGAGGGTGATCCCCGCGACGCCGCGAGGACCTGCGGGAAACCGGACCCGCGGTGCGCGGGCGGGACCACGCGCTCCTCAGGAGAGGGGGGCGGCGATCTCCCGCTTGAGGATCTTGCCGCTCGGTCCCATCGGCAGCGAGTCCGTCAGCCAGACCCGGCGCGGGTACTTGTACGCGGCCACCCGCTCCCGCACGAACTCCTGCAGTTCCGCGGCCGTCACCTCGGCCCCCGCGCGCGGGACGACCGCGGCGGCGACCTCCTCGCCGAGCCGTTCGTCGGGAACCCCGACGACGGCGGCGAGGGCGACCGCCGGGTGCTCGTGCAGCACCTCCTCGATCTCGCGCGGGTAGACGTTGTACCCGCCCCGGATGATGAGGTCCTTCTTGCGGTCGACGACGAAGAGGTAGCCGTCCTCGTCCTGCCGGGCCAGGTCGCCGGTGCGCAGCCAGCCGTCGGGCACCGTGGCCGCGGTCTCCTCCGGGCGGTTCCAGTACTCCTTCATCACGTTCGGCCCGCGCACGGCCAGTTCGCCGACCTCGCCGGGAGTCACGTCCCGACCGTCGTCGTCGAGCAGTCGGACCTCGACGTCACGGATGGGGGTGCCGATGGATCCGGCCTTGCGCGGGCGGTCGGCGTGGTTGAAGGAGACGACCGGGCTGGTCTCGGACATGCCGAAGCCCTCCAGCACGGCGCAGCCGAAGCGGCGCTCGAACCCGTGCAGCAGTTCCACCGGCAGGGAAGCGCCGCCCGAGATGCACATGCGCAGGGTGGAGACCTGGGCCTCGGCGCCTGCCGGGTGCTGGAGGAGAGCCGCGTACATCGTGGGCACCCCCTCGAACACGGTCGCCCCGTCGCGGGCGATGGCTTCGAACACGACGGCCGGGTCGAAACGCGGGATGAGGGTGAGGGAGGCGCCGCTGAGGACCGCCGTGTTCATCGTGCAGGTCTGGCCGAAGATGTGGAACAGCGGCAGGCACCCCACGATGACGTCCTCGGGCGTGAGCCGCTGCACGTCGGTGACGTTGACCTCCGTGTTGTGGCGCAGTCCCGCGTGGGTGAGCGCGGCTCCCTTGGGACGTCCGGTGGTGCCGGAGGTGTACAGCAGGACGGCGATGTCGTCGCCGGCCACCGCGGCGGTGTCGTGGTGCGGCTCCAGCGGCGCCAGCTCCGCCGCGAAGGCGGCGGGTTCGACCGGGATGTGCCGCACCCCGGCGGCGGCCGCGCCCTGCGCCCCCTCACCGGGGGCCGCGTACCACTCGAAGAGCAGTAGGGCGCCGGAGTCCCGCAGGTGGTACTCGGTCTCCCGAGCCTTGAGCAGCGGGTTCATCGGCACCACGATGCCCCCGGCACGCAGGATGCCGTAGTAGAGCACGACGAATTCGGGCACGTTCGGCAGCATGAGAGCGACGCGGTCTCCGGCGCGCAGGCCTTCGGTGCGCAACAGCGCCGCGGCCTGGGCGCTCAGCCGGTCCAGTTCGGCGTAGGTGGTGGTCGCCGTGTTCAGGCGCAGCGCCGGCCGCTCGGGCTGCCGACGTGCCGTGTCCACCAGGAATTCCGCCAGATTGGTCATGATGCCTCCTTGCATCCCGCTTGCGACACACGGGTCCCGCCGTCGTCGCTGCGGGAATGGTCACGCCGGGGGCCGGACGGGTCCATGGCACGGGGGACAGCAGCCGCGCCGCTCATTTGTCACCGGGGACAATCAATGGGCCTTAGGCTGCGCGTATGGGACTTTCGGAGGTGGCTGCGGCCTTGCGTGTGCGCCTGCCGGAACTGGGCGAGACCATGGCGCGACGTATTCGCGCCGACGTCGAGTCGTACACCGACGAGACGCTGATCCCCTACGCCTCACTGCGCGATTCCTGCACGGCCAACGCCGACATGGTGCTCGGGCACCTCGCCTTCGGCACGGAGGCGGACGTACGGTCCGCGCACGAGACCGGCCACCTGCGTGCCGAGCAGGGCGTTCCCCTGCCGGACACCCTGCACGCCTTCCGGGTGGGGTTCGAGTACCTCTGGTCGGCGATGATCGACGAGGCCCGGCGGCATCCCGGGGTCACGGACGCCCAACTGGTGGCGGGCTCGTCGCAGGTGTGGGCGCTGTCCGGCCGGTACGCCGAGGCCGTGGCCGCCTCCTACCGCGAGACCAGCGCGGATCTGGCACTGCGCCGCGAAGCACGCCGCTCCGCCCTGGTCGAGGCGCTGTTCACCGGGGCTCTGGCAGATCGTACGACGCTGTGGGAGGCGGCCGGCCAACTCGGCCTGAGTGAGCGTGGGCCCTATGCGGTGGTGGCCGCGGCCGTACCGGATCCCGGACAGGAGTCGTTGCCGGGGATCGAGGGGACGCTGCGTGAGGCCCATGTCCCGTCGGCCTGGCGGCTGCTGCCCGACGTGCAGATCGGAGTGCTCTCGCTGGGGCACTCCGGCGCCGAGGCGGTGGGCCTGCGCCTGCTGCGTCGTCACGGCGCGCGGGTGGGCGTCAGCCCGCTCTTCGACTCGCTGCGCGACACACCGCAGGCCCTGCGCTTCGCCCGGCTCGCCCTCAACCGTGTGCCGGGCGACGGCCCCGGCGTGGCCCGCTTCGACGACAGCCCGCTCGCGATGCTGGTGGCGGCGGCGCCGGCGGAGGCGGGACGTCTGGTGGAGGTCGTTCTGGGTCCGGTGCTGGCCGTGCCCGTCGCGGAGCGGGCGCGCCTGCTCGAAACCCTGGGGCAGTGGTTCACCGCGGGCGGCGCCGCGGCGGAGGCGGCGAAACGGCTGTACGTCCACCCCAACACGGTGCGCTACCGGCTGCGGCGCATCGAGGAGCTGACGGGACGGTCACTGTCCGACCCGGCCGCTCTCGCCGACCTGGGCACCGCCCTGCACACCTTGCGGCTGCTGCCGCGGTGAAGCCCGCCGGGTCCGGCTCCCGGGGGGCGAGGACACCGTTCGAGCGGTACGGCCGTCACGGGCGAGTGGGGGAGGCGTGCGGTGGGGAGCCGCGCATGAGGAAGCGGAAGAGAGCCCCGAGGAAGGGGATCGCGGGTACGGCAGCGGGGCGCGGCGCGCGGTGCCGGGTGCCCCCTCAGCCCCGGGTGCGGGCCTCCAGCGCGTGCAGGACGGCCACCATGTCCTCGTCGCCGTGGCCCTGTTCGACGGTCTCGCCGTAGAGGGCGTGGCAGACGTCGAGGAGCGGGGAGGCGAGGCCCGCCGCGCGGGCGGCCCGCGCGATCAGGCGGTTGTTCTTCAGGACGTCGGCGGCCGCCGCCTGGACGGTGAAGTCGCGGTCCAGCAGTTTGGGCGCCTTCACCCGGGAGACCCCGCTGGCCATCGGGCCCGCGTCCAGGACGTCCCGCAGCAGGCGCCGGTCCAGTCCGTGCCGGTCGGCGAAGTGGAAGGCCTCGGCCAGACCGGTGACCAGGGTGATGAGGAAGAGGTTCACCGAGAACTTCATCAGCAGCGCGCCCGGGACCGGACCGCACGCGAAGGTCTCGCGGCACAGCGGGGCGAGCAGCGGGCGTACGGCCGCCACCGCGTCGTCGTCCCCGGCCAGCATGGCGACCAGCTCGCCCCGCTCCGCCGGGACCCGCGAGCCGGAGACCGGCGCCTCCACGTAACGGCCGCCCGCGGCCAGGATGTCGTCCCGCAGGCCGCCGGAGTACTCGGGCGCGGTCGTGCCCATGTGCACGACGGTGCGTCCGGCGACGCGGGCGGCGAAGTCCGGGGTGCCGCGGCCGAGGACGGTGTCGACGGCCGTCTCGTCGGCCAGCATGAGGATCACCGTGCCGGCCCGCTCGAAGACCTCGGCGGGGCTCGCCGCGACCTCGGCCCCGGCGGCGCGCAGGGGCTCGCAGCGGCCGGGGGTGCGGTTCCACACGAGGAGGGGCGTCGCGGCCCGGGCGAGGTTGAGTGCCATGGGCTGCCCCATGACTCCGAGACCGAGGAAACCGGTGTACGTCATGTGCTGCCTTTCCTGGCCCGTGCCGAGGCGGAGCCATTGCCGTCGCCCTGGGCCGGCGACTATGACAGCCGTCATGGTAGGTGCTCCCATGACGGCTGTCATAGAGTGGGCGCCGGTCAGTCGCGACATCCTGGAGGTCGACCATGGCGCCGTCCGGACGGGGGCCGCGTGAGCGGATGGTCTTCAGCGCGGCCCAGCTCATCCGGCGCGACGGCGTCGGCGCGACCGGGATGCGCGAGGTGGCCGCCCACGCGCGGGCGCCCCGGGGCTCGCTCCAGCACTACTTCCCCGGTGGCAAGGAGCAGTTGGTCAACGAGGCGCTGGCCTGGGCCGGCCGTTACGCGGCCGACCGGGTGACCCGGTTCCTGGCCGCGCTGCCCGAGCCGACGCCGAGCGCCCTGTTCGGCGAGATGGTGCGGCAGTGGACCGACGAGTACGAGTCGGCCGGGTTCGCGGGCGGCTGCCCCGTCGCCGCGGCCACGGTGGACTGCGCCGAGTCCGTCGAGACCACGCGGGAGGCCGCGTCCGCCGCGTTCGCCGCCTGGAACGGCGCCGTGGCCGACGCCCTGACCGGCATGGGTGTCCCGCCGGAGCGGTCCACACCGCTGGCCACGCTCATGATCGGAGCCCTGGAGGGGGCGATCCTCATCGCCCGCGCCGAGCGGGACGTGCGTGCGCTGACGGGCGCGGTCCGCGAACTCGGCCCGCTGCTCGACGCGGCGGTGAGCCGCGAGGACTGAACGGACGGCCTACGGCCGCGCCCCCGCCGTGGCCGACGGCGATCCGGGTTCGTCGCACCTCGGCGCCCTGGGCGCGTCCTCGGCGTACCGGGTCAGGGCGCAGACCGTGCGCAGCGCGACCTTCCAGGTGTCGCCCTGCCGGACGGCCGCACCCGGCCCGCCGGGACCCAGCGCCCGGCCGTCGCGGGTGAGGGCGTAGCCGACGGCGGCGTCCTGGGACGTCGTGTACGCCACCGAGGTCACCGTGGCGCGCAGAAGGCTACCGAGGCGGTCGGCGAAGAGGTTCTCGATCATCAGGGCGTTCTGGGGGCCGTCCTCGACCGCCCCGCTCCGGTCGTCGACGGAGGAGTCCGGGGCGAAGAGGGTCTCCCACGCGGCCCGGATGTCCCGTTCGGCGCCGTCCGGGTCCGCCGGGGCGGTGCCCGTGGGGGTGGCGGACTGCGCGGTGGGCGGCGGGGAGCCGCCGGCGGAGGCCGGTGCCGCCGTGGAGCCGGTGGGCGGCGGGGCCGTCGTCGTCCGGGCCGCGTCGTCGCCGTCGTCGCCGCTGCCGCAGGCGCCGGTGAGGACGAGTGCGGCGGCGACGGCCGTCCAGCGGGCCGCACGTCGTGTCGCTGGGGTCGCAGGGGTCGCAGGGGGCGCAGGGGGCATGGACTCCTCCGGGTTGCCTGGGGCAGCCCTACCCGGAACGCGCGAGAACATCCCGGAACGAGCCGTGTGCGAGGGTGCCGGGAGCGGCGCACGCGAGTGCCGGTGGGGGCGCCGGGAGTGGGCGCACGCCGGTGCACGCGAGTGCCGGGAGCGGCGTCCGCCCTGTCCGTGAGGGTCTTGGGAGCGGGCGTGCGCCCCGTCCGTGAGGGGACTGCGGACCGGCGCCCGCCGCGTCCGCCGCGCCCACCGCGTCCGCCGCGTCCGCCAGGGGCCTACGGGCGGGCGTGCGCCCCGTCCGCGAGGGCGCCGTGGCGGTGCCGGCGGCCGGACCGTACGCCTCGGGCACGCGCCAGGTGCGGGTGCCCCGCGGGCGGGTCCGCGTGCGCGGGAGGCGGCGGCGCCGGCCACAGCCGTACCGCCGTCAGCGAGGCTCCCAGGGTGATCGAGCCCAGAGCGGCCACCGCCCACCCGAGCCCGGCCGTCGCTCCCAGCCAGCCCGCCAGCGGGTACGTCAGCAGCCAGCAGCCGTGCGACAGCGAGAACTGCGCCGCGAAGGCCGCCGTCCGCGCCTCGGCCGGCGCCGCACGGCGGATCAGCCGTCCGGTCGGCGTCAGCACCATCGCGCAGGCGGCACCGAAGGCGGCCCACACGAAGAGCAGGGCGGGCCACCGCCAACCGCCGCCGCCCGCGCCGGTGACGGCACCGAGCGCGGCGAAGACGACCCCGAGCAGCGCGGCCCCGCGCACCATCACCGTCCGGTCCGGCACCCGGTCGAGCAGCCGGGGCATGACCAGGGCCACGGTCATCGAGCCGGCGCCGTACGCGCCGAGCGCGAGGGGCACGGCGCCGGTCGGCAGGTCCAGGAGGCCGCGGACGTAGACGACGGTGTTGACGGTCACCGTGGCGCTCGCCGCGGCCACCGCGAGGTTGAGGGCGAGCAGCGCCCGCAGCGCGGGGACGGTGCGGAACAGCCGGGTGCCCGCCGCGGCCCGGGCGCGGGCACCGCCCGCCCGCGCCGGGCGGACCGGGGGCAGCACGGCGGACACCACGAGTGCGGCCGAGGCGAGGAAACCCAGGGCGGTGCCCGTGAACAGCCGGTTGTAGGTGACGACGGACAGCAGGGCCGCCGCCAGGGCCGGTGAGAACAGGCTCTCCATGTCGTACGCGAGCCGGGACATCGACAGCGCCCGTGTGTAGTCGCGCTCCTCGGGCAGCACCTCGGGGACGACGGCCTGGAAGGCCGGGGTGAACGCGGCCGAGGCGGACTGGAGCACGAAGACCAGGACGTACACCTGCCACACCTGGTCGACGAAAGGGAGCAGCAGGGCGACCCCGGCACGGGTGAGGTCCGCCGACAGCATGAGGGCCTTGCGGGGGAGGCCGTCGGCCAGCGCGCCCACGGCCGGGGCGATCGCCACGTACGCGACCATCTTGATCGCGAGCGCGGTGCCGAGCACCGAACCGGCGTCGGCGCCCGCGATGTCGTAGGCCAGCAGCCCGAGGGCCACGGTCGCCAGACCCGTGCCGATCAGGGCGACGACCTGGGCGGCGAAGAGATGGCGGTAGCTGCGGTTGCGCAGGACGGCGAGCATGCGGGAGGCCCCCTCGGCGGCGCGGTCCGGGTCGGTGCCACGAGTGTAGCTGTCATGTGCGCATCTGTGCACATGATGAAGTGGCATGTGCGCGATCCCGGACGCACGCGATCCCGGACGCCCCCGATCCCCGGCCGCCCGGTCGTCCCCCGGGCGGATGACCGCCCCGCGGACGGATGGCTCTAGGCTGGCCCCATGTCCGACAGCCACCCCGTCCCACCTGCGGCCGATGTGCACCTGCGGGCCCCCGACAGCGCGCGGCTGGCCGAGGCCACCGGGGTGTTCGCGATGCTGTCGGACGCCACCCGGCTGCACCTGCTGTGGCTGCTGGCGCAGGGCGAGTCGGACGTCGGCTCCCTCACCGAACGCTGCGGCGCCTCCCGGACGGCGGTCAGCCAGCACCTCGGGAAGCTGCGGCTCGCCGGGCTCGTGGACACCCGCCGCGACGGCCGGCACATCCACTACCGGCTCAGCGACGGCCATCTGCGGCGCCTGGTCCTGGAAGCGCTGAGCCACGCCGACCACCGGGTGAGCGGACAGGCACCGCACGGCTGACATGCCGGGGGAGCGGCAGGCCGGGGAGCGGACAGGCGGCGTGGCCGACGGGTCGTCCGCGCGGCCGGCCGAGGGCCCCCGCACACGGGTGTGCGGGGGCCCTCGGCCGCGTGCGCGGTCGGCTACTCCCGGGCTGCGCCCCGGCGACGGACGAGGAACACCGCGGCCGCCACCACGGCCAGGACCGCCGCGAGGATGCCGGTCCAGGCGCCCGCGGACAGGCCCCCCTCGTCGTCCTCCGCGGTGTCGGCCGCCTGCGGGGAGGGGTCGGTGGCGGTTTCCCCGGCCGTCGGCGCCGGGGTCGCCGTGGGGATCGCCGGGACGCTGGGGGAGGGGCTGACGGTGTGCGCGCCGGGCGCGGCCGCCCTCAGCTTCAGGACGGGCGCCTCGTTGCCGTGCCCGTGGTCGTCGTCGCCGGACCCGCCCAGCTCGATCCAGCGGTCGACCTTGCCGTCGCCGTAGGTCTGGAGCGTCTTGAACGCCAGCTCCTTCGCGTCGGGCAACTGCCTCACCACCACCGAGTGTTCGACGTCCTCACCGACCTTCACGGCCGGGCCCCCGACGCGGTAGCCGTCGGCGGTGGCGGCGAACTCCCAGCCCGCCGGGCCCTCGCCGTAGGTCACGTCGGCCGGCTCGATGCCCTCGGGCAGGACCACCCGCAGTTCGGTGATGCCGGCGGTGGCGGACTCCGACTCGGCCGTGAAGGTGAGCCGGACGTTCTCGGCGAGGGCCTGCGCGCCGGCCGACTCGACCTCGACATGGGCGGCGGCCGGAACGGCGGCCAGCAGGACGGCGGTCGTCGCGGCGGCCACCGCGAGGGTCAGGTGCCGCGCGCCGCGCGGCAGGGTGATGCGGGACATGGGTCTCTCCAGGCAGGGGAAGGTGGCGGGGGCCGTACGGCGAGCGCCGAACGGGCTTCCCCACGAGGTCGGTCGACGAGGGCGGGCCTCGGCCGGGGAGGGCCCCGCCGGACCAGCGCGTGCGCCAGCACCGGCCCGAAGGCGGGCAGCCGGTCCCCCTCCGCCGCGACGGGGGCGACCGGCGCACCGGACGCGGAGTCCACGCGTCGCGCCGCCCCGAGGAGCAGACGGGCGCGGACGGCGTCGAGCGCGGCCGTCAGCCCGCGCGCCGGCGACCAGCACACCGTGTCCGCGCGGTGCAGCAGGACGGCGGCGCCCGCCGCGACCAGGACGTGGGCCGCCGTCATGGCCAGGGAGTCGTGCAGCCGCACGTGCCGGGCGGCGTGAACGTCGTGCGGGGCGTGGACGTGTGCGGCAAGCGGCGCCCGCGGGTGCCCGGTGTGCGTCAGCCACTGGTGCAGCCCGGACTGCGCCAGGACACTCACGACGACGACCGTGGCCGGACGGCGCGGGCGGCGCGCGCCGGCCAGTCCCACGCCGAACAGCACGGCGGCCGCGGTCGCGCCCCGCCCCCACGGCACCGGCCGCTCCGCGAGCAGGTGGTGCGCGCCGGTCCCCAGCACCGTGCCGACGACGGCGAACACCGCGGCCCGCAGGACGGGCAGCGGCGGCCGTGGTGTCGTCGCGGGCGGCTGCATGGCCCGCTCATCATGCGGTACCGGCCGTGCGCCGGGTGCACGGCTCGGGGAAAGTGGCCGATCGGCGCCGGGTCCGGGGCGACCGGTCGGCGGTGGTGGCCGTCCGGCGCGCGGGAGTTGAACAACCTCCCGGAACCGGCCGTACCCCTGGGCAGTCGTACGCCCGGCCGCCGACGGCCGGGCGCGGCCCCGGACCGGAGGACGGAGAGGCACGTGCCACAGCAGCCGCGGCGGACACACACCGGCCGCACCCCCACCACCGCCCGCCTCCCGCGGGGCGCCGCGCTCGTCGCAGGCCTGCTTCCGCTCGCCCTCGTCACGGCCTGCGGCGGCGGCGCGGAGGAGGTCGCGGTGAACAGCGACCCGGCGAAGATCTCCGCCGCCCCCGCGGCCGGGGTCGTCGCCCCGGCGAAGGTCGAGGTGATCGCCGGACTCACCGGCTGCGAGGCCGACATCCGCATCGAGGCCGACGAACTGCGTCAGGGCGCGTGCACCACCGCGGACGGCGGCTACCTCATCACCACGTTCCCGGAGGAGCGGCTCAAGGAGACGTGGCTGGACTCCGCGAGCGTGTACGGCGGCACGTACCTGGTCGGCACCCGCTGGGTCGTCAGCGGCGAACCGGAGACGCTGGAACGGTTCCGCGGCAGACTCGGCGGTTCCCTCCGGGAGTTGAGGGGCACGGGCAGCGGGCCGGAACCGGGGGCGAGCCCTTCCTGACGGCGGCCGCGGACCCGCCGGGCCCGCGGCCGACCGACGCGTGTCGCGCCGCCCGCGGACGCCGGGCGGTCCGGCGGGGCTTGTTCGCCGTGGTCGTCATGGCGCATGCTGCCTCCCGGCGGGCAGGAGATCGCGAACCGGGAGGCATGTGGTGGACGGCGCAGTCGTGCGGGCGATGTGGGAGCGGTTCGAACTCGTCCACGACCTGGTCTACTTCGCCCCCGAGGCGCACTCGGCCGCCGACGAACTCGGCCTGCGCGGCTTCTGGATGGGCTACTTCGCGTTCCGCGCCGCACCCCTCGGCCCCGCTCCGGCCGCCGTCGTCACCAGTTCCTTCTACGTCTTCCACCCCGACCGTGTGGCGCGTGCCGTCCCCGACGCCTGGCGGTACGCCGATCCGGCCGATGTCCTCTCGGCACGCGAGCGGGCCATGGACGCCGCGATGACCCGCGTGCTGGGGCCGGACACGGTCGGTTCCGCCGCGCTGGCCGAGGCCGCCGACCTCGCCTGGGAGGCCGCCCAGGCCGCCGACACGGCGGGACGCCTCCTCGGCGCCGCCAACCAGGCACTCCCGCGGCCGGCGCAGCCGCACGTCAGGCTCTGGCAGGCGGTCACCACGCTGCGCGAACACCGGGGCGACGGGCACATCGCCGTCCTGGTCGGCCACGGTCTGGGCCCGGTCGCGGCGATGGCGCTGAAGTGCGCGGCGGGCGAGTCGGACGAGGAGGTGCTCCGGCAGACCCGCAAGTGGGACCTCCCGGCGTGGCGGGCGGCGCGGACCGAACTGCTCGACCGCGGCTGGCTCGACGACGGCGGCCGGCTCACCCCCGCCGGGAAGGCCGCCCGCGCGGCCGTCGAGGCCGGGACGGACGCCGCGGCGGCCTCCCCCTGGACGGCCCTGGGCCCCGACGCCACCGCCCGCCTCGGCCACCTCCTCGCCCCGCTGGCCGGCGCGGTCCGCGAGTCGGGCCTCATTCCGGACGGCAACCCGGTGGGACTCCCCGCCGCGACGGCGGCGGACGGGGAGAAGGCCTGAGCGGTCGCACCGGGCCCGGACAGGCTGCGCGCGGAGGCGCCCGCCCCCTCTTGCGAAGCGCCCCGACCGGCCGCCCCCTCTTGCGGAGCGCGACCGGCCGCCCCTTCTTGCGGAGCGCCCCGACCGGCCGTCGCCGGGCCGAGCTGCCCCGACCGGGGCGGTGCGTCCCGTCCTTCCCGGCGTGACGCCGCCCGCCCCGCCTCAGTACCCTCCGAACCATGCGGATCTCCGTTTCCTCCGACATGGACGAACCCGTCGCCCGCGCGCTCGTCGCGGAACTGCGCGGGCGAGGGCACGACGTGGTGCCGCACGGCGCGCTGCGGCCCGGTGCGGACGCGCAGTGGGCGGTGTGCTCGGAGGCGGCGGCCCGCGAGGTGGCCGACGGGACCTCGGAGCAGGCCGTGGTGTGCTGCTGGACGGGCACGGGCGCGTCCATCGCCGCGAACAAGGTGCCCGGCGTCCGCGCGGCCCTGTGCACCGACGCGCCCACGGCCGAGGGCGCCCGCCGCTGGAACGACGCGAACGTGCTCGCCCTCAGCCTGCGCCTGACCTCGGAGCCGCTGCTGAAGGAGATCCTCGACGCCTGGTTCGCCGCCCGGCCCAGCGAGGACGCCGAGGACCGGGGCAACGTCCTGCACGTCGACCGCATCGGCCGCACGGGCGACACCGGCCGGACCGGCGACACCGAAACCGGCCTGACCGGCGGTGACGCGGCGCCCTGACGGCCGCTCGGGGCCTGCCCCCACGGGGTGGTTCCCGCGTCCGCCCAGGGGTCCGGCACCCGTCCGGGCCCCGCCGGGTCGGCTGGTCGGGTCGGCTGGTCGGTTCGGCCGGTCGGGTCGGTCGGCCCTGGCGGGTACCCGGCGGCCGGGAGAGGGTGGGAGGGAACGGACCCGCCCGCACCCCGCCGAAAACCGATCCGGAAGGGACCCCGATGTCCGTCGACACCCAGCAGGCGTCCGACCGCCTCACCGACGACGAGCTGAGGACGCTGGACGCCCACTGGCGCGCCGCGAACTACCTGGCCGTCGGCCAGATCTACCTCATGGCCAACCCCCTGCTCACCGAGCCGCTGCGGCCCGAGCACGTCAAGCCGCGGCTGCTCGGGCACTGGGGCACCTCGCCCGGCCTGAACCTCGTGTACACCCACCTCAACCGTGTCGTCCGCGGCCGCGACCTCGACGCCCTGTGCGTGTGGGGCCCCGGCCACGGCGGGCCGGCGGTGGTCGCCAACTCCTGGCTGGAGGGCTCGTACACCGAGACGTACCCCGACGTCACGCGCGACGCGGCCGGCATGGCCCGGCTGTTCAAGCAGTTCTCCTTCCCGGGTGGCATCCCCAGCCACGTCGCCCCCGAGACCCCCGGCTCCATCCACGAGGGCGGCGAACTCGGCTACGCGCTCTCCCACGCCTACGGCGCCGCCTACGACAACCCGGACCTGCTCGTCGCCTGCGTGATCGGTGACGGCGAGGCCGAGACCGGGCCGCTGGCCGCGTCCTGGCACTCCAACAAGTTCCTCGACCCCGTCCACGACGGTGCCGTCCTGCCGATCCTCCACCTCAACGGCTACAAGATCGCCAACCCGACGGTGCTGGCCCGGATCCCCGAACCGGAACTCGACGAACTGCTGCGGGGCTACGGCCACGACCCGATCCACGTCACCGGCCACGACCCGGCCGCCGTGCACCGCGCGATGGCCGAGGCCATGGACACCGCGCTGGACCGGATCGCCGCGATCCAGCGCGCCGCCCGCGAGGAGGGCTCCGGCGAACGCGCCCACTGGCCGGTGATCGTGCTGCGCACCCCGAAGGGCTGGACCGGTCCCGCGCAGGTCGACGGGCTGCCCGTGGAGGGCACCTGGCGCGCCCACCAGGTTCCGCTCTCCGCCGTCCGGGACAATCCCGAGCACCTGCGCCAGCTGGAGGCGTGGCTGCGCTCCTACCGGCCCGAGGAACTCTTCGACGAGCGGGGCGCCCCCCGGCACGACGTCCTGACCTGGATCCCCGAGGGCCCCCGCCGGCTCGGCGCCACCCCGCACGCCAACGGCGGACTGCTGCTGCGCGAACTCCCGCTGCCCGCACTGGAGTCGTACGCCGTCCCCGTCGACAAGCCCGGCACGACGCTGCACGAACCCACCCGCGTGCTGGGCGAGTTGCTGGAGGAGGTGATGCGTTCCACCGCCGAGCGGCGCGACTTCCGGCTGGTCGGCCCCGACGAGACCGCCTCCAACCGGCTCCAGGCCGTGTACGGCGCCACCGGCAAGGCCTGGCAGGCGCAGACCCTCCAGGTCGACGAACACCTCGACCGGCACGGCCGGGTGATGGAGATCCTCTCCGAACACACCTGCCAGGGCTGGCTGGAGGGATACCTGCTCACCGGCCGGCACGGGCTGTTCTCCTGCTACGAGGCGTTCGTGCACATCGTCGACTCGATGGTCAACCAGCACATCAAATGGCTGCGCGTGACCCGCCGGCTGCCCTGGCGGGCACCCATCGCCTCCCTCAACTACCTGCTGACGTCGCACGTCTGGCGCCAGGACCACAACGGCTTCTCCCACCAGGACCCCGGCTTCGTCGACCACATCCTCAACAAGAGCCCCGAAGCCGTGCGCGTCTACCTGCCGCCGGACACCAACACGCTGCTGTCGGTGGCCGACCACGTGCTGCGCAGCCGCGACTACGTCAACGTGGTCGTGGCCGGCAAACAGCCCTGCTTCGACTGGCTGACGATGGACCAGGCCCGCGCCCACTGCGCCCGCGGCGCCGGCGTCTGGGACTGGGCGGGAACCGAGAACGGCACCCGCGAACCGGACGTGGTCCTCGGCTGCGCGGGCGACGTGCCGACCCAGGAGGTGCTCGCGGCCGCCCAGTTGCTCCGCCGGCACCTGCCCGAACTCGCGGTCCGCGTGGTCAACGTCGTCGACATCGCCCGCCTGCTGCCGAGCGAGGAGCACCCGCACGGCATGAGCGACTTCGAGTACGACGGCCTGTTCACCCCCGACAAACCCGTCGTCTTCGCCTACCACGGCTACCCGTGGCTGATCCACCGGCTCGCCTACCGCCGCACCGGCCACGGCAACCTGCACGTGCGCGGCTACAAGGAGATCGGTACGACGACCACGCCGTTCGACATGGTCGTCCGCAACGACCTCGACCGCTACCGACTGGTCATGGACGTCATCGACCGCGTCCCCGGCCTCGCGGTGCGCGCCGCGGCCGTACGCCAGCGGATGGAGGACGTCCGGCTGCGCCACCACGACTGGATCCGGGTCCACGGCACCGATCTGCCGGAGGTCGCCGACTGGGCCTGGGACGGCTGACCGGCACACCGGGCAGGGCGCACGGATCGGGGCGGACGGCGCAGGGGGAGGGGCAGGGGCCGGGCGCGCGTGCGCCCTGGTACGGCGCCCGATCCGGTGCCTACAGTGGTCGGTCCGCCCCGCGGCACGGATTCCCGGCGGGGCGAGCCCCATCCTTGCGTGGTCACCGGCCGTCCCCGGCCCCGGCAGCCGTCCGGGCCGGGGACGGCCCGCACACCGGCGCGGCTCCCAGGGCGACGGGTGCGAGGACCACCCGCGCGACAGGCACCACACCGTGACGGCGTTCGGGCCGCGCGACCGGGCCCGCGGTACGAGCGCGCGTCGAGAGCCACTGGAGGCCGCTGTGTCCCGACCGTGCATCGCCCTGATCGCCGATCCGACGTCGTCCGAAGGGTGCCGGGGGTACCTCGCCGACGCCGTGGAACTGCTCACCGGCACGCCGCCCGTGCGCGTCGACGCCCGCCACTTCGCGACCGGCGCGTCCGGTCGCGGCATCCGCGACGGGGGCCGCTTACGGCTGCAGGTCGCCGAGGAGGGCCTGGACTTCGTGCCCGACGTCGTCCTGCTGTACGAGATCCCGCCGCACCGCCGCCGTGCCCTGGCCGGCTTCCAGGAACTCCTGGACCGCCACGACGTGGTCACGCTCGGCACCGGACCCGAGGCCTGGCGGACCGCCACCGAGAAGAACCTCACCGTGGAACGCTTCCGCCGGGACGGCATCGCCCAGATGGAGACCGCCGTCCTGTCCCGTCCCACCGCGCGGGAGGCCGGCGAGGCGTTCGAGCGGCTCGGCGGCGACACGTGGGCGCGGCCCGTCGTCGGCACCGGCGGCGACGACACCTTCCACGTCACCACCCGCGCCCAACTGGAGGCGGCCACCGGCTACTACGCCGGGCACGGCACCGACTGGATGCTCTCCCGCGACGCGGGCAACTTCACCGCCGACGGACTGCGCCACCAGTTCCGCGTCTTCGTCCTCGGCGGACGCGTCGTGCACGCCCGCGAACATCTCCAGCCCGCCGCCGACACCCCCTGCAACACCTGCCGGGGAGCCACCCCGGTCCCCGTCGCCCCGCCGGACCTGCCGCCCCGGCTCACCGAACTCGCCGTCGCCGCCACCGCGTCGGTCGGCCTGCCCTTCGCCGGGGTCGACCTGGCCGTGGAGAACGGCGGCGTCGTCTTCGAGGTCAACGTCCAGCCCGCCTTCGTCGACGGCGAGCTGGAGACCGTGGCCGTCCCGTACGTCGAGGCGCACCTGGACGCCTACGCGCGCGCGGCGAGCGGCCTGCGCGCGCCACGGAGGCCGCACCCCACCCGGGCGATCGGAACCGGCGGCCGGGGCTTCACCGCCCCGGCGTGAACCCGGTCGTCCGCCCTCGTTCGGGGACGCGTCCTCGTCGTGAGGACCTGCCCCCGTCCGGTCCGGGCGAAAGACGCTAGGCCGCCGGGAACTGCGCCAGCAGGAGGGTCACGTCGTCGTTGTGGCTCTCCGGGTCCGGCAGGAGGCCGGCGAGCACCTGGTCGGCGGCCGTCTCCAGACAGGGCACATCGGTGAACAACTCCTCCAGCAGGAGGGTGAGTTCACCGATGCGCAGTTCGATGTCGCTGCCCGGCGTCTCGATCAGGCCGTCCGTGTACAGCACCAGGGTGGCTCCCGGCGGTATCTGCGCGCGGGCCTGCTCGAACGGGCCGTCGCCGACCCCGAGGGGCATGTTGACCGGGCAGTCGAGCGCCCGCACCCCCTTGCCGGCCCCGGCGACCAGGACCGGCAGATGGCCCGCCGAGCAGATCGTCACCGTGCCCGTCTTCGGGGCGATGACCAGGTAGCAGCAGGTCACGAGCTGGTCGGGCACGTCCAGGTCGGCGACGCAGGTGTCCAGCGCCCGCATCAGCTGCCGCGGCTGCATGCCGGTCTTCGCCAGCGCGTGCGCGGCCGAGCGCAGCTGGCCCATCACGGCGGCGGCCTCCAGACCCCGCCCCATCACGTCGCCTATCAGCACTCCCACCCGGCCGCCGCCCAGCGGCACGAGGTCGAACCAGTCGCCGCCCACCCCGGCGCCCTGGGTGGCGGGCCGGTAACGACTGGCGGTGGCCAGGCCGGGCAGCGCGGGCGGGGTGCCCATCAGGCTGCGCTGGAGCGTGAGGGCGATGTGCCGCTGCTGCTCGTACAGTTCGGTCAGCTCGGCCTGGGCGCGCTTGCGGTCGCTGATGTCCCGCACGATCGCGCACGCCCCGACCACCGTGCCACGGGTGTCCCGGGTCGGCCACAGGGTCACGTCGACGTCCAGCAGCGCACCCCCGCTGGTGACCTTCAGCGTCTCGAAGTGCTCCACCTTCCGGCCCCGCCGGAGCTGCCGCAGCAGCGCCCTGACCTCGCCGTGCAGCTCGGGCGGAGCCAGCAGGGAGACGTGCCGGCCGATGGCCTCGTCGGCGGTGTAGCCGTACAGGCGCTGTGCCGCCGCGTTCCAGTAGGTGACGCATCCGTCCAGGGTGTGGGCGAGGATGGCGTCCTGGGACGACTCCACGAGGGCGGCCAGCTCGTTGATGCGGGCCTCGGCGGCCTTGCGGTCGGAGACGTCGCGGACCGCCGCCGACACCAGCAGCCCGTCCGTGGTCTCCAGGGGGCTCAGACTGATCTCGACGGGGAACTCGGTGCCGTCCTTGCGCAGCCCGAGCAGTTCGAGTCCGGCGCCCATGGGCCGGACCTGGCGGTTGGCCGTGTACCCGCTGCGGTGCCCGGTGTGCTGCTCGCGGAAGCGGTGCGGCAGCAGCAACTCGACCGGCTGGTCGAGGAGTTCCTCGCGGCGATAGCCGAAGAGGGCCTCGGTCTGGGCGTTGACGAGCCGGATGGTGCCCCGGTCGTCGACGATGACCATCGCGTCCGGTGCCGCCTCCAGCAGCCCCCGGAACCGTTCCTCCGCCCCGCCCGGAGCCTTCTCGCGCACAGGGGCGCGGCAGCCGTACCGTCGTTCCACCGGTTCCGCCTGCACCAAGTCGGCCATGTTCCACCTCACCTTGCGCGACGATTCAAGCCATCTCAGCGCCTTCGCACCCGTCCCGCTCCGGGATGTCGCTTACTGACCGTTCACGCCCGAAGCTGGCCGATCGCGGTCCGGGCGTGGGACACGGGCCGTCGGGGCGCCGCTTCACCTCCGGTACGCGGGGTATGGCACGGTTTCGCACCACCTGACCGGACAGGAACGGACCGGTTCGATCAGGAATAGGGAGGCGCCGGGCCACGGGCGGCGCATAGCGTGGGAGCGATGCCCGAAAACACGGACGGAGACCGTTGATGAGCCCCGCCCACAGGACGGACGACCGGTCGTCCGCGCCGCACGCCGCCGACACCCACGACGTGATCCGTGTGCACAGCGCACGCGTGAACAACCTCAAGGACGTCAGCGTCGAGATCCCGAAGCGCCGGCTGACCGTCTTCACGGGGGTGTCCGGCTCGGGCAAGAGCTCGCTGGTCTTCGACACGATCGCCGCCGAGTCGCAACGGCTGATCAACGAGACGTACAGCGCCTTCGTGCAGGGCTTCATGCCGACGCTCGCACGGCCCGACGTCGACGTGCTCGACGGGCTGACGACCGCCATCATCGTCGACCAGCAGCGGATGGGCGCCGACCCCCGCTCCACGGTCGGCACCGCCACCGACGCCAACGCGATGCTGCGCATCCTCTTCAGCCGGCTCGGCGAACCGCACATCGGCCCGCCCAGTGCCTACTCCTTCAACACCGCCTCGGTGCGGGCCAGCGGCGGCATCACCGTCGAGCGCGGCACCAAGGAGACGGTGAAGGCGACCTACCGGCGCACCGGCGGCATGTGCACCCGCTGCGAGGGCCGGGGCACGGTCTCCGACATCGACCTCACCCAGCTCTACGACGACAGCAAGTCCCTCAACGAGGGCGCGCTCACGATCCCCGGCTACAGCGTGGACGGCTGGTACGGCCGCATCTTCAGCGGCTGCGGCTTCTTCGACCCGGACAAGCCGATCCGCCGGTTCACCGAGAAGGAACTGCACGACCTCCTCCACCGGGAACCGACCAAGATCAAGGTCGACGGCATCAACCTGACGTACGAGGGGCTGATCCCGAAGATCCAGAAGTCGATGCTCGCCAAGGACGTCGACGCGCTCCAGCCCCATGTGCGCGCCTTCGTGGAGCGCGCCATGACCTTCACCGTCTGCCCCGAGTGCGACGGCACCCGGCTCAGCGAGGGCGCCCGCTCGTCGAAGATCGACGGGGTCAGCATCGCCGACGCCTGCGCGATGCAGATCACCGACCTCGCCGAATGGGTCCGCAAGCTCGACGTGCCCTCGGTGGCGCCGCTGCTCACGGCGTTGCGCGGGACCCTCGACTCGTTCGCGGAGATCGGCCTCGGCTACCTCTCGCTCGACCGGCCGGCGGGCACCCTGTCGGGCGGCGAGGCGCAGCGCGTCAAGATGATCCGGCACCTCGGCTCCTCGCTCACCGACGTCACCTACGTCTTCGACGAGCCCACCACCGGCCTGCACCCCCATGACATCCAGCGGATGAACGACCTGCTGCTGCGCCTGCGGGACAAGGGCAACACCGTGCTCGTCGTGGAGCACAAGCCGCAGACGATCGCGATCGCCGACCACGTCGTCGACCTCGGCCCCGGCGCCGGCGCCGCGGGCGGCACCGTCTGCTACGAGGGCACCGTCGAGGGGCTGCGGGCCGGCGACACCGTCACCGGCCGCCACCTCGACGACCGGGCCGCGCCGAAGGGCTCCGTGCGCACGCCGACCGGGACACTGGAGATCCGCGGCGCGACGGCGCACAACCTCCAGGGTGTCGACGTGGACATCCCGCTCGGCGTGCTCGTCGTCGTCACGGGGGTCGCCGGCTCCGGCAAGAGTTCGCTCGTCCACGGGTCGATCCCCGCCGACGCGGGAGTGGTGAGGGTCGACCAGAGCCCCATCAGGGGGTCACGGCGCAGCAACCCGGCGACCTACACCGGACTGCTCGACCCCATCCGCAAGGCGTTCGCCAAGGCCAACGGCGTGAAGCCGGCCCTGTTCAGCGCCAACTCCGCGGGCGCCTGCCCCACCTGCAACGGCGCGGGCGTCGTCTACACCGACCTGGCGATGATGGCCGGCGTGGCCGCCACCTGCGAGGACTGCGAGGGCAAGCGGTACCAGGCGGCGGTGCTCGAACATCGCCTCGGCGGCCGGGACATCAGCGAGGTGCTCGCGATGCCGGTGGCCAGGGCCGAGGAGTTCTTCGGCTCCGGCGAGGCGCACACCCCGGCCGCGCGGCGCATCCTCGGCCGCCTCGCCGATGTCGGGCTCGGCTACCTCACCCTCGGACAGCCGCTCACCACGCTGTCGGGCGGCGAACGGCAACGGCTCAAGCTCGCCACCCGCATGGGCGACAAGGGCGGCGTCCACGTCCTCGACGAGCCGACCACCGGCCTGCACCTCGCCGACGTGGAGCAGCTGCTCGGACTGCTGGACCGGCTGGTCGACGCCGGCACGTCGGTCGTCGTCGTCGAGCACCACCCGGCGGTCATGGCGCACGCCGACTGGATCATCGACCTCGGCCCCGGCGCGGGTCACGACGGCGGCAGGATCGTCTTCGAGGGCACCCCGGCCGACCTCGTCGCCGCCCGCTCCACCCTCACCGGCGAGCACCTGGCGGCGTACGTCGGCGCCTGACGCCCCGCCCGGCCGTGGCCGGACATCGTGATCCCGGCCGGCGGACCGGGTCGCCGCCGTGCCTCGGGGCCCGCGTCCCGCCTCCTGCTGCTCCGGCTGCTCCGGGCGGGACGTCGGGATCTCGGTCACGGGAGGGTCAGTGCCCGCCCAGGCCGCCCCCGCCGAACGAACCGCTGCTGCCGCGGCTCCAGCGCGGCCGCGACGTGGACGCGCTCGGCCGGGTCCCCATGTTGGTCAGTTCGTACGGGGTGAGGGCGTGGCCCCCCTTCTCGGTCCGCGGCACCTCGTCGGGTTCCCGGATCTCCTGGACCTCGCGCACGGGTCCCTCCGGGGGCAGGTGCGGCTGCTCCTCGGGGCGCGGCCGGGGCAGCTCGCGCTGCTTGACGCGCGCGCCCAGCCAGAAGCTGCCGGCGAGCAGGGCCACCAGGGCCACACCGACCACGAACATGGCCACGCTGAGCAGGCCGCTCGCGGCGGCCAACTGCATGTCTGCGCTAGTCATATCGGGTGAATACCCCACTAATCGGTCACGAACCGCTTCACGGCACCCTTCGCTCTCCGTGCGGGACGATGCCGAGCGGGTGCCGGACCGGTGCCGGACCGGTACCGCGGCCGTCGCGGCCCGGCTGCCGCGGGGGTTTGGCGCGGCGCACCGCGGCTACCCGCGCTGTGTGACTTCGACGACATCCCAACAGGAACTCTTCCGGTTTCTGGAGGACCGTTTCGCATGCGCCCAGGCGTGCACCGAGTGTGCGCGGGCCAGCGCGCTGCGCGCGAGCCTGGTGAATCCGGACGGGACCGAGGAGCAGGAACGCGTACGCCGCAAGGGGATCATGTGCGCGGAGGTCTGCGACGCGACCTGCCGTGTGCTGTCCGAGGACAACCGGGTGGACGAGGCGGGCCTCCGGGTCCAGGTGGAGTGGTGCCGGACCGTCTGCCTGGAGACCGCGCACACCTTCGACCGGCACCCGGGCGCCGAGGACAGCGCGGCGGCGTGCCGCGCGTGCGCCCAGGCCTGCACCGACTTCCTCCAGACGCTGAAGTGAAGTGGCGACCCCCCGGCGCGGACCGGCACGGCGACCGGGATGACCGCCGGGATGACGACCGGCACGGCGACCGGGATGACCGCCGGGATGACGACCGGCACGGCGACCGGGGTGACGACCGCGTCGGGACCCGGACGGCCGCCGCCCCCGACCGGCCGGTGACGGGCGTCCTCAGTCGCTGACCGCCCTTCCCGGCGCGGGCTGACGCCGGTCGGGCCGGCGTCCCCTGCCGCTGACGGCGCTCGACACCGCCGGCCCGGCCACCGCCCAGCCGTGATCCTCACCGTCCGCGGCGGCGACAACGGGACCCGGCGGGCGATCACCTCCCGGACCGGCCCGGGAACGCCCGCGTACGGCGCGGACTCCCGTCCGGCGGGAGAATGGACGCAGGCCCGCGGGCGGACCCGTACCAGCCAGGGCGTCCTCCGTCCGCGCCTCCGTCCGGACGGCCGCCGCGCCGCGTACCGCCGCACCGGGCCGGGGTCGGTCGGCCCCGCCTCGGGACCAGTGGCCCCTGACCCGGCGACGCCCCCGAGGGCGACGCTGGTATCGGATCCCCCTCCCGGATCCCTTGTCCCGGATCCTGAGCCCGAGATCCCCCGACGAGGAGGTGGAGATCATGCTCCGCACCATCACCGTAGGCCTCGACGGCTCGCGCGAGAGCCGCACCGCCGTGGAATGGGCGGCGCGCGAGGCGAAGCTGCGCGGTCTGCCGCTGAAGATCGTGCACGTCTGGCAGCCGGTCCCGGAGCCGATGGCCCAGGCACCGCTGCTCGGCGGCGAGACGCAGACGCACTGGACCGAGCGCATTCCCCGGGAGGCCGCCGCGGGCGTCCGCCTGCGCCATCCCGGTGTCGAGGTGATCAGCGAGCAGCTCTCCGGACAGGCCGGTGACGTCCTCGCCGAGGCGGCGAAGAGCGCCGAACTGCTCGTCCTGGGCTCCCGCGGTCTCACCGGGGTCGGCGGGTTCATGATCGGCTCCGTGGGCCTGTCCGCCCTCGCGCACGCGGACCGCCCCGTCGTCCTGGTCCGCGCGCTGGAAGCGGCCGCCGACGAGCACGAGCCGGACCCGGCGGGGATACCGTCCACCGCGACACCGTTCCGGCCCGTGGTGCTCGGACTCGACGTCGACCACCCGGACGAGACACTGATCGAGTTCGCCTTCGACGCCGCCCGGCTCCGCGACACGTCCCTGCGGGTCGTCCACGGCTGGAACCCGCCGCCGTACCACGCGTACGCCATGCCCGCCAATCCCGCGCGCCACGAGGCCCTGGCCCTGAGCGCGGCCGAGGCCCTCTCCGAGGCGCTGCGGCCGTGGCTGCAGAAGTTCCCCGACGTCGAGGTCGTCGAGATGTCCCGCCACGGCAGTGCGGCCGTCCACCTCGTGGACGCCGCCCGTGACGCCTCGCTCGCCGTGGTGGGCCGCCGGATCCGGCACAGCCCGTTCGGCGCCCACATCGGTCACACCACGCACGCGGTCCTCCACCACTCGGCGGCCCCCGTCGCCGTGGTCGCCCACGCCTGACCCTCCCGAGGAGGAGAAGCCATGAACGCAGCGGTCGTTCCGGCGTTCGCCGAGCCCCCCGTCGCCGAGGTCCGGGCCCGCGCCCTCGCCGCTCCGGACGAGGGGCGGTGAGCACGGTGGACCTCCCCCTCGTGGTGGGCGTGGACGGCTCCGAGCCGAGCCTGCGGGCCGTGGACTGGGCGGCCGACGAGGCCGCCCTGCGCGGGGTCCCGCTCCGAGTGGTGTACGCCTCCCTCTGGGAGCGGTACGAGGGCGACTCCCTCGCCGAGGACCTCACCGACGACCTGGAGGGGGCGGCCGAGCAGGTGACGGCCGAGGCCATCGTGCGAGTCGCCGCGAACCGGGCCGCACTGCGCCGCCCCGACGTCAAGGTCTCCACCGACGTGCTGCCCGAGGAGCCCGAGTCCGCGCTCGTCCGCGAGGGACGCAACGCCTGCGCCCTGGTGCTCGGTCACCGGGGCCGCAGCGGCCTCGTCGAGGTGCTGCTCGGCTCGGTCGGCCTGAGCGTCGCCGCCCACGCCGACTGCCCGGTGATCGTGCTGCGCGGCAGTCACGACAACCAGGTCCGGGCCGGGAGGCACGGCCGCGTCGTCGTCGGCGTCGGCGACAAGGGCACGGACTCCGCCGCGCTGCGCTTCGCCGTCCAGGAGGCCAGGCTGCGCGACGCGACGCTGGAGGCCGTACGGGCCTGGCGGTGCCCCGCGCACGAGACCACCGACCACCCCCTGCTCGGCGGGGAACCCGCCAGGCTGCACGAACTGCGTGCCGCCGAAATCCTGGAGCAGGCACTCGAGGACCTGCCCGCCGACGTGGAACTGCGCCGTCGCACGGTGGAGGGCCCGGCGCGCCGGGTGCTCCTGGCGGCCTCGCACGAGGCCGACCTGCTGGTGGTCGGCGCCCGGCGCAACCCGGGACACCTCGGACTCCAGCTGGGGCGCGTCGCCCACTCGGTGCTGCACCACGCCGCCTGCGCGGTGGCGGTCGTACCCGAACGGCCGTGACAGGCACGGCCGGCCCGGCGGAGACGCGCCGCGAGGGGGGCGCGGGACGGGAGCACCCGGCCGGTCGGAACCGGCCCGCCCCCGGGCCTCACCCGAGTGGGGACGGATCGTGCGCCGTCAGGCGGACTCCGGTGATCAGATCGGGGCCGATGCGGACGGCGTGATCCATCCTCTGCGTCGCCCAGGGCCGCAGCAGGGCCCGGTAGCGGGCGAGTTCGCCCGGGTCGGTGACCAGCCGCGCATAGCCCGTGACGACCACGCTCCAGCCGAGGTGGGTGTCGGGGTCGATGTCGTCGGCCTCGTAGGCGACGACGGCCCCCTCGGCCCCGGTCTGCCGGGTGTACCGGGTCAGCGCGGCGTCCCCGTGGGTGCGGATGACGATGTCGCCGTCGACCAGGACGTGGTTGACGGGGCGGACGGTCGGCAGCGCGTGCCGGGTGAAGACGATCCGTCCCAGGGACACGCCGCCCAGCAACCGCAGCGCCTCGGCAGCGTCCAGCTCGACACTCGTCCGTGTCTCCGGGACGTTCGGCTGGTCGTCGTCACCGGCCATCGCAGACATCCGTATCGTCGGGTCGGTCACAGGTCTCTGTCTCCCGCAGCCGCGCGTGCGGCCGACCGGACCATTCGAACCGGGCGGACACCCACCTCACCAGGGCCGACCGGCCCTGTGAGGCGTCCGATGGTCCCGGCCGGCCCGCCAGGCGGGCGTCAGCCGCTCGCGGAGTCCAGCGCCGACTGGAGCGACTGACGGTAGCCGTCGCTGGTGTAGGTGGCTCCCGAGACCGTGTCGATGTCCGCGCTCTGGGCGCTGAGCGCCTCCCGGGTCAACTGGGGGATGGCGTAGCCGTTGATCTGCTGGTCCCTCGGGTTCTCCTGGGGGTAGGCGACCGCGGTGACGTCGGTGAGCCTGCCGTCCTTCACCGTGACGCGGACCTGGACGGGGCCGTAGCGGGTCTGGACCGAGTCCCCGGTGAGCGTCCGGGTTCCCGTGACCGTCGATCCGCTCGATCCGCCCGACCCGCTCGACGCGCCGGAACTGCTGGACGGCACGGGCGAGGACGCGAGCCCGGCGACGGTCGGCGCCGTGTGCGGCTTCAGCGACAGCACCAGCACGATCCCGGAGACGGTCGCGGCGCTCGCCAGCACGACGCGGCGCAGCGGGTGGTTCTTCCTCAAGGTGTGCAAGACGGCCTCACAGTTCGAAGGACTCGTGGTGGATGCGGCGGTCCGGGACCCCCGCGGCGCGCAGCGCCTCGTACAGGTCCCGCGCGAACCCGTGCGGGCCGCACAGGTACACGTCGTGGGCGGCCAGGTCGGGGACGGCCGCGTTCAGGGACCCCGCCGTGAGGTCCGGACGCCGGCCGTGCGGGCCGTTGAGCGCGTAGAGCACCTTGGCCCCGCGCCACCGCGCGACGGCCTCCAGTTCCCCGCCCAGGGCGAGGTCCTCCGCCGTGCGGGCCCGGTAGACGAGCGTGACGTCGCCGGGCAGCGTCTCGAACAGGGCCCGCAGCGGGGTGATGCCGACACCGCCCGCGACCAGCAGGGACTTGGGCGAGGACTGCCGGTCCGCGGTCAGCGCCCCGTAGGGGCCCTCCGCCCACACCCGGGTGCCCGGCCGCAGCAGGGCCACGGCGGCGCTGTGGTCGCCGAGCGCCTTGACCGTGATCCGCAGCAGGTCCGGACGCGGCGGCGCCGACAGGGAGTAGGGCGTCGAGGTCCAGCGCATGCCGTCGGTGAGGAAGCGCCACCGCAGGAACTGGCCCGGCCGGGCGTCCATCTCGTCCAGCCGCCGGCCGCGGATGACGACGGAGTACACGCCCGGCGCCTCCCGGTGCACGGAGTCGACCCGCAGCCGGTGACGCAGGTTGAGCCGGACCGGGGCGAGGATCCGGAACCACAGCACCAGGGCCGCGGCCCCCAGGTACAGCGCGTACCAGGCCGCCTGTGCCCATGTGTTGCCGGTGAAGTCGGATCCCAGGGCGAGCTGGTGGCCGAAGGAGAGGAAGACCGCGGCGTAGGTGAGCAGGTGCACGTAGTACCAGAACTCGTGGCCGACCCGGCGGCGCACCGCGCGGGCCGAGACGATCCCGACCGCGAACAGGACGACGGTGCCGGCGGTGGCCTTGAGCATCTCCGGATAGTCCAGGACCACCGTGATCGTCTCGTCCACGATCGAGGAGCGGTCCTGGGCGGCGTACCCGAGCAGGATCAGCACGACGTGGGCCGCCAGCAGACAGATCGTGTAGCGGCCCGCCATCGCGTGCCAGCGCGTCACCCGGTCCGACCCGATCCGCCGTTCCAGCAGCGGGACACGGGCCATCAGGGCGACGAGCACGGCGCAGGCGTACCCGGACAGCAGTCCCGCGATCCGCCCCGCTCCCGTCAGCCAGCCCGCGGTGCCCACGACCGACCCCGTGTCGTACCACCACAGGGCGACCACGGCGGCGGCCCCGCCCCACAGGGCGGCCAGCACGGGGCCCGCGGCGGAACGCCTGGGCGCGGGAGGCACGGGAGGCGCGGGAGCGACCCCTGGTCGCGCGTACATCGTCGTCATCCGTGTGTTCCTTCGGCTTCTCCGTACGTCCGCTGCGGCCGTACGCAACGACACTGTGCCGACGCAACCTCTGAGCCCGCTCTCAGCGCTCGGCGCCGCGGAACGGTTCCGCCGCAGGTGGGAGGGGGTGCCGAGGCGATCGGGCGGAGCGGCGGCAGGGCGTACTCAGAGCGGACTCAGAGCGAACTCAGAGGTCCGGGAGGCAGCCCCGGCCGCTGCGGGACCGCATCCTGGTACGTGAGATGAACACTCCCCGCCACCGCGGCTCCGGCCGCCCCGCCCTCACCCGGACCGACGGCACCCCCATCCGGGTCCTCGTCGTCGACGACGACCCCGACCTCGCGGAGGTCCTCTCCGGCGCCCTGCGCTACGAGGGCTGGGAGGTGCGCACGGCCGGCGACGGCGTCTCGGCCGTCGCCGAGGCCCGCGAGCTGCTCCCCGACGCCGTCGTCCTCGACGTGATGCTCCCGGACACCGACGGCTTCTCCGTGCTGCGTTCGCTGCACGGCGTTCGCCCCGACGTGTGCGTGCTCTTCCTGACCGCGCGGGACGCCGTCGAGGACCGCATCGCGGGCATCACGGCGGGCGGCGACGACTACGTGACGAAACCGTTCAGCCTGGAGGAGGTCGTGGCCAGGCTGCGCGGTCTGCTGCGCCGCGCCGGCATGGCCCGGCAGAGCGAGGACGGGCCGCGGCTGACCGTCGGCGACCTGGTCATGGACGAGGAGGCCCGCGAGGTCACCCGCGGCGGCGACCTCGTGGAGCTGTCCCCGACGGAGTTCGAACTGCTGCGGCTGCTGATGCGCAATCCGCGGCGCGTGCTCAGCAAGGCGCAGATCCTCGACCGCGTCTGGTCCTACGACTTCGGCGGCCAGGCCCACGTCGTCGAGCTGTACATCTCCTACCTGCGCAAGAAGGTGGACGCGGGCCGCCCGCCCATGATCCACACGGTGCGGGGCGCCGGATACGTGCTCAAGCCGGTGGCCCGGTGAGCACGGGACCGCGGCGGGACTCCGCACGCCGGCCGCGCCCGCGCGGGACGGCGCGGCGGCTGCCGCGTCCGCCCTGGCCGCACACGCTGCGGGCGCGGCTCACCGCCGGACTCGTCGTGCTGCTCGCCGTCAGCTGCGCGGCCGTCGGGGTGGCGGCGGTGCTGGAGCTGAACGGCTTCCTCACCGGCCGTCTCGACCAGCAGCTGCGGGATGCGGGACCGCGCTTCCCGGCCAGCCTGGAGCACGTCGGGACACGGCCCTCGGACCACGACGGCGACGAGGACGGCGACGGCGACACCCGCCGTCAGACCGTCGGAACCTTCGGGGCCCGGCTCGTCGGGGACACGGTCACCAACGCCGCGGTGGTGGCGTCCGGCGGCCGTACCGGCACGGTGAACGTGTCGCTCGGGGCACGCGACAGCCACCGGCTGGCCGGGCTGCCGGCCGACGGCGACGGGCACACGACCGAGCTCTCCTCCCTGGGCGAGTACCGTCTGATGGCGTTCCGGGGCGTGGACGGCGACGTCCTGGTCACCGGGCTCCCCATGGAGCCCGTGGAGGCCACCGTCCACCGGCTGGAACTGGTCGCCGCGGTCGTCTTCGGCGCGGCACTGGTCGTCACCGGCTTCGCCGGGGCCCTGTGGGTGCGCTGGTCGCTGCGACCGCTCAGCCGGGTGGCCGCGACCGCCACCCGGGTCAGCCGGCTTCCGCTGTCCAGCGGCGAGGTGGGGCTCTGGCCGCGCGCGCCCGAGGCCGACCCGCGCAGTGAGGTGGGCCGGGTCGCCGACGCCTTCAACACCATGCTCGGCCACGTCGAGGACGCGCTGACCAAACGGCAGGCGAGCGAGGAGCGGCTGCGCAGTTTCGCCGCCGACGCCAGCCACGAACTGCGCACGCCCGTGGCGACGGTCCGCGGCCACGCGGAGCTGGCGCTGCTGCACCCCGGTCCGGTGCCGCCGAAGGTGGTGCGGGCCCTGGAGCGCATCGAGGCCGAGGCGGCCCGCATGGGCGAGATGGTCGACGACCTGCTGCTGCTCGCCCGCCTCGACGCCGGCCGTCCCCTGGAGCGCCTGCCCGTCGACCTGACCCGGCTGGTCCTGGACGCGGTGACCGACGCGCAGGCCGCGGGTCCCGGACACCGCTGGACGCTGGAACTGTCCGAGGAACCGGTGACGGTGACGGGCGACGCCCACCGCCTCCACCAGGTACTGGCCAACCTGCTGGCCAACGCGCGCCTGCACACACCCGTCGGCACCACGATCACCGTCTCGGTGGAGACCGACGGCACGACGGCGGAGCTGAAGGTCCACGACGACGGCCCCGGCGTCCCCGAGGACGTCCGCCCCCGGGTCTTCGAGCGCTTCACCCACGGGGAGCGCCGCCGTACGGAAGACGCACCGGGCGGCACCGGCACCGGCCTCGGCCTGTCGATCGTGGCCGCCGTCACGGAGGCCCACGGCGGCGGCGTCACCCTCGACAGCGTCCCGGGGGCGACCACCTTCACCGTACGGCTCCCGGCCCGGCCGGCGGCGGCCGACTAGCCCGTGACGGACGGCCGGACACCGGTCGGCGGTCCCGAGGGGTGGCCCTCCCGGACCCGGCCCGGCCCCCTCGGCTCGTGCGGCGACTCCACGGCCGCCCTCACCGTCCGCAAGCCCACCCCGTACCTCCGCTGCACGGCCCGGTTCGACGTCCCCGCCCGGACATCACGGCGGATCGCCGCGTACAGATCGACCCTGGTCCTCGCCGGCACCGGCGCCCCCTCACCACGCAGAGCAGTCCCGGAGTCCACCCGCAAGCACCCAAGTGGTGCCAAAACTCGGCGATATCACTCTCCGCCGACACCGGGCGGTGGCGCCGCCCGCCGACCACCGGTGTCAGGGCCCGGCGATGGAGCCAGGCTGCCGAGCCGCCGCCCGCACGGGCCGCGGCCACCCGTACCGCACCGGCCGCGGCCGGACGGCCGCCGCGCGGGGGGAGCCCCGGTGAGGCGTCGGGGCCGTTCGGCTCCCGACGGGGACCTCCGGCCCTGCCGGCCCGCGCGCGTGGCCCGCCAGACTGGGGACGCACCCCTGAAGGAGGTCCGCACATGCCCGCCATCACCGTCGGTCTCGACGGCTCGCCCGAAAGCCTCGCCGCCGCCGACTGGGCCGCTCGCGAGGCGGCACAACGAGAGACGCCCCTGTGCCTCCTGCACGCCGGGGAACCGCCGCGCCCCCTCTACGCGCCGCTCGCGGGTCTTCCGGCCCCGGGCGTGCTCGACGAGCAACGCGCGTGGGCGACCCGGCTGCTGAGCGAGACCGCCTCCCGGCTGGTGGAGCGCCACCCCGGCCTGCGGATCACCACCCGGCAGACCGAGGACCCGGTGGTCCCCGCCCTGCTGGCGGCCGAGGAGGACACCGAACTGCTGGTCCTCGGGTCCCGGCGCCTCGGCACGGTGTCGGGTTTCCTGGTCGGCTCCGTCGCCCTCGCCACGGTGGCGCGTGCGGAACGCCCCGTCGTCCTCGTACGGGCCGACGGCCACCCCGAGGACGAGCACCTGCCGGACGCCACGGGCGCCGGCGCGACCACCACCCCCTACCGCGAGGTCGTGCTGGGGCTGGACCCGCGGAACCCCGCCGACGCCATCGTCGAGTTCGCCTTCGAGGCCGCCCGGCGTCGCGCGGCAGGCCTGCGGGTGGTCCACGGCTGGAACCCGGCGGTCGACCAGGGCTACGGCGCCGTCCCGGAACCGGGACCCGACGCCGAGCCGACGGAAGAGGAACGGCACGGACTCGGCGACGTCCTGCGGCCCTGGCAGGACAAGTTCCCGGGTGTGGAGGTGCGGGAGCAGGCCGTCATCGGCGGCGCCGGCCGTCACCTCGTGCACGCGTCGAGGGACGCGTCCCTGGTCGTCGTCGGACGCAGGAGGCGCCGGGCACCGGTCGGCGGGCGCATCGGTCCGGTGACCCACGCGGTGCTGCAGCACGCCTCCGCGCCGGTGGCGGTGGTCCCGCACGACTGACCCGCGGCGGCGGGCGGCCCCGGCGGACCGCCCACGCCGGCGCGGGACGCCCCGGCCCTCCGGGAACCCGGAAGCCCGGGAACCCGGACGCGGTGGGCCGGACGCGACGGGCCGGGCGAGGGGGTAGGCCCACCGCGTTCCCGCACGCCGTGCGACCGCCACCCGACCGGCGGCGTTTCCGGTTCCCGGTCCCCGTGAGCCGCCGGCCGGCTCCGTCCTCCTCCACCCGCGCTCGCCCGGCACGAACCGAGGCCCCTGCACACCGGCCTGACGGGAAGTCACATGAAACGTGTCGTCACTGAAGACGGCGTGTCACGGAAAAGGGCCGGACGGCCCCCCGGCGGGGACCGGGCAGCCTCTGCCGCCGCACCGCCCGCCACGCGACGCTGGCACCGTAAGACAGAGCGAATGTGGGAGGTGCGGAGATGCTTCTGCCCGTGACCGCCGGAGTCGACGGATCCGCCGAGAGTCTGGCCGCCACCGCGTGGGCGGCCCGCGAGGCCGCCCGGCGGGACCGGCCACTGCACCTGGTGCACGCCCTGGCCTGGCACCCCCGGAACCAGGACGGCGACAGCACGGGCGCCGCCCGGCGCCATCTCGCCCGGCGCGCACTGCGACAGGCGGAGGAACGGGCCCGCGCCGAACGCCCCGGAGTGCGCCTCACCGACGAGCAGCTGGAGGGCCCGGCCACCGCCGCCCTGCTCAAGGCCGCGGACCGGTCCGGCCTGTTGGTCCTCGGCTCCCGCGGGCTGAGCGGTTTCACCGGGTTCCTCGTCGGCTCCGTCGCGCTCGGCGTGGTCGCCAGGGCCGCGTGCCCCGTCGTCCTCGTGCGGGCGGACGAGGAGGCGGCGGACGAACACCTGCCGGCCGGCGACGGAGGCGCCTCCACGGACACCGGACACCGGGACGTCGTGCTCGCCGTCGACCTCGGCGAAGCCTGCGACGAGGTCGTCGAGTTCGCCTTCGAGGCGGCCCGGCTCCGCAACGCGCGCCTGCGCGCCGTGCACGCCTGGCACACGGCCGGCCCGGTCGGCCTCGGCGCCGGCGACATCGGCCTGGTGCGGGAGTCCCGGCAGGGCGAGGAATGGCTGGGCGTCCTCAAGGCGGCGCTCCAGGTGTGGCGCGACAAGTACCCCGAGGTGGAGGTCCTGGAGACGGTGGTGGAGGACAGGCCGTCGAGCGCGCTCGTGAGGGCGGCGACCGGAGCGGGGCTCCTCGTCGTCGGCCACCGCGTCGCCGAACGCCCGGTCGGCCCCCGCACCGGGCCCGTCACGCACGCCGTGATCCACCACGTCGGCTGCCCGGTGGCCGTCGTCCCGCACGCCTGAGGGGAGCGCCCGCACCGGATTCGGCCGGTCCGGACGGTGGCGTCGGCCGCCGAGCCCGGCCACACTGCCGGTATGAGCGCCGACCCCGGCTTGTACGGCCCGGCCAGCGTGACGTGGCAGGCGCACGGCGATCCCATGATGTGGGTCGCCGGGATCCGCGCGCTCCACCTCCAGGCGCTGCACCCGCGCGCCGTACGCGGCGTCCTGCAGAACTCCGACTTCCGCCGCGACGCCTGGGGACGCCTCATGCGCACCGCGGACTTCGTCGGCACCACCACCTACGGCACCGCCGAGGAGGCCGAGAAGGCCGGGGCCCGGGTCCGCCGGATCCACCGCCTGCTGTCCGCGAACGACCCGGACACCGGGGAGCGGTACGGCATCGACGACCCCGCACTGCTGCTGTGGGTGCACTGCGCCGAGATCGACTCCTACCTGCACGTCCTGCGCCGCTCCGGCTACCCCCTCACCGACGCGGACGCCGACCGCTACCTCGCCGAACACCGGGTCGCGGCCCGCCTGGTGGGCCTCGACCCCGACGCCGTACCCGCCGACAGGGCGTCGATGGACGCCTACTTCGAGAAGGTGCGGCCCGAACTCGCCGCCGGGGACGACGCGCACGCGGTGGACGACTTCCTGCGCCGCCCGCCCGTGCACCCCCTGCTCGTCCCGGCCCGCGCCGTGCTGTGGCGGCACGTGGCGGACCTGGCGTACGGCTCCCTGCCGCCGTACGCGCACGAGCTGTACGGCCGCGCGGCCCCGCCGCCCGCGACCGTCACCCGGCGGTTGCGGGCCACGGGCGCCGTCCTGCGCGCCGTTCCTGCACGTCTGCGGTGGCGGCTGCCGCCCCGGCACATCCTGCGGGCCGTGGCACGGCTCGGCCCCGAGGCGCGCCCGGCGCCGTACGGAGCCGCACGGTAGGCAGGGTCTCCGGAAGCCCTCAGTGGCTTCGAGGGGCCGTCGGAGAGGCGGACCACCGCCGGCCCCCGCTCGCGGTGACCGGCCGGGAAGCGGTGCCGCGCCGGTGACGGTCCGCCTCTGGCCGGTCCCGATCGCCCCGTGTTACGAAGAACCATGCCTGCACACGAGGGAGACCCCGGACGTCGCTCCTACGACGTCGTCATCGTCGGCGGCGGTCACAACGGACTGGTCGCCGCCGCCTATCTGGCGCGGGCCGGGCGCTCCGTGCTGGTGCTGGAGCGGCTGGACCACACCGGGGGCGCCGCCGTCTCCACCCGGCCGTTCGCCGGCGTGGACGCCCGGCTGTCGCGCTACTCGTACCTGGTCAGCCTGCTGCCGCCGAAGATCGTGCGGGATCTCGGGCTGGACTTCCGGGTCCGGGGGCGCACCGTCTCCTCGTACACGCCCGTGGAGCGTGACGGGCGGCCGACCGGGCTGCTCGTGGGCGGCGGCGAGGCACGCACCCGCGAGGCGTTCGCGCGGCTGACCGGCGGTGAACGGGAGTACGCGGCCTGGCGGCGCTTCTACGGCATGACCGGGCGCCTCGCCGAACGCGTCTTCCCGACGCTCACCGAACCGCTGCCCACCCGCGAGGAACTGCGCCGTCGCGTCGACGACGAGGAGGCCTGGCGGATGCTCTTCGAGGAGCCCGTCGGCGTCGCCGTCGAGGAGCACTTCGCGGACGACCTGGTGCGGGGCGTGGTCCTGACGGACGCGCTGATCGGCACCTTCGCCGACGCCCACGACACCTCCCTCAAGCAGAACCGCTGTTTCCTCTACCACGTGATCGGCGGCGGCACCGGCGCCTGGGACGTGCCCGTCGGAGGGATGGGGGCGCTCACCGACGCCCTGGCCGACGCCGCCCGGAGCGCGGGCGCCGTCCTCGCCACCGGCCACGAGGCCGTCCGGATCGACACCGACGGCCGCACCGCCGAGGTCGTCCACCGCACCGCCGACGGCGAGAGCGTCACCGCAGCCCGCCACGTCCTCGTCAACGCCTCCCCGCAGGCGCTCGCCGCCCTCACCGCGGACACTCCGCCGGCCCCCGCCGAGGGCGCCCAGCTCAAGGTGAACATGCTGCTGAGACGGCTGCCCCGGCTCCGCGACACCTCCGTCGACCCGCGCGAGGCCTTCGCCGGCACCTTCCACGTCGCCGAGGGCTACGCCCAACTGGCCGCCGCCCACGCCCAGGCCGCGGCCGGCGGCCTGCCCACCGCCCCGCCGTCGGAGATCTACTGCCACTCCCTGACCGACCCGACGATCCTCGGCCCGGACCTGGCCCGGCGGGGCTGCCAGACGCTCACCCTGTTCGGCCTGCACACCCCCGCCCGGCTGTTCGAACGGGACAACGACGCCGTACGCGAGGAACTGCTCGAAGCCACCATCGCCCAACTGGACGCGCACCTCGCCGAGCCGCTCGCCGACTGCCTGGCCACCGACGCCGACGGGCGCCCCTGCATCGAGGCGAGGACCCCGCTGGACCTGGAGCGCGACCTCGGGCTGCCCGGCGGCCACATCTTCCACCGCGACCTGGCCTGGCCGCACGCCCGGGACGGCGTCGGCCGCTGGGGCGTCGAGACCGCGCACGCCAACGTGCTGCTGTGCGGCGCCGGCGCGGTGCGCGGGGGAGGGGTCAGCGGGGTGCCGGGGCACAACGCGGCGATGGCCGTCCTGGAGGACCTCGCCGGATGAGGCCCCGCCGAGCGGAACCCTCCGTACGGCGGGACCCGCTCCCGGAGCCGCCCTTCAGGCCCGCAGGCCCCCGTCCACCCGCAGCACCGCCCCGGTGACGCGGGACGCGCGGTCGCCCACTCGACGGCACCGACCGCGGCCGGCGGGTCGTCATCCGCGCGGCCGCCCCCGGCTCCCCTCGGAGGAGGCGCCGCGGCCGCTGTCCGTGATCGGCGCCCGGCGGACGGACACCGCCCGCCGCCCGGCGGACGGGACGCCGCCCTCCGGGCGCGGGGACGCCCCCGCTCCGCCGGCTTGACCTGTCCCGGCGGCCCGCCGAGGATCATGTGCCATGACGCCCGGACACGGCAGCACCGTCGACGGGGTGCTGCGCCGCAGCGCCCGACGCACTCCCGCACGCGTCGCGGTGGAGTACCGCGACCGCACCTGGACCTACGGAGAACTCGACGAGGCGGTCTCCCGCGCGGCGAGCGCCCTGCTCGGCCGGGGCCTCGCCCCCGGCGACCGGGTGGGCGCCTACGGCCACAACTCCGACGCCTACCTCATCGCGTTCCTGGCCTGCGCCCGCGCCGGCCTGGTCCACGTCCCCGTCAACCAGAACCTCACCGGCGACGACCTCGCCTACATCGTCGGCCAGTCGGGCAGCGCCCTGGTCCTCGCCGACCCCGGTCTCGCCGGCCGGCTCCCCGACGGCGTGCCGACCCTGCCGCTGCGCGACGCCGACGACTCGCTCCTCGCCCTGCTGGCGGCCGCCCCCGCCCACGACGGCCCCGAACCGCGCGCCGAGGACCTGGTCCAGCTCCTCTACACCTCCGGTACGACGGCCCTTCCCAAGGGCGCGATGATGACGCACCGCGCCCTGGTCCACGAGTACCTCAGCGCGATCACCGCCCTCGACCTGAGCGCCGGCGACCGCCCCGCGCACGCGCTGCCCCTCTACCACTCGGCGCAGATGCACGTGTTCCTGCTCCCGTACCTCGCGGTGGGCGCCACCAACCTCATCCTCGACGCACCCGACGGCGACCACCTGTTCGACCTGATCGAGGCGGGCCGCGTCGACAGCGTCTTCGCCCCGCCCACCGTGTGGATCGGCCTGGCCAACCGGCCGGACTTCGCCACCCGCGACCTCGGCGGGCTGCGCAAGGCGTACTACGGGGCGTCGGTCATGCCGGTGCCGGTCCTGGAACGGCTGCGCGAGCGCCTGCCGAAGCTCGCCTTCTACAACTGCTTCGGGCAGAGCGAGATCGGCCCCCTCGCCACCGTCCTGGCCCCCGACGAGCACAAGGGCCGCATGGACTCCTGCGGGCGCACCGTCCTGTTCGTGGACGCGCGCGTGGTCGACGCGAACGGCGAGGACGTGCCCGACGGCACGCCGGGCGAGATCGTCTACCGTTCCCCGCAGTTGTGTGAGGGCTACTGGGACAAGCCCGAGGAGACCGCCGAGGCCTTCCGCGACGGCTGGTTCCACTCCGGTGACCTCGCCGTCCGGGACGCCCACGGCTACTTCACGATCGTCGACCGGGTGAAGGACGTCATCAACTCCGGCGGTGTGCTGGTCGCCTCGCGGCAGGTCGAGGACGCCCTCTACACGCACGCGGCCGTCGCCGAGGCCGCCGTGATCGGCCTGCCCGACGAGAGGTGGATCGAGGCCGTCACCGCGGTCGTCGTCCCCCGCGGCGAGGTCACGGAGGGCGAACTCGTCGCCCACGCCCGCGAGAAGCTCGCCGCGTTCAAGGCGCCCAAGCGGGTGCTGTTCGTGGACGGACTGCCGCGCAACGCCAGCGGGAAGATCCTCAAGCGGGAGCTGCGCGACCGCTTCTCCGGCGCGTAGCGCGTCGCCCCGAGCGCCCCCGGCCGCCGCTACCCGCGCGGGCGCAGGTCGACGATCCGGCGGATCTTGCCCACCGACCGCTCCAGCGACTCCGGGTCCACGACCTCGACGGCGACCGAGACCCCGACACCGTCCTTCACGGCCGCGGCGATCGAACGGGCGGCCGTGTCGCGGTCCCGGGGCGAGGCGTCGGGGCGGGCCTCCGCGCGGACCGTGAGGGCGTCGAGGCGCCCCTCGCGGGTCAGCCGCAGCTGGAAGTGCGGGGCGACTCCGGGGGTGCGCAGCACGATCTCCTCGATCTGGGTGGGGAAGAGGTTCACCCCGCGCAGGATCACCATGTCGTCACTGCGGCCGGTCACCTTCCGCATCCGCCGGAACCGCCGTGCCGTGCCCGGCAGCAGCCGGGTCAGGTCCCGCGTCCGGTACCGGATCACGGGCATCGCCTCCTTGGTGAGCGAGGTGAACACCAGCTCGCCCTCCTCGCCCTCCGGCAGCACCTCGCCGGTGAACGGGTCGACGATCTCCGGGTAGAAGTGGTCCTCCCAGATGTGCAGCCCGTCCTTGGTCTCCACGCACTCCTGGGCGACGCCGGGGCCGATCACCTCCGACAGCCCGTATATGTCGACCGCGTCGATCGCGAACCGCTCCTCGATCTCCCGGCGCATCTCCTCCGTCCACGGCTCGGCGCCGAAGATCCCCACCCGCAGGGAGGTGCCGCGGGGATCGACGCCCTGCCGCTCGAACTCGTCCAGGAGGGTGAGCATGTAGGACGGGGTCACCATGATGATCCCCGGCTTCAGGTCCTGGATCAGCTGGACCTGACGTGCCGTCATGCCGCCGGACGCGGGGACGACCGTGCAGCCGAGCCGTTCGGCGCCGTAGTGGGCGCCCAGGCCGCCGGTGAACAGGCCGTAGCCGTAGGCCACGTGGACCGTGTCGCCGGGGCGCCCGCCCGCCGCCCGGATCGAGCGGGCCACCATGTCCGCCCACAGGGACAGGTCGTTCTCCGTGTACCCGACGACGGTGGGACGGCCGGTGGTGCCGCTGGAGGCGTGGATGCGGCGGATCCGCTCGCGCGGCACCGCGAACATCCCGTACGGGTAGTTCTCGCGCAGGTCCGCCTTGGTGGTGAAGGGGAACCGGGACAGGTCGGCGAGTTCGCGGCAGTCGTCGGGGTGGACGCCCGCCTTGTCGAACGCGTCCCGGTAGAACGGCACATGGGCGTACGCGTACCGCAACGAGGCGCGCATCCGGTCCAGTTGCAGCGCGCGCAGCGCGTCCAGGCCGAGCCGTTCGCCCTCGTCCAGCGGATCCCTCGCAGCCACCACGGACGCCTCCTCGCCAACCGTGCCGATCCGGACGACCGATCATTCGGTCGACGCCTCACGGGCCATTGATCCAGACGCACGCCGGTGAGGCAAGAGGCCGGGCCGTACTTTCGGGAGCCCGGAGAACGCCGTTGCGCCCGGACCCGACCGGCCCCGAGGATCGCGGCATGCCGATCTTCACCGCACCCGACGGAACCCCGCTCGCCCACCACGTCCGGGGCGAGGGCGAGCCCCTCGTCGTCCTGCCCGGCGGGCCCATGCGGGCCTCGGAGTACCTCGGCGACCTCGGTGGCCTCACCGCCCACCGCCGCCTGGTCCTGCTCGACCTGCGCGGCACCGGCGACTCCTCGGTTCCGGCGGACCCGGCGACGTACCGCTGCGACCGCCAGGTCGAGGACGTGGAGGCGCTCCGGATCCATCTGGGCCTCGAACGGATGGACCTCCTGGCGCACTCGGCGGGCGGCAGCCTCGCCATGCTCTACGCGGCCCGCCACCCCCGGCGCGTGGCCCGGCTCGTCCTCGTCACCGCCGCCCCCTGGGCCCTGGGCCGGCCGGCCGGTCCCGAGGAGCGGCTGGCGGCGGCGCGGCTGCGTCAGGACGAGCCGTGGTTCACGACGGCCTTCCCCGCGTTCGAGGCCTGGACGGCCGGCGGGGAGGACACCGGCTTCACGGCCGTCGACCTCACGGCTGTCGACGCCTTCTTCTACGGCCGCTGGGACGACACCGCCCGCGCCCACGCGGCCGCCGCGGACGGGCAGACCAACGAGGAGGCGGAGGCCCGTTTCCACGACCCGGCCGCCTACGACCCACCCGCCCTGCGGGCCGCCCTGGGGTGTGTCGACGCCCCGGTGCTGGTGCTCGCGGGCGAACTGGACGGCGGCCCCCGTCCGGAAGTGGCCCGGCTCGTCGCCGACGCCTTCCCGAACGCCGACTTCGCCGTGCAGCCCGGCGCCGCCCACTACCCGTGGCTGGACGACCCGGCCTGGTTCACCGCCCGCGTCGAGGCCTTCCTGGCCGGCGGCGGGTCACCTCCGGCCGCGGCGGGGTAGCCCGGGGGCGGCGGGCCGACCCGCGCGGGTCCCCGTGCGGCATCCCGAGGAAGGTCCCGGCCGCTGTCGCGGGGCCGTTGCGGCGGCGACCGACCGGGGGAGCACCGGGTGGGACGGGGCCCGCGGGGTCCCCGGGCACATCCACGGCGGGCCGCGGTTCTTCGCCACGCGGCTCACGGGACGGCGCCGCCGCCGTCCCGAAAGGTCCCCCTCGCGTGCTCTGTCGGCACCGGGGACCGGTCGCTAGGCTGGCCGCGGACGACGAACCGGGAGGAGCACGGACGTGGCCGAGAGCACGATCCAGCAGCAGCCGCTCGCGAGCTGGGACAAGCCGGAGCTGGACCTCAGCAACGCCGAGTGGCAGTCCAGCAGCCGGGGCCGGGGTGATGTCCAGATCGCCTTCGTCGAGGGATTCGTCGCGATGCGCAACAGCGGCCGTCCCGAGAGCCCTTCCCTGATCTTCACGCCCGCCGAGTGGGGCGCGTTCGTCTCGGGGGCACGCGAGGGGGAGTTCGACCTGACCTGAGACCCGCCGACCGCGCCCGTCGGCCGACCGCTCCGGTCCACCGGGTCCGACGGCCCGCCGAGCCCGTCGGCCCGCCCACCCCACGGGACGGGCCGTCCCGCGGGCCGCCGCGCCCGGCCTGGCGGCCGGATCACCACCGCGGCGGGCCGAACCGGCGGTGTCGTCCCTCATTTTCCGGACACGCGACCGGGGAGAGCCTGCCGGAGCCGTTGCCTGAGCCAGGCTGGCCCCAGCAGGACGACGCTCGTCTCCCGGAGGTGAGGACCATGAGCACGCTGCCGGTCGCCGTGGCGGTCGACGGTTCCGAGGACAGCCGGCGGGCCCTCGACTGGGCCGTGGACGCCGCACGTCGGCGCCGGACGGCACTGCGCGTCTGCCACGTCCGCCACTACGCCGCGTGGACGCAGCCCGGCGTACCCATGACCCTGCCCCCGCCCCCGGACGAGGACCCCGTCCTCGGCGACGCGCGCGCCCGGCTGGAGAAGACCGCGGACGGCACGGACGTGGAGTACGTCGGTCTCGACGGGGCGCCGGGCGCGCTGCTGCCCGAACTGGGCGCCGAGGCCGAACTGCTCGTGCTCGGGTCCCGGGGGCGGGGCGGTTTCCGGAGCCTGCTGCTCGGCTCCAACAGCATGACCGCCGCCCGCGACGCCGAGTGCCCCGTCGTGATCGTGCCCCGGCCCGGCCGCGAGGTGGACGGCCCTTCGCCCGGTCCCGGCCCGCGGGTCGTCGTCGGGCTCAACGTGGACAGCCCCGACGACGCCGCCCTCGCCCTCGCCTTCACCGAGGCCGCCCTGCGGGACGCCCGCCTCCAGGTGGTCGCCGCCTATCCCTGGCCCGTCCAGACCTGGGCCGCCCCCGGCGAACTCCTCCCGACCGACATCGACCAGGGCGCCGTCGAACGCGAGATCCGCACCCTCACCGATGGCTTCCTCGCCGCGCACCGGCAGCGCCATCCCGAGGTCCGCGTGGAGCCGTACCCGGCCCCCGGCGACGCGGCCGGCCACCTCGTCGCCGCCTCCCGGGACGCCGAGCTGGTCGTGGTGGGCCGCCACCGCCGGCGCCTGCTGGCGCCCGCCCGCATGCTGGGCTCCGTCACCCACGCCGTCCTGCTGCACGCGGCGAGCCCGGTGGCGGTGGTGCCACCGACGCCCGCGGAGGAATGAGGCGCCCCGGCCGGTGGCCGCACGCGGCCTATCATCGGCCGCATGCAGGACGCGCTCCCCGCCGACAGCCGCCTCGCCCTCGACCTCGCACTGACCGTCCGGCACGACGGTCACGGCGGGGTCGCCGACGACCTCACCGACCCCGCGGGACTCACCGCCTGGATCCGCGCCCACGCCGACGTTCTTCCGGTCGCCCCGGACCACACCGCCGACGCCCGGGACCTCGCCGCCGTCCGCGACCTGCGCGCCGCCGTCCGCGCCCTCTTCGCGCACGCCGTACGCCCCGGCGCGCCGAGCCCCGCCGACGCGGCCCGCCTGCTGTCCGTGGCCGAAGCCCTGGACCGCCTCAACACGGCCGCCGCCCGCCTGCCCACCGTCCCCGTCCTGCACTGGACCGACGGCGCCGCCCCGCGCGTCGGCCGGCGGCCCCTGCCGGGCGGCCACGACCTCGGCGCCGCCCTCGCACAAGCCGTGATCGCCTTCCTGGCCGGCCCGGACCGGCAGCGCCTGCGCGCCTGCCACGCCCCGCGCTGCGTCCGCTACTTCCTCAAGGACCACCCGCGCCAGGAGTGGTGCAGGCCGTCCTGCGGGAACCGCGCCCGAGTGGCCCGCCACCACGAACGCCACAAGCAGGCCTCGTAGCCCGAGCAGCCCGGAAGGCCCCGCCCCCCCCGACGAGAGCCGCGCGACCGCCCCGGACGGGTGACCGCCCGCAGGACGCCGACGGCCCCCGTACCCGTACCATGGCCCCATGTCGTTCCTCCGCCGCCGCAGTGCCACGCCCGCCGGGCCCGACTTCGACGTCCTGGCCATGGATCCGGGTGACTGGCCCGGCAACCTCGGCGCCGGCCTGCTGCCCGCCCCCGACGGCACGTGCCAGGGCGTCTTCCTGCGCTACGACCTCTTCGGCGGCCGCGGCCCCGCGATGATCATCGGCAACCTTCCCGAGGGCTCGCCGGCCCGCGAGGTCGACCGGGGCGAGGTCCCCTTCGAGGTGGCCCAACTGCTGCTCGCGCTGGAGAACGAGGAGGAGGTGACCGTCGTCGGCACCGAGGACATGCCGGTGATGCAGGGCGACAACCTCCTCATCGTGCGCCGCCTCAAGCTCTCCGAGAGCCGCATCTCCTGCGTGCAGTTCGACCGCAGCGACAACGTCCTGGTGACCATCGCGGCCTGGGACCGCCCCATCACCGACGACCTGTACGCCCTGCTGAAGCCGCTCCCGGCGGAGCTTTTCCAGCAGGGCTGACCGGACCTACGGCTTCGCCAGCCGCACGTCCGCGGCCCGGACGAACGCCACCCGGTGCCCGTACTGGATCTCGTAGTACAGGTCCTCGCCGACGACCACCCGGTGCGAGTCGGCGGTGAAGTCGACCGCGTAGTAGTACTCGCCGGGCACCTCGTCACCGACCACGTACTTCTGTCCCGCCGGCAGCCGGTACGGCAGCGGCGACACCGACTGGACGGGCACGCCCGCCGGGTAGGCCGACGCCTCCGGGTAGGCGCGCCCGTAGACCGGCACGCTCTCCACACCGTCCTTCGCGGTCACCAGCAGCCCCTTCGCGGGCACGGCGGTCGGCTGCGCCGCGGGGTTGCGGAACCAGGCCTTCTGGCCCAGGTACCAGATCGCCGTCCAGTCGCCGAAACGGTCGGCGACCGCGTACTGCTGGCCGGTGGAGACCCGTGAGGAGAGGTCGTTCACGCCCGTCGTCGGGGTCGTGCCCAGGCCGGCGTCCGTGATCAGGGCGGAGTTCTCGTCGTGGTCGGAGTACAGCCGCACCGCGCTCGACCCGTGCGCCGCGCACGGCTCGCCCTTCGCCGTGCAGCCCGTGTACACCGGCCGGTTGGCGGAGTAGTCCGGCAGGATCGTCACCACCCCGGCGTTCTTGCCGGCCGTGGCCCCGAAGGGCCGGCCCAGCAGCTCGAAGTAGTGCCGCCAGTCCCAGTACGGCCCCGGGTCGGTGTGCATGCCCGGCACGGTCGCCGCGGTCGGGCCGGGCACGGTGTCGTGCCCCAGGATGTGCTGCCGGTCCAGCGGAATGCCGTACTTCTTCGCCAGGTACCTCACCAGGCGTGCCGACGACCGGTACATCGCCTCCGTGTACCAGGAGTCCGGGGAGGTGAGGAAGCCCTCGTGCTCCAGGCCGATCGACGTGGCGTTGACGTACCAGTTGCCCGCGTGCCAGGCCACGTCCTTCGCCTTCACGTGCTGGGCGATGTGGCCGTCGGTGGAGCGCAGCGAGTACTGCCAGGACACGTAGGTGGGGTCCTGGACCAGGTCCAGGACCCCTTCCCAGCCGCCCTCGGTGTCGTGCACGACGATGTACTTGACCGACTGCGCCGCCGGGCGGTCCCCCAGGTCGTGGTTGCCGTAGTCGTTGTCGCCGAACTGCTCGTACGGCGCCGGGATCCACTCGCAGGAGACCGACCGCGGGCACTCGGTGCCCGCCGCGGACGCCGCGCGCAGGCCGGCCCGCCGCAGCTGCCCCGTGTCGGGCGCCAGTTCCGGCCGCGCGGCCAGCGCCACCCGCTGGCCGGCGTCCGTGGTCCGTTCCTGTCCGGTGCGGATCACCTCGTACACGTCGTTCGCGTACGTGGCGGCCGTCGCGGTGTCGTCGGCGCCGGAGAAGCGGGCCACGGCGCCGTACCAGTCCGCCGGATCGTCGGTCAGCGGCTCGCCCAGGTCCCGCTGTGCGGCGGCGAGCAGGGCGGCGCCGCCGGCCACGTTGGCGGCCGGGTCGGTGCGCAGTTCGCCGGGGCTCAGACCGGTCAGCTCCGCGGCCTCGGGGAGCGTCCTGAGACGGGCCGGGATCGCGGTGCCGGCCGGGAGCGGCGCCCTCGGGCGCAGGGCGGCGCGGGCGTCGTCGCCGCGCGGGTCCTCCGTGCCCTCGCTGTGGTGCGGGACTTCGGCCAGGGCGGTGCGGGCGTCCGTGAGGTGCATCGGACCGTAGCCGCCGGTCACGCTCGGCGCGCCGCCGTGCGCGTCCCAGCGGGACTGGAGGTAGGAGACGCCCAGCAGCACGCTCTGCGGCACGTCGTACTCGGCGGCCGCGGCGGCGAACGCCCGTTGCAGCCCCGTCGCCGACCGGTCCGCGGCGCCCGGTGAGTCCGGCGAGGGGGACGCGGCGAGCAGCGGGAACAGCAGAGCCGCCGAGGCGACGGCGCCGGCGGCTCTGCGGGTGCGTGCGGGCCTGGGGTGGGTGGGGGATCCTCGCAATGCGGCCTCCTGGGAAGAGCGGGCGGGGCGTGCGGGGCCGGGCGTGGCTCAGTGGTACCGGCTTGCCGACGATCCGTCAATCATGCCCACGGCGCAGCGATTTCCCATGTCAGTGAGGGTCGGGCGAGTTTCGTGGCGGGCGGCCCCGCCGCCTGCGGTCCGTCACCGGCGTACACCAGTGGCTCCGGCGCGAAGGCGGCCGGCACGCGAAGGTCCGTGGTGCGCCGCCGCTCCGGCGCACCACGGACCTTTCCCCCTCGCCGATCAGCGAGTGCCGACCGCCGCCCGGACGGCCCGGCGGGCCATCTGGCAGTCGTCGTGCAGCCGCCGCAGCAGCAACCGCTGCTCCTCGCCGGACGGCACGGCACCCGGGTGGGCCGCCCCCGGAGCCGCGGGGGCCGAGTCGTGCATCGAACGCTGCACGGCCATCTCGTAGGTGCGGATCTCCCGGGTCAGCACCAGCATCAGGTTGACCAGGAAGGCGTCGCGTGAGGCCGGGCCCGCCGACTGGGCGATCTGGCTGATCTGGCGGCGCGCCGCCGGCGCCTCACCGAGGACCGACCACAGGGTCGCCAGGTCGTAGCCCGGCAGGTACCAGCCCGCGTGCTCCCAGTCCACCAGCACGGGACCGGCCGGTGACAGGAGCATGTTGGACAGCAGGGCGTCGCCGTGGCAGAACTGCCCCATGCCCTGCCGGCCCGCGGTCGCCGCGATGCCGTGCAGCAGCTTCTGGAGGTCCCCCAGATCCCGGTCGGTCAGCAGGCCCAGCTCGTGGTACCGGGAGATGCGGGCCGCGTAGTCCAGCGGGGCGTCGAAGGTGCCGGCCGCGGGCCGCCAGGCGTTGAGCCGGCAGATCGCGCCGAGCGCCGCCCGGATGTCCGCGCGGGGCGGGGCCTCCACGGGATGCCGTTGCAGGGCCGCCACGCGTCCCGGCATCCGTTCGACGACGAGGGTGCAGTTGTCCGGGTCCGCCGCGATCAGCCTCGGCGCCCGCACAGGGGGGCGGTGCCGGACGAACGTGCGGTACGCAGCTATCTCGTGCCGGATCCGCTCGGCCCACGCGGGGGAGTGGTCCAGTAAACACTTGGCGACGGCCGTGCTGCGTCCGGTCGTGCCGACCAGGAGCACGGAGCGGCCGCTGCGGCGCAGTACCTGCACGGGGGTGAACTCCGGGCAGATCCGGTGCACCGACGCGATCGCCGTGCGCAGTTGGGCGCCCTGCGGGCCGGACAGGTCGAGCCTTCCGCTGAGGGGCTGCGTGCCGAGCCCCGCGGGGCGCCGGACGCCGCGGCCCGCGCCGAGCACGGGAGGTGCCGGCCGGGCGGGGTCGAGGTAGGGGCCGCCGCCGCCCGGGCGGGAGTGCAGCGACCGGGGCGGGGCGGACACGGAGGACGATGCTGTGTACATGGGCGAAACAGATCCCTTCGTGTGCCTGCGACAACGATGCGCGGCCCGGCCCGGCCTCCCGGGTGCACCCTGGGGAATGTCCCTCGGCGACCGGGTCGGGGTGGCGCACTCCTACCTGACACCTGTCGCCCAGTGGCACACCATCTGGCGCACCCTGGCGAACCCTGGCGAATAGTCGCCCGGCAACTTGCACGGGGCTACTGTCAACTCAGCCGAGAACCTGGGGGCTTACGTGAGCGGACAACCCAACACCCGCCTGGCGGACCTGTTCGGCCTGGCCGGCTGGTCCAAAGGGGAACTCGCGAGGCTGGTCAACCGGCAGGCGGCGGCCATGGGCCACCCCCAGCTGTCGACCGACACCTCCCGGGTGCGGCGGTGGATCGACATGGGAGAGATCCCGCGCGATCCCGTGCCGCGGGTGCTGGCGGCTCTGTTCACCGAGCGTCTCGGCCGTGTCGTGACCATCGAGGACCTCGGTCTGGTCCGGCACGGGCGTGCGGGGAAACGGCCACGCGACGGGAGTGCGCAGCATCCCGACGGCGTGCCGTGGGCGCCCGAACGGACTGCCGAGGTCCTCACCGAATTCACGGGAATGGACCTCATGCTCAACCGACGCGGCTTGGTGGGCGCGGGTGCCGCGCTCGCCGCGGGATCAGCACTCAGCAGTGCCATGTACGACTGGCTGCACACCGACCCCACCCTCTCCGTCGACGCTTCCGTCGTCGATCACCCCCTCCTGCACGCCGACTCCGCCGGGTTCGACCGTTATGAGGCCGCCCCCGTGGGGGCGGAGGAGGTCGACGAACTGGAACGCTCGGTGGAGGTGTTCCGGGCCTGGGACGCCGCCCGCGGCGGCGGACTCCAGCGCAAGGCCGTGGTGGGCCAGCTCAACGAGGTGGGCGGCATGCTCGCCTACCGCCACCCACCCCATCTCCAGCGGCGCCTGTGGGGCGTCGCCGCCAACCTCGCCGTGCTCGCGGGCTGGATGTCGCACGACGTCGGCCTGGAACCCACGGCCCAGAAGTACTTCGTGATCGCCGCCCATGCCGCGCGGGAGGGCGGCGACCGGCCCCGGGCGGGGGAGGCCCTCTCCAGGGCGGCCCGTCAGATGGTGCACATCGGCCGGCCCGACGAGGCCCTGGACCTCATGAAGCTCGCCCAGTCCGGCTCCGGTGACACGGTGCTGCCACGGACGCGGGCCATGTTCCACACCATCGAGGCCTGGGCCCAGGCCTCGATGGGCAAGGGGCAGGCCATGCGCCGCACGCTCGGGCAGGCGGAGGATCTGTTCGTCTCCGGCCGGATCGACGCGGAGACGCCGTCCTGGATGCAGACCTTCAAGGACGAGGATCTGTACGGGATGCAGGCCCTGGCCTATCGCACGCTCGCCGAGTTCGAGCCGGGGGCGGCCGTGCACGCCCAGTACTACGCGGAGAAGGCCCTCGCCCTGCGGGTCGACGGGCGGGAGCGGTCGAAGATCTTCGACCATCTGTCCATGGCCTCGGCCTGTTTCATCGCGGACGACCCCGAACAGGCCGACCGGTACGCGCGGCTGGCCCTGATGTCGATGGGGTCGAACTCCTCCCGGCGTACCTGGGACAGGCTGCGCGAGATGTACCGGCTCACCGCCGAGTACGCGAACTACCCGCGGATCAGCGAACTGCGCGAGGAGATCCGGCAGGCACTGCCGAAGCCGAGGGGAGGCAAGAACAACACCGGTCAGGCATAGATGAGTTGACGGTTATCGGTCTGTCGGTCTGTCGGTCACCGGGTGACCCGGGCGACGAGCAGGCAGGCGTCGTCCGCACGGCCGCCGTCGTCGCACTCCCGCGCGATCAGTCGTGCGCAGTCCTGTGCCGTGCGCAGGCCGGCGAGGCGCGGGGCCAGGTCCAGGAGGGGGTCCGGTCCGTCGGCGGGGGTCGGCCCGCCGGTGTGCAGCACGAGCACGTCACCCTCCTCCAGGGTCGCCTCGGCCTGCCCGGGGGCGGAACCCGGGCCGGTGCCGAGGAGGTCGCCGTCCGGTCCGTCCAGCCGGCGCCCCCTCCCGGCGCGGAACAGCAGCGGGGCGGGGTGTCCGGCCCGTGCCCACACCAGGGTGCGGGTGGCGGGGCGGTAGCGGCAGTACAGGGTGGAGCAACGGGCCGACGGGTCGGCGGCGCCCAGTAACTGGTCGAGCCAGGACAGCAGTTGGGCCGGACCGGCGCCGGACATCGCCATGCCGCGCAGGGCGCCGAGCGTCGTCGCCGGGGTGGCGGTGGCGTCCGGGCCGTGCCCGGTGAGCGCGCCGGTGCCCCACAGCGTGTCGCCGTCCGGCAGTTCCAGGACGTCGTACCAGGTGCCGTCGGCCGGTGAAGTCGGCGCGGCGGGCAGGTGCCGGGCGGCGAGGTCGAGCGCGCCGGTGGTGCGCGGGAGCCGCGGGGAGGCGTGCCGGGAAGACGGGGTGGCCTCCCGCGGCCCGGCCGCGGGCCGGTGCCCGGCCGGTGCCGGGTGCCGACGCAGGTGGAGCGAGTCACGGGTCGTGCCCACCGCGCGCCGGCCGCGGCGCAGTGCGCTCACGTCCCGCAGCACGGCCCACATCGAGGTGGTGCTGCCGCGGGCGTCGAGCACGGGCTCGCCCATCATGTGCACGGTCCTGACCTCGCCGTCCGGCCGGACGACCCGGAACTCGCCGTCGATGGGCTTCGCGTCGACGAGGCAGCCGGTGACCATGGCGGTCAGGCGCGGGCGGTCCTCCTCGAGGACGAGGGAGGGGAGTTCGTCGAGGGTGAGCGGCGGGGCGGCCGGGTCACGGCCGACGATGCCGTGCAGTTCCGGGGACCAGACGGCCTCGTCGGTCAGCAGGTTCCACTCCGCGCTGCCGACCCGGCCGAGCGGCGACTCACGCGGGGGAGGGGGCGGTGGGCCGTCCCGCAGTTGCGCCAGGTGCGCGTCGAGGTCCTGGAGTTGGTGCAGTGCCAGGTCGCACAGTGCGCGCTGCCAGCGCCCCCGCGGGTCGAAGGTGTCGTCCTGCGTGTCCTGCCGCACGGCGTCCACGTCGCCCATGAGCCGTCGCGTCTGCGTGATCAGCGCGTCGACCCGGCCGCGCCCGGGCGTCCGGGCGGCTGGGCGGTCCGCGGAGAGAGGGGACGGCATGACGCACTCCGATGGGGGACGGGACGGCCGGACTGACGAAGGGGCCGTTACGACTGTGGCACAGCCCGCGACGCTGTGTAAGGGATTTGGCAACACACGATCCGGTGATGCGTCCGGCATATGCCACAGTCTTCACGAGCAGCTCGGGGGGCGCCGATGACGTAGACCGTAGCCGGTGCGAGTCGTAGGCGGTGTACGTGACTTGAGTGACTTCCGGGGGGTGCCCGGAGGTGATCACTCGGGCGTTCGACGGTCGGGTGTTCCGTGTGGGAGGCAGGCAGACGGCGGCCGGCCGGGTAGCCGTGACGCAGGTCACAATAATTCACGCGGCTTTCCCGTAATGCGATCGGCCCCTGCGAGGTCCTACAAGCACCACGCCGGAAACGGCCGACCACTCACCGCTGCGGAGACCGCCCATGGAGCCCACCCACGTCACCGTCGAACAGCCCGCCCGCGCCCGGCTCGTCACCGGCGAGGAGCGGGATCTGCCCGTCCCGGTGACGCTCCGCTACACCTCCGCCGACCCGCTCGCCGTGCACCTCGACTTCCCGCCGGAGGTCTCCCTCCAGGGCGAGGCGGTCACCTGGACGTTCGGCCGCGCGCTGCTGGAGGAGGGGCTGGACGGACCCGCCGGCGGCGGTGACGTGCACATCTGGCCGTGCGGCCGGTCCCGGACGGTCGTGGAGTTCCACTCACCGTTCGGGCTCGCCCTGCTGCAGTTCGACACGGCCGCGCTGCGCCGCTTCCTGCTGCGCAGCTACGCCGTGGTCGCCGCGGGCCGGGAGGACGTCGGCGCGGCGGTCGACGAGAGTCTGCACGCCCTGCTCGGCAACGTGTGAGACCGCCCGGCGTCAGCCGTACAGGGCCGGGCGCGGGGCGAGGTCGACGGTCACGCGCGTGCCGTCCGTGCCGTTGCCGAGCGCCCGCACCCCGGCCTCGGCGACGACGGAGGCCGCGTAGCCGTCCCAGGCGGTCGGGCCGGTGACCCGGCCCCGCCGGGCGGCGTCGGCCCAGGCCTGCACCTCGCGGTCGTAGGCGTCGGCGAACCGGACGAGATAGTCCTGCGGCACGTCCGTGCCGGCCGAGCCGTGCGCGGTGACCAGCGGGCCGCGGTCGTCGCCGATGCGCGCGCTGCCCGCCTCGCACACGGCCTCGCAGCGCACCTGGTAGCCGAAGCCGCAGTTGACGAAGACCTCCACGTCGACCAGGGCGCCGCCGTCGGTCTCGAAGACCACGAACTGGGGGTCCAGCAGGCCCTGCGGGGCGCCGGACGACGGGCGGGGCCGCAGTACCGTGACCGCGGTCAGCTCCTGGCCGAGCAGCCAGCGCGCCGCGTCGATCTCGTGCGACACCGAGCTGTCGATCAGCATGGCGCTGGTGAAGCCGGGCGGCGAGGAGACGTTGCGGTGGGTGCAGTGCAGCATCAGGGGCCGGCCGAGCCGCCCGTCCTCCAGCAGCGCCCTGAGCCTGCGGTACTCGGCGTCGTAGCGCCGCATGAAACCGATCTGGGCGAGCCGCCGGCCGAGCCGGGCCTCCGCCTCCAGCACCCGCAGGGCCCCGGCCGGGTCCGGCACCATGGGCTTCTCGCACAGCACCGGAAGGCCGCGGGCGAACGCCGCCAGCAGCGCCTCCTCGTGCGCGGGACCCGGCGAGGCGATCAGGACGGCGTCCACGCCGGGCGCGTCCAGCGCGGCCTCGGCCGTGGTGTGCACCGAGACCCCCTCGACACCGGCGACGGCTTCCTCCGCACGGGCGGCGTCCGGATCGGCCACGGCGACGACCCTGGCACCGCTCACCACCCGGTCGAGCCGGCGTATGTGGTCGGCGCCCATGTGCCCGGCACCCAGCACCGCCACGCCCAGCAGTTCACCCACGTACGCGCTCCCTCCCGGCCGACGATCATGTGCAGCGTACGCCGACCGGGTGGGGGTTTCAGTAGCGCAGCACGCCCGCGATGCCGTCGGCGTCGGTCAGGGTGCCGTCCGGGACGAAGCGGACCTCGGCCCCCGTCTCCAGGCACTGCTCGACGATCTCGTCCACGATGTCGTCACGGGAGTCGAGGTCGGTGCTCTCGGCCGGGATCAGGTGGTCGCCGTCGTCGCGGACCGTGACGCTGTAGTTCTCCTCCACGGCGAGGAGGCGGACACGGCCCTCCCGGGCGTTCTGCCACAGCTCGTCGACCCCGGCGGCGAAGGTGCGCCGGCCGCGGGCGGTGTCCAGTTCCCGGGCCACGGCGGCGGTGTCCCGGCGGGCCTCGGCGTCGTGCACCGGGCGGACCGCCTCCCACACCGCCTCCGGGGTGGCGTGGGTGAGGCCCCCGTGCGGCACGTGCACGGCGTCGCGGGTGCCTCCGCCGATCTCGTCCAGGAGGGACAGCGCCGCCGTCTCGCCGGTGACGTAGAGCCGGCGCGGGGCCTCGCGCAGCAGCCGGCCCATGGCGGTGTCGGCCTCGCGCAGGAAGTGGCGGGTGCCCTCGTCGCGGAAGGTGCTCGGCAGGTCGCCGGTGCGTTCCATCCGCTCGGCGTCGAAGTTCTCCCGGTTCCTGACCAGCGGGAAGCCGTGGGAGTGCTCCTCGGTGACCCGGTCGACGCCGCCGCTCCACAGGGTGACGCGGTCGGCGGAGACCGACAGCACCCAGAACGGCCGCTCGGCGGCCTGCGCCGAGACGAGGTTGCGGGTGAGGAAGGTGTCCGAGAGGACGACGCGCTCCGGGACCGGGCGGGCCAGCGACCACACCTGGTGCTCGCCCGGTGCGGCGAAGATCACCAGGCCGTCCTCGGTGTACGTCAGGTCGACCTCCGCGAGGGCCCGGTCGAGGTGTTCCGCCACGTCCGCGCGCCGCTCCCGGGTGACCGCCGGATCGGCCTCGAGCTGCTTCTTGGCCTCGGCGACGACATTGCGCAGCCGTACCCGGTCCTGGCTGTTGTCGGGTTCGCGGCGATGCGTCGGCGTCAGCACGGACACCGCGGGATAGGGCCGCGGGCGGCGCAGTTCGGAGAGGGTCGCGGGGCTGAGTTCGTGCTCCATACGAGCACGATAGGGCCGAATCGGGTGTACGGCATTTGGGGCAGCGAAGCCGGACGAACGGTACGAGTGGACCGGGCTGTCGGGCCGCGGCCCGCCGGGCACGCCCCTCGGCCGGGGTGCCGCCCTCGCCGCGTCCGGGCCCGTCCCCGGCTTTCTCGGCTTTCCCGGCTTCCTCGGCGAACGCCGGTGACGCCGCCCCCGTCGGCCGGTTACGGTACGCGTCAGTAACCGGAAGACCGGACATACCCGCGGGAGACACCCATGCCGCAGCTCGAAGTCGACGGCGCAGCACTGACGTACGACGACGAGGGACCCCGCGACGGCGGCGGGGTGCCTCTGGTGTTCGTCCACGGCTGGACGGCGAACCGGCACCGCTGGGACCACCAGACGGCGCACTTCTCGACCTCGCGCAGGGTGATCCGGCTCGACCTGCGCGGGCACGGCGACAGCACCGGGGCGGGCGTGCCGACGATCCGGCACCTGGCGGACGACGTCCTCGCGCTCCTCGACCACCTGGAGGTCGAGCGGTTCGTGCTGATCGGCCACTCCATGGGCGGGATGATCGCGCAGACCATCGCCCTGGCCCACCCCGAACGCGTCGAGCGCATGGTGCTGGTGAACTCCATCGGCCGGATGGCGTACAACCGCGGCCGGGGCCTGCTGATGGCCGCCTCCACCCTCGTGCCGTACAAGCTGTTCGTCGCCACGAACATCCAGCGCGCCTTCGCCCCCGGCCACCCGCGCGAGGAGATCCGCGCCTGTGTCAGGTCCTCCGCGGACACCCCGCGCGAGGTGGTCATGACGCTGTACGGGGCCATGCGCGCCTTCGACGTCCTGGACCGGGCCGGGGAGATCCGCACGCCGACCCTGATGATCCACGGCTACCACGACATCCAGCTCCCGGTGCGGCAGATGCTGCGGATGGCGAAGGCGTATCCGGACGCCACCGTGCGCATCCTCGACGCGGGCCACGAACTGCCCGTGGAGAAGCCGGCCGAACTGACGGCGGCCGTCGACGCCTTCGTGACCGTCCCGTCGGCGGCGGCCGCGGCTAGCTGAAACCGTCCGGGTCCGCCGCCTTCCAGTCCGCCGCCCAGGACTGCGGCGGCCCGGACAGCAGCGCTCCCGGCTCCAGCCACTCGTACAGCTCCGAGTACGACCGCAGCGTCCCCCGGTCCGTCCGCCGCACCAGGTGGGCGGGCGTGAGACCGGCCGGCTCCCGGACGCCCATCGCGGCCATGACCCGCACGGCGTCGCGGACCGTCTCGCGCTGGTAGCGGTGCACCCGCCGGGCCTTGTCGGCCACGTCCAGGGCGCGCATCCGCAGCGGGTCCTGCGTCGCGACGCCGACCGGGCAGCTGCCGGCGGCGCACCGGCCGGCCTCCACGCAGCCGACGGCCCGCATCATCGCGCGCGCCGCGTTGGTGAAGTCGGCGCCCTGGGCGAGCCGCCGGACCACGTCCGTGCCCGTGGCCACCCGGCCGCTCGCCCCGATCCGGACCCGGTCCCGCAGCCCGACGCCGACCAGCGCGTTGTGCACGGTGATCAGCCCCTCGGTGAGCGGCAGCCCGACCTCACCGGCGTACGGCGGCGCCGCGCCGGAGCCGCCCTCCGACCCGTCCACCACCACGAAGTCCGGCGCGACGCCCTCCGCGACCATCGCCCGGCACACCGCGAGGAACTCCCGGCGCGAGCCCACGCACAGCTTGAACCCGGTCGGCTTGCCGCCCGCCAGCTCCCGCAGCCGCGCCAGGAACAGCACCAGTTCCCGCGGCGTGGCGAACTCCCGGTGTCCCGGCGGCGACACCACCGGTTCGCCCACCGGCACCCCGCGCTCCCGCGCGACCGAGGCACTCACCTTCCCGCCCGGCAGCAGCGCGCCGCCGCCCGGAGCGGCCCCCTGCGACAGCTTCAGCGACACGCACCGCACCTCGGGCAGCGCCGCCTTGTCCGCGAACTCCCGTGCGTCGAAGGCCCCGTCGTCGGTCCGGCAGCCGAAGTAGCCCGTCCCGATCTCCCAGACGAGGTCACCGCCGCCGCGCAGATGGTGCTCGGTCAGCCCGCCCTCGCCGGTGTCCTGCGCGAACCCGCCCAGCGCGGCGCCCCGGTTGAGGGCGTGCACCGCGCGGGGCGAGAGCGCCCCGAAGCTCATCGCGGACACGTTCAGCAGCGCCATGTCGTACGGCAGCCGGCAGTCGGGGCCGCCCACCCGCACCACCGGCGTCTCCTCGGGCGGCTCGACCGGGCCGAGGGACGGCACGAGGAACTCGCGCACGGCACCGGCCGGCTCGGCGGCACCGCGCCGGGGCACCCACGGCAGACGCCCGGTCAGGGGATACGCCCGCAGCAGCGAGTCCCGGCGCTGCACCAGATCGCGGACGCCGACGCAGGTGAGCGCCAGCAGCGGCCCGGCCGCCGGCCACCACCACGCCGAACCGGCGCACGCGGCGAGCACTGCCCCCACCGCGCCGACGGCGGCCAGCAGCACCGGCAGGTGGCGGCCCACTCAGGCGTCCTCGTCGGCCCCGCAGGAGCTGCCGCTCGGCGGGAGGGAACCGTACAGGAGGAAGTCGTCGACCTTGCGGTGCACGCACTTCGACGAGCCGTACCCGGTGTGCCCCTCGCCGCGGTTGTCCAGCACCACGGCCGACGACCCGAGCCGCTCCGCCGTCTCCACGGTCCAGCGGTACGGCGTCGCCGGGTCCCCGCGGGTGCCGACGAGCAGCATCTTCGGGGTGTCGAGGTTCTTCACCTCGTCGCGTATGTAGTCCGTGCCCCGGGGACGGCCGTAGCACATCAGGACCTGGGTGAGCCGGTACTGCCCGAAGACCGGCGACGCCTCCTCGTAGTCGGCGCGCAGCCGCTCGAGGTCGGCGGTGATCCGCTCGGCGGCCGGGCGGTCGGGGTCGTCGGCGCAGTTGATCGCCATCAGCGCCGCCGGCAGGTTGTCCAGGGGGATCTCCTCCTCGTCGGCCAGCCCCCCGCTCGGATCACCGCCCCCCGGATCGCGCACCGGCAGGGACAGCCCGCCGGTCGCGAACGCCATGACGCCGCTGGTGTCCCCGTTCTCGACGAGCTGGGCCAGTGCCCGCTCCAGGGACGGCCACAACTGCTTGCTGTACAGCCCCTGTCCGATGGCGCCCACCAGGTCCTGCCCCGTGAACGGCTCGCCGAAGTCGGTCGGCACCGGGTCCTCGTCCATCGACCGGACGAGCCGCCGCACCTCCTCGCGGGCGGTGCGCGCGTCCTGCCCGAACGGACAGGCGATGTCCTTCACACACCAGTCCACGAAGTCGTCCAGCGCCACCTGCTGCCCCCGGGCGCCCGCGATGCCCTGCTCGGCGAGCGGCTCGGTGAGCGTGTCCACGCCGTCCAGGACGAGCCGTCCCACCCGGTCGGGGAACTGGGCGGCGTACACCGCGCCGAGCCGGGTGCCGTAGGAGAAGCCCAGGTAGTTGAGCTTCCGGTCGCCGAGGGCCGCGCGGATCACGTCCATGTCCCGCGCCGCGTCCACCGTGCCGATGTGCGGCAGGACCGGCCCGGAGTGCTCGGCGCACGCGGCGGCGGCCTTCTTCAGCCGTGCCAGCAGCGCCCGCGGATCGCCGAGCTCGTCCGGATCGTCGTCGACGGCCGCGTACGCGTCGTTCTCGGCGTCCCCGCAGCTGACCGGGGAGGACCGGCCGACGCCCCGCGGGTCGAAGGTCACCACGTCGTAGCCGTCGGTGAGGTCCATGAAGTCCTTGCCGCCGTAGGCGAGTTCGGGGACACCCGGGCCGCCGGGCCCGCCGAAGTTCAGCAGGAGGGACCCGCGCTTGTCGCCGGTGGCGCGGTAACGGGCGAGCGCCAGGTCGAGGGTGGCGCCGTCGGGGCGCGCGTAGTCGACGGGGACGGTCGCCTTGGCGCACTGGAGGTCGTCGGGCATGCCCTCGCCCGTGCACTTCCCCCACCTGATCCTCTGGTCGTGGAACCGGGACAGGTCCGCGGGGCGGCCGCCGCCCGTGTCCGTGGTCGCCGTGGACAGCCCTGCGCCGAGCAGCGTCAGGGCGGCGACGGCGGCGAGCGCGCCGCGTCGCAGTGCGGGTCGCGTCGACAGCTTGGCCAGCATCAATGCCTCCCAGACGCCTTGCAGCGGACCGGGGACCGGTGCCCCGGCCCACGATAGGCGGGCTCCCCGGGACCCGCCTTTCGGACGCCGGGCGGCCCCGCGCGAGGCCCGTCGGGCGGGCACCGAGAGGACGCCGTGCCGCCGGTGTCCCGCGCGGACGGCGACGGCACGACGTGCGTTGTCACCGGTTCGAGAAGAGCGACACTCAGGCGGGAAAGACCGTTCGGCCATAACTCGCGTGGTTCCGCCGCGTTCCACGGGGTGGCGGGCGAGCGCCCGCGACCATGTCCGGAAGGCAGGGACCCCATGAGACGGGTCACCCGAAACGGTGTGATCGCCGTCGCCGCCGCCTCGGGCGCGCCGGCCGTGGCCGCACCCGCGTTCGCCGACTCCGCGGCGGACGCGACCGCGGCGAACTCGCCCGGGCTGATCTCCGGGAATGGCGTCCAGCTGCCGGTGCACGTCCCGCTGAACCTGTGCGGGAACACCGTGAACGTGGTGGGAGTCCTCAACCCCGCCGCCGGCAACGCGTGCGCCGACCAGGACCCGGCCGCCGCACCCGCGAGGAACGGCGGCGGCGTGAGCGCCCACGGCGGTGCGCAGGACTCGCCCGGCGTCGTCCCCGGCAACGGCGTCCAGCTGCCGGCCCAGCTCCCGGCGAACGTGAGCGGCAACAGCGGCAACAGCGTCGACGTCGTCGGCGTCGCCGACCCGGCGTTCGGCAACACGTCCGTCAACGTCCCGGACGAGGAGCCTGCACCCCCCCGCCGGGTCCAGGCCGGAGCCGCCGACGCGGCACACCCCGCCGGCCGCGTCCCCCGCGGACCCGAGGGCGGTGCCGCCCGCCCCGGCGCCGCACACCATGTCCGCCCTCGCCCGCACGGGCACCGACGCCACCGCCCCCGCTCTCGCCGGCGCCGCGGCGCTGATCCTCGGCGGAGCGGTCCTCCACCGCCGGTTCCGCCCCGGCGCGGAGCGCTGACCGGCCGCCCCCGCGCGGCCGCGGGCCCCGCGGGGGCCTACGGCCGCTCCCGCTCCGCCCGCACGCCGTGGAACCGCCGGTGCAGCGCCCGCACCTCCTCCACCAGCTCGGGCACCGGCCCCTCCACCGGCACGCCGGGAGCGATCTCCCGGACCGGCAGGGCCCGTACGGGCGCCGCGGGCACGCCCCACTCGGAGAGCCAGGCCGTCAGCTGGGCGGACGAGGCGACGTACACGATGCGGCCCAGGCCGACCCAGGCGTGGGCGGCCGCGCACATCGGGCAGTGCTCGCCGGACGTGTACACCGTGGCCGCCGCCCGCTCGCCGGGCGACAGGCGCGCCGCGGACCAGCGGGCCAGTTCGAACTCGGGGTGGCGGGTGCGGTCGCCGGACGCCACCCGGTTGTGGTCCTCGGCGAGCACCGTCCCTTCGGCCCCCACCAGCACCGAGCCGAACGGCTCGTCCCCGGCGCGGAGCGCCTCCTCGGCGAGCGCGACGCAGCGGCGCAGATGCGGGAGTTCGTCGTCCTTCGGCATGACGTGCGGCTCTCCTCGTCCTGGTGCGGGTCTCCGGCGTCCAGGGTAGGACCACCGGCCCCGGTAAATCCGTTGATCGCACCGGGGCGCCCTGCTGGAGTGGCCCCATGGACAACGCCGCGGTACTCGCCCTGTACGACCGGGACATGCGCGAAGGCGCGCTCCCCGAGAACCCCGGCGCACGCGTCGAACGCGTCGGGCGGGTGGTCCGCCACGTCGGCTCCGAGGGCGGCTGGAACGGCGTCGTGTGGTCCGGCCTGGACTCCGCGGACGCGGACGCGGCGATCGCCGAGCAGGTCGCGTACTTCGGCGGACTCGGCCGGGACTTCGAGTGGAAGCTCTACGGGCACGACCGGCCCGCCGACCTGGGGCGCCGCCTCGTGGCGGCCGGGTTCGTGCCCGAGCCGGAGGAGACCCTGATGATCGGTGAGACCGCCGCACAGCTCGTCGGCGCCGAACTGCCCGAGGGACTCCGCGTCGTGCCCGTCACCGACCGGGCGGGCGTCGACCTCATGGCCGAGGCGAACGAGAGGGCGTTCGGCAGGGACGCCGGCCGGCTGCGGGACCTGATGCGGGACCGCCTCGCCACGGACCCGGACAACGTCGTCGCCCTCGTCGTCCTCGCCGGCGACGAACCGGTCAGCTCGGCCCGCATGGAACTCCTCCCCGGCACACGGTTCGCCGGTCTGTGGGGCGGCGGCACCTCCGAGGCCTGGCGCGGCCGCGGCATCTACCGGGCCCTGGTCGCCCACCGCGCCCGCATCGCCGCCGACCGCGGCTACCGCTACCTCCAGGTCGACGCCTCCGACCAGAGCCGGCCGATCCTCCAGCGCCTCGGCTTCGCGCCCCTGACCACGACGACGCCGTACGTGTACACGCCGTAGGACCGTCCGTCCGGCGGCCCTTCGCCGTGCGCCCCGGACCACGCCGGCAGCGCGCCCGGCCCGCGCCCGTCCGGCGTCGGCGCCCCCGTGGCCGCCGTACCGCCCGTTCGGACGCGTGTCGGTTGCCCAGGGGCCGGGCCGCCGGTGGTATGGCTGCGGGGCCGCTGCCGCAGGGCCCGGCTCCCGTCAGTCGCCAGGGAAGGGCCCGCCCATGCCACGGACCGTCGTACGGATGCCGCTCAGAGGGACCGCCGGTGCGGCGGCCGGGGCGTTGGTGATGCTGCTCGCAGGGGTCGGCCCGGCGTCCGCCGACGGCCCGGGCGGTGACACCGGCGTCGTCCTGCGGTGGAAGCCCTGCGAGGGGGAGACACAGACCGGGTTCGAGTGCGCGGTGGCGAACGTACCGCTCGACCACACCCGCCCCGAGCACCGCACCATCGAACTGGCCGTCATCCGTCACCGCGCCGCCGAACCGGCCGGGCGGGCCGGCACGCTGTTCTTCAACCCCGGCGGTCCGGGCGGCCCGGGCACCCTCGCACTGCCGGAACTGTACGAGAAGTTCCCCCGCGAACTGCGCGACCGCTACGACATCGTCAGCTGGGACCCGCGAGGCGTCGGCGAGAGCACGGCCGTGCGCTGCTTCGCCACCGCCGGGGAGGCCGCCGCCTGGCAGGCGAAGGTGCCGCCGTTCCCGGTGGGAGAGCGGGAACAGCGCGCGTTCACCGCCGCGTACGCCGACCTCGCGCGGCGCTGCGAGCGGCGCGACCCGGAGCTGCTGCGCCACATCTCCACCGCCGACACCGCCCGCGACCTGGAGCTGCTGCGCCGCGCGACGGGGCAGGAACGGCTGGACTACTGGGGCATCTCCTACGGCACGCTGCTCGGCGCGACCTACGCGAACCTGTTCCCCGAGCGGGTCGGCCGCCTGGTGCTCGACGGGAACGTGGACCCGCAGGCGTGGGTGAACCGGGGCGCGGCCGGCGAGCCCGGGCTGAGCACCTTCCTGCGGCTCGGCTCCCACGTGGGCTCGGCCGACACGCTGGGGCAGTTCCTCGACCACTGCGGCCGGGCGCCCGTGACGGAGTGCGTGTTCTCGGCGGGCGGCCCGGCGGCCACCCGGGCCAAGTACCACTCCCTGCTGCGACGCCTGGCGAAGCGGCCGGTCGGGGGATGGACGTACGCGCGGACGGTGAGCGAGGTGCGGGGCGGGCTCTACACCGTGCACCCCGGCTGGGCCGGGATCGCGGACACGCTCCAGGGGCTGTGGGACGGCCGGGCGTCCGTCGACCCCGGCACCGCGACGGCGGAACCCGCGCGGTACCCGGGCTTCGAGCAGTCGGTCGCGGTGCTGTGCGCGGAGAGTCCCAACCCGCGTTCGCCGGACCGCTATCCCGCCCTGGAACGACGGGCGGTGGCGGAGGCCGGCGCGCTCGGCAGCTGGTGGGCCTGGGCCAACGAGCCGTGTGCCGGGTGGCCGGCCCGGGCGGCGCGGCCGTACACCGGTCCGTGGGACCGCCCGACCGTCCACCCGGTACTGGTGGTCAACACCACCCACGACCCCTCGACCCCGTACCGGTCGGGCCGCGCGACGGCCGCGGAACTGGGCCGTGCGCGCCTGCTGACGCTCGACGGGTACGGGCACACCGCGCTGGACAATCCCAGCGCCTGCGTGGGGCGGTATGCGGTGCGCTACTTCCTGACCGGTGCGCTGCCGCCGGTGGGCGCGCGCTGTGCCCAGGACCTCCCGCCGTTCGTCGAGCGGGTCCCGGAGCCCACGGCGCCGTCCGTCTCGGCCGGTACGCCGACGAGGACCGGGCCGCCGGCCGACCCGCCGGAGCCGCTGCTGCCGGCGTACGGTGTCTGGCCGCCGGAGGTCGTCTCGGGACTGCTGCCGCCGCCGCACGCCGCCGCGGCGGCCGGCCGCCGCTGACCCGCGGCCGGCGCCCGGCCGCGGGCCGCGCGGACGACGGGAGGCGGCCCGGCCGGACCGCCTCCCTGTCTCCCGTTCGTGCCGCGGGGGTTACGCGCGGGGGACGCTCTTCGCCGCCGTACCGGCGCACACCAGCCCGAGGACCAGCGCCAGGGCCCCGATGACGATGTTGTTGACGACGACCCCGGCGTCCGGGCTGTCGCCGACGATCCACGGGGCGACGATCATCCATATGCCGAGCGCGCACATGGCCCAGCTCAGTCCGTACATACGGGCCGGAGCCGCGGTGAACCCGAGCGCGAGCAGACCGATCGCGATGCCGGCGATCAGGTTGTGCGTCACGAGCGCGGGCTGGCTGACGGTGTAGTGGAGTATCCACGGGGACACGGCGCAGTACAGACCGAGCAGGAACACCGGCCCGTCCACGAGCGCCACATCGCGACCACCGAGCATGCGGTCGTACCTGGTCCGCATCTCGGGAACATCCGGGTGAGTCGACATGTCGCCTCTGGAGTGCGAGACGTTGGCCATGACCCATCTCCTTCGACTTGCAGGCCTGACCGCTTCGATGCGGTGTGCGGTGTGGGCCGCTTCATCCCATTGTGCTCTTATTTTTCCTTTATGTGTAGAGCGTCGTGCCCGCCGTCCCGTGCGCACGGCCGCGGCTCCCTCCGCGGCTCCTTCCGCACCGCCCGCCCCCGTCCGCGGGTGCGCCGTACCCGGCGTCGTATCGTCGGCTCATGCGAGAGTCCCCGAACCCCGACGACGTCGGCCTGACGACCGGCACGCTGGCCCGTCGGCTGGGCGTGGCGCCCACCACGTTGCGTTCCTGGGACCGCCGCTACGGCCTCGGACCGGTGGAGCGCGACGGCGGACGGCACCGCCGCTGGCGCCCGGACGACGTGGCCGTGGTCGAGGCCATGTGCCGGCTGACGTCGGCCGGTGTGCCGCCCGCGGAGGCGGCCAGGGCGGCGAGGGCGGGCGCCGACACGCCGCCCCGGACGGCCGAGGCACCGCCGGAGCGCTCCCGCGCGGCCGGCGCGCTGCCCCTGGGCGCCGACGTCCGCCAGGAGTGCCGGGGCCTGGCCCGTGCCGCGGTACGGCTGGACGCGCCCGCCGTGGAGGATCTGCTGGCCGAAGCCGTGGAACGGCACGGGCTGCCCGTCGCCTGGGAGGAGGTGATGGTGCCGGCCCTGCACGCGGTGGGACGCAAGTGGGAGTCCTCCGGCGACCGGTACGTGGAGGTCGAGCACCTGCTGTCCTGGCACGTGTCGACCACCCTGCGCCGCGTCACCGGTCCGCCCGCGGCGGACCGGCGCACGGAGGGTGCCGGGCCCGTGATGCTGGCGTGCGTGCCGGGGGAGCAGCACACCCTGCCGCTGGAGGCGCTCAACGCGGCCCTGCTCGAACGCGGCACGGCCACCCGCATGTTCGGGGCGGCCGTCCCGGCCGAGGCGCTCGCCGCGGCGGTCGGTCGTCTGGGTCCGGTCGCCGTGGTCCTCTGGGCGCAGGCCCGCTCCACGGCGAGCCCGGCGCTCGCCCGGCAGGTCGCGGACATGCGGTGGGGCGTCAGCGGCGCGCGGCGCGGGCCGACGGTGGTCCTCGGCGGGCCCGGGTGGGCGGGGCGCTCCGCGCGGGGGCTGCCGCGACCGGCGGGACTGAAGGAGGCCCTGACCCTGCTGTCGGGCGGGTGAGGACCGCTGCGGACCGGCGGGTCTCCGCCGGGTCCGGGCGGACGGCGGGTGTCCGGCGCGTCCTCCGGGCCGGCGGCCGTGCCGGAAGAGGCGGCCCCGTCCGCCTCAATGGCCTTCCCGTCCCGGCGGCCCTTGCCGTCCAGCGGCTCACGGGGCGCGCGGAGTCGCCCGTGAGCCGCCGGCCAGGCCGGGTCCGGCTGGTGCGGGGCGCCCGGAGGCGATGTCCGGGGCCTCACGGAGCCGGCCGGCCGACGGGGTCAGGCCAGCTTCTTCAGCAGCTCGGCGGCGAGCGGGCCCGAGGAGGCCGGGTTCTGGCCGGTGACGAGGTTGCCGTCCACGATCACGTGCGGCGCCCACGGCTCGCCGATCTGCACGTCGACGCCCGCCGCGGTCAGCCGGTCCTGGAGGAGCCACTTGGCCCTGTCCGCGAGGCCGGCCTGCGTCTCCTCGTCGTTGGTGAAGGCGGTGATGCGGCGGCCGGCGAAGGCGTTGGTGCCGTCCTCCTTCACGGCGGCCAGCAGGGCGGCCGGGCCGTGGCAGACGACGCCGAGCGCCGTACCGGACTCCAGGGCCGTCGCGAGGATGCGGCCGGAGGTGGCGTCGACGGCCAGGTCCTCCATCGGGCCGTGCCCGCCGGGGTAGAAGACGGCCGCGTAGTCGGCGAGGTCCACGTCCTCCAGACGCACCGGACGCCGCAGCTCGGTCATCTTCTCGAGTCCGGCCGCGACGCGGTCGGCCCCCTCCTGGCCGCCGTTCGACTCGGCCGAGAGGCTGCCCTTGTCCACCGGCGGGACCACACCGCCCGGCGTGGCGACGACCACCTCGTGGCCCGCCGCGCGGAACGCCTCGTACGGGGCGACGGCCTCCTCGGCCCAGAAGCCGGTGGGGTGCAGGCTGCCGTCGGCGAGCGTCCAGTGGTCCGCGCCGGTCATCACGAAAAGGATCTTTGCCATGGTGCTCTCTCCGGGGGGTGCGTCCTCGACGTTCCGGGTGCGGAGCGTCGCTGTGTCGATGCCCCGAACCTAAGCCGTCAAGCCATAAGCAACCAATGAGAATTCCAATGCCAGGTATGGGAATCCCGATGGCCCACACGGAATACTGCGCACGGTGGACCCAAGCCATCACCTGGACCTGAACCTGCTGCGGACCTTCCTCGCCGTCTACCGCTCGGGGTCGTTCACCGGTGCCGCCCAACTGCTCGGACTCTCGCAGCCGACCGTGACGACGCAGATGCGGACCCTGGAGCGGCAGGCCGGACGGGAGCTGTTCGAGCGGCTTCCGCGCGGCGTCGCCCCGACCGCCGTCGCCGACGCGCTGGCCGCGCGGATCGCGGCGCCGCTCGACGAACTGGCCACGGTGGCCGGGCCCGGCCCGGCCACGGCCGGGCGCCCCGATCCCGTACACCTCGCCGGGCCCGCGGAACTGCTGTGCCTGCGCGTACTGCCCGCACTCGCGCCGCTGGCGGCCGAAGGCGTCCGGCTGCGCGTGGCGCCGGGCCTGACCGAGCCGCTGCTCGACGAGCTGCGGGCCGGACGCCACGACCTGGTCATCGCCACGACCCGCCCGCGCGGCCGCACCCTGGCCTCGACCCCCTTCATGGACGAGGAGTTCGTCCTGGTCGCCGCGCCCGCCTGGGCCGAGCGGCTCGGCGACCGGCCGGCCGCCGAACTTCCGGCGGCCCTGCACCCGGTCCCGCTGGTCACCTACGCGCAGGACCTGCCGATCGCCCGCCGCTACTGGCGGCACGTCTTCGGCCGGCGGCTGTCCGGTTCCGCCGCCGTGACCGTGCCCGACCTGCGCGGTGTGCTCGCCGCGGTCGTCGCGGGCGCGGGTTTCACCGTCCTGCCGCGCTACCTCTGCCTCGACGAGCTGGCCTCGGGTGCCCTCGTCGCCCTGCACGAGCCGGAGGACCCGCCGATCAACACGGCCTTCCTCGTCCAGCGGCCCGGAGCGGTGGAGAACCCGGACGTCACACGCGTGCGCGAGCTGCTGCTGGACGCGGGCCGCACGTGGTGAGCGGATCCGCGCGCACGGGCGGGAGACCGGTGACCGCGCAAGCCGACGCCGCCGTGACCGCGGGGCCGCCCGCACGGCGACGGCCCCGCGGCGCGACGCCCCGCGCCGCCGTCCGTCCACCGGCACCGCCCGCGCCTCAGTCGAGTCCGCGCGCCCGCCGGAAGCGGGCCAGCCCCTCGGACAGCTCGACCACCGGGTCGGGGTAGCCGGCCGCCGCCCGGTCCGGGCCGCGCAGCCGCCACGGCTCGTGCACCGCCGCGCCCTCGATCCCCGCCAGTTCCGGTACCCACCGCCGCACGTACGCCCCGTCCGGGTCGTACCGCTTGGCCTGGGTGACCGGGTTGAGGACCCGGTTGGGGCGGCTGTCGGTGCCGGTGCCCGCGACCCACTGCCAGTTGAGCTGATTGTTCGCCATGTCCCCGTCAACGAGCAGTTCCAGGAAGTGGCGCGCGCCGATCCGCCAGTCGACGTACAGCGTCTTGGTGAGGAAACTCGCCGTCAGCAGCCGGCCCCGGTTGTGCATCCACCCCTCGTGGCGCAGCTGCCGCATCGCCGCGTCCACGATCGGGTAGCCGGTGCGGCCCTCCCGCCACGCCTCGATGTCGTCGCGGGCGGTCCGCTCGGTGCGCCAGTCGTCGTGCCGGGGCCGGTAGTCGGCGACGGCGGCGGCCGGACGGGCCGCCAGCACCTGACGGTGGAAGTCGCGCCAGGCGACCTGCCGTACGAACGCCTCGGCGCCCGCGCCGCCCGCCGCACGGGACCGGCGCACGAGTTCGACGGGGGAGAGGGTGCCGAAGTGCAGATGGGGCGACAGCCGGGAGGTGGCGTCGCCGGCCAGGTCGTCGTGCCGGTCCTCGTACGCGGCGATCCCGTGGCGCAGCCAGGCCGCCAGCCGTGCCCGTCCCTCGCGCTCGCCGCCCGCCGCCAGTCCCTCGGACACGCCCGTGTGCGCGGGGAGTTCCTCCGAGCCGACCCCGTCCGGGACGGTGACGGCGCGGGGCGCGTCGAGCACCTCCCGCAGTCCCTCCTGCGACCAGCGCCGGAAGTACGGCGTGAACACGGCGAAGCGGTCCGACCCGGCCGGGGTCACCGCCCCCGGCGCGACGGCGGCCGTCACGGCGTCGTGCACGTGCAGCCGTACGCCCTTCGCCTCCAGGGCGTGCCGCAGCCGCTCCTCGCGGTGCTGCGCGTACCGGCTGACGTCGGCCGCCAGATGGACCTCGTCGGCGCCCGCCTCGCCGGCGACCCGGCACACCTCCTCGACGACGTCCCCCGAGCGGAGCACGAGCCGTCCGCCCCGTTCGCGCAGCCCCGCGTCCAGGTCCCGCAGACAGTCGGATAGGAAGGCCAGCCGGTTGGGCACGGCGAACCCGGCGGCGTCGACGGCCCGGTCGCGCACGAACAGCGGGACCACCTCCCGGGCCCCTTCCAGAGCCGCCCGCAGCGGCGGATGGTCGTGCAGCCGCAGGTCGGAGGTGAACAGGACGACGGAGACGTTCATGACGTTGACTTCCGACTGGGGTGAGGGGCCACCGGGTGCTTCCGCGGCGAGGCACCCGGCGGATGCGCGCTCACGCGGCGGACGTCCGGCCGGGAGCCTCGGCCGCCGCGGCCCGGGCGATGTTGCGGGCCATGCCGCCGAACACCACCGCGTGGAAGGGGGAGACGCTCCACCAGTAGGCCTGGCCGAGCAGCCCGTGCGGATGGAACAGGGCGCGCTGGCGGTAGCGGGTGCCGCCCGTCCCGTCCGTCTCCGCGGACATCTCCAGCCAGGCCAGGCCCGGCAGCCGCATCTCGGCCCGCAGCCGGAGCAGGCGGCCGGGCTCGATCTCCTCGACCCGCCAGAAGTCCAGCGAGTCGCCGACCCGCAGACGCGCCGCGTCGCGCCGGCCCCGGCGCAGTCCCACCCCGCCGACCAGCCGGTCCAGCCATCCGCGCACCGCCCAGGCCAGCGGGAAGGAGTACCAGCCGTTGTCGCCGCCCACCCCCTCGATCACCCGCCACAGCGACTCCCGGGAAGCGTGCACGGGCACCTCCCGGAAGTCGGTGTACAGACTGCCGCCCGCCCAGTCCGGGTCGGTCGGCAGCGGGTCGCTGGGAGCGCCGGGCAGGGAGGCGGACGACCAGCGGGTGACGACCTCCGCGTCGCGGACCCGCCGCAGCGCCAGGCGTACCGCCTCGTCGAAGCCCACCGGATGTCCGGGCGGGTCCGGCACGTACCGGGCGATGTCGTGCTCCTGGCACACCACCTCGTGACGCAGCGACTCGGTGAGCGGCCGCGCGATGGAGGCGGGCACGGGCGTCACGAGCCCCACCCAGTGGCTGGAGAGCCGGGGGGTGAGCACGGGCACCGGGACGATGATCCGGCGCGGCAGACCCGCCACCGCGGCGTAGCGGATCATCATCTCCCGGTACGTCAGCACCTCCGGCCCGCCGATGTCGAAGGCCCGGTTGACGTCCTCGGGCATCCGGGCGCTGCCGACCAGGGCGCGCAGCACGTCCCGGACGGCGACGGGCTGGATCCTGGTGCGCACCCAGCTCGGCGTGACCATGATGGGCAGGCGTTCGGTGAGGTAGCGGAGCATCTCGAAGGAGACCGAGCCCGAGCCGATGACCACGGCCGCCCGCAGCACGGTCGTCGGCACCCCCGAGTCCAGCAGGATGCGGCCCACCTCGGCGCGCGAACGCAGGTGCGGCGACAGCTCCCGCTCGGGGACGCCGGGCGGGGTGAGGCCCCCGAGGTAGACGATGCGGCGCACCCCGGCGGCGCGGGCCCGCTCGCCGAAGATCCGCGCCGCCCGCCGGTCGGTCTCCTCGAAGTCCCGGCCCGAGCCCAGGGCGTGCACCAGGTAGTAGGCCACGTCGACGTCCCGCATCGCCTCCGCGACCGACGAGGCGTCCGTGACGTCCCCGCGCACCACCTCCGCCTCCCCGGCCCACGGGTGGTCGCGCAGCCGTTCGGGGGAGCGGGCCAGGCAGCGCACCCGGTGACCGGCCGCCAGCAGTTCCGGGACGAGCCGGCCGCCGATGTAGCCCGTGGCGCCGGTGACCAGGCAGCGGAGAGGTTCCCGGCCGTGGCCTTGGCCCTGTGCGGTCATGAGTCCTCGGTCCTTCGCGTCGACGTCCCCACCCGGTATGCCTTCCCCGCGGGGGCTGGCGGCGGATGCGCGACGCGGTCCGAGGGCACGATCGGGTGATCGCGGGCAACGGCTACGCTGATCACGTGGCCACAGGGAACGATCGGGAGCAGCACGAACAGGGACGGGACGCGGACGCGCCCGCGCCACCGACCGACCTGTACGCCTTCGCGGTCCGGCTGCGGCGGATGAACGGCGAGATCAACCGGCTGGTGCACGGGTTCGCGGGCGACCAGGGGCTGCACGCCACGGACGTCCAGGCGCTGGCGGCGATCCTCGACGCCGAGGAGCCCATGACCCCCAAGCGGTTGCGCGAGCACCTCGGGCTGACCTCCGGCGCCGTCACCGCGTGCGTCGACCGGCTGGAGCGCGCCGGCCACGTCCGGCGGGTCCGTGAGAGCGCCGACCGCAGAGTGGTGCACCTGCACTACGTGTCGGACGCCCGGTCCGCGGCGCGGGCCCATTTCCGGCCCCTGGCCGAGGCCACGCAGGCCGCCCGGTCCCGTTTCACCGAGGAGGAGCTGTCGGTGGTGCTGCGCTTCCTGGCGGCGATGAACGAGGAACTCTCGGGGATAGCCACCCTCGGTCGCTGAGAACGGGCACGATCCGGCGCATCCGCCGACCCCGCAGGGGCAGAAGAACGGACGCAGTCTAAGATCCCCCCGTCCCCGATTACTCAATCATTGAGATTGTCAGTCGTCGAGATATCTGTCCCTTCGCAGCAGGAGAACGATGTCCACCACCCTTCGACGCGCCCGACGGCTCGTCCCGGTCCTGCTCGTCGCCGTATGGCTCGTCCTCGGCGGCGTCCTCGGACCGTTCGCCGGGCGCCTGGGCGAGGTCGCCACGAACGACCAGGCCGCCTTCCTGCCGCGCAGCGCCGAATCGACCGAGGTCATCAGCGCCCAGCGGGCCTTCCGCCAGGACGAGACCCTCCCGGCCATCGTCGTGTGGACCTCGGACCGGGACACCCCGGTGGCGGACCGGCGCGAGGCCGCGGCCCAGGCCCTCGCCTCCCTCGCCGACGCCCCGGGAGTGGCGGGCCGGGTCTCGCCCGCGCTGCTCTCCGAGGACGGCAAGGCCCTGGAGGGCGTGGTACCGCTGCGCCCCGACCTGGGGGAGGAGCTGGCCCCGGCCCTGGAGCGGATCCGTGCCGCGGCCGAGCGGGTCCCCGGCACCACCGTCCAGCTGGCCGGACCGGCCGCGACCCAGGCCGACCTCTCCGACGCGTTCGCCGGCATCGACGGCCTGCTCCTCGCCGTCGCGCTGGTGACCGTCCTGGTGATCCTGCTGCTCGTCTACCGCAGTGTGCTGCTCCCCCTGGTGATCATCGTCGGCGCCGTCCTCGCGCTCGGCCTCGCCTGCGCCGTCGTCTACGTGCTCGCCGACCACGACGTGGTACGCGTGGACGGGCAGGTCCAGGGCATCCTGTCGATCCTCGTCATCGGCGCGGCCACCGACTACGCCCTGCTCCTGACCGCCCGCTACCGCGAGGAACTCGCCTCCCGCGCGGACCGGTTCGCGGCCATGCGGGCCGCGCTGGGCCGGTCCTGGAGCACGGTGGTGGCCAGTGCCGCGACCGTCGCCCTCGGTCTGCTCGCCCTGTTGCTCAGCGACCTCACCAACAACCGGGCCCTGGGGCCCGTCGGGGCCATCGGCATCATCGCCGCCGTGGTGAGCACGCTGACGTTCCTGCCCGCCGTCCTGGTGCTGCTCGGCCGTGCCGCCTACTGGCCCGCCAAGCCCCGGACCGCCGACGACCAGGGGGCCGGCGGCCGGATCTGGCACCGGGTCGCGGCCCTGGTGGACCGGGCCCCCCGCAAGGTGTGGGCGGTGTCGCTGGCCGGCCTGCTCGTCTGCGCCGCGTTCGCCCCCACCCTCACCTCCAAGGGCGTCCCGCTGGACGAGACCTTCGTCAACGACGCCCCGTCCGTGGCGGCCCAGCAGACGCTCGCCCGGCACTTCCCCGGCGGCGCGGGCAACCCGGTGGTGGTCATCGCCGACGCCGACCGGCTGACGAAGGTGGTCGAGACGTCCCGTACGACCGACGGCGTGGCCTCGGCCGCGGCGGTGAGCGCGTCCGGAGCACCCGGCGGGGAAGCGCTCGTCGTCGGCGGACGGGCCCGCGTCGACGTCACCCTGAAGGCGGCGGCGGACAGCGATGCGGCCAAGGACACGGTGGCGCGGCTGCGCACCGCGCTGCACGCCGTTCCCGGCGCGGACGCCCTGGTGGGCGGCTACACGGCCCAGCAGTACGACACCCTGCGCACCGCCGAGCGCGACCGCACCCTGATCGTGCCGGTGGTCCTCGCCATCATCTTCGTCATCCTGACCGTGCTGCTGCGCTCCCTGCTCACGCCCGCCCTGCTGGTGGCCACCGTGGGGCTGAACTTCCTCGCCACCCTGGGGGTCTCCAGCCTCGTCTTCGAGCACGTGTTCGGCTTCACCGGCACGGATCCGTCCGTTCCGCTGTACGGATTCGTCTTCCTCGTGGCCCTGGGCGTCGACTACAACATCTTCCTCATGTCCCGGGTGCGCGAGGAGTCCCTGCGGCACGGGGTCCGCGAGGGCGTGCTGCGAGGCGTGATCAGCACCGGCGGTGTCATCACCTCCGCCGGGGTGGTGCTGGCCGCCACCTTCGCCGCGCTCGGCGTGATCCCGCTGGCCTTCCTCGTGCAGATCGCCTTCATCGTCGCTTTCGGCGTGCTGCTCGACACGCTCGTGGTGCGTTCGCTGCTGGTGCCCGCTCTGGTGCGGGACCTCGGCGCCCGCGCCTGGTGGCCGGGACGGCTCGGCCGCGACGGAGACCGCGACCGTGATCTCGACCGCCCGGATGTCGCCCGGGTGGATGCGTCCTGAACATGCTTCGGCCGGCAGCGGGCAGGCGTAGGTGACGGACGTGTTCGTATCGAATCGGGAGGTGTCTGCCGCTATGGGCGCGAAGGTGTTGGAGCGTTTCCCCGCGGGAGCCCCGCGCGGATCGTGGCCGGCGGAGGAGTCCGCGGCCAGGCGGCGGGCCGAGGGGGAGCCCGCCACCGTGGTGATGGACCTGAAGTCGGACGCCTTCCTCGTGGTGGTCCAGTCGGGCGACGAGGACTGAGGCGAGAGGGACGGCCGGCGCCCCCCCCCCCGGGGGGGGGGCGGGCCGGCCCGCGGGGGGGGGGGCGGGGCGGGGGGGGGGGGCCCGCCGGGGGGCCCCCGGCCCGCGGGCGGGGTGGGGGCGGCCTCGCACGGCGCG
>NZ_JBIRNP010000008.1:0-242451 GCF_044331705.1 Streptomyces sp. NPDC017202 | reverse complement strand
GGCCCCCCCCCCCGGGTGTGTAGGCCCCTCTTGCCGGCGCCTTCCGTGGTGGTGGACCTCGGGGGGGCCGTTCCCCCCGGGGGGGGGCCGGGCCCCCCCCCCCCCGGGGGGGGGCCCCCCGGCCGTCCCGTGCGTCCGTGCCCCTGCGGGGACGGAACGCGCGCCTAGCGGCCCGCCAGGGCGTCGAGGTGGGCCCCGCGGAAGTCCCGCGTCCGGCCCTGGACCATGACGAACAGCGCCTCCCGCGCCAGTCGCTGGGCCCGGTTCGGCAGCGACAGGGACCGGCCGCCGCCCACCGCCGCCGCCGTCGTGGGCGCGTGCAGGCCGAGCAGGCCCGAGCGCCGGATCTCCGTGAGATGACCGGTGGGGACCTCCGTCCGGTCCACCTCCTCGGCGTGCGGGGCGAGGAGGGTCTGTGCGAGGTGCCGGGCCCGGGTGACGAGCGGGTGCGGTGCGGTCATGGACCGGATTCTTCCCGTGTCGCCGCGCGGGGTGTCGATCCGGGGGCGCCGTTCGTGCGGAAGGCGAAGGGTGCCGCGGCGAACCGCCCCGCTGATCCCGGCGGCAGGGCCGCACGGTGAAGCGGCCGAGCCGGGGAATATGTTTTGGTGCATGAAAGGTTGGCCTATACACCGAGCTGACCGCTCACCACCCGTACCCAGGGCTGAGAAGCCCGCGCACCACCAGCGAGGCACCGTGACCACCGCCATCCCCGAGCAGCCCGCCGACGTCGTCGCCCGGCTGCGCGCCACCTTCCGTACCGGCCGCACCAAGCCCGCCGCCTGGCGGACCGGACAGCTGCGCCGCCTGCGCGAGATGCTCACGGAACGGGGTGAGGACCTGGCCGCCGCCCTCCACGCCGACCTCGGCAAGAGCGCCACGGAGGCCTACCGCACCGAGATCGACTTCACGGTCCGCGAGATCGACCACACCCTCGCCCACCTCGACGACTGGCTGCGTCCCGAACCCGCCCCGGCCCCCGCCCACCTCGGCGCCGACGCCCGCGCCTGGACCCAGTACGACCCGCTCGGTGTCGTCCTCGTCATCGCGCCCTGGAACTACCCCGCCCAACTGCTGCTCGCCCCGCTCGTCGGCGCCCTCGCCGCGGGCAACGCCGTCGTCGTCAAGCCCAGCGAGCTGGCCCCGGCGACCTCCGCCGCGCTCGCCCGGCTGCTGCCCGCCCACCTCGACACCGACGCGGTCGCCGTCGTGGAGGGCGGCGTCCCGGAGACCACGGCCCTGCTGGCCGAACGGTTCGACCACATCTTCTACACCGGCAACGGCACCGTCGGCCGCGTCGTGATGCGGGCCGCCGCCGAGCACCTCACCCCGGTCACCCTCGAACTCGGCGGCAAGTCCCCGGCGTTCGTCGACCGCGACACCGACCTCGCCGTCGTCGCCGACCGGTTGGCCCGCGGCAAGTTCCTCAACGCCGGCCAGACGTGCGTCGCCCCCGACTACGTCCTCACCGACCCCGCGACCGCCGCCGCCCTGGAACCCCTCCTCGCCCGGGCCGTCGAGAAGGTCTACGGCGCCGACCCGCAGACCTCCGGCGAGTACGGCCGGATCGTCAACGAGCGCCACTTCGACCGGCTCACCGGCCTGCTCGGCTCCGGCCGCGTCGTGGTCGGCGGCCGCAGCGACCGCGCGGACAAGTACATCGCGCCGACCGTCCTGGCCGACGTCGACCCCGCATCCCCCGTCATGGGGGAGGAGATCTTCGGCCCGATCCTGCCGATCGTGACCGTCGACGGCCTCGACGGGGCGATCGCGTTCATCAACGACCGCGACAAGCCCCTCGCGCTGTACGTCTTCTCCCAGTCGGAGGAGACCCGCGCGCGCATCGCCGCCGAGACCTCCTCCGGCGGCCTCGGCCACGGTCTGCCGCTGGCCCATCTCACCGTCTCCGACCTGCCGTTCGGCGGAGTGGGGGAGAGCGGCATGGGCAACTACCACGGCCGGTACTCGATGGAGACCTTCAGTCACCGCAAGGCGGTGCTGGAGAAGCCGCTGGGCTGAGCCCCCGAGCAGGGCCGTCCTCCCGGGGCGCGGGAGGTTCCGGCGACACCCCGGCCGGTCGGCCCGCCGCATGCCGACCGGTCGGCCCGGCCGCATCCCGGCCGGGTCGACTGGTCTACACCCTTGACTGGTACATACCAAAGCGGTTGAGTGTGCCTCCACACCCCCCACCACGGCCGCCCCCGAGCCGTGACCGGCTCCACCGGTACGCGCACGAGGCCCGGCTCCGCCCTGCCCCGTGCCGGGGACGGCCGTGCTCCGTGAAGGAGTTGATCCCGTGTCGAGGCGCCGTATCTCCGCGGTCGTGACCGCGCTCGTCCTCTCCAGTGCCGTCCCGGTGCTCCTGCCGGCCACGAGCGCGTCCGCCGCCGCCTGTTCGAGCTATCCCGCCTGGGTGGCCGGCAAGGCCTACCGCACCGGCGACATCGTCCGCTACACCGACGGCAGGGCCTACGTGGCCGAGCACGACAACCCGGGCTACGACCCCGTCATCAGCACCTGGTACTGGGAGCCGTACGCCTGCGACACCGGCCCCGGCACGCCGGTCGGCAGTTTCGTGGTCACCGAGGCGCAGTTCAACCAGATGTTCCCGGGCCGGAACTCCTTCTACTCCTACAGCGGCCTCACCGCCGCCCTCAGTGCCTACCCCGGCTTCACCACCACCGGCAGCGACACCACCAAGAAGCAGGAGGCGGCGGCCTTCCTCGCCAACGTCAGTCACGAGACCGGCGGTCTGGTGCACGTCGTCGAGCAGAACACCGCCAACTACCCGCACTACTGCGACTGGAGCCAGTGGTACGGCTGCCCGGCCGGCCAGGCGGCCTACTACGGGCGCGGCCCCATCCAGCTCAGCTGGAACTTCAACTACAAGGCCGCGGGCGACGCGCTCGGCATCGACCTCCTCAACAACCCCTGGCTGGTGCAGAACGACGCGGCCGTGGCCTGGAAGACGGCCCTGTGGTACTGGAACACCCAGAGCGGTCCCGGCACCATGACGCCGCACAACGCCATGGTCAACGGCGCCGGGTTCGGCCAGACCATACGCTCCATCAACGGCTCCCTGGAGTGCGACGGCAAGAACCCGGCGCAGGTGCAGAGCCGGGTGACCAAGTACCAGCAGTTCGCCCAGATCCTGGGCGTCTCCCCGGGCGGCAACCTCTACTGCTGACCCCGGACGGTGTGTGCGAGACTCCGCCGATGACTTCGGAAACGATCACCGCGGATGCCGCAGGCACCTGGAGACTGGGCGACACGACCGTCGGCCGCATCGGCTTCGGCGCGATGCGGCTGACGGGCGACGCCGCCTTCCATCTCGGCACACCGAGCGACCGCGACCGATCGATCGCCGTCCTGCGTGAGGCGCTCGACCTGGGCGTCAACCACATCGACACCGCGGCCTTCTACTTCTCTTCCCTGCGCTCCGCCAACGAACTGATCAACAGCGCTCTCGCCCCGTACCCGGACGACCTGCTCATCGCCGCCAAGGTCGGCCCCTTCCGCGACTGGTCGGGGGAGTGGGGCACCTCGGCCCGCCCCGAGGACCTCCGCGGCCATGTCGAGGAGAACCTGCGTCAGCTCGGCCGCGACCACCTCGACCTCGTCTACCTGCGCCGGATGGACCAGGAGTCGATCGCCGAACACTTCGGCGCCCTCGCGGAGCTGCGCCGGGCCGGCCTCGTCCGCCACCTCGGCATCTCCGGCGTGGAACCCCGCCACCTCGCCGAGGCGCAGGCCATCGCCCCGGTGGTCGCCGTCCAGAACCGCTACGGCCTCGGAGACCGCCGACCCGCCACCGAGGAACTCCTGCGCCTGTGCGGCGAACAGGGCATCGCCTTCGTCCCGTTCTACGCCATCGCCGGCGACAGCGGCCCGCGCGGAGCCACGACCGCCCACGACGAAGCGGTCCTGGCGGCGGCCCACGCCCACGGCGTGAGCCCCGCGCAGATCCGCCTGGCCTGGACCCTGGCCCGGGGCCCGCACGTCCTGGCCATCCCCGGCACCGGCAACCCCGAGCACCTCACGGAGAACGTGGCGGCGGGACGCCTGCGGCTGACGCCGGCGGAACTGGACCGCCTGAACGGGGCCCACGGCAAGGCGGACTGACCTCCGGCCCGTTCCCGCCGCGCCCACGGCGCGGGTCCGGACTCGGCGGGGTTCTCCGGAGGTGACTGGCGTCCGTCAGGTTTTACGTATAACCTCTCCCGCTAATCAGCCCTCCCGAAAGGTCCCGATGAGTCGCATCGCCCTGGTCACCCTCGTCGTCGACGACTACGACGAGGCGATCCGCTTCTTCACCGAGGCCGTCGGTTTCCGCCTCGCCGAGGACGCGGCGCGTGCCGACGGATCGCGCTGGGTCGTCGTGCGGCCCGACGGCCACCAGGACGGCACCGGCCTGCTGCTGGCCAGGGCCAAGGGCGACGCCCAGCGCTCCCGGGTCGGCGACCAGACCGGCGGACGGGTCGGGTTCTTCCTGTACACCGACGACTTCGCGGGGGACCACGCCCGGATGCGCGCCGCCGGCGTGACCTTCCTGGAGGAGCCCCGCCACGAGCCGTACGGCTCCGTCGCCGTCTTCCGGGACCTGTACGGGAACCGCTGGGACCTGCTCCAGCCCGCCGGCTGACCCCGCCGGTCCTCGCCCTCTCGCGCCCCGCCCCCGCAACCCCGCCCCACCGCCCCGCCCGAGGAAAGACCCACCATGACCGCTACGCGCGTAGACGCCGCCACCCTCCGCCGGCTCCCCAAGGCCGTCCTGCACGACCACCTCGACGGCGGTCTGCGCCCCGCCACCGTCGTCGAGCTGGCGGCCGCGGTGGGCCACACCCTGCCGGCCACGGACCCGCAGGAGCTGGCCGCCTGGTATTTCGAGGCCGCCAACTCCGGTGACCTGGTCCGGTACATAGCGACCTTCGAGCACACCCTCGCCGTCATGCAGACCCGCGAGGGCCTGCTGCGCACGGCGGAGGAGTACGTCCTCGACCTGGCCGCGGACGGCGTCGTCTACGCCGAGGTGCGCTACGCCCCCGAGCTGATGCTCGACGGCGGCCTGACCCTGCCCGAGGTCGTCGAGACGGTCCAGGAGGGCCTCGCGGCCGGCATGGCCAAGGCGGCCGCCGCCGGCACCCCGGTCCGCGTCGGCACCCTGCTGTGCGGCATGCGGATGTTCGACCGGACCCGCGCCACCGCCGACCTCGCGGTCGCCTTCCGGGACGCCGGCGTCGTCGGCTTCGACATCGCCGGCGCCGAGGACGGCTTCCCGCCCGCCGACCACCTGGACGCCTTCGCGCACCTGCGCCGCGAGAACGTCCCCTTCACCATCCACGCCGGCGAGGCGCACGGCCTGCCCAGCATCCACCAGGCCCTCCAGGTCTGCGGCGCCCAGCGCATCGGCCACGGCGTGCGCATCACCGACGACATCGTCGACGGCAAGCTCGGCCGCCTGGCCGGCTGGGTGCGGGACCACCGTGTCGCGCTGGAGATGTGCCCGACGTCCAACCTCCAGACCGGCGCCGCCACCTCCATCGCCGAGCACCCGATCACCGCGCTGAAGGACCTCGGCTTCCGCGTCACCCTCAACACCGACAACCGGCTGGTCTCGGGGACGACGATGACGCGCGAGATGTCGCTGCTGGTCGAGGAGGCGGGCTGGACGGTCGAGGACCTGCGCACCGTCACCGTGAACGCCCTCAAGAGCGCTTTCATCCCGTTCGACGAGCGCAAGGCCCTCATCGAGGACGTCGTCCTGCCGGGCTACGCGGCCGCGCTCTGAAGCAGCCCGCGCACGTAGGCGGCCTGTCCGACGTGCTGGAGATCGTCGGACAGGACGCTGACCAGGCGGACGCCGAGCGTGACCGGCGGGTCCCAGCGCTCGTCCACGACGCGTTCCAGGTCCGCCGCGGTCACCCCGCGCAGCGCCCGGAGGGTCTGCGCGTGGACGGCGTCGTGGTACCCGGTCAGCAGGCCGCCGTCGGTGACCCGTACCCCGGCGACCTGCGCCGCGCTGTGCCCGTACCCGGTGTCCCGGCGCGGCAGGCTCAGGCCGAACCGTTTCTCCCAGTCCTGTGAGAGCCACACCTGATCGAGCCCGAAGGCGTCGGCCACGTGGTCGTCCTGGACGCGGGTGAGGTGCCAGACCAGCCAGGCGACCGAGTTCGTCCCGGCGGCCGGCCGGGCGTTGAGGCCGTCCGGGTCGAGGCCGCCGACGGCGGCGTGGACCTCTTCCCGGACGCGGCCGTAGCCGTCGATGAGGATGTCCTTGGCATGCATACGTCCACCATCGCGCACCCGCCGCCCCGGCGCCGCCCCCGGACCCGTCCGGCACGATCCACCGGACAGACCCCGGGCGGCCCCCGGACAGCCCCCGGACAGCCCCCGGGCGGCCGGAACCTACCCGCCGCGCTCCGTCTCCAGCAGGGCCATCAGCGCGCGTGCCGCCGGGCTGGTCGCCCGGGCGGGCGGCAGCAGGGCGACCGTCTCGTACACCACCTCGCCCGTCCCCTTCAGCGGCAGCGCGGTGAGCGCCTCCCGCTTGTGCCGGAAGTGGCGCGGTACGACGGCGACGCCGAGGTTCTCGTCCACCAGGTCCAGCAGGCTGTGCACGTCGTTGACCTCCAGCGCGACCGTCCGGCGGACCCCGGCCGCCGCGAAGGCCGCGTCGGTGGCGCGGCGCGGGCCCCAGTCGGGGTGGAAGTCGACGAACACCTCGTCGGCGACGTCGGCCGGGGTCGGCGCGGCCGCGGCACCGGTGAGCCGGTGGTCGGGATGGCACAGCACGTACATCGGCTCACCGGTGAGCGAGGCGGAACGCAGCTGGTCGCTGTCCGCCTGCGTGCGGTAGGCGAAGGCCAGGTCCAGCCGCCCGGCGGCCACCTCCTCGGCGAGCGCGCCCGAGCCGGACTGCCGCAGCCGGATCTCCACGTCCGGGTGGCGCCGCCGGAACGCGGCCAGCAGCCCCGCCACGTGCACCCCGGCGATGCACTGCTCGGTGCCCACCGAGAGGGTGCCGCGCACCACGCCCTGCACGGCCGCCACCGCCTCGTGCGCGGCGCGCACCTGCACCAGGATCCGTTCCGCCTCCGCCAGCAGCGCGCGGCCGGCCTCGGTCAGCGTCACCCGGCGGGTCGTGCGGACGAACAGGGGCGCCCGCAGCTCCCGCTCGAGCGCGCGGATGGAGGCCGACAGCCCCGACTGGGAGACCATCAGGCGTTCGGCGGCACGGGTGAAGTGCTGGTCCTCGGCGACCGCGACGAAGTGCTGGAGGTGGCGCAGTTCCATGATTGAGAAGCCTATCCGCTGAATTCCATCGGATTCTTCTGTTGGACCACTGCCCGCAGGCAGGGTGAGAGTGGGTGAAGGTCCCGCGACCGGCCTACGGTTGCCGGGGCCGGTCCTCCGAGCCCACCTCTCCTGGAGTCGCGTTGTACACCGCACACCCCGACCGCTACGCGCACATGCCCTACCGGCGCACCGGACGCAGCGGCCTGAAGCTCCCCGCGCTCTCGCTCGGACTGTGGCACAACTTCGGGCCCGACCGTCCCGTGGAGACCCAGCGGGCCATCCTGCGCCGCGCCTTCGACCTCGGCATCACCCACTTCGACCTGGCGAACAACTACGGCCCGCCGCCCGGTGCCGCCGAGTCCGCGCTGGGCGAGTTCCTGAAGGCCGACTTCGCGCCCTACCGCGACGAGCTGGTGATCTCCACCAAGGCCGGCTACCTGATGTGGCCGGGCCCCTACGGTGAGTGGGGCTCGCGCAAGTACGTGCTGTCCTCGCTGGACCAGAGCCTGAAGCGGATGGGCCTGGACCACGTCGACATCTTCTACTCGCACCGCCCCGACCCGGAGACTCCGCTGGAGGAGACGATGGGCGCCCTGCACTCCGCGGTCCAGCAGGGCAAGGCGCTGTACGTCGGCGTCTCCAACTACTCGGCCGAGCAGACCCGCGAGGCCGCCCGCATCCTGGGCGAGCTGGGCACCCCGCTGCTCATCCACCAGCCGCGCTACTCGATGCTCGACCGGCGCCCCGAGAGCGAGGGCCTGCTGGACGCGCTGGACGAGCTCCAGGTCGGCTCCATCGTCTTCTCCCCGCTGGAGCAGGGCGTGCTCACCGCCCGCTACCTCGACGGCATCCCGGAGGGCTCGCGGGCCGCGAGCGACAGCCCCTTCCTCAACTCCGACGCCCTCACCGACGAACTGGTGGGCAAGCTCCGCGCCCTCGACGACATCGCCAGGTCCCGCGGCCAGTCGCTGGCTCAGCTCGCCCTGGCCTGGGTGCTGCGCGGCGGCCGGGTCACCTCCGCGCTGGTCGGCGCGAGCAGCGCCCGGCAGATCGAGGACAGCGTCGGCGCCCTGGACAACCTGGAGTTCGAGGCGGACGAACTGGCCCGCATCGACGCGGTGATCAACGGCTGAGCCGTTCCGCCGGCCGGCCGGACGGTGACGGATCCGCCCGCCTCCTTTCGAAGCTCGCGCACCGGGCGGCGGTGAATTCCGCTTCCGGTTTTCCGGTTTTCCGGCGTCGTGCACGGCTTTTCCGGCGCCGTGCGCGGCGCCCTCCGTTCGCGGCGATCGTCGCCTTTCACCGGGCGGACCGCCGCGAACGGAGGAGTGCACCGGTCATGCCCCGGCGGGCACCCGGTCGAGGAATCCGAGGACGGCGACGATGCGGTCGTCGGAGTCCAGCGTGATCACGTCGGAGCCGGCCACCGGCGCCGCCCCGTCCGCCTCGCTCACCAGCTCCCAGGAGAAGCGGGCCGTGTCGTGGTGGCCGTCGACCGTGCCGGTGAGCCGGAAGGCGAAACCGGGGAACTGCTCCCGTGCCGCCGTGACGACTGCCGTGATCCCCTCGTGGCCGCGTACGTCGGCGAGAGGGTCGGTGTAGCTGCCCTGCGGCGCCCAGGCGTCGGCCACGGCCTTGGCCCGGGTCCCGGGCTCGCGGGCGTTCCAGGCCTCGAGGTAGCGGGCGACGGCGTTCTGGTAGCGGTCGGTCTGCGTGGACATGGGAAATCAGCCCCCAAGGGGTCGTCGATCCTGGTCAGAACCCGGATTCGGGCGTCGCCGATCCGGTGCGACCACCTTGCCCGCGCCCGATCGCCCGGTCGATTACCCCGCGGGTAATGACGGCGGCGGCCCGGGCCCGCCGCATTTCGGCCATGAACGCCGGGGAATATGCCAAGAGACTGGCCAAAAAAGCGTGGTGACAGTGTTTCAGTAGTCAACATACTCAAACGTCAGGGGCAGTTCACCCCACAGGAGCCGCACGGAAAGCGAGGCCCGCACCGGCAGCGAGCGACGGGGGAGAAGGACGTGCACGACGAATTCCTGTGCCATGTCACCGCGTACGGAGTGTGCGACGGGCGCCGCATCGGTGTCCCGCTCGGCACCTACCGGGCCCCGACGCTGGCGCTCGCCCTGTGGTGGCTGAGGGACCGCGCCTCCTGGATCGCCGAGCGGCTCGATCCGCAGCCGGAGAGCACGAGCATCCCGCCCAGCGCCCTCGTCCCGGTCTCCGACACCGTGCCGGACGTCCCCCGCCTGCTGAGGGCCTGGTGCGCCGACGTCGGCCGGCAGGAACTGATCGCCGACGAACTGGCGGCCGGACGGCTGGTGCGGATCGCCGCCAGCGACGAGACCACCGAGTACGAGCTGCTCGCCGAGTCCGTCGACGCCCTGCGCATGCAGCGGACCGTCCCGCCGCTGGTGATGCCGGTCGGCTGACCGGCATCCGCCGCCGCAGGGCCGTGGCCCCGCGCCGGACCCCGCGCCGCCGGTCCGCGCTGTCCGCCGGTCCGCGACTCCCGCGGCCGGCCCGCGGTCCGCGATCGCATCTCCCGCCGGATCTCCCGATCTCCCGCACGGCGCACCCTGGTGCGAATCGATAGAATTCCGGCATGGCGGAGTCGCCGATCACGTCCACCGCGCCCGAACTCGTGCTGGAGACCGAGACGGGCACCACGGTGATGATCCCGAGCCACGACTACCACGTCGGCCGCGACCCGCTCAGCGACATCGTCCTCGACGACGCCCGCGTCTCCTGGCACCACGCGGTCCTGCGACCGGACGGCGACCACTGGATTCTCGCGGACGAGCACAGCACCAACGGCACCTACGCCGACGGCCGCCGCGTGCGGGAGTGGAGCATCGGCCCCGGCAGCGTCATCCGCTTCGGCAGCCCGGACGACGGCCCGTGCGCCGTCCTGACCGGCCGCCCGCCGCCCGCACCGCCACGCCCCTCCGCGGTCGCCAACCCCGTCGTGACCGGGACGTTCCGCCGGCCCACCACCGTCCGCCCGCTGCCCACCCGCACCGTCCGCATCGGCCGCGCCCCCGACAACGACCTGGTCCTCGACGACCTCGTCGTCTCCCGCCACCACGCCGAACTGCGCGCCCTGCCCGACGGCACCTACGAGATCGCCGACCTCGGCAGCCACAACGGCACCTACCTCAACGGCCTGCCCGTCACGGCCGCCCCCCTCGGGGCCGGCGACATCGTCGGCATCGGCCACTCGGCGTTCTGCCTGATCGGCGACGAACTCCAGGAGTACGTCGACACCGGCGAGGTCTCCCTGGACGTGCAGGACCTCACCGTCGCCGTCGACCGCGGCCGCAAGGTCCTCCTCGACCACGTGTCCTTCCCGGTGGGGGAGAAGTGCCTGCTCGCGGTCGTCGGACCCAGCGGCGCCGGCAAGTCCACCCTGCTCGGCGCCCTCACCGGACAGCGTCCCGCCGACCACGGCACCGTCGTCTACGACGGCCGCGACCTCTACCGCGACTACGCCGAACTGCGCCAGCGCGTCGGCCTGGTCCCGCAGGACGACATCCTGCACACCCAGCTCACCGTCCGCGGCGCGCTGACCTACGCCGCCGAACTGCGCTTCCCCCAGGACACCGCCAAGGCCGAACGCCGGGCGCGCGTCGAGGAGGTCATCCACGAACTGGGCCTCGAACAGCGCGCCGACCAGCACGTCCACAGTCTCTCCGGCGGCCAGCGCAAACGCGTCAGCGTCGCCCTGGAACTGCTGACCAAACCGTCCCTGCTCTTCCTCGACGAGCCGACCTCCGGACTCGACCCCGGCATGGACCGCTCGGTGATGCACATGCTGCGCGGCCTCGCCGACGACGGCCGCACGGTCGTCGTCGTCACCCACAGCGTCCTCAGCCTCGACGTCTGCGACCGTCTCCTCGTCCTCGCGCCCGGCGGCCGGATCGCCTACTACGGCCCGCCCGACGACGCCCTCGCCTTCTTCGGGTTCACGGACTGGCCCGAGGCCTTCGAGGCCTTCGAACGGGACCGGGACCGCGACTGGGCCGGGGAGTACGCCGCCTCCCCCCTCCACCGCCGGTACGTCGTCGACTCCAGTGCCCAGCCGCGCCTGCCCCACCCCGACCAGGTCGTCGTACCGGCGCCGCCCCGCCCGCGCAGCCGCGGCGCCCAGCTCGGCACCCTCGTCCGCCGCTACACGGCCGCGCTGAGCGCCGACCGCACCTTCCTCGTCATCATGATCGCCCTGCCGTTCGTGATGGGGGCCATGGCCCGCGCCCTCGCCGGCGACCGGCTCACCCGGGACACCGCGATGAACGCGCTGCTGATCCTGTGCGTCGGCGGCGTCCTCACCGGCGCCGCCAACGCCGTGCGCGAACTCGTCAAGGAACGCGTGATCTACCAGCGCGAACGCGCCGTCGGCCTGTCCAGATCGGCGTACCTGATGTCGAAGGTCGTCGTGCTGGGCGCGGTCACCGTCGTGCAGGCCGTGGTGCTCACGCTCGTCGCCCTGCTCGGCGTCGACCTCGGCGCCCCCGGCGGAGAGGGCGTCCTGATGCCCCCGCTGGTCGAGATCACCGTCGCGGTCGCCCTGCTCGCCTTCACCGCGATGATGCTCGGCCTGGTGGTCTCCGCCCTGGTGCGCAAGGAAGAGGTGACCATGCCGCTGCTGGTGCTCCTCGCCATCGTCCAGGTCGTCTTCTGCGGGGCCCTGCTGTCCCTGGACGGCGTGCCGGGCCTGGAACAACTCGCCTGGGTCATCCCCTCGCGCTGGGCGTTCGCCGCCATGGCCGGCACCCTCGACCTGGCCCGGATCGTGCCCGGCGGCCTCACCGGCGACCCGCTGTTCGCGCACTCGGCGGGGGCGTGGCTGCTCAACGTGGGCATGCTCGTCGTGCTCTCGGCCGTCTTCGGATTCGTCGTCTCCCGGCTGCTGCGCCGGCACGAACCCGCCGTGATGCGGAAGTAGGCCCGCGATGACGCCCCCCGGCTTCCGGCCCACGCACGTCGTCCCCCAGCAGGGCATGCCCGCCTGGGAGACCCCCGATCCGGCCCGGCCCACCGTCCCCCTCGACCCGCTGCTGCCCGTCCGCCTCGTCGAGCGGCGCGGCGACTGGGGACACGTGCTGTGCTCCAACGGCTGGTCGGCCTGGGTGGACGGCCGCCACCTCGTCGCCGTGCCCCAGGACCCGCCCCTGCCCGACGACCCCCTCACCACCACCGCCGACCCGCGCCCGCTGCTCGGCCGGACCGAACAGGCCCTGGCCCGCTACCGCGCGGCCGTCGAGGAACTCGCCACGGGCGGCCTCGACGGCGAGGCCTTCGGCCGCCGCACCCAGGGCCTGCGGATCGGCGTGGTCGTCGACGGCGAGTCCGTCTGGCTCTACGACCCCGCCCGGTTGTGCTGGGTGTACGGCGACGGCAGCCGGCTGAGCACCTACGCGGCCGACGACCCGCCCGCCGCGGCCCGGGACGACGGCCGGGACGCCGGTCCGCACCGCGGCCCGGACAGCGGTCAGGACGGTGGACCGGATGTCGGCCAGGACGGAGGCCCGGACGTCGGCCACGCCCCCACCCGGGTCGTGACGCCCGACGGTGAACGCCGATGACCCGCCGGCCGACGAGCCCCTTCTCCGGCCGGCCCTCCGACCTGATCGGCCGCCAGGTGGCGGGCTACCGCATCGAGCGGGAGATCGGACGCGGCGGTATGGCCGTCGTGTACCGCGCCCGCGACCTGCGCCTGGAACGGACCGTCGCGCTCAAACTGCTCGCCCCCGAACTGGCCCGCAACGACACCTTCCGCAAGCGTTTCACCCACGAGTCCCGGGTCGCCGCCGCGATCGACCACCCGCACATCGTGCCGGTCTTCGAGGCCGACGAGACCGACGGACTCCTCTACATCGCCATGCGGTACGTCGCCGGCGGCGACCTGCGCCACCTCCTCGACGACCACGGACCGCTGCAGCCGGCCGCCGCCGTCCGGATCGCCGCCCAGGTCGCCTCCGCCCTCGACGCCGCCCACGAGCACGGCCTCGTCCACCGCGACGTCAAACCCGGCAACATCCTCGTGGACCGCGGCACCGACAGCGACCACCCCGAACACGTCTACCTCACCGACTTCGGCCTGACGAAGAAGTCGCTGTCCCTCACCGGCTTCACCACCGTCGGCCAGTTCGTCGGCACCCTCGACTACGTCGCCCCCGAGCAGATCTCCGGCCGCCCGGTCGACGGCCGCTGCGACGTGTACGGCCTGGCGTGCGTCGTCCACGAGACCCTCGCGGGCCACCCGCCGTTCCGCCGCGACGACGACATGGCCCTGCTGTGGGCCCACCAGTACGACGAGCCGCCCCCGCTCACCACCGCCCGCCCGGACCTGCCGCCCGCCGTCGACGAGGTCTTCGCGCAGGCCCTCGCCAAGACCCCCGACGCCCGCCACCCCACCTGCCTCGCGTTCGTCGCCGCCCTGAGGACGGCACTGCTGTCCGGCTCACCCCGGCGGCACCCGCCGACGGAGGCGGACCGGGGACCCGCGGCAGCAGGACGGGCCCGCCCCGAGCCTCCGCCCCGGTGGGCGGCCCCGGTCTTCGCACCACGAGACGGCCGTGCCTGACGCGGCCCGGGGGCTTTCGTCTGGATCATGCCGGGCTCGCGGGGGTCCGGCCCGATCCAAACGAAAGAACCTAGCGAATGCCGTCGCCCACCCTTCCCCGGCCGGCTCTCCCGCGGGCCGACAGTCCGCCCAGGAAGCCGGCGACCAGCCCCCACAGCGCGGCGAGGCCCAGCGCCGACCACACCTCGGGGCGCAGGAACAGGTCGCCGGTGAGGCCCGTGCCGCCCAGGTCGCTGATGCCGAACAGCGTCAGGCCGTAGTGTGCGGAGATCCGGCCGACGAGGCAGATCATCAGCACCGTCAGCACCAGGGCCACCGCCAGGTGCACCGCGTGCCGCCAGGCCGGCGTCCGGGCCGGGGAACGGGCCGCCATCACGAACGCCGCCGCCAGCAGCAGCACCGCGTCCACGGCGACCAGCCACCACACCCGGCCGTCCTGCTCGCCGAGCGTGCGCAGGTTCAGCGTGGCGGTGTCCGAGCCGCGCAGCACCTCGTCCAGCACGTGCGGCATCGGCAGCCCGAACGGCCCCTGCACCCGGCCCTCCCAGGTGGCGCCCAGCCCGACCGTGAACGCGAGCCACACCAGGTTGGGCAGGCCGAGCAGCACCACGGCCAGGGTCTGCGCGGCACGGCCCCGCGTCACCGCGGTCACGAGCGCCACGACCACCCCCAGCGCGACGCACGCGAGCAGCAGCACCACCATCGCGTACGCCGCCGGCCGCACCGCCTCCTGGAAGCGCAGCAGCCGCGGCGGCAACGGAGCCCCGCGGGAGACCAGCAGCGCCAGCACCAGCACGCCGGCCAGCCACAGCAGTCCGGACAGCAGGGTGAGCGGCACGTCGGTGGTGAAACCGGCCCTCGGGGTCACGCCGAACACCTCACCGAGGTCGTTCAGCGTGTCGTCGCCCAGCGACACCGCGAACGTCCGGCGCGCGGCGAGGGCGAGGGCTGTCAGACCGAGGAGCCACACCACGGCGATCCGGGCCGCCCAGCCGGCGAGTTCGGCCGCCGAGGCGACCGCCCGGTGCCGCAGCGGCCGGAGGAACCCGGCGCCGGTCACCAGGGCGCCGACGAGCGTCACGGACAGCGGGATCACCGTGAGGCCCGCCCGCGTGCCGGCGATCCCCCCGGCGTCGGCGGAGAGCTCCACCGAGCCCCCGACCGCGGTGACGACGGTCGCCGCGACCACCCTCGGGTAGGCCCCGCCGGGCAGATCGGTCGCGCCCGCCGCCCACAGCCCCAGCGCGGCCGTGACCGTCATGGTGATCAGCGCGGCCGACGCCACGGCGACCGCCGGTACCCAGCCGTGACGGGACGACGCCTGACCGGAGGGGAGGTTCGGGCTCACCCTCGCCACGCTAAGCAGGGCCCGGCCCGCACGCCTGCCGGGAGAGCCGTCCGCGTCCACTTGCGGATGAAGTACGCCAAGAGCACACAATGAAGATGTTGCGGACCAAGCGGCGTGCAGCGTTACGTGAGTGGCGTCGCGGGAGATCCCGTCGGGAGTGCTCGTGAGTGTCGAACCGCCCTCCTCCGGCCGCCCCTCAGGCCCGCCCTCCGGCCCGCTGTCCGGCCCCTCGCAGCCGCCCTCGCAACCGCCCTCAGGCCCGCCCGCCCCACCGCCCGGCGGAACCCCGGGCGGCTCGGCCTCGCCCGGCGGCGGCCCCGGACCGAACCGGCCGTGGTGGAGGTCCGCGTCCCGTATCGCGCTGCTCACCACCGCCCTCGTCGTCGCGGCGGCCGTCGCGATCGTCCTGACGACCCGCTCCGGCGGTGGCGGCGGATCCGGCGGCGAGAGCGAGGTCTTCCTCCAGGCCGCGGGCAAGACGGGCCCGGACCCCTTCACCGAGTCCACCGCCACCGGCAGCTCACCCCCGCCCCCCACCACGGCCCCGGCGACCACCTCCGCGCCCGCCAACGCCGTACGGGGCGTCGACGGCGGCGCCCCCGGCCTGTACGGCGGCACCCGGGACGTGGCCGCCTGCGACGTGGAGAAGCAGGTCACGGCACTGCGGGCCGACCCCGACAAGAACCGGGCGTTCGCGTCCGTCCCCGGCATCGACCCGGCCGAGGTCCCCGCCTACCTGCGGGCCCTCACCCCCGTGCAACTGCGCATGGACACCCGTGTCACCAACCACGGCTACCGCGACGGCGCCGCCACCTCCTACCAGGCCGTCCTGCAGTCCGGCACCGCCGTCCTCGTCGACGGCCACGGCGTGCCCCGCGTGCGCTGCGCCTGCGGCAACCCGCTGACCCCGCCCGTCGCGCAGCAGACCACCCCGAAGCGCACCGGCGACTCCTGGCCGTCGTACCATCCAGCGAACGTCGTCGTGGTCACCCCGTCGACGGCCGTGATCGACGTCTTCGTCCTGTACGAGCCCGGCGCCGACCGCTGGTTCGCCCGGCAGCGGGGCGACACCGGCGGCAAGGACAAGCCCGCCAAGCCCCCGGTGACCCCGCCCAAACCGTCCGCGAGCGTCACCACGCCCACGGCGCCCACGTCGCCGCCCACCTCGCCGTCGACCTCCCGCGGTCCCGAGCCGCCGGACTCGACCAGTCCCGCGCCGCCCCCCGGTTCCGAGGAGCCGCCCTCGTCGCCGGAGCCCTCCAGCCCCTCCAACCCATCGGAACCCTCGGCGCCCTCGGAACCCTCAGGTCCGTCGGGCCCGTCGGGCGAACCGCGGACCGAGGACTCCACGTCCTCCGGGTCCTCCGGGGCGGCCGACACCACGTCCGGCTCCGCGCCTCCCTCGGCCGACCGGTCCCCGAGCCGTTCACCCGTGCTGTGAGGCAGCTCATGGCGGCCGGGTCCGGACCGGGGGGACTGCACGGCCCGTTTCGGGGTAGGGGCGCTGGTGCAGCAGCGTCCGGCCAGGCCGGCCTCCGAGAGAGAACAGCATGAGCAAGCACCTGGACGGGGCAGTGATAACGACCGGTTTCGACGTACCCGTGGAGCCGCTCCGCCGCGCGGCGCACTACACCGGTGAACCCGGCTCCATCGCCGAGGCCCGCGACTTCGCCGCCCACTTCGTCGACCAGCTCAGGACCGAGTGGTGCGCGGGCATGGACGCCCGCTTCGGCGACGACGTCATGCTGGTCGTCAGCGAGCTGGTCACCAACGCCGACCGGCACAGCAACGGCCCCTACGTCCTGGAGCTGGAGGGCACGGACACCTCGGTGACGGTCGCCGTGTACGACAGCAGCGACCGGCTGCCCCTGCGATTCCCCAAGGACCCCCGCCGCGTCGGCCACCACGGTCTGGAGATCGTGCACGCCATCGCCACGGAGATCACCGTCGACCGCATCCCGGTCGGCAAGCGCGTCCGCGCCGTCCTCGGGGTCGCCGCCGGCTGACGCCGTGGGGCCGACGGCCCCACGGCGGCGGGCACTCAGGCGCAGCCCAGCTCGCCCAGCATCCCCTCGCGCAGCCGCACGATGATCCGCTTGATCAGGCGGGAGACGTGCATCTGCGAGCAGCCGAGCCGCTCCCCGATCTCCGCCTGGGTGGCCTCCTCCACGAACCGCAGGTGGATGATCTGCCGGTCCCGCTCGCTCAGCTCCGCCATCAGCGGAGCCAGCGAGTGGAAGTCCTCCACGAGCCGCAGGCCGTCCTCCTCCACACCGATGAAGTCGGCCAGCACCGCTTCGCCGTTCTCGGGCCCGTCGCCGGTGAGGGCGGCGTCCAGGGAGGAGGAGTTGTAGCCGTTGGCCGCGATCCGCGCCTCGATCACCTCGGGTTCCGTGAGGTTCATCAGCGTGGCCAGCTCGGCGACGGTCGGCTCCCGGTCCAGGCGGCTGGAGAGCTCGTCGCGCGCCTTGGCCAGCTCCACCCGCAGCTCCTGGAGCCGCCGGGGCACGTGCACGGCCCAGGTCGTGTCCCGGAAGAAGCGCTTGATCTCGCCCACGATGTAGGGCAGCGCGAAGGAGGTGAACTCCACCTCGCGCGAGATCTCGAACCGGTCGATCGCCTTGATCAGGCCGATCATCCCGGTCTGGACCACGTCCTCCATGTCGTCGCCGCGACCCCGGAACCGGCCGGCCGCGAACCGCACCAGCGACATGTTCATCTCGATGAGGGTGTTGCGCGCGTACTGGTACTCGTACGTCCCCTCCTCCAGCTCCGTCAGCCGCCGGAAGAACTGACGCGACAGCTGACGTGCGTCGCGGGGGGCCACGTGCCTGGGGTCCTCGATTCCCGGCAGCGGGGTGCCACCCGTGCCGGCCCCGGCGGTGTCCTCGACGACCTGTGCCTGCGACCCGATCACGGCGGTGTGCATTGCCTCTCCCACGAAAGTCACCATTCGACATCTGTTGTACCCGCTGAGTGAGCGGACCGAATGCGGCAAGTCTGCTCACGCAGCGCGTACCCCGAGTCGGCGAACCCATGCACACCAGAACGCGCCGATTTCCTCTGCCGGGATTTCCCTGAGGGCGGAACGCCGGGGCCCTGTCCGCGGCGGCCGGTCCTCCTAGGCTGGGACGGTGAGCAACCAAGCGCCGAACCACGCCCGCGTGATCCCGCTGCGCCCCTCGGCGGAACGCCTGGGAACCGCCCGCCCCGCCGACCGGCCGCCCACCCCCAGAGAACCCCTCTGGCGCGACCTCGTCGGCGACGTCCTGCGCCGCGAACGCCAGGCCCAGGAGCGCACGCTCCGGGACGTCGCCGACGCCGCCCGCATCTCCATGCCCTATCTGTCGGAGGTGGAGCGCGGCCGCAAGGAGGCCTCCTCGGAGGTCCTGGCGGCCGCCGCCCGCGCGCTCGGCCTGAGCCTCGGCGACCTGCTGGCGCGCGCCCAGGGCGAGCTGCTCCGGCTCACCAGCCGCACCTCGCACCCGAGCCGTACGACGACGACCACGTCCTCGCTCGACGGACTCTGCCTGGCCGCCTGAGGGCGCGCTCGGGCCGGTGCCTCACCCCCGCGCGGGGCGCCGGCTCAGCACCTCGTCCGCCAGGCCGTACGCCACGGCCTCGTGCGCGGTGAACACCTTGTCGCGGTCCATGTCCGCGCGCAGGGTCGCGACGTCGTGGTGCGTGTGCCGGGCCAGCACCTCCTCGACCTGGGCGCGGATGCGCACCATCTCCTTCGCCTGGAGCGCCAGGTCCGACACCGTGCCCTGCCGCCCGCCACTGGCCGGCTGCCCGAGCAGCACCCGCGCGTGCTCCAGCACGAACCGCCGCCCGGGGTCCCCGCCCGCCAGCAGCACCGCCGCGGTGGAGGCCGCCTGGCCGACGCAGAACGTCGCGAGGGGGGCCTGCACGAACGTCATCGTGTCGTAGATGGCCATCAGCGAAGTGAACGAGCCACCGGGGGAGTTGATGTAGATCGCGATCTCGTTCTCCGGCGCCGACGACTCCAGGTGGAGCAGTTGCGCGATGACGACGTTAGCGACGCCGTCGTCGATCTCGGTGCCGAGGAAGATGATCCGCTCGGCCAGCAGCCGGCTGTAGACGTCGTAGGACCGCTCGCCCTGCGGGGTGCGCTCCACCACGTTCGGAATCGTGTACGTCCCCATGTCAGAGCCCCATCCGTCGCTTCGAGGCGGCCGGGCGGACGTCGGCCAGCGACTCCACCACCCGGTCGACGATGCCGTACTCCCTGGCCTCCTCGGCCGTGAACCAGCGGTCGCGGTCGCCGTCCCGGGAGATGGTCTCCGGGCTCTGGCCGGTGTGCTCGGCGGTGATCCGCTCGATGGTCCGCTTGGTGAACTCCAGGTTCTCGGCCTGGATCTCGATGTCCGCGGTGGTGCCGCCGATGCCGGCCGACGGCTGGTGCATCATGATGCGCGCGTTCGGCAGCGCGTACCGCTTGCCGGCCGTGCCGACGCTCAGCAGGAACTGGCCCATGCTGGCGGCGAATCCCATCGCCAGCGTCGAGACGTCGTTCGGGACGAGCCGCATCGTGTCGTAGATGGCCAGGCCCGCGTGGACCGAGCCGCCGGGGCTGTTGATGTACAGGCTGATGTCGGTGCGCGGGTCCTCGGCCGACAGGATCAGCAACTGCGCGCAGACCCGGTTCGCGGACACCTCGTCGACCTGGGTGCCGAGCAGCACGATGCGCTGATCGAGCAGTTGGGCCGCGAGCTGGTCGTCGAAACGGCTGGGAGGGGTGTCACCCTCCCCGGCCCGTGGCAGCAGGGCCGGCGAGGGACCGGTGAGGTGTCGGGACATGGGCGCTCCTTGTCGAGAGGCGAGAGTCGAGAGGGGGTGCGGCGGCGTCGGCCGCCGTGCCACCCACTCTCGGCGCGTGACCGCCCCCGCGGCGGATTTCCCTGCCCTGGGCAGATTCGCCGACAGCAGAGGACTTCCTGCCACGGCCTGCGCGGGCGGTTCCCCGGACGAACCCGCACCGCACGAACCCGCACCGGACGAACCCGCACCGGACGAGCCCGCACCGGACGAGCCGAAACCGGGGCGCCGCCGGGCGATGAGTTCCGGGCGCCGCACCGGTCGACACTGATGACCGCGTTCCCCGCACCCCCGCGCTCCTGGAGGAACACATGACCACCGACGGATTCACCACGTGCCTCTGGTTCGACGGCCAGGCGGAGGAAGCCGCCCACCACTACGCGTCGATCTTCAAGAACTCGAGCGTCGGCACCGTCGCCCGCTACACCGAGGCCGGCCCGGGCCCCGCCGGCTCCGTGATCACCGTGGAGTTCACGGCCAACGGCCAGAAGTTCGTCGGCCTGAACGGCGGCCCGCAGTTCACGTTCAACGAGGCCATCTCGTTCCAGATCGACTGCGCCGGCCAGGAAGAGGTCGACCACTACTGGGACAAGCTCATCGAGGGCGGTGGCGAGCCCGGCCCCTGCGGCTGGCTCAAGGACAAGTACGGCGTGTCCTGGCAGGTCGTGCCCACCGAGATGATCCGCATGCTCACCTCCCCGGACCAGGAGAAGGCAGGCCGCGCCACCAGGGCCATGCTCGCCATGGGCAAGCTCGACATCGCCGCCCTGCGGAAGGCCTACGAGGGGGAGGGGGAGTAGACGGGCGAGGGGCCGCCGGGAGGGGGCGGGCCTCGTACGGCCGGTCCCGGAGGCCCGCCACCGCCGGCCCGTGCCGTCCCGGGCCGCGGCCGGGGCCCGCCCGTCCGCGGCCCGTCACCCCCGGGTCCCGGCCCCCGTCACCTCCCGGCCTCCGCCAGGACCTCCCTGATCACATGCCGGGAGTTCTCCGCCAGCGGCGGATTGGTCTCCCAGTAGAACGGCAGCTGGATCAGCGAGATCGACAGCGCCCAGCCCCGGCCGCGCGCCCACTCGGCGTCGTCCGCGCCCACCGCCGCCCGGAAGGCGGCGCGGGCCGGCGCCGGCAGCAGGTTCCAGGCCACGATCAGGTCCACGGCCGGGTCCCCGACACCCACGCTGCCGAAGTCGATCACGGCCGCCAACCGGCCGTCCGCCACCAGCACGTTGCCCGGTGACAGATCGCCGTGGGCCCACGCGGGCGGTGCCGTGCGGCCCGGCGCCCGCAGCGCGTCCTCCCACAGGGCGGTGACCGCGGCCGTGTCGATCCTGCCCGCCAACCGGGCGATGGCCGAACGGGTGGGCGCGTCCCGTTCCGCCAGCGGCACACCCCGGTGCCCGGGCGGCCCGCCCCGCGCGTCGACCCGGCGCAGCCCGGCGACGAACGCCCCCAGGTCCGCGGCCAGCGCCTCGGGCCGCTCCAGGGCGCCCGCGACGGGATTGCGGCCGTCCAGCCACCGGTAGACGGACCACGGCCAGGGGAACCCCTCACCGGGAGCGCCCCGTTCCAGCGGCACCGGCGCGGCGACGGACAGCCTCGGCCCCAGCCGCTCCAGCCAGAGCCGCTCGTGGGCCACGCTCTCCACCGCCCCCGGATACCGAGGCAGCCGCACCACCTTGTCGGCGCCCAGCCGGAACATCGCGTTCTCCGTCCCCGAGGACTCCAGCCGCTCCACCGGCAGCGACGCCCACCGCGGGAACTGCCCGGCGACGAGCCGCCGTACCAGTGCCGCGTCCACGTCGACCTCGTCCGGGCGCATCTTCACCGCACACATGCCGCTCATTCCAGGTGAACGGCCCGGCGGCTGTCCAGCAGGTTTACGGGCGGGCGTCCCCGTCGTCCGGATGCAGCGCGCCGCACCCGGCCCCAAGCTGGCTCGTGTGACTCGTCCCGGCCCATCGGGTACCCGGGCCGTCCGTCCGAGATCCCGGCGGTGGCTGCGCGGCAGCCCCGCGCCCCGTGACCGCGGGGAACCGACGCGAAGGAGCGCATGTACATGACCGACGTATCGAGCAAGGGGCCCGATCGCGGCGACGGCCGGAAGGTGCTCACCGACCGGCAGGGCCACCCGGTCCACGACAACCAGAACCAGCGCACCGTCGGCGCCCGCGGTCCCGCCACCCTGGAGAACTACCAGTTCCTCGAGAAGATCAGCCACTTCGACCGCGAACGCGTCCCCGAGCGCGTCGTCCACGCCCGCGGCGTCACCGCGTACGGCTACTTCGAGGCGTACGGCACCTGGGGGGACGAGCCGATCGGCCGGTACACCCGCGCCAAGCTGTTCCAGGAGCGCGGCAAGCGCACCGACCTGGCGGTCCGCTTCTCCACGGTGATCGGCGGACGCGACTCCTCCGAGGCCGCCCGCGACCCGCGCGGCTTCGCCGTGAAGTTCTACACCGAGGACGGCAACTGGGACCTCGTCGGCAACAACCTCGGCGTCTTCTTCATCCGGGACGCGATCAAGTTCCCGGACGTCATCCACGCCCTCAAGCCCGACCCGGTCACCTTCGAGCAGCAGCCGCGCCGCATCTTCGACTTCATGTCGCAGACCCCCGAGTCGATGCACATGCTGGTCAACCTGTTCAGCCCGCGCGGCATCCCCGCCGACTACCGCCACATGCAGGGTTTCGGCGTCAACACCTACAAGTGGGTCGACGCCGAGGGCCGCACGGTGCTGGTCAAGTACCACTGGATGCCCAAGGCCGGGGTGCGCAGCATGACCGAGCAGGACGCCGCCAACGTCCAGGCGGACTCCCTCGGCCACGCCACCAAGGACCTCTACGAGAGCGTCGCGCGCGGTGAGTACCCCGAGTGGGAGCTGCTCGTGCAGATGATGGAGGACGGCGAGCACCCGGAGCTGGACTTCGACCCGCTCGACGACACCAAGACCTGGCCCGAGCAGGAGTTCCCGCCCAAGCCGGTCGGCAGGATGGTGCTGAATCGGATGCCGGAGAACTTCTTCGCCGAGAACGAGCAGATCTCCTTCGGCACCGGGGTCCTCGTCGACGGACTGGACTTCTCCGACGACAAGATGCTCGTCGGCCGCACCTTCTCCTACAGCGACACGCAACGCCACCGCGTCGGTCCGAACTACCTCCAACTGCCCGTGAACCAGGCGAAGAACGCCGACGTGCGCACCAACCAGCGCGACGGGCGGATGACGTACCGCGTGGACGGCGGCGGCGAGAACCCGAGCGTCAACTACGAACCGTCGATCACCGGCGGGCTGCGGGAGGGCCGGTACCCCGCGCACGACGAACAGGGCCCGGAGATCCGCGGCCGGCTGACCCGCAAGCGCATCCCGCGCACCAACGACTACCAGCAGGCCGGCCAGCGCTACCTGCTGATGGAGCAGTGGGAGCGCGACGACCTGGTCCAGAACCTCACGGCGGCGCTCGCCGAGTGCGACCGGCCGGTGCGGGAGCGCATGGTGTGGCATTTCCTCCTGGTCGAGAACGACCTGGGGCTGAGGATCGGCGAAGGCCTCGGCATCACCCCCGAGGACGTCGCCGACCTCGAACCCCTGGCGGGCCAGGACCTGACCGAGGAGGACCGCGACCGCCTCGCCCACCTGGGCAAGAACCCGCCCCGTGACGTGGAGGGCCTCACGATGACCCACTGTGTACCGGACGAGCGGCACGTCGTGACCCGCTGAGAAGTGCGGCGCGGCACCCCGCCGGGACACCGCGGGAGCCGGACGGACCGCCCCGCAGACAGGCCGTCGGCCACCCCGTCACTCCGACCGGGTGGCCGACGGCCTGTGCGCGATGTCTTGACGTGTACTTGTCGCAATGGCTTCATGGGAGCGCTCCCACCCCCATCCTCCCGATGCCTGAGTTTCTGGCGCTCACTCCTGGAGTCGCAGTGAGAAGAGCACGCAGCACGACCCGAAAGAGCTTCCTGCCCGCGTCCGCCCCGGCCCCCGGCGGTCCGACGGCGTCAGCGAGCCGCTCCGCCCCGGCCGGTCCGCGTCACCCCGCCCCCTTCCTGGCCGGTCTGCTCGCCCTCGCCGTCGTCCTGGGCCTGGGCTTCCTCGTCCCGGCCGGCGCCCGGGCCGCCGAGGCCCCGCGCGCCCTCGCCACCGGCCTGCACATCAGCGACGGGCGCCTGCTGGAGGGCAACGGCAACGATTTCGTGATGCGCGGCGTCAACCACGCCCACACCTGGTACCCCGGTGAGACGCAGTCCCTCGCCGACGTCAAGGCGCTGGGCGCCAACACCGTCCGCGTCGTCCTCTCCGACGGTCACCGCTGGACCAGGAACACCCCCGAGGACGTGGCCGCCGTCATCGGCCGGTGCAAGGCCAACCGCCTCATCTGCGTCCTGGAGGTGCACGACACCACGGGCTACGGCGAGGACACCGCCGCCGGCACCCTCGACCACGCCGCCGACTACTGGATCGGCCTGAAGGACGTCCTGGCCGGCCAGGAGGACTACGTCATCGTCAACATCGGCAACGAGCCCTGGGGCAACACCGCCCCGGAGGGCTGGACCGCCCCGACGATCGCCGCCGTGAAGAAGCTGCGCACCGCCGGCCTCCAGCACACGATCATGGTCGACGCCCCCAACTGGGGACAGGACTGGCAGGGCGTGATGCGCGCCAACGCCCGGACCGTCTACGACGCCGATCCCACCGGCAACCTGATCTTCTCCATCCACATGTACAGCGTCTTCGACACCGCGGCGGAGATCACCGACTACCTCAACGCCTTCGTCGACGCGAAACTCCCCCTGCTCATCGGCGAGTTCGGCGGTCCCGCCGACCAGTGGGGCGATCCCGACGAGGACACCATGATGGCCACCGCCGAGCAGCTCGGCCTCGGCTACCTGGCCTGGTCCTGGAGCGGCAACACCGACCCGGTCCTCGACCTCGCCACCGACTTCGACCCGACCCGCCTCAGCTCCTGGGGACAGCGGATCTTCAACGGCGTCAACGGCATCGCCCGGACCGCGAAGGAGGCCACCGTCTTCGGCGGCGGCACCCCGGGCGACACCCGGGCACCGACCGCCCCCGGCACCCCGGCGGCCTCCGCCGTCTCGGCCACCTCCGCGACGCTCACCTGGGGCGCGGCCACGGACGACGTCGGCGTCACCGGTTACGACGTCGTGCGGATCAGCGGCGGTACCGAGACCAAGGTCGCCGCGTCCACCGCGAACACCGCCACGCTGACGGGCCTCACCCCGGACACGGCGTACACGTTCGCCGTCTACGCCCGTGACGCGGCCGGCAACCGCTCGGCGCGCTCGGCCACGGTGGACGTCACCACCGGCAAGGGCGGTGGCACCCCGGGTGCGGCGTGCTCGGTCGGCTACCGCGTGGTGGGGCAGTGGTCCGGCGGTTTCCAGGGCGAGATCGCCCTGCGCAACACCGGTACGGCGGCGGTCGACGGCTGGACCCTCGCCTTCGCCTTCCCGGACGGCCAGACGGTGGCGAACATGTGGGGCGGCACCCCCACCCAGAGCGGGAGCGCGGTGAGCGTGGCCGCGGCGTCGTACACCTCGACGATCCCCGTCGGCGGCTCGGTGACCGTGGGCTTCATCGGCACCAAGGGCGCCACCAACACGGCGCCGACCGCGTTCACCCTCAACGGCACCGCCTGCACGACCGGTTGAGCGACACCGTTCCCGGCGGCCGGCGAGGGCCTCGGGCCTTCGCCGGCCGACGCGTGCCGCGGGGCCGGCACCGGCGCCGGCGCTGAACGGGCGGCCTTGTACCCACCCGCCCCCTGGCCTAGGCTCGCCATGGAGCAAGCGCTTTCCAGGTGAAGGGTGCGTCGTGGTGAGCGAGTCCGGATCCGCGCCGCCGCACCCGCTGCCCGGTGCCGTCGGCCTGTCCCACCTGAGCGCGTACGACTGGGAGGCCGCCGACGGCGTGTGCGGCGGCAGCCCGCACCTGCACCTGGTGTGCACGGAGGCGTACGTCGTCACCGGCGGCCGGGGAGCGGTGCAGACCCTGAGCCCCGACGGCTACCGGGACACCCCCCTGGAGCCCGGATCGGTGGCCTGGTTCACGCCGGGCACCGTGCACCGGATGGTGCAGGGCGGCGGCCTGCGCGTCACGGTGCTGATGCAGAACAGCGGCCTGCCCGAGGCCGGGGACGCCGTCTTCACGTTCCCGCCCGAAGTGCTCGCCGATCCGCGGCGGTACGCGGCCGCCGCGGCGCTCCCGCCCGGAACCGGCCCGCGGGTGGCCGCGGCCGCGCGCCGGCGCCGGGACCTCGCGGTCGAGGGGTACGTCGGCCTGCGGAGGGCCCTCGTCGCCGGCGACCCGGAGCCGTTCCTGGCCTTCCAGCGGGCCGCCGCCGCACTGGTGCGCGAGAAGGTGCCGGTGTGGCGCGAGCTGTGGCGGGCCGGTGCGCTCGCCACCGCCGAACGCACCGGCGCCCAGCTCGACGCGCTGGCGGCCGGGGAGCCGTCGTATCTCGTCGGCGCGACCGCGCACGAGGCCGTACCGACCCGGCGCGACGGCTTCGGGATGTGCGGCCGCAGGGACGAGTACACACTGCCGGGCGCCACGGCCGTGTGACCCGCACGGGACGCCGTGAGCGGACCGGCGCGTGCTGCCCGTCCCCCGGAGGCGGGCACCCCTGCTGTTCCGTGCCCTCGGTCGTCGGCGCGCCGGCCGCGACCGCCGCCGACGGCGGCAGCCGCGGCGGCGGAACGGGCCGGCGGCGTCAGCGGGCGGCCGTCCAGCCGTGGGCGACGTCGACGACGAGGTGGCCGTCGAGCCGCTGCACCCGGAAGGGCAGCCGCGCCCGCACCCCGAGCCCGATCTGCGTCTCGCCCTCGAAGCTGCCGGCGTACCGCGTGTCACGGAAGGTCCGGTAGCCGGTGATGTTCACGCCGGGCAGTGGCTGGGCGGCGCGCGCGGGGTACGTCGGGGCGCCGGTGTCGGGGTCGTAGGCGGGCGCGCTCACCCGCACCTCCAGGATCGCTCCGCCGCCCACCGGGATGTAACGGCCGGAACCGTCCTGGTAGAGGCGGTCCACGTAACGGACCGAGTAGCCGAGTTCGCCGGCGGCCGCGCCCGGAACGTCGATGACGAGCCGGTCGTAGCAGTCGTGCTGTCCGGTCCGCGCGTCGCGCACCGGCGTCGTCGCGCCGGCGGTGTACGCCTTGTCGAGACTGCCCCAGCCGGTGGGACAGGCGACGGCCGCGCGCGCGGCGGCGACCGCAGCGGTGGGCGAGGCGGCCTGGGCCGGGATCGCGGCCGCGCCGAGCGCGGCCGTCATGACGGCGGCGGTGGCCCAAATGGTTCTGGTTCGCACCATGATGTCCCCCTGGGGGTACGTGTGACTGTTATCAGGTGAGACAGCCCGCTTGGCCGAATGGTTGCACCGTTCGGCGGACCCGCCACCCGAACGGCCGCACCGCGTACCGGTCGGGCGCCTCCGACACCTCCGCCGGCGTCCCGCCCGCGGGCGGTCGCCCGGCCCGGCACGAACACGGTGAGCCTCACCGCGGTGCCGAGTGCGTGTTCAGGTGGTGCGGCACAGCGCGTGGTCGATGAGGTTGCGCACGGCGTCTTCCTGAGGGGCCGCGGTCTGCGGGTCCGCGGAGCGGCTGTGCGCGCAGACGGTGACAGTGCGTCGACCGTCCGGAAAGATCATGACCCGAGGCCAGGAACGACAAGGGGCACCAGCCATCCGGCATGCGCCCGGTCTTCAACGGGTGCCGGGCGTCCGGCACCGCCACCGGCCTCCCCTGAACGCGGGAGACCGGGCGGGTGTCGTGGCCCGGGCGTCGGCGGGGTCGGCCTGGAGCGGTGCCCCGCCGGCCGGCGAGCCGCCGGCCGGGTCCCGGGCCGCCGGCGGAGGGCCGGCGAGGCCACGGCTTCCCGGCGGGCGTGCGGTTCCCGGCTCGGCCTACAGGCTGAGCGCGTCCTCCGCGTTGTTCATCCACGGGGTCACGGAGTTGGTGTCGGGGGAGACGTACAGGCCCGGGGTCGAGGCGCTGAGGGGGGTCTGTTCGAGATCGGACTCGGTGTTCATGGTCATCGCGATCGAGGCGACCGTCCTGCCCTTGCCGTCGTCGGCGCCCCCCATGAGGCCGGCGTAGGCCGACTCACCCGGTTCGAGCCTGAGCGCGTCCTCGATGCCGGGGGCGGAGCCCCGTTCCGTCGCCTGGCCGTCGAGTTCGCCGAAGGTCACGATCGGGTGGCCCAGCGCCCGGCAGGCCTTCTCGCCCTTGTTGGTGATCTTCAACAGGTAGCTGCTGGTGGTCGGTTCGGCGAGGCTCGCGGTGAACTTCACGTCGTACGTGCTGCACGGGAAGACGTCGTGGTCGGCCGAGGAGCCGCCACCGGCCGAGGAGCCACCGCCGGCCGAGGAGCCACCGCCGGCCGAGCCGCTTCCGGTGCCGGCCGGGCCGCCGCCACCGGACGAGCCGGTGCCGGACGGACTTCCGGCGGGGGAAGCCGGCCCTGCCGGTGTCGTCGACGGGCTCGTGGACGGCGCCTTCGACGGGGCCGCCGACGGGCTCGTGGACGGTGTCGTGCCGGTGTCGCCCGCCGCGTCGTCCTCGGCGGGACCGCAGGCGGTCAGTGCCAGTGCGGAGAGGGCGGCGAGGACGACGGCTGCTCTGCGTGCGGTGCTCATGGCGTGGTTCCCCCGATGAGAAGCGTGGTGTGCCGGAGTGCTGCTCCAGCGTCCCGCGGGTTCTTCACAGCTTGGTGACAGGATCTCGCCGGATCCACCACCGTTCGCGCTGCCGGGGGCCGGCCTCGTCCACGGGCGGGGCTCAGCGGACGTACTCGACGATCTGCATCATGCCCTGGTCCTCGTGCTGGAGCTGGTGGCAGTGCAGCATCGAACGGCCCTCGAAGTCCTCGGCACACAGCCGGAAGGTGATCGTGCCGCGGCGCGGGATGTCGACGGTGTCGTGCCAGACGGGGGTGGCCAGCGGGCGGCCGTTGACCGCCGTGAGCAGGAAGTGGTTGGTGTGCAGGTGGAAGGAGTGGTGGGAATGGCTGTGCGAGTCGTTGGCGACGGTCCATTCCTCCACTTCGCCCAGCCGGACGCGGTGGTTGACGTGATCGGGGGAGAAGCGGCCCCAGGACAGGTCCCGTGGGCCCGCCGCGGCATCGGCGTGCGGTGTCTCTCCGTCGCCCAGGATGCGGTAGGCGTTGGGGAAGGGGCCGGAGAACACGTTGCTGTAGCTGCGGAAGGCCATGTGCCGGGTGCGGGTGGGGGCGGGCAGGCTGGTGGGCCGTCCGGGCAGGTCGGCCGGCAGTGACATGTCGCGGGGCGGGCCGGTGACGACCACCGTCATCAGGGGACGGTCGACGCCGTCCGTGATCAGCTCGTACGTACCGGGCTCACCGCCGCGGACCAGCACGTCGGCCCGACCGCCCACCGGCAGAGCCACCGTGGCGGAGGCGACGGGGGTCATGAAGGTGATGCCGTCCTGGGCGATCCGGTGCACCGTGTGCCCGTCCAGCCGCAGGGAGAGCGGGGTGAGCGCCCCGGCGTGCACGATTCGCCACCGCTGGACCTCGCCGGGCGCGAGGGTGAGGACGGGATTCCTCGCCCCGTTGACGAGGAAGGTGGGGGCGAGGCCCTCGAAGGCGCCCTCCGACGTCAGATCCGGCACCCGCCCGCCGTTCAGGCGGAGTTCGTTGACGCAGACGACGACCTCACGGGCGGCGGCGATCTCGGGGACCTCGTCGACGTCCCCCTCCACGACGAGGACGCCGGCCATGCCGTTGAGCACGTGGGTGGCCGTGGACCCGTGGTGGTGGGGGTGGTACCAGAAGGTGCCGGCGGGATGCCCGGCCGGGACCGTGACGCGGCTGCGGTGGACCGTGGTGCCACCCGGCTCCGCGGCGGGGCTGAAGGCCCGGAACACGTTGTCCGCGTCGCCCGTCGGGTCCACGTGCATGCCGTGGGTGTGCAGGTTGAAGGTGCTGAAACGGTGGGGGACGTTGATGTCCTGGTGGGGGCCCGCGGTGTCCGGCGGCAGCGCGTTGACGTGCGTGATCTCGAGGTCGTCGCCGGGGCGCACCCGCAAGGTCGGTCCGGGGACCGCTCCTTCGTAGGTACGGGTGAGGACGGTGCCCACGCCGGGGAGCGCCACTTCGGTGAGTCCGACCGTGAGCCGTGTGGTCAGGGAGCGGCGCCAGGGCGGGGTGCTGCGCGTCTCCGGCTGGGGAAAGCCGGGGCCGTCCTCGCGGCGCGGCACCGCGCGAGCGTGCGCCGGCGGCACCGCGCGAGCGCTCGCCCGCGCCGCCGCGTGCGCGCTCGTCGACGATGCCGTCAGGACCGCTCCGGCGGCGAGCGGCAGGCTCTTCAGTACACCGCGTCGGGGCAGGGTGGTCACGGGGCGCCTCCTGGGGCGGCAGACGGACGGCGGACGGTCGACGTCTGCGCGGAAAGTGACAAATGGGTATTTTTCGACACGAGAGTGATCGCAGTGTAGAGGTCGCCCGACCGCGGTCACGGTGCAACACGGCGGCCGCACAGCGGTGGCGACGGCAACCGGCGGGAGCGGTGGAGCCGGTGAGGCGGCCGGAACGGCTGGAACGGCTGGAACGGCCCAAGTGGCGCGACGGAGCGCGGAGGAAAGCGGTCGCTCCCGCTTCCACGGCCCCGTAAAGTGCCCAAGTCGTAGCAGCGGAGGGGTGGTTCGGAACGTGGAACGCAGGGCGACGCGGGAGCGGTTGGCGGACGCGGCGCGGACCGCGCTGGGCGGCGGGCGGAGACTGGAGGGTGTCACACGCGTCACGGGCGGCAGCAAGAAGGGCGTGTACCGCCTCGTGATGGACGACGCGACGACGGCGATCGCCTACCTCTGGGACGCCGCCGAGAACCACTGGCCGGCGGCCCACGGCGACGACGACCTCACCGACCCCTTCTCGCCCGGTCTCGGACTCGACCTGTTCGAGGCCGCGCACACGCGGCTGGACGCGCTCGGCGTCCGGGTCCCGGCGATCCGCTTCACCGACCGCGACGGTGCCCACCAGACGGGCGGCCTCGCGATCGTCGAGGACCTCGCGGGCGAGAACCTGGAGGAACTGCTCGCGCGCGACCCGCGCGCGGCCACCCGCGTCCTGGCCGGGCTCGGGGAGGCGCTGGAGGCGATGCGACGCCATCGGGCGCCCGCCTACGGCAAGGTGGCCGTGGCCGACGCGGGAGGAACCTCGCGGGGGTCGTCGTGCGAGGCGGTCGTCCTGGACCGCGCACTGCGGGACCTCGCCGAGGCCGCGTCGCGTGATCAGCGGATCGCGGGAGTCCGCGACCGGCTGGCGGAGCGCCTGCCGGAGCTGGCCGCGGCGGTGCGGCCGCGCGCCGAGTACGCGGTCGTGCACGGCGAACTGGGCCCGGACCACGTGCTCGTGGACGCGGACGGGAAGCCCGTGCTGATCGACATCGAGGGCACGATGTACTTCGACGTCGAGTGGGAGCACGTCTTCCTGCGGATCCGCCTGGACGACGCCTACCACCCGCTGGAGGCACCGGGCCTGGACGAGAACCGGCTCGCGCTCTACACACTGGCCCAGCGACTCTCGCTGACGGCGGGCCCGCTGCGCCTGCTCGACGGCGACTTCCCCGACCGTGCGGCCATGGCGTCCATAGCCGAGCACAACCTCGGCGAGGTGCTGGCACTGGCCCGCGCCTGAACTCCCGGTACGGGCGCCGCCGGACCTGGCCGCCCGCTGCCGGGCCGGCGCGGACGGTCAGCGGACGTGGGCGGCGATGGTCCGCGCGCACGCCAGGGACTCGGTGTGCGTGGTGTCGACCTCCAGGTCGTAGACCACCCCTCGGTGGACCGCGTCCGCCTGCGAAGCGGCCATTCCCGGGACGCGATCCCCCCGCGCGATCTCACGGCCCGCGGCGACCTAGCTCCCGCACCTGACGCCGACCCACAGCGCCGTCACGTTCCCCAGCGCCTTCTGCCACCGCTGCTGGGACCCGGCCCCGCCGAGGAAGACCTCGTCGACCACGATCCGGGCACCGGCGCGGGCCCATCGCCACGATCCCCTCGGTCCAGGCCTCCTCCAGCGCCCGGAAGTCCGCTCCGACGCTCACCCGGCCGTCCTCCGCGATCTCGAGCCCCGCCTCGGACGCCCGCAGCTTCGCGGGCAGCGCGTCGACGAACGAGTCGACCCCGAACGCGAGCCACGGATCGGGCAGTACGGCCTGGAGGCACCGCACGATGCCGGACTTCCCCGAGCTGGAACCACCGTTGAGAAGGATCATCCGAGTCGTCGTCACCGCGTCACACCAAGGGCCCGCCCCCGAGGGCGAAACGCATTTCGGAGCGGCTTCGGGGGCCGCGGCGGACGTCACCGGGACGGCTCGGTCACTCCCCGACCGGCCGGTCGCGGTCGCCCCTCCCGGCCCGTCGGAGCGGCCAGGGACAGGGCGCCCGGTCCGGAGAAGACCAGCAGCAGGAAGCCCCAGCAGAACAGGGCGGGGGAGAGGCCGCCGTTCTGCAACGGGAACAGGCCGTCCGGCTGGTGCTCGGTGAAGTAGGCGAACGCCATCACGCCCGAGCTGAGGAACGCCGCGCTGCGGGTCGCCACCCCCAGGAGGACGAGCACGCCACACGCCAGTTCGATCACTCCGGCGTACCAGAAGGGCCAGTCGCCCACCGGACTGGCCTTGCGCCCCAGCACCCCGAAGACCGTGGCGGCGCCCTCGCTGGCGAACAACAGGCCGAGGACCATGCGGAACAGGCCGAGCACGAGCGGCTGGTGCGTCGTCAGCCGGTCGCTGAGGCGCGGAGTGGTCATCGGTGCTCCTTGAGTGGCTGCGGTCCGGGTGCGGGACGACGCCTGTCATGACGCGGGGGCCGGGCTCCCGGTTCTCCCTACGTGCGGACGACGGGACTTGTTCAAGCGGCGTGGCACCGAACGACGGATTGACGGATTGACGGTCGCGGGACGTGGGCAGAGGGCCAGCAGTACGTGACATGAGCACGCCCACCTTCCCCCACAGGAGGTCGATCATGCACTCACCCACCCGCGTCCCGGTGCTGGCCGCCGCCCTCGCGGCGGCCGCCACCCTCTTCGCAGGCCCGGCCCACGCGCATGCGCAAGCCCCCGCCGACCAGCCTCTCGCGGCCCGGGTCGTCACCTACGACGCCGGCGCGTCCGCGGAGTTCCGGGCCGCCGTCGACCGCGGCGCGGCGATCTGGAACGAGAGCGTGGACAACGTCGAACTGCGCCCCGTCACCTCCGGACAACGCGCCAACATCCGGATCCTCGCCGACAACGGCTGGCCCCGCGCCCTGACCACCTCGCTCGGCAACGGCACCGTCTACATCGGACGGCAGGCCGTCGACCAGGGCTACGACACGGTCCGCATATCGGCGCACGAACTCGGCCACATTCTCGGCCTGCCGGACCGCAAACCCGGCCCCTGCACCAGCCTGATGTCGGGTTCCAGCGCCGGCGTCGCGTGCACGAACCCCTACCCGAACACGGCCGAGAAGACGGAGGTCGAGGGCAACTTCGGCGCCGCGCTCGCCCGCCCCGCGGGAACGCCGGGAACACCGGGAACGGTGACGATCGTGGACTGAGTCGCCGCCGGCCGGGCGGGCCGCCGAAGCTCTGGAGTTCCTCAAGACGCGCTTGACCCCCGGACGTCGCGGGGCATGGCCCTGGCAGAAGTTTCCGTCGGACGACCACGGGGGTCGAGTGCAGTGGAATTCATGGTGATCGCAGGGTTCGCGTTCCTCGTGATCCTGATCGCGGGAATACGCCAGGACCGGCGGCGCTTCAGGTCGCGGGGCCGGTCCTGGGGCGGTGACGGAGGCGGTGACGGGGGCGGTGACGGGGGCGGCGGCTGGTCGTGCGGCGGCGGATCGTCCTGTGGCGGTGGGTCGTCCTGCGGGGGCGGCGGCGGAGGCGACTGACCGCCATGGACGGTGTCCCCGCGCGTGCGCGGCGCCTCCGTCCGTCCATCGGCTGAGAACAGGTCACGATGGAGAAGTTTTTGAGCGCCAGGTGCGGATTGTGAGGCCCTTCGTGGGGTAGAACGGGTCTGGGACGCGATCCATGATCATGGATGGCGCCCACACCCATTGCAGCCGGCGTCCGCCGGCGAGAACGAAGGACACAGCAGTATGGCCAGCGGCACCGTGAAGTGGTTCAACGCCGAAAAGGGCTTCGGATTCATCGCCCAGGACGGCGGCGGCCCGGATGTCTTCGCGCACTACTCCAACATCTCCGGCAACGGCTACCGCGAGCTGGTGGAGGGAGAAGCGGTCACCTTCGACGTGACCCAGGGACAGAAGGGTCCCCAGGCGGAGAACATCGTCCGCGGCTGACCCCTGTGCCCAGCCCGCCCGGATCGCCGTGTAGAGTGGCAGAACCGACGCGGGGTGGAGCAGCTCGGTAGCTCGCTGGGCTCATAACCCAGAGGTCGCAGGTTCAAATCCTGTCCCCGCTACCACAGGAGAGGGGCCCGGCATCAGCCGGGCCCCTTTCTCCGTGGCCGCACCGATTCTGGTCGGGGCCGTCACAGGTGGGGTCTGAGTCCGAAGCGGGGGCCCAGGTCCGGGGTGTCCGATCCGGCCAGTTCGGTGGCGAGGCCGTGGACGGTCACCAAGTCGTGCAGCAGCTCGGCGGTCTCCTCCGGCGGCAGGCGCGAGGCGCTCGCCACCTCCTCCAGGTGGACGGCCTCGCCCTGGTGTTCCCGCTGCAGACGGCTCAACGCCTGGAAGACCCGCTCGTGCTCCTCGGAGTACGGCCCACGGCCCTCGAAGGACCGGCTCTCCGGAGCGGCCCCGCGGTCCCGCGGCGCGCCGTCGTCCCGTTTTCCACGGTCCATGATCCCGGGCTCCCTTCCCTCAGCCCCTGCCCGCGCCGGCGCCGTGTCCGTGCAGGGCCCGCGTGACCTCCTCGTCGTCGACCTGGTCGAAGTCGGTGTACCACAGGCCGACCGCCCGGAAGTCCGGCGGCTGGTGCGGGCAGACGACGTCGTCCGCCTCCGAGCGCAGGGCCGCCACCGACTCGGGTGCGCCGACCGGGACGGCGAGGACCAGCCGCGCGGGTCCTCGCCGGCGCAGGTGGCGCAGGGCGGCACGCGCGGTGACGCCGGTGGCGAGCCCGTCGTCGACGACGATCACGGTCCTGCCCGCGACGCGCGGTGCGGGCCGGTCGCCGCGGTACCGCTGTTCCCGGCGCCGCAGTTCGGTCCGCTCACGGGTCACGTCCGGGCCGAGCACGTCCTCGCTCAGGCCGAGCATCTCCACCGAGCGCCGGTCGAACAGGGGAGGATCGTCCCCGACGATCGCGCCGATGCCGGTCTCGGGGTGCCCCGGAACGCCGATCTTCCGTGCCACGAGGACGTCGAGCGGCGCCCCGAGCGCCCGGGCCACCTCGACGGCCACGGGGACGCCACCCCGGGGGAGGGCCAGCACGAGGGGATCGACGAGAGCGCCCTCCGCCGACCACTCCAGCAGCCGGGCGGCGAGTTCCCGGCCGGCGTGGCGACGGTCCTGGAATCGCATGACCTGCCACCTGCCTTCCTCGGACGAGGACGTGTGCACGGTCGTCCTCTCCTGTCCGGGGTTTCCTCCCGGACGGCGGCCAAACGGGAACTCCGCTCCCGCGAGCGGGTTCCCCTCGGCGTCGTGGGTACGCGGTGGGGGACATCCGGGTCGTGGTGATCCGCACGATCGGCCGATGGGGAAGAGGCTGATACCGATGACCTCCGACATGGTTCTGGTGCCCGCCGGGGAGGTCACGCTCTCCGGTGACCTCGTCGTCCCGGCGGCGGCGCGCGCCGTGGTGCTCTTCGCGCACGGCAGCGGCAGTTCCCGGCACAGTCCGCGCAACCGCATGGTGGCCGCCGAGCTGCGCACCGCCGGGCTGGGCACGCTGCTGATGGACCTGCTCGGCGAGCGCGAGGAGCGGCGCGACGCGCTGACCGCCGAGCACCGGTTCGACATCGCGCTCCTGGGCCGACGGCTCGTGGCCGCGATCGACTGGCTGGGGGCCCGGCCCGACACCCACGACCTGCCCCTCGTCCTGTTCGGCGCCAGTACCGGTGCCGCGGCGGCGCTGGTGGCGGCCGCCGAACGGCCGGACCGCGTGCTGACCGTGGTGTCGCGGGGCGGGCGCCCGGATCTCGCCGGGGACGCCCTGGAGCAGGTGACGGTCCCGGTACTGCTCCTGGTCGGCGGGCGGGACCATCAGGTGCTGGCCCTGAACCAGGAGGCGGCCCGGCGGATGCGGTGCCCGCACGCCCTGCACGTCGTCCCCAGGGCGACGCACCTGTTCGAGGAACCGGGCGCTCTGGAACACGTCGCCGTGACGGCCAGGCGGTGGTGCGACGACCGGCTGCGCTCCGAGCCCGAGTCCCGGACGACCGCGCGGCCGGGACCGGCTCGGACTCCGGCCCGCAACGAGAAGTGACCGGTCAGGACGCGGATCCGCCGCCCGGCGCGGCGCACGGTGCCGGAGACGACGTGAAGACGCCGACGGGCGCCGGGGGCGGCCACCGCTTGCCGCCGGCGCCGCTGTGCGCCGTGCGCGGAAGGCACGGCGGGAGCCGGACCGGTGTGGAGGAGGAACACCATGGGCGCATCGGGTCCGGGACGCCGTGAGCGGCGGGCGCGTTCGGGGACGATCGGACGGCGCTTCCCGAGGACCGGGACCGAACCGGCCACCGCGCAGAGCCCCCTCGCACTGCGCCTGCTCCTGTCGGGTGTCTTCGTGCCGGTGTTCGTCGCTGCGGCCGTCGTCCTCGCCGTGTGGGCCGCCCGCTCGGGTCCGGGCGACAGCCCGGGACGTGGCCCGCTGGTCGCCGTCGCCGTCCTGTGCGGGGCTCTGGCCCTGTCGGCCGCGGTCGATCTCCTGGTGGTCGGGCGTCGGCTGCGGCGCGAGCGGGACGCACGGTGACGGCGTGACGCGGGGCCGTAGGGTCGCGGGGTCGCGGGGTCGCGGCGAGGATGTCTCTCCTGCCGTGGGCCCCGGTTCTCGGTCAGCGCCGGTAGAGCGCCACGAGGGTGCCGACGGCGAGTCGCCGGTCGTCGACGGCCCGGTGGATCCGTTCGGCGCTCGGCGCCTCGGGGAGGACGCACGGCTCCCCGAGCGCGTACAGGCGGAAGTGGTACCGGTGTGCGTCGTCTCCCGGCGGTGGGTGCGGTCCGCCCCAGCCCCGTTCGTGGAAGCCGTTGACCAGTTCGGTGCCGCCGGGCGGGGCCCCGCCCGCTTCCGTACCGTCGCTGCGGGGGTCGATGCCGACCACCACCCAGTGCACGAACGTGCCCGACGGCGCGTCGGGGTCCTCGCACAACAGCACCAGCTCGGTCGCCTCGTCCGGGATGCCGCTCCACGCCAGCGGCGGGGATTCGTTCTCTCCTTCGTACGCGTACCTGCGCGCCAGGACGGCGTGGTCGTCGAACGCGCTGCTGGTGAGTTCGATGCCGGCCATGGAATCCGGAGTACCCGCCTGAGTGCGCGCGTACCGGCTGGGCGGACCGGCGCGCCGCCACCGGGCGCGCCGGATCATGCAACGGTGTTGCAACGTACGGCCCGGCAGGATGGCCGGTGCCCGGGCGGCGGCCTCGCCCGTGCCGGAGCGACCGGCCCCGTGCTGACGGCGGTACGGGGCCGGTGGCCGGTCGCCCGTCCCGCCACGTCGTCGACCCGCCGGGCGTCCGCCGGCCCTGCTCCGGGACGGAGGCGGGCCGGCGGCCCGCGGTGACGGTGCCGTGGTCACCCCGCGACAGCGGGCGGTTCACGACCGGCGAGGGCCGGGCGGGCGTGCGCCCCCTGCCTCACGGTCCCGGCAGTCCCGTCACCTTCGCGCTCGCCGACAGCTCGTAGACCAGGGTGATCGTGCGACGGCCGCCGGGAGGCAGGACGACGTCCCAGCGGACGATGCCCTCCGCGTCGACCGTGTCGGGCACGGGGGAGCAGGCCTCCTCGCGCAGGCGCACCTCCACCGCCGAGACCTCGGAGACGGGCACGCGCTCCCGCACGGTGACGGTCCGTTCGGCCCGTTCGGCGGGGGCGGAGAACCGGGAGAGGTGCAGCCTGACGGTGTGGGTGGTCACGGTCCGCTGGGTCAGGCCGGGGGAGGCGTGGGACTCCTCGGCGTGCCGGACCACGCGGTAGTCGTCGCAGCTTCCGAAGGCCAGCTCGACGGGGGCGCCCGGGGCCGTGAAGTCCAGGATGCCGCGGCCGGTGAACCCGCTGTCGCGGACCAGGTCCACGGGCCCGGCGAGCAGGGCGTGGCCCGAGCGGTTGTCGAACCGTGCGACGCGGGTGACCAGGGGCGACAGCTCGGGCGCGCAGGCGTACTCGCTTCGCGCCGCCGTGGTGAAGGCGGACAGGGGCACGCGGTGGGCGCGGCCGTCCGCGGGCACCGAGACCGGCGCGGAGGCGTCGAGCACGCGGGTCTCGCCGCCGTCGGCGACTCCCGGCAGGCCGATCACGGGGGCGGGGCCGAGGTCGCCGATCTCCTGTTCGCGCAGCTCGACGTCGACCGTGCGGCGCTCCGCCGCGGTGCGGTCCGTGAGCGTCAGCCGGTCCTCCCGCAGGCGCGGCGGTTCGGCGGCCGACGCGGACCGGGCCGTCGACAACGTCAGCCGTACGTCCGACCAGTCCTCGCCGGTGCGCTGCCAGACCATCGCGTCGGTCTCCAGCGTGAGGGAGTCCCCGTCGAGCACGGCCCGGTAGACGGGCCGCCACAGCGCGCACGGGGTGAGGTGGGTCAGGCGCAGCCCCACCGGGCCGGCGGCGCCGGCCTCCACGGTCAGTTCGACGTACCCGACCAGCTCGGCGGGTTCCGTCTCCGCGAGGTCCACGGCCCGCTGTGCCTCAGCGAGTTCGGCGGCCAGGGCGGTCAGTCCGGCTTCCGCGGCGCGCAGCCGCTCACCGTACGCGTCGCGCTCGGCGTCCACCCGGTCCAGTTCGCGGGCCCAGCGCGGTCCCTCGGTCTCCCCGTGACCGGCGCCCTCGCCGATCTCCCGCAGCAGGTCGGCGGCGAGACGGCCGAGCAGGTCGAGGCGGGACCGCAGCCGGTCGCGGCGCTGCTCGACGGCGAGCCGTTCCTCTTCGAGGGCGTGCACGTGCCGGCGGAGGGCGGAGTCGTCGTCGGCGGACGGCAGCGGCCCGCGCGGCGTCCACGCGCGGACGATCCGCACGTCGAGCACGGTCGCGCCGTGCCCGGCGGTCAGTTCGGCGTGCAGGGTGCGGTCGACGGCCAGCGCGCTGACCGGCCCGAGGCGCAGCTGCTGGACACCTGCCCGCAGGTCGAGCACGGCGGCGCGTTCGACGAGGGCGCGGTCCTCCAGGCAGGTGACGGCGGTGACGGGGAGGGCGATCGGCTTCGGGGCCGTGGACATGGATGGGTCAGCTCCTGCGGTTGCCGCCGACGAGGGTCTTGCCGGCCGGGATGCGGATCTCGTAGCCGCCGTCGAGAGCGGTGGTGCCGCCGGCGGGCAGCGTCACCCGCCAGACGCGGGTGCCGGGTGCGTGCCGGTCGGACCCGGCACCGTCCTCGGGCGCCGTCCAGTCCGCCCGTTCCTCGATCCGGACGTCCGGGTCGGAGGTCACCGGCACCGGCTCGCGGACCTCGACGGTCACGGGCCCGGCGAGCCGGTTGGCCAGTTCCACGTGCACGCGGTGGTCGAGCACGGTGATGTTGTTGCGCAGGCCCGCCGTCGACTCGCGCAGGTTCGTGCGGCGGGTGACCCGGATGCCCTCGGCCGGCCCGAGTCCCACCCGGCGCACACCGCCGGGCGCGAGGGTGGGCAGTGCGGCGGTCAGCAGGAAGTCGTCGTCGACGGTGACCTCCACCGGGCCGGCCAGCAGAGCCTGGTCGGTGGCGTTGGAGAGCACGAGGGTGGCGTACACGGTCGGCTCCACCGACGGCACGCACAGGTACTCGGTGCGCAGACCGACCGGGATCTCGCCGACGGTGACGGTGTGCCAGGTGCCGTCCGAGGGGATGTCGGCGCGGGCGGCGGCGTCGAAGCGGTGGTCGAAGGAGCCCGCCGACTCGCGGGGCCGCACGGCGTGCCCGGGCAGCGGCAGTGCGGCCACCGCCTCGGCGCGGCGCCGGTGCTCGGCCGCCACCGGGTCGAAGGCGGCGTCGGGAAACAGCCGGCCCCGGCGGTCGCCCTGCTCGTCGGGGCCGCACAACACCAGTGCCGCGTAGTCGAGTTCGGCGCCGCTGGGCTGCGGCGGACCGACCGCCGGACCGACCGCCGGACCGACCGCCGGGGCGGGCGGCGGCGGGGGTGCGGCCCGGCCCGGAGCCGGGGGCGCCTTGGCGGCGGGAGCGGCGAAGGCCCTGGCGGCGCTGCGCGGGGCGCCGCCCGGACGCGACCTGACCGGCTGTGCGAGGTCCGGCACCGGGCCGCCGAAGGGCATCGGAGGGGTGACGGGCGGGCCGCCGGGCGCCGCGGGCAGGGGCGGGGGCCCGCCGTAGGACGGCGGCGGGGGGACCGGGGGAGCGAGGGCGGCCGCGCCGGCCACGGGCGCCGCCCCCGGACCCCTGGGAGCGGCGGCCGTGGCCGGACGCGGGCCCGGGGTGTCGTATCCGGTGAACAGGTCGGCGAGTCCGGCCGGGGGCTCGCGCCAGCCGGAGGGGGCGGGGGCGGGCTGGCGGCGCCCGATCCGGACCGAACCGAGCCTCGGCAGACCGGTGCGGCGCCGCAGGTCGGCGGTGGACAGGGCGACCCGTACGCCCGTCCAGTCCTCCCCGGTGCGCTGGGCGACCGAGGCGCGCAGCACCAGACGGCCGCTGTCCTCGCCCCGGCGGTGGCCGAGACGGTAGGCCGGCACCCAGACGGCACCCGGCACCCCGTACTCCAGTTCCAGCTCCGCTTCCGCGTCACCGGTGCCGCCGACGAGGGTGAGGACCGCGGAGACCGTGGTCGCGACGTGCGCCGGCGGCACGTCGGTGGAGGCGCGGGCCAGCCGGTCCGTGGCGACGGCGAGGTCGTGCTCGACGAGGCGCAGTGCCTCGTCGAGTTCGGTGAGGCGGGCGTGCAGGTCCGTCAGCCGTTGTTCGACGAAGTCGGCGAGTTCCAGCCACGCGTCGACCGGGGTGCGCCGGTGCGGGTCGTCGCGCCTGCGGGCCGGCGGGACCGGGTGCAGGGCCGCGACTTCCCGGATCAGATCCAGCTGCCGGTCCCGACGCCCCTGTGCCGCCGCGTACGCGTCCCCCAGCCGCTCCACCTCGCGCCGCAACCCGTCGGGGACGGCGGCCTCCCGCGGCTCGGCCCCGACCTCCACCCTGGCCTCGACGACACGCACGCCGGGAGCGCCGAGGACGCGTGCCCGCAGTGAGCCGGGGTCCAGCGAGCGGGGCAGCCCCGTCACCCGTACCCGCCCGTCCGGCGGCACGCTGCCGCGGGCCAGACGGCGGCAGAGCGCGCCCTGCGCGTACACCACGACCGAATCGAGGGCCGACCCCCAACTCGGTGCTTCTTCCACCCGCATGTGCGCCCCCACCGTGTCCGTGCCGAGCACAGCCTACGTCCCGTGCGCGTCCCGTCGCGATGACCGGATGCCGCTCGGTGACGGGGCGACGGGCCGACGGGCCGAGGGGGCGACGGGGCTACGGGTGACGGGTGACGGGTGACGGGAGATCAGGGGGAGGGCGTGGGCCTGCTGTCGGCATCGGCGGACATGGCGAGCCGCAGCCTGTCCTCGTCCGTGCTGCCGGGCGACGCGGTCAGGATCACGATCTTGAGTTCGGAGTCGCCGTCGGTCAGGACGTCGCAGTCCACTTCCACGCGCCCGACCGTGGGATGTTCGACCGTCTTGCGGTCCTCGCGGTGCGCGGCCACCGTGCCGCTCGCCCACAGCCGGGCGAAGGTGGGATTGCCCGCGGCGAGGACCCGGATCAGCTCGTTCAGGCGTGCGTCGTGGGGGAAGAGGCCGGACGCCCGGCGCAGGTCCGACACGACGGCGAGGTCGGAACGGTCGCGGTTCTCCTCGAACACCGGCCAGCGTGCGACGCGTCCGCACCCGGATCCGACGGGGAACCGTTCACGGGCGAAGTTGCGCAGTTCCGGCGGTGTCGTCGCCGGGTCGCCGAGCAGCGCCGCCCACCCCGGGTTCCAGTGGATCAACTGCCAGTCCGCGGCGAACACGGCGACCGCGGCGTCCCCGAGCCGGTCCAGCAGCCGGTGGATTCCCGGCGGGACACGGTCGGGGACCGGTTCCTCGTCCACGGGGGCCAGTCCGGCCATGCGGTGGAGGTGGTCACGTTCGGGGCGGGTCAGGCGCAGGGCGTCCGCGAGGGAGGCGACCACCTGCGCGGAAGGGCGCGTGGCCCGGCCCTGCTCCAGGCGCACCACGTAGTCGACCGAGAGGCCGGCACGCTCGGCGAGTTCCTCGCGGCGCAGTCCGGTCGCGCGGCGCGCACGGCCGGACGGCAGTCCCGCGGACGACGGGGACAGCCGCTCCCGCCAGGCGCGGATCGTCGCGCCCAGACCGACGCCCCGCTGTGTCGCCATGACCTGCTGTGTCGCCATGCCGTGCTGCGTCGCCATGCCGTGCTGCGTTTCCATGCCGTCCATCCTGCCCCGTCCGACGGTGGTACTGCCGTTCCTACGGTCGCGGCATCCCTGGCGGACCTCCGCCGCGTCGCGAACGATCGACGCATGACCACCATCTTCATCACCGGAGCCAACAAGGGTCTCGGCCACGAGACCGCCCGCCGCCTCACCGCACTCGGCCACACCGTGATCGTGGGAGCCCGCGACCCGGAACGGGGTGCCGCTGCCGCCACCGCACTGGGTGCGCGGTTCGTCCGGATCGATGTCACCGACGACGCCTCCGTCGCCGCCGCGGCGGCCGACGTCGCCGCCCACGAGGGCGTGCTGGACGTTCTCGTCAACAACGCGGGCGTGCCCGGTCCGTACGGCGATCCGAGCGAGCTGACCGGCGCGGACGCTCTCGGCGTCTTCGACGTCAACGTCTTCGGCGTGGTCCGGACGACCACGGCCTTCCTGCCGTTGCTGCGCCGGTCCCCGGACCCCGTCATCGTCAACGTCAGCAGCGGGATGGGATCGCTCGCCTTCACCCACGACCCGTCACGCGCCGAGTCGGCGGTCGTCGTGCCCCTCTACACCGCCTCCAAGGCGGCCCTCACAATGCTGACCACGCAGTACGCCAAGGCGTTCCCGGACATCCGCGTCAATGCCGCCGATCCCGGCTACACGGCGACCGACCTCAACGGCCACAGCGGTCCCCAGACCGTCACCGAGGGCACCGACGCGATCGTCCGGCTGGCGACCGAGGGGCCCGGCGCCGGTTCGGGACGCTTCGTCGACCGCGCCGGTCCGATCGACCTGTTCTGAGGTCCCGCTTCGACCCACCGGCGGCAGCCGCGGGCGGGCCGTCCCCGGGCGCGGCCGGTCGGGCGGCCGCCCAGGGAGGTGAGGTGCTCCGTGTGAACGACGCCGGCCGGCACTCCCCGCGGCGTGGCGGGAACGGGTCCGCCGCGCGCCCCGCGTGACGGCCGGACGCCCGGGGCGCGGGCGGTCCGGGTCGCCGCGCGGTGACCGCGGCGACCTCGTGGACCACGCGGTGCGGGAGCCGTCGGCCCCGCCTTACGCGGACTGTCCCTCTCGCGGCACCTCTTCCGCGCTCGCGGCCGGGGCGGTGGGAGCCTCCGGGGAGGTGTAGAAGACGGACGAGCCCTGCTTGCTGCGCTGGGCGTGGTTCTTGGCCACCAGCCCTTCGAGGGTGGTGCGCACGACGGTGGTCTTGATGCCCCGCTCGGGGTACCGCTCACCCAGCGACTGGGCCACCTCGGCCGCGGAGCGCGGCTCGCTCTGGCCGGCGAGGTGCTCGCGGACGAGGGAGACGAGCGAGGGCTGATCCGTCTTCGGGGCCGTCTTACGGGCCCCCGCCTTCGTGACGGCCTGCTTCGTGACGGCCGGCTTCGGAGCCGCCGCCGGCTTGGCGGCCTTCGGCCGGCGGGAGGCGCCTGCCGAGGCCTTCTTCCGGGGAGCGGGCACCGCCGCGGCCTTCTCGTCCGAGGTCTTCTCGACCGCGGCCTTCTTGTCGGCGGTCTTCTCGACCGCGGGCGCGGCGGGCGCGGACTCCACACCGAGGGCCTGCTGCACGTTCAGCAGTACCGTGCGGTCCTTCTCCAGGGAGGCCAACTGCTCCTGCAGCGCGGCGATCTCACCGGCGATGCGGTCCTGCTCCTTGAGGTTGCGCTCCAGGTCACCGGCGACCTGCGCCGCATACTGGCTGGTCACCCCGTTTGTCTGGGTGGTGGTCTCGGACATGACGCTCACGCTCCTTGATAGGACCCGACAGGTCGCGGGCCGCCGACCCACGGCATGTACGGCGTTGTGTCGAAGTGATACTACGGAGCGCGGCCTTCCCTCGGTCGGTCTCCGCCCGGTCTCCGCCCGCACCGCGTTGCCGCCGTTCGAACAGTGCGACCGGCGCGACGTAAGGATTCCGTCATCGGCCACGGGGTGCGCGACGGTCGTCCGCGCCCGTTGAATGGACGGACGACGAAGTGAACTCCTGAGGATCGGGGCGGAGATGGGGCGTGTGCGCAGGGCACTGACCGGGCCGTTGGCCATCGCGGTGCTGGTGGTGGCGGTGGCGGGCGTCGGATTCGGCCTGTACTGGTTCCAGCCGTGGAAGCTGTGGCAGGACGAGACCGTCCAAGAGGCGCTCCCCGGAGCCGTGAGCGCCCCGGCCCCTCCGGCGTCGGCTCCCGCACCGGCCCCCTCGGACGAGCCCTCCGGGCAGTCCGCCCCGGCCACCGGTCCGCACACATGGGCGAGCGGTGAGTTGATCAGCCACGAGCACGCCACCTCGGGCACGGTGAAGCTCGTACGGCTGGCCGACGGCTCCCACGTCGTCCGGCTGGAGAACCTGGACACCAGCAACGGACCGGACCTGCGCGTCTGGCTGACCGACGCGCCGGTGCGGCGGGGCCGCGCCGGATGGCATGTCTTCGACGACGGGAAGCACGTCAGCCTCGGCAGGCTCAAGGGCAACAAGGGAAGCCAGAACTACGCCCTCCCCGCCGACGTGGATCCCTCGGACTACCGCAGTGTCAGCATTTGGTGCGACCGCTTCGACGTGTCCTTCGGCGCGGCCGAACTCACCCGCGCCTGAGGGGCGTTCGTCTTCACGGTGGCGCCCCGTGGCCGTGCTGTCGTCCCGCGCCCGCCTTCCGCCTTTCGCCGCGCGCCGACGGCGTCCGGTCAGCCGCTGCCCGTGAGTTCGCCGCTGAGGGTCCCGTGGAGGCGGGCGCTGGCCTCGTTGAGGCCGGTGATCTCGACGGTCTTGCCGCGCTGGGCGTACTTGTGCTCGATGGCGTCCAGCGCGGCGACGGAGGAGGCGTCCCAGATGTGGGCGGCGGACAGGTCGATGACGACGCGGTCGGCTTCGGTGGTGTAGTCGAAGCGGTCGACGAGGTCGTTGGAGGAGGCGAAGAACAGCTCACCGGTGACCCGGTGGACGACGGTCGAGCCGTCGGGGCCGGTGACCGAGCTGACCTCGGCGAAGTGGGCGACACGCTTGGCGAAGACGACCATCGCCGTGACCGAGCCGACGACGACACCGATGGCGAGGTTGTGGGTGGCGACCACGCACACGACGGTCACCACCATGACGGTGATCTCCCCGGCCGGCATCCGCCTGAGTGTCTTCGGCGCGACGGAGTGCCAGTCGAACGTGGCCACCGACACCATGACCATCACGGCGACGAGCGCGGCCATGGGGATGTCCGAGACGACCGGGCCGAAGACGACGCACAGCACCATCAGGAAGGCGCCCGCCAGGAACGTCGACAGACGGGTACGGGCGCCGGACACCCGTACGTTGATCATCGTCTGGCCGATCATGGCGCAGCCGCCCATGCCGCCGAAGAAGCCGGTGACGATGTTGGCGACGCCCTGCCCGACCGACTCACGGGTCTTGGACGAGTGGGTGTCGGTGATGTCGTCGACCAGCTTGGCGGTCATCAGCGACTCCATCAGCCCGACCAGGGCCATGGCGAGCGCGTAGGGGGCGACGGTGGTCAGGGTGTCCAGCGTGAACGGCACGTCCGGCAGACCGGGCACCGGCAGCGCGGAGGGAAGGTCCCCCTTGTCGCCGACGGTCGGCACCGCGATCCCCGCCGCGACGGTGATGACCGTGAGGATGACGATGGACACCAGCGGGGCCGGGACCACCGTGGTGACCTTGGGGAAGAACACCATGAGGGCCAGCCCGGCGGCGATCAGCGGATAGACCGGCCAGGGCACGTCCGTCATCTCCGGAACCTGTGCCAGGAAGATCAGGACGGCCAGGGAGTTGACGAAGCCGACCATCACGCTGCGCGGCACGAACCGCATCAGCTTCGCCACCCCGAGGGCGCCCAGGGCGATCTGGATGACGCCGGCCAGGATGACGGCCGCGACCAGGTGGCCGAAGCCGTGCTCGCGGTTCAGCGGGGCGATGACCAGGGCGACGGCACCGGTCGCCGCGGAGATCATCGCCGGCCGGCCGCCGACCACGGCGATGGTCACGGCCATGGTGAAGGAGGCGAACAGGCCGATGGCCGGGTCGACCCCGGCGATGATCGAGAACGAGATCGCCTCCGGGATCAGCGCCAGGGCGACCACCAGACCGGCCAGCACCTCGGTGCGCAGCACCTTCGGGTCGGACAGCCAGAGGGGACGTCGGGGGCCACGCAGCCACGCGGCCGGGGACAGTACGGAGAAAGACAAGAGGAGGCAGACCTGTCGTGCTCGGGCACACCCGGCATCACGGCGGGCGTGCGGAAAGGGTGTGGGGACGGCGTCGGGATGTGGAGGGCGCGAACGACCGGGGCGGCCCTCCACGAGGTCCGCGAGGGGCGGAACGGGACCGGCGGGCGGAACGGGACCGGCGGGCGGAACGGGACCGGCGGGCGGCTCGGAAGCGGGCCGTGAGGCGGCGGGCACCGCCCGGCGGCCAGGGCCTCTCGTTCGGGTCGGGCCGGGCTCGCGGGGGCCGGCCCGACCCGAACGAAAGACCCCGGGGCTCACGGCGGAAAGGCGGCGACGCCGGTCGTCACGGACACGCGCACACTCTCTCCTGCGGACAGTTGATTTCACCGGGGGCTTCGTCGGCCCCGGCACGACGGACGGCCCGGGATGGCGGGCCCGCACCGGGAGAAAGGCACGGCGGGGAGCCGTCCCCGGACCGGGGCAACCCTACCCTAACGTTAGAGTAGAGATCGGCGTCGGCTTCCGGTGGCCGCCGCCAGAGACGAGAAGGGCGCCCGTGTGAGCAGCGAGCACATGCAGATCGGCGAGGTCGCCGCACGGACCGAGCTGTCGCTGCGCACCATCCGGCACTACGAGGACGCCGGTCTCGTCATCCCCTCCGCCCGCTCCCAGGGCGGTTTCCGTCTCTACACCGAGGCGGACGTCGCGCGCCTGATGGTCATCCGCCGGATGAAACCCCTCGGCTTCACCCTGGACGAGATGCGCAGCCTGCTGGAGGCGACGGACCGCCTGGACTCGGACGACGAACTGCCACCCGCGGAGCGCGAGGAGCTGCGGGGGCGCATCCGCGGCTTCGAACAGGCCGCGCAGCGGCGGATGGAGGATCTGCGCGTCCAGCTGGCACGCGCCGAGGAGTTCGCGGCCGCGCTCGCCGAGCGACTGACCCGGACCACGGCGCCCTGACCGATGGGTCGGTGAACCGTGACGTCTCGACCGGTGGGTCGGTGAACCGTGAGGCCCGATCGGTTGGTCGGTGAACCGTGAGGCCCGATCGGTTGGTCGGTGAACCGTGAGGCCCGATCGGTGGGCCTGCGAACCGTGAGGCCCTGAGCGGCGGGCCTGCGAATCGTGACGCCCCGACCGGCGGGCCGGTCGGCCGTGAGGCCCCGGCCGGCGGGCCGGCGGAGCGCCCGCGTCGGTCGAGCGTCGGTGCGGGGCGCGGTGGTCCGAGCGGTGTCCGCGCGGCGGAGGCCCTGGTCGTCCCGTGCCGCGTCGAGACCCTCACGATGGAGTTGCCCGGCCTCCCGGGCTGATCACGTACATCACTCGGGTTCACGTATGGGAACGCGAAGGGGGTTCGGGTGTCGTGCCGCCTGGGGAGCCCGGTTATGGCGGAAACGGCTCGCCGGGCGGGGGAATGTGTTCACGGAAGCAACGTCGCCGCTCGCGTGCGGGCGCTGTGCGTCGGGAAGCGGAACGGGGTCGCGGGTGGTTGCCGTTCTCCGTACCGGCCCTTCTCGAACTCTTGCCACCTCGTCGTCGGACCCCTATCGTCACCGCACGGAAAGCGCTTTCTCGGGGCCGGGACCGCTCCGGGGGAGCCGACCGTCGCGGTGGACGCCGCGACGTGTGCACGAGCCGCCAGTGATCCGGTACGGGGTGTCCCGCGACGCCGACGTGCCGCCGGATGAAGGGTGCGCGTCATGACGAGCCGGCATGCGACCGTCCCGCACGCTCTTCCTGTCAGCTCGAATTGACGGTCCACGGACAAATTTTTTCCGTGTGCGGCAGCAATGCGAGGCCAGGCAGAACGAGGAATCAGGAGACATCCATGCAAAGAAAAGTCGCCCTGCGACTCTCCGCCGCATCGGCCGCGATGGCCCTCGCGGCCGGGGTCGGTGTCGTGCTGTCGATGCCGGAGGCCTCCGCGGCGACCGGTACCGCGACCGGTTACGCGACCCAGAACGGCGGTACCACCGGCGGGGCCGGTGGTCAGACGGTGCGGGCCACCACCGGAACCGCGATCCACGCGGCCCTGTGCGGCAGGGCCAGCAGCAGCACCCCGATCACCATCGAGGTCGAGGGGACCATCAACCACGGCAACACGGCCAAGGTGTCCGGCAGCAGCTGCAACACCGCCGCCGGGGTGATCGAGCTGAAGCAGATCAGCAACGTCACGATCGTCGGCGTCGGCGGCGGAGCCGTCTTCGACCAGCTGGGCATCCACATCCGCGAGGCCAGCAACATCGTCATCCAGAACGTGACGATCAAGAACGTGAAGAAGTCGGGCTCGCCCACCTCCAACGGCGGCGACGCCATCGGCATGGAGAGCGGCGTCCGCAACGTCTGGGTCGACCACACGACCCTGGAGGCGTCGGGCGGGGAGTCGGAAGGCTACGACGGCCTCTTCGACATGAAGGACGACACCAAGTACGTGACGCTGTCGTACAGCGTCCTGCGCAACTCCGGGCGCGGCGGCCTGGTCGGCTCCAGCGAGAGCGACCTGTCGAACGGGTTCATCACCTTCCACCACAACCTCTACCAGAACATCGACTCCCGCACGCCCCTGCTGCGCGGCGGAACGGCCCACATCTACAACAACCACTACGTGAGCCTGAACGAGTCCGGCATCAACTCCCGTGCCGGAGCGCGCGCCAAGGTGGACAACAACTACTTCGAGGACTCCAAGGACGTCCTGGGAACCTTCTACACGGACGCGGCCGGCTACTGGCAGGTCAGCGGCAACGTCTTCGACAACGTGACCTGGTCCAGCCCCGGCACCGACAACAACCCCGCCGGCCCGAACCCGCAGTCCAACACCACGGTCAGCATCCCCTACGCCTACACGCTGGACGCCGCCGCGTGCGTGCCGGACGTCGTGAGCCGAACGGCCGGGGCCGGCAAGGGACTCCAGGTGTCGAACGGCAGCTGCACCGTGCAGTCGCCCACGTCGACCCCGACCGCCCCGCCCACGTCCGCCACGCCGACCCCGACCCCCAGCCCCACCTCGGGACCGAGCCAGCCCAGCGGCACCAACCTGAGCATCGGGGCCGGATCGGACGGCTCCAGCAAGGCCACCGGCACGAGTTACGGCAACGTGCGGGACGGCGACATGAGCACGTACTGGTCGCCCGCCGCCTCGACCGGCGCCATCTCGATCAAGTGGGGCTCCGCCACGTCCGTCTCCAGGATCGCCGTCCGGGAGGCGGCGGGAGCCACGGGTGCCATCGGCGCCTGGAAGGTGGTCAACGGTGACACCGGCGCCGTGCTGACCTCGGGCAGCGGCGCGGGTGCCATCACCTTCCCGCGGACCTCGCTGAGCAAGGTCACCTTCGAGATCACCGGTTCGACGGGCACACCGAAGGTCGCCGAGTTCGAGACCTACGCCCAGTAGGCGGGTGGTCCGGCCCGTCCCGGTGCCTGACGTGGTACGGGACGGACCGGACCGGTCTCCCGCCCCCGGCGCCGGATGGAGCCGCCCCCGCGTGGGCAGCAACAGGACGGCTGCGCGAGGGGACAAGGGGAGGGAGACCCGGTGTATGGGTACGGTGCTGCTGTCGGTGGCGGCCGTCATCGCGGTCGTGGTCGCGGTGGTCGTCGCCGGTCCGGTGCGGGCCGGGCGGCGCGAGGCGCGGGCGGAGCGGGTCCGGCTCGCCGCGGAGGCCCGCCGGCAGGCGCGCCGCTCGCTGGACGAGGTCTGGGCGATGGACGACCGCCGGTTCGAGGAGTACGTCGCCGAGCTGTGCCGCCGGGACGGCTGCACCGGCGTCCGGCGCGTCGGCGGCGCCGGCGACCTCGGGGCGGATGTGACCGGCAACCTGCCCGACGGCCGCCGTGTCGTCGTGCAGTGCAAGCGCTACGCCAAGCACCGCACCGTCGGCAGCCGTGACCTCCAGACCTTCAACGGCACCGCACGGGCGGAACACCACGCCGACGTCCCCGTGTTCGTCGCCTCCTGCGTGTTCACCCGGCCCGCCCGTGAGTTCGCCGCCCGGCACGGCCTGGTCCTCATCGACGTGAACCTGCTGGGCTTCTGGAACAGCGGCACGCCCCTGGCCTCGTTCCTGGACCTGGACATCGGCCGCTCCGGGACGCACCGCAGGCTGCGTCCCGACCGCGACTGACGCACCGCGTCGGCGGGTGGGCCCCGTCGGCCCGGCGCCCCGGGCGCGGCAGGCCCGAGCGGGTCAAGCCCGGTGTGCGGACGGCCGGTCGGGGGCCACGGGCTGCCGCCGGGCGGCAGCCCGTTTCCGGTGTGCGACGTGCTCGTGGCGGCCCGCCACCGCTCGGCGGCCCGCCACGGAGAGGACGGCGCGGGCGGGATCTCCTCCCGCCCGCGCCGTCCCGCCCGCGCCGTCCGCTCAGCCGGGCAGCACGTCGTCGGTCTCCGGATTCCGCAGCCGCGGGATGAACAGGGAGAGCGCCAGGGCCAGGAGGGTGACGAGGGCGCCGAGCCAGAAGACCCAGGCGTAACCGGCGTCCTGGTAGAAGGCGGTGCCGTCGACCACGGTGCTGTGCGCGTTGAGGAGGGCGTACGCGCCGGCGGTGACGATCGCGCCGAACAGGCTGATGAGCATGTTGAGCATGCCGCTGCCCAGGCCCTGTTCGTCGCGCGAGACGACACCGACGACGAGCACCGGCGCGGTCGCCACCACGATGCCGGAACCGATGTTGGCGATGCACGACGTCAGGATCAGTTCCGTCTCGTCACCGTGCAGGAAGCCGACGAGCGTGTAGCCCAGCGCCATGACCGCCAGGCCGGCGATCCAGACCTTGCGGGGGTCCAGGCGGCGCAGGAAGCGGCTGACGAAGAGGCCGGTGCCGAACATCACCAGGTTCCAGCTCACGCTGACCACGGCGTTGTGCTGCGCGGTCCAGCCGAGGCCGGCGGAGACACCGGGGATGTGCGGGAAGAGCGCGAGCAGGATGGCCAGGCCGGGCATCGTGAACGCGACGGTCTGGGCGAGACCGCCCGCCGTGAGGGCGAGAGCCACCGGGCGGCGCCGGAGAACCCCGAGGTCCAGGATCGGGTGCGCGCTGGCCCGCTCGACGAACAGGAAGGCGACCAGCGCGGCGGCCCCGGCGGCGAGCCAGCCCAGGGTCCTGCCGTCCGCCCAGCCCCAGCTCTGCCCCTGGCCGACGGCGTAGACCACGGCGGTCAGACCGCCGCCGAGGACCAGGCCCCCCAGCCAGTCGAAGCCCGTGTCGAAGGCGTGCCGCGGTGTCTCCGGCACCAGGAGCGCGACCAGCACGAAGGCGACGGCGGTGGCGACGGCGAGGAACCAGAGGGCACCGCGGTAGCCCCAGTCGTCGACGAGCCGGCCCGCCAGGAACGGTGTGCCCAGGGCCACCAGCCCGACGCTGCTGCCCATGATGCCGCTGGCCGACTTGACCAGCTTCTTCGGGAAGACGTCCCGTACCGCGGCGAAGGAGAGGGCACCGAACGGGCCGTAGAAACCGGCGATGGCCCGGCCGACCAGCACCAGCCAGAAGTCTCCGGCCAGTGCGGCCAGGGCCTCGCCGCCGGCGCCCAGCGCCATCATGGCGAGCATGACGCGCTTCCTGCCGTACAGGTCGCCCAGCTTGATGGCGAACGGCGTGAGCAGGACGCTCGCCAGGGTGAGCGTCAGGCCGAACCACGCGACCTGCGTGGTGTGGAAGCTCTGGGCGACGCTCGCGGTGGCGTTGGCACCGAGGATCCCGCCCGCGGCCAGCAACTGGGTGGGCCAGGCGAGGGCGATCAGGACCGCGACCAGGCGGAGATTCCATCGTCCGCCCGTCTCGGCAGGGGGCGCGCTGTCGAGTGAGGGGCTTGGTGACGTCGATGTCACGCCATGCCCTCCTTTCACGGAGGTGCCGAAGGGAGTGAGAGGAGATGTGGGGGCGGTGTGGGGTGCGCGGAGGAACGAGACCGCCGTAACACCCCGGTGACCGGGAGGTGACGGCGCGGCAATCCGTCGTCGCGTGACGTCGATGATGACCCGAACACCTAGTGCCCGCTAGGTTTCCATTGCGTGACCCACGTCACAGGCTCGGTCCGCTCCTGGTCCGCCGCCGTCACCGTGCGCCGCCCCCGGTACGGTTCTGACATGGCGACACCCAGGGGGCCGCGCGGCGGCTACACGGCAGGCCGGGCCCGGCGCACCCAGATCCTCGAAGCCGCGCTCCTGCGTTTCGGACAGGACGGCTACCGCAAGACCTCGCTCGCCCGTGTCGCCCGGGACGCCGAGATCACCGACGCCGGCCTGCTGCACCACTTCCGCGACAAGCAGCAGCTCCTGCTGGCCGTCGTCGAGTACTGGCACGACCGCATGGACACCCAGTGGCAGCGGGTCTCGGGATCGGTGCGCGACGCCTTCCGCTGCCACCTGGAGGACACCGCCGAGCGGCTCGCCATGCCCGGCATGGTGGAACTCGCCGTCGTGGTCGCCGCCGAGGCGACCGCCCCCGACCACCCCGCCCACGACTTCTTCACCCACTGGCAGGAGAAGGGTGTGAAGGAGCTCGCCGAGCGGCTGGAGGCCGGCAGCCGCAACGGGGAACTCCTGCCGGACCTCGACCACGAGGGCATCGCCCGCGAGTGCGCGGCCCTCGACGCGGGCCTGCGTCAGCAGTGGCTCGCCGGCGGCCGTTCCTTCGACCTCGTCGCGGTCATGCGCGCGCACCTCGACCGCCTCGTGCGCTCCATCTCCGTCGACGGGCAGGGGCTGTAGGCGGTTCGGGTCGCGGGCTGTGCGGCCCGCCCGGACTCATGAATTGTCATGCACTCGCCAATCAGGTGATGATCCCGGTCGGGAGCGTGCCCCGCACGTCGGAAGTGTGACCCACATCACGTCGACCAAGACCTAGCGTTCACTAGGTTTTGGGGCGCATGATCGAACCTGCCTCCCTCCGCTCGACGACCCCACCCGCCCCCACCCGCCCCCACCCGCCCCAGGCCGCCCCAGGCATCACCCGCGCCCACCGCGCCGAGGACCCGACATGCGCCCCTTCCGGACCGCCCGCGTCATCGCTCCCCGCCGACCGGCGGAGCCCTCCATCACCGGGGCCCGCCCGGCCGTCCTGCTGCGCGCCGAGTTCACCCTGCGGGCAGCGGTCACGGCGGCCCGGCTCTCCGTCACCGCGCTCGGCGTGTACGAGCTGGAACTCAACGGCACCGTGGTGGGTGACCACGTCCTGGCCCCCGGCTGGACCAGCTACCGCCACCGCCACCGCTACCAGGACTTCGACGTGACGCACCTGGTCCGCGAGGGCGCCAACGCCTGGGGCGCCCACCTCGCCGACGGCTGGTACCGGGGCCTGCTCGGCTTCAACGGCGGCACCCGCGACATCTACGGCGACGACACGGGCCTGCTCGCCGAACTGCGGATCGAGTACGCCGACGGCACCACCGACACCGTCGCCACCGGCGCGCACTGGCGCTGGAGCCCGGGCCCCGTCCTCGCCGCCGGACTGTACGAGGGCGAGGAGTACGACGCCCGCCGCGCGCAGGCCGGCTTCGGCGAAACCGGCTTCGACGACTCGGCGTGGGAACCCGTGCGGCTCCTGGAGTTCGACACCGGCGTGCTCTTCCCGGCCGACAGCCCGCCGGTGCGCCGCATCGAGTCGCTCACCCCGGTCGCCGTCACCACCTCACCCACCGGCCGCACCCTCGTCGACTTCGGCCAGAACCTCGTCGGACGCCTGCGCATCCGCGTCCGGGGCGAGGCCGGCCGCACGATCACCCTCCGCCACGCCGAGGTCCTCGAGGACGGCGAGCTGTGCACGCGCCCGCTGCGGCACGCCACCGCCACCGACCGCTACACCCTGTGCGGGGACCCGGAGGGCGAGGTGTGGGAGCCCCGCTTCACCTTCCACGGCTTCCGCCACGCCGAGATCGACGGCTGGCCCGGCGACGTGGACCCGGCCGACGTCACCGCCGTCGTCCTGCACAGCGACCTGCGCCGCACCGGGTGGTTCTCCTGTTCGGACGCCTCCCTGGAACGGCTGCACGAGAACGTGGTCTGGGGGATGCGCGGCAACTTCCTCGACGTGCCCATGGACTGTCCGCAGCGCGACGAGCGGCTCGGCTGGACCGGCGACGTCCAGGTCTTCGCCCCCACCGCGGCCTTCCTCTACGACGTCCGCGACTTCCTGCGCTCCTGGCTGCGCGACCTCGCCGCCGACCAGGGCGACGACGCGCGCGGCGTACCGCCGGTGTTCAGCCCCGCGATCCCGGTGATCACGCCGGTACCGATCCCGCCCGGCAACCCGCCGATGGCCGGCTGGTGCGACGCGGCCGTCGTCGTCCCCTGGGTGCTGCACGAGCGCTACGGCGACGCCGAGGTGCTGCGCGCCCAGTACCCCTCGATGCGGGACTGGGTCGACGCCGTCGACCGGATCGCCGGACCCGGCCGGATCTGGGGCGAGGGCTTCCAGTTCGGCGACTGGCTGGACCCGGCCGCGCCCGCGGACGACCCGGGCCGGGCGACGACCTCCTCCTGCCTGGTCGCCACCGCGTACTTCGCGCACTCCGCCCGCCTGCTGGCCCGGACGGCCCGGCTGCTGGAGGAGGACGACGACGCCGGGCGCTACCTCGCGCTGGCCGACTCGGTCCGCGACGCCTTCCTCGGCCGCTTCCACGCCGGGGGCGGCCGGCTGACGGAGGAGACCCAGACCGCGTACGCCCTCGCCCTGTGCTTCCGGCTGATCGAGGACCCCGCCGGACGCGCCGAGGCCGGGCGCCGGCTGGCCGCCCTGGTCGCCGGGGGCGGACACCGCATCGGCACCGGGTTCCTCGGCACCCCGCTGGTGTGCGACGCGCTGACCGACACCGGACACGTGGACACCGCCTACCGGCTGCTGACCCAGCGCTCCTGCCCGTCCTGGCTCCACCAGGTCGACATGGGCGCCACCACCGTCTGGGAACGCTGGGACAGCATGCTCCCCGACGGCCGGGTCAACCCCGGCGAGATGACCTCCTTCAACCACTACGCGTTCGGAGCCGTCGCCGACTGGCTCCACCGCACCGTCGCCGGCCTGGCGCCCGCCGAACCGGGCTACCGCCGGCTCCTGGTCCGGCCCCGCCCCGGCGGCGGCCTCACCTGGGCGCGGGCCGCGCACGAGACGCCGTACGGCCGGGCCGAGACCGGCTGGCGCGTCGAGGGCGGCACGCTGCTCGTCGAACTCCTCGTGCCGCCCGGTGTCACCGCACTGGTCGACCTGCCGGGCGCGAAGCCCGCGGAGGCCGGCCCGGGCCGGCACTCCTTCCGCACCCCGTTCACCACGGCCACGCCCTGACCACCCGGGCCCCGTCCCCACCCACCTCCCGGCCCACCGGATCACACAAGGAGCACCCATGACACACACCGGCCTGCCCGACGGCTTCCTGTGGGGCGTCGCCACCGCGGGACACCAGAACGAGGGTGACAACCGCGCGAGCGACACCTGGTTCCTGGAGCACACCACTCCCTCCCTCTTCCGCGAACCGAGCGGACCGGCCTGCCGGGGCTACGAGCAGTGGGAGACCGACCTCGACCTGGTGGCGGGGCTCGGACTCAACGCCTTCCGGTTCTCCGTCGAGTGGGCACGCGTCGAACCCGAGCGCGGTGTCGTCTCCGCCGAGGCGCTCGACCACTACGAGCGCAAGGTCGACGGCTGCCTCGCACGCGGCCTGGCGCCCCTGGTGACGTTCAGCCACTTCACCGCCCCGCACTGGTTCGCGATGGACGGTTCGTGGACCGCGGCCGACGCCCCGGGCCGGTTCGCCGACCAGTGCGACCGCGTCATGGCACGCTTCGGCGACCGGATCGCCTACGCGGTCACCCTCAACGAACCCAATCTGGAACAGCTGTTGCAGGCGGGCGCGAAACTCCCGGCCGAGGCGGAGGCGCTCAAGGCGCGGATGCTCGCGGCGGCGGCCCGCGCGGCCGGAAGCGACGGCTACGCCAGCGCGAACGTCATCCCCGCCGACCGGCAGGACGAGTTCCAGGAGGCGTTCACCCGCGCCCACCGCGCCGCCCGCGAGGCGATCAGGGCGAGCCGCGGCGACCTGCCGGTCGGCGTCTCCATCGCCATCGCCGACGAGGTCGCCCTTCCCGGCGGCGAGCGGCGCCGGGACGCCAAGCGCGCCGCCGTCTACGACCACTGGCTGCGCGAGGCGCGCGACGACGACTTCATCGGCGTGCAGAACTACGAGCGCATCGTGCACGGACCCGACGGCGAGGTGACGCCCGACGGGGAGCTGAACGGCATGGGCACCGTCATCGAGCCCGGCTCCCTCGCCGGGGCGGCGCGCTACGCCCACGAGATGGCCGGCGTACCGGTGCTCGTCACCGAACACGGCATCCAGACCGGGGACGACACCCAGCGCGCCGCGTTCGTGCCCGCCGCGATCGAGGCCCTCACGGCCGAGATCGGCGCCGGCACACCCGTCCTCGGCTACTGCCACTGGACACTCATGGACAACTTCGAGTGGATCTTCGGATACGGCGCCCAGCTCGGCCTCCACGAAGTCGACCGCGAGACGTTCGAGCGCCGTCCCAAGCCGAGCGCGAAGGCCTACGCCGACGTGGTGCGGAGCCACCGCGGGGTGCCCGCCGGCCACGGCGGACGAGCCGTGCCGGGGCCGCCGGTCGTCACCGGCGAGGCGACGACCGCCTGCTCAGCTCGGCCGTGAACTGGGCCCCGGCGAGCAGGGCGAGGTTGGACAGCCACAGCCAGATCAGGAAGACGACGATGCCGGCGAGCGAGCCGTACAGCCTGCTGTAGGTGCTCAGGGCGGAGGCGTAGAGCGCGAAGCCCGCGGAGACGGTGAGCCACAGGCCCGCCGCCAGGGCACCGCCGGGCAGGCTGTGCCTGCGCAGACGCGCCGGGGCCGGGCCCATGCGGAAGACGACGACGACCAGGAGCGCGACCAGCCCCAGAAGAAGGGGCCAGCGCAGCAGGGCCCACGCCCGGGCGGCCACCTCGTCGAGCCCGAGAAGACCGCCGACGGCCTCGGCGACCGGACCGGTGACCAGCAGGAGCAGCGAACTGACGAGGAGCAGGACCAGCAGGGCGAAGGCGGTGAGCACGATGCGGGGGGCCTTGCGCAGGGGAGAGCGGCAGTCGGCGACGCGATGCATGCGGTGCAGGGCCCGGCGGAACACGGCCAGGTAGCTGGAGGCGGACCACAGGGCGCTCACCGTACAGGCGCCCAGCAGTGCCCAGGCCGCGGAACTGCGCCGCGCCATCCGGACCATGACCCCCTCGAGTTCGCTTCCGGACTGCCCCGGGGCGTAGGCCGTCACGTGCGCGATGAAGTCGCCCGCGGTGGCGGGGCTGACCAGGCTGAAGGCGATGACGGTCACCAGGAGGGAGGGCAGGACGGCCAGGATGGCGTAGTAGGTGAGGGCGGCCGCGTCGTCGGACACGTCGTCACGCCACATCGACGCGGGGGTGCGGCGCAGGGCGGGGCCCCACGAGGGCGGCAGCCGCCGTGCGGGGGCCGTGGAGACGATGACGGGCGAACCGCTCCGCGGGGCGGCCTGCCGTCCGGCCGGCAGGGGGCGGGGAAGCGGACCGTCGTCCCTCCGCTGTGCGCGCACCTTCATGGCCCGTCCTTCCCGCCGGCCGGCGGACCGCTTCCACCGTGTGAACCGCCCCGACCGCGGGACCGGCCGGTGGGCCCTGTCCATGACGCGGAGTTCCGGGTCTGTGGTGCGGATACCCGGGAATCGCCCGCCCACGTCCTCGCCGGACCAGGTCACGAGCGCCGCACGGGCGGGGCGGTGGTCGGGGCCGGGCAGGAGGGGGGGCGGTGTGCGTCCGGCCGCGCGACTAGCGCGTCAGGTCGAGCGGTTGCAGCGTGCTCCAGTGCCGGTGCAGCAGGTCCTCCGGTGACATCGTGCGGGGGTCGCCGAGTGACGGGGGCCAGGTGGGGACCGGGTTCCGGCCGGTGTCCGGGCGCTGTCTCCACCACAGGAGGGCGGTGACGGCCACGCCGCTTCCGGCGAGCGCCGCCGCGGCGACGGTGAGCGCGTTGCTGGGCCTGACCGGCATGGCGTCTCCCTGGGAGCTGGGGGCGGCGGTTGTGCCGCCGCGGCATCGGGTAACCCGGCCGGGCGCCTTCATGCCGAGGGGTGCTCACCCTTGCGCGCACGTCCCGCCGCCGGCCCCCGCTCCTGCGGGTCACCGTCCTCGCCCCGACGGCCGTTCGCCGAAATCCCGGACCGCCGCGAGGAGTTCGTCGTCGACGCGGCCGGAACGGGGCGAGCGGTCCGCGGCCCCAGCTGCGTCATCTCGGCGAACCACCAGGTGCCCGACACGGCGAGGGCCCAGACGAGCGCGTGCAGCAGCGACGCCGGCCAGGTGGTCTGCCCCGACTGCCGTTCCACGATCGCGAAGAAGACCCAGCCGGCCGCCAGGACACAGGTGACGCGCACGCGTCGATGCTTGAACATGCGTGCCCGGTTACCCGAGCCGCCCCCGGTCCACACCCGGCCCACCGCGGACCGCGGCGCCCGGCACCGGCACCACTGCACCCTCAGCCAGTAAGGCAAGGCGAACCTAACTTAGGTTAATGTTCGCTGCGCAACCACTTGCCGCACGCACCCCTGGAGCCCGCCTTGCCGTACGCGACCGACGCCACCGTGGACGGGCCGGGCACAGCCGCCGGGAGCGGCTGGGTCGAGCTGGGCTCGCGGACCGAGCTGCGCGAAGTGCTGGGTGAGCCCTGGCCCGTGGTGATCGAGAAGGTCCACGACCGGCTCACCGACCAGGACCTGGGCATACTGGCCCGTTCGCCCTTCTGCCTGCTGGCCACCTCCGACGCGGACGGCAACTGCGACGTCTCCCCGCGCGGGGACGGCCCGGGGTTCACCCATGTCGTCGACGCGCGCACGCTCGCCCTGCCCGACCGGCCGGGCAACCGGCGCGGCGACAGCTTCCACAACATCCTCGACAACCCGCACGCCGGCCTGCTGTATCTGATCCCGGGAGGCAAGGAGGTCCTGCGGGTCAACGGGCGGGCCCGCGTCCTCACCGACGCCCCGTTCTTCGACGCCATGACGCGGGACGGCCGGCGCCCCGCCCTCGCCGTGGTGCTGGAGATCGACGAGATCTACCTGCACTGCCCGCAGTCCCTGCGGCGTTCGGGCCTGTGGGACCCGTCGTCCTGGCCGGCCGGCTGAGGCGAGCCCCCGCGTGATCCAAGTCAGTAAGGTTAGGCTAACCTTACTGACGTGAGATCTGGTGGAGAAACAGCCGGCACCCCACGCCCGCGCGGCCACGAACTGGCGGCCACGGACGTCACGGTGTCGTACGACGGCGTCGACGTCGTCCATGGAGCCGCGGTCGGACTGCGGCCCGGTGAGGTGACCGCCCTCGTCGGCCCCAACGGCAGCGGGAAGTCCACGCTGCTGCGGACGATCGCCCGGTTGCAGCGGGCCCGGCACGCCACGATCCGGATCGACGACGACACCGACGGCCTCGCCCTGACGCACCGTCAGTTCTCGCGCCGCGTCGCCCTGCTGACCCAGAGCCGCCCGACGCCCAGCGGACTGACCGTGCGCGACATCCTCGAGTTCGGCCGCTACCCCCACCGCGGCCGCTTCGGCCGGCCCGACCCGGACGCGACCGCCGCGGTCGACCGGGCGCTCGCCCTGACCGGCGTCACCGACCTCGCCGAACGCGGCGCCGACCGCCTGTCCGGCGGTCAGTTGCAGCGGGTGTGGCTCGCCGGCTGCCTCGCGCAGGAGACCGGCGTGCTGCTCCTGGACGAGCCCACCACCTACCTCGACCTGCGCCACCAGGTCGAACTCCTCGACCTGATCCGCGACCTGGCGGACGAGCACGGCATCGCCGTCGGCGTCGTCCTGCACGACCTCGACCAGGCGGCGGCCGTCGCCGACCGGATCACGCTGCTCGACGCGGGCCGCGTCGTCGCCGACGGCCCACCCGCGGACGTCCTGACACCACAACGCCTCACCGCCGTCTACGGCATCCGCATCGAGGTCGACCACGACCCCCTCACCGGCCGGCTGCGCACCCGCGCCGTCGGCCGCCACCACACCCGCCACACCCCCAGCGAAAGGCTCGGCACCACCTCATGAGACGCCTCCTGCTCACCGCGGCCGCCACCACCGCCGCGGCGCTCACCCTCGCCGCGTGCGGCACCACCGAGCCCACCGCCGACAGCTCCGGGAAGCCCTCCGAGGCCATCAGTCTCACCGACGCCACCGGCGCCAAGGTCACGCTCGACGGCCCGGCCACCAAGGTCGTCACCACCGAGTGGAACGTCACCGAGAGCCTCCTCACCCTCGGCGTCGACCCCGTCGGCGTCGCCGACGTCAAGGGCTACAAGACCTGGGACACCGCCGTCCCGCTGACCACCGAGCCCAAGGACATCGGCACCCGCGGCGAGCCGAGCACGGACACCATCGCCTCCCTCGCGCCCGACCTCGTCCTCGCCACCACCGACCTGCCGCCCGCCGCCGTCAAGCAACTGCGCAGGATAGCCCCCGTGCTGGAGGTGAAGTCCGCCGACTCCACCGACCAGATCGGGCTGATGCTCGACAACATCGACCTCATCGCGCGGGCCACCGGCACCACCGACAAGGCCAAGACGGTCCGCACCGGCTGGGAGGCCAAGGTCGCCGAGGGCAGGAAGGCCCTCGCCGACGCCGGTCTCGACGGCACCGGACTGGCCTTCGCCGACGGGTACGTCACCTCCAACCAGGTCTCCCTGCGCCCGTACACCAGCGGCTCGCTGATCGGCGGCGTCAACGAGGCGCTCGGCCTGAAGAACACCTGGACCGTCAAGGGCGACGCGAGCTACGGCCTCGGCACCACCGACGTCGAGGGCCTCACCGCCCTGCCGAAGGACACCCGGTTCGCCTACATCGGCAGCGACGGCGACGAGAACAGCACCCCCTTCACCGGCGCCCTGGCGAAGAACGCCGTGTGGACGTCCCTGCCGTTCGTCAAGGCCGGCGAGGTGCACCGACTGCCCGACGGCATCTGGATGTTCGGCGGCCCCGGGTCGATGCAGGCGTACGTCGACGCCCTCGTCGCCGCGCTGACGAAGTAACGGAACCCATGGCCGTCACCGCGACCGCCCCCGCCACCCGTTCGCAGGCGGCCCCGCCCCGCAGGGGTGCCGCCGCGGTGACGGCCGCACTGGCGCTCCTGGTCGCCGCCCTCGCCGTCGTCGACATCACCCAGGGCACGGCCGCCGTCGGACCGGCCGAGGTGTTCGAAGCCCTGACCGGGCAGGCCGATCCGGCGGACGCGTCCGTCGTGATCGCCTCCCGGCTGCCGCGCACGACCGCGGGCCTCCTGGTCGGCGCCGTGCTCGCCGTGGCCGGGGCCGCACTCCAGGCCGTCAGCCGCAACGTGCTCGCCTCGCCCGACACCCTCGCCGTGAACGCCGGTTCCTACCTGGCGCTCGGCGTGGCCGGGGCCACCGGCGTCTCCCTGCCGCTGCTCGCCTCCTCCGGGGTCGCCTTCGCCGGCGGCCTCCTCGCCGCGGGCGTCGTCCTCGCCCTGTCCGGCCTCGGCACGGGCACCGTACGGCTGGTCCTCGCCGGCACCGCGCTGGCCCTCGGCCTCAACTCCGTGACCGAGGGCCTGCTCCTGCTGTTCCCCGAGCAGACCGAGGGCCTGTACCGGTGGAACCAGGGAGGCATCGGCCAGAACGGCTTCGACGGCGTCCTGCAGATGCTGCCCGTCGTCGCGGCCGGCCTCGCCGGCCTGCTGCTCACCGCCCGCCGCGTCGACGCGCTCGCCCTCGGCGACGACGCCGCGCGCGGGCTCGGCGTCCCGGTCCGCGCCACCCGCGTCACGGTGGTCGTCCTGGCGGCGCTGCTGTCGGCCGCGGCGGTCACCCTGGCCGGGCCCATCGGCTTCGTCGGCCTGTGCGCCCCGGCCCTGACCCGCCCGCTCGCCCGCCGGTTCCCGGCCTTCGTCCGCGCCCGTGCCGGCTGGCCCGCGGTCGGCCTGGCCGGTGCGGGACTGGTCCTCGGGTCGGACGTCCTGCTGCGGGCCCTGGTGCCCGCGGACACGGCGGTGGCCGTCCCCACCGGGATCGTCACCAGCCTCGTCGGCGCCGTGTTCCTGGTGGTGACGGCCCTGCGGCTGCGGGACACCGCCGAGGCCGGCGCTCCGGACCGGCTGCGCACCCCCGGCCGGACGGCGTTCCGGGTCACGGTGGCCGCCCTCGTCGCCGCCGTCGCCGGCGTCACGGTCGCCGGGGTGCTGCTGGGCGACACCGGACTCCTGCTCGGCGACGTCGTCAACTGGGCGCAGGGGCGGGCCGGGCGGGCGGTCTCCTTCGTCCTCGACACCCGGGTGCCGCGTGTGCTCGCCGCCCTGAGCGCGGGCGCGGCGCTCGCCCTGGCCGGCACGCTGGTCCAGGCCGTCACCCGCAACCCGCTGGCCGAACCCGGCGTGCTGGGCGTCTCCGGCGGAGCCGCGCTGGGTGCCGTGCTCCTCGTCACCACCGTGCCCGCCGCCGGCTCGTGGGCCGTCGCGGGGGCGGCGTTCGCCGGGGCCGCGACGGCCTCCGCCGTCGTGTTCGGACTCGCCGCCCGGGGCGGTTACCGGCAGAACCGGCTGGTCCTCGTCGGCGTCGGCGTGGCCGCCGCCACGACGGCGCTGATCAGCCTGCTCATCGTGCTGACCGACCCCTTCAACGCCACCAAGGCGCTGACCTGGCTGTCCGGTTCGACGTACGGGCGGACCATGCCTGACGTCCTGCCCGTCGCGCTGGTACTGGCGCTGGGCGTCGGCGTGGCGGTCGCCCGGCGCACCGAACTGGACCTGGTGTCCCTGGACGGGGACACCCCGCGTCTGCTCGGCCTGCGGCTGTCCCGGGTCCGCCTGGGCTTCCTCGTGGTGAGCGTCCTGCTCAGCGCGACCGCCGTCGCCTCGGCCGGCACCATCGGCTTCGTGGGCCTCGTCGCACCGCACGCGGCGCGGACCCTCGTGGGCCGGCGGCACGTACGGGTGGTGCCGGTCACCGTCCTGCTCGGCGCGGCCCTCGTCTGCGTGGCCGACCTGATCGGCCGCACGGTCATCGCGCCCGCCCAGCTCGGCGCGGGCCTCATGACGGCGGTGATCGGAACGCCGTACTTCCTGTACCTGCTCGTACGCAGCCGTCGTTAGGGCCTGTCCGGCGGATCGGGTGACTTTCCGGCCGATCGCTCGTCGGTTCGGTCATGGGTCCAGGGACCAACGGGCCGACCGTCGACGCGGAGGCGGCACGGCAGCAGCGATCCGCTCACGGCTTTGCCCGTGATCCGACGGACAGTGTCCAGCGGGCGTTGCCCGACTCCGCGCTCCGTCGTCGTACGAGAGCTGACGTCGTCGCGTGACCCGGGGGCGGGGGGGGGGGGGCCGCCGCCCCCCCCCCCCCCCCCCCCCCCCCCCGCCCCCCCCCCCGGCCCCCCCCGCCGCCCCGCCGCCCCCGGGCGGGGGCGGGGGGGGGGGCCCGGGGGGGGGGGGGCGCCCCCCCCCCCCCCCCCCCGCGCCGGCTCCCCAGCGGAGCCGGACCCCGTGTTCACGCCGTCAGCGCTGCAGTGTCAGCAGACCCGGACGGTAGGGCAGGAGGCCGTAGTCGCCGCCTGAGTTGGGGCTGCGCCCCTGGTAGAGCAACTGCAGGTTGCAGGGATCGACGGTCATGGTCTGATCGGCGCTGGTGCGGATCAGTTCGCCGTGGCTGATGTCGTTGGTCCAGGTGGCGCCACTGTTGGCCTTGCCGGCGAAGGGGTTGCCCTCGGTCGCGGCCTGGGGTGTCCATGAGCCGTTCAGGCTGGTGGCCGTGAACGAGCGGAAGTAGCGGCCCTGCGAGCCGATCGCCTCGACGATCATGAGGTAGCGGTTCTGGCCCTGCAGCTTGTAGACCTGCGGGGCTTCGAACAGGTTGTTCGTCGTGTCGCTCATGACCACGGTCGAGGTCGTGCCGAAGCTGCCCGGGAAGTTCCCGATCGGCATGCCGGCCCGGTAGATCTTGCCGTTGTCACCGGCGAAGAACAGGTACATGTTCGTCCCGTCACCGATGAGCGTCTGGTCGATGGGTCCTGTTCCGGAGCCGGAGATGCTTCCGGAGAAGAGCACCTGCGGGGACGACCAGCCGTTCGGGTTGGTGGGGTCGCTCGACGTCCGGTAGGAGAAGGCGGTCCCGCCCCACTGGTAGGCGAGCACCCAGATGTTCTTCGGCGCGAAGTAGAAGAGCGTGGGCGCGACGGTGGAGTTCGACATCGTGTTCTGCCCGGCCGAGGCCATCTCCGACCAGTTGGTGAACAGGCCGAAGTTCATCGAACCCCAACTCGTCCCCGTGTCGTGCGTCGTCGCGTAGACGAGCTGCTTGCCGTTGTACGGGGCGACGGTGAAGTCCTTGAGCGAGACCCACCCCGACTTGGGCTGCGCCAGCGCGCCCGTCGACGACCAGCGGTAGGTCGCCGGGAGATCGCACGAGCCGGGGTTCTCCGCGCCGACCTTGACGAGCTGCCACTGCTGGTTGGTGCCGCCCCAGTCGTCGTACTGGACGATGTTCGCGTTGTCGGCGGTGGAGGCGCCTTGCACCTCGAGGGCCTTGTTGCTGTGACGCGAGACGAACCTCACGTAGCCGTCCGAGCTGTCGGCCAGCCGCCACTGCTGGTTGGTGCCGTTCAGGTCGGCCCACTGGACGATCGAGCCGCCGTTCGCGGTGGACCAGTTGTGGACGTCCAGCACCTTGCCCGAGAGGCGGGACTTGATGCGGTAGTAGCCACCTCCGGAATCGACGAACTGCCACTGCTGCTGGTTCTGGTCGTTCCTGGTCCACTGGGTGATGCGGGCGCCGTCGTCGGTCGCCATGTTGTAGAGGTCCAGGGCCTTGCCGCTGTTGCGGTTGACCAGCACGTACGAGGCGTTGGGGTCCACGGTCGCCGCGCCGGCGGGCTGGGCGCCGAGGAAGGTGGCCACGAGCAGCAAGGGGAAAAGAACCGCGAGTAAGCGTTTCAGACGGACCGGGGACGAGTGGCGAAACCACATCAGAGGGCCTCCTTGGGGCGGGGTGAGGTGACGCCGATGAACCGCGGAGCGGCCGTACCGGGGCAAGAGCAGCGTCGAAACTTTCGAAGATCTCTCCGAACCTTTGACGCCACAAGCTAGGAATGAGGGGCCCTTCGGTCAAGGTCCTTCGCCGATCTGTCCACAAACAGTTCCTCCCGGCACTCCGGAGGGTTGCGACAAGGCCCGCCATTCCAAGGGTCTGTGCGAGGGAAGGGAGTAGAGCGAGCGGCGTCTGTCGCGCATCGCGATTCCGAAAGATTCGAACTTCAGGCGGAAACTTTCTTTGTGATGAGTATTGACGATCCACCGTCAATCCCTCAATCATCCCTCTCTGAGTGACCGACCGCAGTTCGAAATGCCGAACCGTGCCGGGACCGTCCCGGTCCCGCGACCGCGGTGTCCGGTGATTCCGTACCGTCCGAGTTCCGGCCCGCCCCGTCCGTCCGCCGGGCGGGAGCGGACGCCGCGTTCCCCCGTACTTCAGTCCTTCCGTGGTTTCTCCCTTGGAGGCATATTCATGGGCTCGTACGCCCTTCCCAGAGCCGTTGTCCACCGGAAGATCCGCGCCCTGCTGTTGGCGCTGGTCGTCGGCGTCCTCGGTGTGGTCACCGTGCTGGTCGCGCCGCCGACCGCACACGCCGCCGAGAACACGCTCGGCGCCGCGGCGGCACAGAGCGGCCGCTACTTCGGCACCGCCATCGCCTCGGGCAAGCTGGGCGACTCCGCGTACACGTCGATCGCGGCCCGCGAGTTCAACTCGGTGACGGCCGAGAACGAGATGAAGATCGACGCCACCGAACCGCAGCGGGGCCAGTTCAACTTCACCGCCGGTGACCGCGTCTACAACTGGGCGGTGCAGAACGGCAAGCAGGTGCGCGGCCACACCCTGGCCTGGTACTCCCAGCAGCCCGGCTGGATGCAGAGCCTCAGCGGCAGCACGCTGCGCCAGGCGATGATCGACCACATCAACGGCGTGATGGCCCACTACAAGGGCAAGATCGCCCAGTGGGACGTCGTGAACGAGGCCTTCGCCGACGGCAGTTCGGGAGCCCGGCGCGACTCCAACCTGCAGCGCACCGGCAACGACTGGATCGAGGTCGCCTTCCGCACCGCGCGCGCCGCCGACCCGGCCGCCAAGCTCTGCTACAACGACTACAACGTCGAGAACTGGACGTGGGCGAAGACCCAGGCCATGTACGCCATGGTCCGGGACTTCAAGCAGCGCGGCGTGCCGATCGACTGCGTCGGCTTCCAGTCGCACTTCAACAGCGGCAGCCCGTACAACAGCAACTTCCGCACCACCCTGCAGAACTTCGCCGCCCTCGGCGTCGACGTGGCCGTCACCGAACTCGACATCCAGGGCGCCTCGGCCACGACCTACGCCAGCGTGGCCAACGACTGCCTGGCCGTCCCGCGCTGCCTCGGCATCACGGTCTGGGGGGTGCGCGACAGCGACTCCTGGCGATCGCAGGACACGCCGCTGCTGTTCAACAACGACGGCAGCAAGAAGCCCGCCTACACCGCCGTCCTCAACGCGCTCAACGGCGGCACCACCACACCGCCTCCGGCGGACGGCAACACGGTCAAGGGCGTTGCTTCGGGCCGCTGCCTGGACGTGCCCAGCAGCAGCACCACCGACGGCACCCAGGTCCAGCTGTGGGACTGCCACAACGGCACCAACCAGCAGTGGACGTACACCGACGCCGGTGAGCTCAAGGTCTACGGCAACAAGTGCCTGGACGCCGCCGGCACGGGCAACGGCGCCAAGGTCCAGATCTACAGCTGCTGGGGCGCCGACAACCAGAAGTGGCGCCTCAACTCCGACGGATCCATCGTCGGCGTCCAGTCCGGCCTCTGCCTCGACGCCGTCGCCGGCGGCACCGCCAACGGCACCCTGATCCAGCTCTACTCCTGCTCGAACGGCAGCAACCAACGCTGGACCCGCACCTGAGGGGACCTGCCCCCAACGAAAGGGTGAACCGATGAAGACCCACGGTGCGGCTCCCCCCGCCCCTCCGCCAAGGCATCGCTGGTGGTCCCGGGTCGCCGCCGTGGTGGCGGCGGTCCTCGCGATCGGCACGCTCGCCGCGGTGGATCCGGCGCCCGCCCAGGCGGCGACGGTGGACACCAACGCCTGGTACGTCCTGGTCAATCGCCACAGCGGCAAGGCGTTGGACGTCCCCGGCACGTCCACCGCCGACGGCGCGCGCCTCAGTCAGTGGACGCGGACCGACGGAGCCAACCAGCAGTGGCAGTTCGTGGACTCCGGTGACGGCTTCTACCGCCTCAAGGCCCGGCACTCGGGCAAGGTCCTCGACGTGGCCGGCGCCTCGACCGCGGACGGTGCCGCGATCCAGCAGTGGGCCGACCACGACGGGGCCAACCAGCAGTTCCGCCTGGCCGACTCGGACGCGGGCCACGTCCGGCTGATCAACCGCACCAGCGGCAAGGCGGTGGAGGTGCAGGGCGCCTCCACCGCCGACGGCGGCAACGTCGTCCAGTACACCGACTGGGGCGGCGACAACCAGCAATGGCAGGTGATCAAGCTGTCGTCCGGTGGCGGCGGCGGATGCGGCAGCGCCCCGGCCCTGGCGAGCGGTACGCACACGATCCAGAGCGGCGGCAAGAGCCGCAGCTTCATCCTCAGGGTTCCCGCCGGCTACGACAACAGCCGCCCCTACCGGCTGATCTTCGCGTTCCACTGGCGGGGCGGAACCGCCGGCGACGTCGCCTCGGGCGGCACGAGCGGGAACGCCTGGTCCTACTACGGCCAACAGGAACAGTCGAACAACAGCGCGATCCTCGTCGCCCCTCAGGGCCTCGGCAACGGCTGGGCCAACTCGGGAGGTGAGGACATCACCTTCGTCGACGACATGATCCGGCGCATCGAGGGCGGCCTCTGTGTCAACCCGGCACAGCGTTTCGCCACGGGATTCAGCTGGGGCGGCGGTATGAGCTATGCACTCGCGTGCAGCCGGGCGAACGTCTTCCGGGCCGTCGCGGTCATCTCGGGCGCTCAGATCAGCGGATGCAGCGGTGGCACCCAGCCCATCGCCTACTTCGGGATCCACGGCATCGGCGACTCCGTCCTCGGCATCGCGCAAGGACGGTCCCTGCGCGACAGATTCGTCGGCAACAACGGCTGCACTCCGCAGAGCCCGCGCGAGCCGTCGCCGGGCAGCCGAACGCACATCACCACCACCTACGCGGGCTGCAGTGCCGGACACCCGGTCCAATGGGCCGCGTTCGACGGAGACCACATCCCCGGTCCGGTCGACGGCTCCTCCGGCGAAAGCGGCGTCACCACCTGGACCAAGGCAGAGATCTGGAGGTTCTTCGCCCAGTTCCAGTGACACGCCCGCACCACGGAGTGGAGCCAGGATGATCCAGGCTCCACTCCGTGGACCTCGGCGGCCTCCCCCAGGAGGTGGTGGGGGCCGTGCCGGGGCGCGGCAGACGGCAGTGGCCGGTCTCGTCACGGGCTGCCGGCGCGTCGAAATCTTCAGAAGCCGTTCCGCCGCACCTCTCTGGTTCGTGGTACCGGGAGCGAAGTCCGCCCTGTGGAGGCCCTGCTCGACGAGGGCAGGCGCAGCGGCGTCCTCCAGTGACCGCGCGGGCGTCGACGACGCCTCCGACGGGAACGACGACTCAGCGGTGTCCGGCCCTCTTGCCCAGGCGTTCCAGGACCGCGCTCGCCATGGTCTCCATGCCCTTGGCGTTGGGGTGCGCGGGAGCCGCGGGCGCGGAGGGCCGGAGCGGTTCGACCCAGCGGTCGGCCGGCGCCTTGCACATGTCGTGTCCGACGGACGGACCGTAGGTGTCGACGAACTCGGCTCGGTTCAGCCACGCCACCAGGCGCAGCATCTGGTTCAGGCGCTTGCCCGTGTCCCGGAGGTAGGGGAAGTCCTTCGCTGCGAAGGGGACCGAGGGGTGGCAGCCGCTGCCGTCGTCGGGCAGGAGAGCGGGATAGCCGACGAGCACCACGCGTGCGTGCGGTGCCCGCTCGTGCACCGCGCGCAGCACACGGGCGACCTTCGGAGCGGTTTCGAGGATGTTCAGCGTGAGCCGGTCGACCCCGGAGGACGTGTAGTGCTGCCGGCACGGGTCGCCGGACAGGTCCTTGGAACCGAGCGCGGCACAGGTGCTGATGACGGAGCCGAACCCCATGTCGTTGCCGCCGATCTGCAGCGTCACCAGGTCGGTGCTTCGGTTCAGGGCGTCCAACTGGGGTCCGTTGGTCCCCTGGGCCTTCCACATCTCGTCGGTCCTGGCCCCGCTGCAGCTGACGTCCGCGAACGAGGCGACCTTGTACCGGGCCGCCACCAGCGAGGGGTAATTGTGGTCCGAGCGGGCGCAGTCGGCGTCGACCTGGCGCGGAATCAGCGGACCGGACGTGTACGAGTCGCCGAGCGCCACGTAGTCCACGGGGCGGGGGGAATGTCGCTCCCCGGCCGAAGCGGGAGCCGATGTGCCGACACCGGCGACGACCGCGCAGCTGCTCAGCACCGCGCCCAGCGCCATGGTGCGGCGCCGTCGCGCGAGGTCGCCGCCCTGACGCGTGTGATGGTTCATCGTGCCCCTTCCTCGAAGCCCGGTCGGCCCGCCGTGTCGGACCGCCCGTCGGAGGACACGGAGGATCGCGACACCGCGGCAACCGGACATGTCCCTGTCCACAGGTCCGACATCGCTTGTATACCGGCCGGTAGGCACGCGGAACAGGGTTTGGTCGACGCCGGCTTGTTCGACTTGCGCCCGCCGGGCCGGATCGCCGGGCCGGACCGCCGGGGCGATCGCGCCCGTCGTCGGTCCGATTCCGCCCGATGTCGTCGGCGGTGTCGGCGGCCGCGAGGCTCTCCTCCCGTCGACCGGCCGGCCGGTCAAGGGGACATGAGCCGGCCCGCTGCTCGCCGGCGGGCTGCGGGCGGCGGGCAGCGGGCCAGGACCGATCCGGGTCAGCAGGCGGCGGTGAAACCGTCGAGGCGCAGGGCGGCCCCGGTGCGGGCCGAGATCTCCTCGACGGTGACGCCCGGCGCGGTCTCGACGAGGGCGAGGCCGCTGCCGGTGACGTCGAGCACGCCCAGATCGGTGACGACGCGGTGGACGCACCGTTCGCCGGTGAGCGGGAGCGTGCACTCCTCGACGATCTTCGGGCTGCCGTCCTTGGCGGTGTGGTCCATCAGGACGATGACCCGGCGGGCACCGTGGACGAGGTCCATCGCGCCGCCCATGCCCTTGACCATCTTGCCGGGGATCATCCAGTTGGCGAGGTCGCCGGTCGCGGAGACCTGCATCGCGCCCAGGACCGCGGTGTCGATGTGGCCGCCGCGGATCATGCCGAAGGAGAGCGCCGAGTCGAAGAAGGAGGCGCCGGGAAGCACCGTGACGGTCTCCTTGCCGGCGTTGATCAGGTCGGGGTCGACCTGGTCCTCGGTGGGACGGGGACCGGTGCCGAGGATGCCGTTCTCCGAGTGCAGGACGACGTGGACGCCCGGCGGGAGGTGACCGGGGATGAGGGTCGGCAGGCCGATGCCGAGGTTGACGTAGGAGCCGTCGGTCAGTTCGGCGGCGGCGCGGGCGGCCATCTGGTCGCGGGTCCAGGCCATCAGCCGCTCACCGTCCTCTTCTCGATGGGCTTGTCGGCGGCTTCCTCGGCGGTCAGCATGACGATCCGCTGCACGTAGATCCCGGGCAGGTGCACCTCGTCCGGGGCGAGTGCGCCGGGTTCGACGAGTTCCTCGACCTCGGCGACCGTGACGCGGCCCGCCATGGCCGCCAGGGGGTTGAAGTTGGCGGCGGCCCGGCGGAAGCGGAGGTTGCCGTGCCGGTCGCCGCGCCAGGCGCGGACCAGGGCGAAGTCGGTGGTGATGCCGTGCTCCAGGACGTGCGGACGGCCGTCGAAGTCGCGGGTCTCCTTGGGCGGAGAGGCGACGGCGACGGTGCCGACGGGTGTGTGGCGCCAGGGCAGGCCGCCTCGGGCGACCTGGGTGCCGACGCCGGCGGGGGTGTAGAAGGCGGGGATGCCCGCGCCGCCGGCGCGCAGCCGCTCGGCGAGGGTGCCCTGCGGAGTCAGTTCCACCTCGAGTTCCCCGCCGAGGTACTGGCGGGCGAACTCCTTGTTCTCACCGACGTACGAGCCGGTCACCCGGGCGATGCGGCCGGCGGCCAGCAGGATGCCCAGGCCGCGGCCGTCGACCCCGCAGTTGTTCGACACGACCCGCAGCCCCGTGGCGCCCTGCGCGTACAGGGCGCGGACGAGGATCTCCGGCACCCCGCTCAGTCCGAAGCCGCCGACGGCGAGCGAGGCCCCGTCGGGGATGTCGGCGACCGCCTCGGCGGCGCCGGCACTCACTTTGTTCACGAACGGTCCTTTCTCGACAGGGCTGACGGCCGGCCGCCGCCACCGTCCGCCTCCGGACGCAGGGCGTCCGAGACGGACTTGACGCCGCCGTGCGCGGTGAGGCCGCCGTCCACGGGGATCTCGGCGCCGGTGATGAACGACGACTCGTCCGACAGCAGGAAGACGACGAGCGGGGCGACCTCGTCGACCGTCCCGGTGCGGCCGAGCGGCGTCTCGCGGACGTTGGCCTCGCGGAACGCCGCAGCCGCCGAGGCGGTCATCCCGGTCTCGATGTAGCCGGGATGGATCGTGTTGACGCGGATCCCGCGCGGACCGAGTTCGAGGGCGGCGGTCTTCGACAGGCCCCGCAGCGCCCACTTGCTCGTGGTGTAGGCGACCGGATAGTGGCCGGTCAGGGCCGCGGAGGAGCCGACGTTCACGACGGAGGAGCCGGGCGGCATGAGCGGCGTGAGGTGCTGGATGCCGAGCAGTGGGCCGGTGACGTTGACCGCGTGGACCCGGGCCAGGTCCTCGGGGCGCACGTCGCCGACGCGGGCCCGCCAGGTGACGCCCGCGTTGTTCACGAGGCCGTGCACCTGGCCGTAGGCCTCGCGCAGGTCCGCGGCCAGGCCGGCCCAGTCCTTCTCGTCGGTCACGTCGAGCCGGCGGCAGCCGGGCGCGTCGCTCACGTCGGTGGCGATGACGCGGGCGCCCTCCCGGACGAGGGCCGCGGCCTCGGCGGCGCCCTGGCCACGGGCCGCGCCCGTGACCACGACGACCTTGCCCAGCAGTCGCTCGGGGTGCGGACCGCTCACGGCCGCTCCCGGCCACGACGCCTGCCGCTCGGCAGGGGGACGGGCTCGACGCCCGGGACGACCGTGTTGGTGAGCGTGCCGATGCCCTCGACGGTGAGACTCACGGTGTCGCCGGCCTTGAGCGGCGGCGGGTTCCGCTCCCCGCCGCGGCCCCACAGCTCGGCGAGGCAGCCGCCGTTGCCGCACGTCCCGGAACCGAGGACGTCACCGGGGACGACACGGGTGCCGCGGGAGGCGTAGGCGGTCATCTCCTCGAAGGTCCAGCTCATGTGGGAGAGCAGGTCCTCGCCGACCACCTCGCCGTTGACCTCGGCGGTCAGCGCCAGGCGCAGGAACCCGTCGGGGTCCCGGTACGGCTCCAGTTCGTCGGCGGTGACGAGGTACGGGCCGAGGGTGGTGGCCGTGTCCTTGCCCTTGCAGGGGCCGAGCCCGACCTTCATCTCCGCCGACTGGAGGTCGCGCGCGGACCAGTCGTCGAGGACCGTGTAGCCGACGATGTGCTCGCGGGCCTGTTGGGGGGTGAGGTCGCGGCCCTCGCGGCCGATGACGGCGGCGACCTCCAGCTCGAAGTCCAGTGCCGACGACCCCGGCGGCACGGGGACGCCGTCGCCGGGGCCGTAGATCGCGTGCGGGTTGGTGAAGTAGAAGGTCGGCGCCGCGTACCACTGCTCCGGCACGCCGGCGGCGCCGTCCACGGACCGTCGGACGCCCTCGACGTGTTCCTCGAAGGTGACGAAGTCCCGTACCGACGCCGGCTGCAGGGGAGGCAGCAGCCGCACCTCGGAGACATGGGGGCCGGACGGCACGTCGAGGGCGGCGGCACCGGCGGCGAGCAGTGCGGGCAGGCCGCCGGTCTCGGCGAGCAGGGCGGTGAGCGAGGTGACGCCGGGCAGCGGGAGGAGGGTGCCGTCGTCGTCGACGACGGCCACCCGGTGGCGGTGCTGGTGTTCGTATGCGGCGAAACGCATGGGACGACTCCTGGGGGAACGGGTCAGGGCCTGTCCGGCAGACGGGACTTTCGGAACACGCCCTAGACCGGCGGGGCGACGAACACGCCGCGGTCGGGGTCGTTGAAGGACTCCTTGGCGATCAGTTCGTTCATCGGGTTGGCGGTGCCCCACTGGTCGGTGACCTCGGGCCGGGAGAAGTCGTAGACGTGCGGGTGCCAGGTGTCCTCGTCGAGGCACTCCAGCTCGGTGGTGTACTCGACGGTGTTGCCGTGCGGGTCGAGGAAGTACGTGAAGGTGTTGTCGCCCGCCATGTGCCGGCCCGGACCCCAGATCTTGCGGAACCCGGCGCGCATCACGCGGCCGGAACCGCGCATGTACTCGTCGAGGCCGCGCATCTCGAAGGAGACGTGGTGCAGGGCGGTGTGCGGGCCCCGGGCGATGGCCATCGAGTGGTGCTGGTTGCTGATCCGCATGAAGTGCATGACCTCGCCCATGTGCGGCGAGCTGAGCGTGTCGGAGAGCCGGAAGCCGAGGTGGGTCTCGTACCACTCCCGGGTCCGGTTCAGGTCCGGGGAGTTGAGGACGACGTGGCTCAGCTTGACCGGGATCGCCTCCTTCTCCTCGATCTTGCGGTGCTGCCGCACCTCGACGTCGGCGGAGACCTCGATGGTGCGGCCGTCGACGTCGAAGAAACGGAAGCCGTAACCACCGCCGGGCGTGTCCACCTTGCCCGGCTGGGAGATCAACTGAACACCCTGCGAGAGGAGTTGTTCGGCGAGGGTGTCGACGTCGGCCGCGCTCGCCGCGCCGTAGGAGACGAGGTCGAGGCGCTTCTCCCCGGCCTTGCGCAGCCGGACGACGTACTGCTCGGGCGAGCCTTCGGCGGCCAGGAAGGAGATGCCGGAGTCCTCGGCGACCTTGGTGAGGCCCCAGACGCCGGCGTAGAAGTCGAGTTGCTTGTCGTAGTCGGGCACGGCGAGGTCGACGTGCCGCAGGTGGGTGAGCAGGCGCATGGTGTCAGTCCTTCCGGAGGAGAGCGGCGGCGTTGCCGCCCCGTACGGCGTGGAAGTCGGCATCGGGGAGACGGGCGGCGCGCAGGGCGCCGACCGGGTCCTCGGTGCCCATGTCGAAGGGGAAGTCGGAGCCGAGCAGCACCCGGTCGGCCCCGGCGACGCGTATCAACTCCCGCAGGACGTGCGGGTCGTGGACGAGGGAGTCGAAGTACAGCCGCTTCAGGTAGCTGCTGGGCGGGTGCGCGCAGCCGCCGCCTGCGTCGGAGCGGGCCGACCAGGCGTGGTCGGAACGCCCGATGTGGGTGGGCAGGTAGCCGCCGCCGTGCGCGGCGATCAGTTTCAGCGCGGGGTGCCGGTCCAGCACCCCGGAGAAGATCAGGTGGGACAGCGCGACGGCGTTCTCGGTGGGCTGTCCCACGGTGTTGGACAGGTACCAGCGGTCCAGCCGCTCGTCGAGCGTGCAGCCGAAGGGGTGCAGGAAGAGGAGCGCGCCGGTCTCCTCGGCCCGGGACCAGAAGGGGGCGTAGGCCGGGTCGGAGAGTTCCCGTCCGGGGGCGTGGCTGGAGATCTCCACCCCCGCCAGACCCTGTTCCAGGGCGTGGTCCAGGGCGCGCACCAGCTGGTCCGGGTGCTGGAGCGGGACCAGTCCGAGGCCGCGCAGCCGGTCCGGCGCCGCCGCGCAGTGCGCGGCGGTGGCCTCGTTCGCCAGCCGGTACACCTTCTCGGCGCTCTCCTCGTCCGTCCAGTAGTGGTAGTGCGAGGGGGAGGGGCTGACCAGCTGGACGTCCACGCCCTGGGCGTCCATGGCGGCCAGGCGTACGGCCACGTCGGTCAGTCGGGGGATGCGGTCGCGGACCATGGGGCCGCTCACCGCCAGGGCGGCGGGGCCGTTGCGGCGCGCGTCCAGGGCCCTGGCCTCGCCGTGGCCGGGCAGCCCGGCCACGAGCGCGTCGATCTCGGGCAGCAGGACGTGGGCGTGCACGTCGACGGTCGGGACGGGGGCGGGACCGTCGGCCGGGACGGGGGCGGGCGTCGGCGTCCGGCGGGGCGTGGGCCCGGTGTCGGTCTCGGTCTCGGTCACGGCAGTTCCCTCAGCATGGTCATGGTCCGGCCCATCAGGCCGGGCACGTCGGCGTCGCGGACCCCGTCGAGCTGCCACTGCCCGATCTGCACGGACGCCTCGACGACCGGACGGACCCGCGCGATCCGCCGCTCGTGGTACGCCTGCAACAGCGCGTCGTCCCAGGTGTCGGTCCCGGTCAGCAACTGTGCGAGGACCCAGGCGTCCTCCAGGGACAGTGCCGCGCCCTGGGCGAGCGTGGGCGGGCAGCAGTGCGCGGCGTCGCCGGCCAGGACGACCCGCCCGCGGTGCCAGGAGCCCTCGACCAGCAGCCGGTCGAACCAGGTGTAGTTGACCTTCGCCGGGTCGGTGATGTGCCGGGTGATCTCCGGCCAGAAGCCGCCGTACGCCGAGGCCAGGCGCCGCATCTCGTCGGCGTACGACCCGGCCGGTATCGAGGCGCGGTCGCGGTTGGCCTCGACGACGTAGGCGTACAGGGTGCTCTCGCTGGTGGGGCAGTACCCGGCGATGTAGGCCGGGCCGCCGTAGGCGAGGTCGGTGCGGACCACGCCGGCGGGGCGGGGGGCGGCGATGCGCCAGATGGCCATGCCGGTGGGCTCGGGCTTGTCGGTGATGCCGATCGCGGCGCGGGTGGTGGAGCCGAGGCCGTCGGCGGCGATCACCAGGTCGTAGCGAGTCTCGCTGCCGTCGCTGAGGCGGACGAGGACGCCGTCGGCGTCCTGGTCCAGGATCTCGGCGGTGGTGCCCAGCCGGACCGACGCGCCGCTCGCGCGCACGGCGTCGATGAGGATCCGCTGGAGCTGCGGGCGCTGCATGCCGACGGTGGCGGGCAGGCCGTCGCCCCCGGTGCGGATGTCGCGGGCGACGTGCAGGACGGTGCCGTCGGGGGCGGTGATGCCGACGGAGCCGAAGCCGAAGCCGGACGCCCGGACCTGCTCCCACACGCCGAGTTCACGCAGCACCCGCAGGGCGTTGCCCTGGAGGGTGATGCCGGAGCCGGCGGTGGCGTTCCAGTCGTCCCTGGCCTCGATCAGGTCCACGGCGAGGCCGGCCCGGCGCAGCAGGACCGTCACGGCGTTGCCGGCCGCGCCGCCGCCGACGACGAGGACCGTGCGGGCGTGGTTCATGGGGAACTCCCTTGTTCCTCGGGTTACTTGACGGCGATCGGATTGACGGGGGAGCCGACGGCGCCGGTGATGGGGAGCGGCGCGGCGGTGAGCCAGAACGCGTACGCGCCGTCGGCCGCGCAGTCCTCGGCGAGCGCCTCCAGGTCCCACATCTCGCCGATCAGCAGGCCCACGTGGGGGATGACGACCTGGTGCAGGGGCTGGAAGGCGTGCGCGAACTCGTTCGGGCGGACCTCGAAGCCCCAGGTGTCGGTGGCGATCGCGGCGATCTCGCTGCCGTGCAGCCAGCCGGCCGTGGTGAACGACAGGCCGGGCGCGGGACCGCCGGCGTAGTCCCCCCAGCCCTCGCGGCGGACCCGGGCCAACTGCCCGGTGCGCACCAGCACGATGTCACCGCGCCCGACGGTCACCCCGTGGGCCTCGGCGGTCGCGCGCAGGTGCTCCTCGGTGATCGCGAAGCCGTCGGGCAGTTCCCCGTCCGCACCGATGACCCGGCCCACGTCGAGCAGCACCCCGCGTCCCGCGACGTACGGCGCCATGTGCTCGATGCCGGTGACGAGGTCGCCGTCGGAGGTGACGACCTTCTCGGCCGCCCGCCCGTTCCACGCCTTGCCGTGGTCGAAGATGTGCCCCAGCCCGTCCCACTGGGTGGAGCACTGGAGCGGCATCGCGATCACGTCGTCGGCGCCGCCGATGCCGTGCGGGAAGCCCTGGTTGCCGAGCGCCGCGTCGGTGCCGGTGTCCAGCATGGTGTGCACCGGGTTGGTGCGCCGCCGCCAGCCCTTCTGCGGGCCGTTCATGTCGAAGCGCTGGGAGAGGGAGAAACTCACGCCCCGCCGCACGAGCGCGGCGCCCTCGCGGCGCTTGGCCTCGTCGAGGAAGTTCAGCGTGCCGAGCACGTCGTCCTCGCCCCAACGCCCCCAGTTGGAGCAGACCTTGGCGGCCTCGGCGATCGCGCCCTCGGGATCGTCGCGGTTCACGCGGCCCCCTCCGCGACACAGCGGGTGCGCTGCGCGCCGAGCCCGGTGACCGACCCCTCCATCACGTCGCCGTCGCGCAGCAGCCGGCCCCAGTGCATGCCGTTCCCGGCCGGGGATCCGGTCAGCACCAGGTCGCCGGGGAGCAGACGGGCGCTCTGGGAGGCGTACGACACCATCCGGGCCACGTCGAAGATCATGTCCTTGGTGGACTCGTCCTGCATCGTCTCGCCGTTCAGCTTCAGCGTCAGCCGCAGGTCGCCGGGGTCCGCGATCGACTCGGCGGGCACGATCCAGGGGCCGAGCGGCGTGAAGCCGGGGGCGTTCTTGCTGCGCAGCCAGTCGGTGCCGATCTGCGGCATGTCGCGGCGGAAGACCGTGGCGCGGTCGGTGAGGTCGTTGGCGATCGTGTACCCGGCGACGTGCTCCAGGGCCTCCGCCACGGACACCCGGTGGGCGGGCCGGCCGATCACGGCCGCCAACTCCAGCTCCCAGTCGGGCTTTTCGGCCCACGCGGGCAGGACGACGTCGTCGTACGGGCCGGTGATCGCGCTCGGCAGGCCGATGAACACGTACGGCAGGTCCTCGGCCGCCCGCCGGTCCATGATCTCGGCGGCCTCGGCGCGCCGCTCCTCCTCGGGCCGGTCGTCGCCGGGCGCCCGGTGGGCGACGTGCAGATCGATGACGTGCTGCCGGTAGTTCGCTCCCGACTGGAACACCTGCCGCGGCTCGACGGGGGCGTGCACCCGGAAGTCCGCCAGCGGCCCGCGGTCGGGGCCGCCCGCCGCGGCCAGCGCCCGCAGCCGCGGCAGAACGGTCTCCCACTCCTCCAGCAGCCCGCGGACGTCCGCCGGACCGTCGCCGAGGGCGGAGCGCAGGTCGAGCACCCGGGCGTCCGGGGTGACGAGGGCGGGGAAGGCCGGGCCGTCCGGGGCCGACAGCGTGGCGAGGGCGAACGGACCGGCGAAGAGCGCGGAGACGGGTTCGGGTTTCACGGACATGTCCTCCTGATTGCGGTGCGACTAATCTGGACCCGCCACCTACGATCAGGGAAATCGATTCTGTGGATGACCGGCATCCATGCGACGAATTCACCCTGGTCGGCGCCGCACCACGACGTACCACTGGGGGAAGACCCGTGAACCTGGCCCGCCTGGACCTCAACCTCGTCGTCGCCCTGCGCGCGCTGCTGGAGGAACGCAACGTCACCCGGGCCGGACAGCGCATCGGCCTCAGCCAGCCCGCCATGAGCGCCGCCCTGGCCCGGCTGCGCCGCCACTTCGACGACGACCTGCTCGCCCGGGTCGGCGGCCACTACGAACTCACCGCCCTCGCCCAGGTCCTGCTCGACCGCACCTCCACCGCCTACGACGTGCTGGAACGCCTCTTCGCCAGCCAGGCCGACTTCGACCCGGCCGAGGAGAGCCGCGAGTTCAAGCTGGTCGCCTCCGACTACGCCGTCGCCGTCTTCGGCACCGAACTCGCCCGCGTGGTGCACGAGGAGGCCCCCGGCATCCGCCTGCGCTTCGCGCAGACCCCGCCCACCGTCGTCGACGACACCGCGACCCTGCTGAGCGCCACCGACGGCCTGTTCATGCCGCACGGCGTCATCAGCGACTTCCCCGCCACCGACCTCTACCAGGACCGCTGGGTCTTCCTCGTCGCGGACGACCACCCCAGCGTCGACGACCGCCTCACCCGCCGGGACCTGGCGAGACTGCCCTGGGTCACCTACCAGCGCACCTACGACGCCCCGGCCGTCCGCCAGCTCGGCATGCTCGGCATCGAGCCACGGGTGGAGGTCTCCGTCGACAGCTTCCAGCTCCTGCCGCTCCTGGTGGCCGGCACCCGGCGCATCGCCCTCGTCCAGGCGCGCCTCGCGAGCCTCCTCGCGCCGATCGCCGCCGTCCGCGTGCTGGAACCGCCCTACGAGGCCGTGCCCCTCCAGGAGGCACTGTGGTGGCACCCGGTGCACACGCACGACGCGGCCCACATCTGGCTGCGGGAGACGGCCGCGCGGGTCGGCAGGCGTCTCGCGGGCGTTCCGGAGGAGCGGGCCCCCTTCTGACGGACGGGGCGGACGGCCGGCGGGGCCGACAGGGCCGACAGGGCCGGCGGGGCGGGCGGGGCGAGGAGCGGTCTCCCGGACGAGGCGCCCGTCCCACCGGATCCGCCGGGTATCCACGCGACGGATCAACGGCATCCGAAAACCGGATCACGCCAGGTCTGGGCAGGCCGCCTCCCGGAACGCATAGTCGTGGCACATCACGCGCCCGTGCGCCGACGTCCTGCGAGAGACGGACCCGGCCGCCACGGGGCACCACCTCTCCCGCCTCGCGCCCTGGAGTGCCGCCATGCCCGCTCCCGCCGTCCCGACCGCCCTCGACCGAGGGGACTCCCCGCAGGCCGGGGGGAAGCTGCCGGCCACGCTGCTGATGGCCGGCAGCTGTCTGCCCGTCCTCGGTGCCGTCCTGATCGCCCCCGTCCTGCCCCGCATGCAGGACCACTTCGCGGGGGTCGCCGGGGCCGAGGCGCTCGTTCCCCTGGTACTGACCGTGCCCGCCCTGTCGCTCGCCCTGCTCGCCCCGTTCGCGGGCGTCGTCGTCGACCGGGTCGGCCGCAAGCGCCTGCTGGTCGCCGCGACGATCCTGTACGCGCTGTTCGGCACGGTCCCGCTGTGGACGGACTCGCTGTACGGCATCCTCGCGAGCCGTGTGCTGGTCGGCGTGGCCGAGGCGGCGATCATGACCGCCTGCACGACGCTGATCGGCGACTACTACACGGGGCGGGTCCGCGACCGGTACCTCGCGCTGCAGACCATGTGCGCGTCGGCGTCCGCCACGGTCTTCTTCGTGCTCGGCGGCGCCCTCGGGGCGGCCGGCTGGCGTGCGCCCTTCGGGCTGTACGCGGTCGGACTGCTGCTCGCCCCCGTCATGGCCCGCGCACTGCCGGCCCCGCGGCCCGCGTCCGCGGACGGACAGGACCGCACCGGCACCGGGCCGCGGCCCTTCCCCGTGCGCCGCATGGCCGGCATCTGCCTGCTGACCGTGTTCGGCGCGGTCGTCTTCTACACGGTGCCCGTGGAGATGTCCTACCTCCTCGACGACCTCGGCACGGACGCCCCCGGTGCGATCGGTGCCGTCACCGCGGTCGCCAGCGCGGCCACCGTCGTCGGCTCCGTCGTCTTCACCCGGCTCACCGACCGCCCCCGGCACCGCCTTCCCCTCGTCCTCGCGCTGAGCGGCGTGGGCTTCCTGCTCATGGGCCTCGCCGACGGCCTGCCCCTGCTGATCGCGGGAGCCGTGGTCAACTGCGTCGCCACCGGACTCCTGCTGCCGTCCCTGCTGACGCTGGCCATGTCCCGGCTCGACTTCGCCGACCGCGGCCGCGGCACCGGCCTGTGGACGTCGGCGTTCTTCCTCGGCGAGTTCGCCTGCCCCCTCGTCCTCCTCGGCGGCAAGGGCGCCCTCGGCGGGCTGGCTCCGGCCGTGGGACTGCTCGGCCTGACCACCCTGCTGCTGGCGGCGGCACTGCTGCCCCTCACCCGCCGCACCGGCGCGGCCCTGCCCCACGGCGCCCCCGAGCGGCCCTGACCGTCCGGACCTGACCCGGTGGCACGGCCGCGGCCGGCCGGCGCGCGACAGGGGGGTGCCCGTGGAGGACGCCGCGGGCCGTGTCCCCGGCCGGCAGGCGTCCGGCGCGCGGCCCTCCGGTGACGGCCCGCCGCCGCACCGGGGCGGTCGAGGACGGCGGAGACCGTGCCGAGCGACACGCCGGCCGCCCGCCGGGCGGTCTCACCCGGTTCGGGCATGCCGCCGGGCAGCTCCCAGCCGTCCCGGTGGCGGTCGTGGACCATGACGACCTCGTTCCGGTGCCGGAGAGCCGTCAGCGCCAGGGGCATGGGGGCGTCGGCGGGCACCTCGCTCTCCGCACCGCGGGCGAAGGAGACCAGCGGGCCGCCCCGGCCGCCGGACGCCGAGGGCCCGACCGGAGCCGTCACGCCGCCGTGGTCAGTGCGGTGGCCGTGGCGACGGCGACGTCGGCGCGGGCGTGGATGATCAGGCGTATCCCGCTGCTGTCGGCACTGGCCTCCTCCAGCAGACGCCGGGCGGGGGCGCTGTGGGTCGCCACGGACAGCAGCAGCCCGAGGCGGCCGCACAGACGGTGGACCCGCAGCACCACCCCGACCGTCGCGTCGGTCGCCGCCGACTCGTCGAGGACCATGACGACGAAAACCGGCAGGTGCCCCTCGACCAGAGCGCCGACCTGCGTGAGCAGGCCGTCCCGTCCGTCGGCACCGGGGTCGGCGTGCACCGTGATGACGAGCACGTCCTGTTCGAGTGCGTGGGACATCATCACGGTCGATCGTCCCTTCTTCTGCGGATCGCGGGTCGTAGTCGGACTACCCCGTACCGGGACGGTGATGCCGGGCGCGGTGGACGTCGGCCGCCGCCGATCCTGTCGGCCGCCGGAGTGAAGGGGCGGGGCGTCGCGGGGCAGGGGGAGCGCACGGGGGAGGCATAGCTCCTGGGTGCCGAACGGGCGGGGCGCTCGGGACGGAGTGGCCGTTCCCGCCCTCGCCGGAGGACGACGCCGACGACGCGGACACACGCGCCGAGGGCGGCCGGCCGGTACCCGGCCGCAGCACGACGAGGAGTGGAGAACCCATGGGACACGGCGGAAACGTCATCCAGGAACTGACCGCGGACCATCGCGAGGTGGACGCCCTCTTCGCGCGGATCGAAGCGCTGCCGCCGGCCGACCCGGAGCGACGCGAACTCGCGGACCGGATCACCATCGAACTGGTCCGCCACTCGGTGGCCGAGGAACAGTACCTGTACCCGACGGTGCGCCGGTACGTCGACGACGGCGACGACCTCGCCGACGAGGAGATCGCCGAGCACGGCGAGGTCGAGCGCATGCTGAAGGAACTGGAGGACTGCCGGCCCGGCGACGGACGCTTCGACGCGCTGATCACGGGACTCAGGAACTCCGTCACGGCGCACGTCGACGACGAGGAGAACCGGCTGTTCCCCCTGCTGGCCGAGGTCTGCTCCGCCACCGCTCTGGAGGATCTCGGCGAGAAGGTCCGCTCGGCCAAGAAGCACGCCCCCACCCGCCCGCACCCGTCCGCGCCGGACACCCCGCCCGCAAACAGGATCCTCGCGCCCGGCACCGGCATGGTCGACCGCCTGCGCGACCTGCTCACCGGTCGCGGAAAGCAGGGCTGAACGGACGGAGGCCGCCGGACGGCGTCCCCCTCCGCCACCGGGCCGGGGCACCGGGCATGCGGGAATTTCCCTTGCCCGGTCAGGAAACCGACGGGACCCACCCGAGGAATCCGGTCCTCGGCCCGTTCGGCCGTCACTCCGGTGGGTCTGTGCACGCGAGCCGGAATGACTCCGGCGGTAACCTGGGGAGAGAAGCCGGTCGCAGTTTTACTCGTGTGTTTGTGCCAGTCGCATGCTCGCAGAGAACGATGGTGCGGGCGCGAAGCTTGTTCTCCAGGTTGTGCTGGAGCAGCCGCGTCGTCAACCGGCCGGGTGTTCGCACGGTGCGAATCACCCAACCCAGCCCCTGTAAGGAGCAGCAATGACTCAGGGAACCGTCAAGTGGTTCAACGCCGAAAAGGGCTTCGGCTTCATCGCCCAGGCCGACGGCGGCCCGGACGTCTTCGTGCACTACTCGGAGATCGACAGCTCCGGATTCCGCAGCCTGGAGGAGAACCAGCAGGTGGAATTCGACATCGTGCAGGGCCCCAAGGGTCCGCAGGCTTCACGCGTACGCCCCCTGTGACGACATCCGCAGCCCGCGCCTGCCGCCGCTGACATGAGGGAAAAGGGCCGACGCCTTCCCGGCGCCGGCCCTTTTCACGCGCCCGCACCGCCGGACGCCACCCGTACGTTCCCGGAAAAACAGTGGGAGAGTGGAATGCATGTGCGGTCGTTATGCTTCCACCCGCGATCCCGAGGACCTCGCCCGGCATTTCCACGTCGCCGACCTGCCGGTCGGCGAGTCGCTCGCGCCGAGCTGGAACGTCGCTCCGACCGACGACGTCTGGGCCGTCCTCGAACGCACGGCGCGCGGCGCGGACGACACCGCGCCGGCGAGACGCGAGCTGCGGCCGCTGCGCTGGGGACTGGTGCCGTCGTGGGCGAAGGACGTCAGGATCGGCGCGCGGATGATCAACGCCAGGGCGGAGACCCTGCACGAGAAGCCCGCCTTCCGCCGAGCCTTCACCCGGCGCCGCTGCCTGCTGCCCGCGGACGGCTTCTACGAATGGCAGCCGGTCAAGGCCGGGGACACGGGCCGGACCCGCAAGCAGCCGTACTTCATCCACCCCGAGGACGGTCGGGTCATGGCCCTCGCCGGCCTGTACGAGTACTGGCGCGACCCGCAGGTGAAGGCGGACGACGACCCCGCCGCCTGGCTGATGACCTGCACCGTCGTCACCACCGACGCCACGGACGCGGCCGGCCGGGTGCACCCCCGCATGCCGCTCGCCCTCACCGAGGACCGCTACGACGCCTGGCTCGACCCCGCCCACCAGGATCCCGACGAACTGCGCGCCCTGCTCCGGAGCCCCGCGGACGGACGTCTCGAGGTGCGACCCGTGTCGCCGGCCGTCAACGACGCCCGCAACGACGGACCGCATCTCCTCGACCCGATCACGCCGTAGACCGCCCCGCAGGCGCCGAGGCGCACCCCCGTCCCGCGCCGCGAGGCTCCGGGAACCTCAGAGGCCCCCCACCACCTTGCGCGGCTTGATCCTCACGACGACGCGGTCGGCGTCGTCGACCGAGGCCGGGTTGAAGTCCGCGTACTGCTTGCCGGTGTACTTGACCGACAGCTCGTCGATCAGCTCGCGGGCGCCGTCGGTGGTCATCTCGGCGGTGCCGCGGACCTCCGCGTACGTGTACGGCGAGTCGGCGGGCTGCACGACGAAGGTGACCCGGGGGTCACGCGCGAGGTTCTTGTACTTCCGGCGGTCGACGGTCGTGGAGAACAGCACGTCGTCGCCGTCCCGCTTCACCCACACCGGCGACACCTGCGGGCTGCCGTCGGGCTGGATCGTGGCAACGGTGATGAAGACGGGCGAGTCGAGCAGGGACTTGAGGCTGTCGGACAGTTCGGCGGGCATGGTGGCCTCTCTGCTGGTGTCGAGGCGGCCCCTGGACCGCAGGGCCGTAGGCGTACCCGACAGATACTGCGCCAACGCTTCGGCCGCCACCGGTATTCGTGCACCGCGCGAGTCGTCCCGGGCCGCGTCCGGGGGGCCGGGAACGTCAGTGGCGGTCGTCATCATGAGCCCATGAGCAAAGTGATCTCGTACAGCGCCGCCGACTCCCGGCACATCGTCGCGTTCGTGAGTGGAGGTCACCTGACCCCCGATCCGAAACGCGGCGGCGGGGCGGTTCTAGGACGGCTTCCACAGGGTCAGTTCGGTGGTGTAGTCGGGGAGGTTCTCGGTCCTCATCTCCACCTTGGTGATCTTCATCATCGCCAGGTTGCCGTCCGTGGTGACCGTGCACAGGACGGTGCCCTCGGGCAGCAGCGCCAGCAGGTCCTTCTTGCCGGTGATCGTGGCCGGCAGGGCGTTGGTGTCGGCTGCCGCGGCGCACTGCTCCGCGGTCGGGCCGTCGCTGATGCCGGTCGTGGTGAGGAAGCTCAGTGAGGAGAATCCGCTGAACTCGTTGTACGTCAGCTCGACGCCGTCAGGGGCCGAACTGCCGCCCTCGGCATAGGTCTTCGGCAGGTCGAGGTCCACGTGGGTGTAGGCCGTGGGGCTGGGCGCGCGGAGGGTGAGCGGCTTGTTCTCGAAAAGCGGCGTGTAGCCGCCGCTCGCCGGTGCGCCCGCCGAGGCCGAGGCGGACGCAGGGGCGTCGGTGGGAAGGCCGCCCTCGGCCGACGCGGACCCCGATGCGGAGGTGGCGGCGGCCGGTGGCACCGGCCCGGACGGGGAGGTCCGGGCGGTGTTCCCCGCCGCGGCCCCGTCCTTGTCGTCCGACGTGTCGCCCCCGGCCAGCCCCCAGGCGGCGCCGGCCACCACGACCGCGGCGAGCACAGCGGCGCCCAGCACCAGCGGCGTACGCCTGCGGGCCGCGGGAGCGGCTTGCGGGGTGCCGCTCGGCGGCGCCGGCGGGGGGACGTAGGTGGGGGAGTAGGCGGCGGCCGTGGGTGTCGCATCCGGCTCGGGCGTGGCCGCCGCCCGAGCCCGCCGGGCGATCTCGGCCGCCGCCGGCTCCGGCAGCCAGCCGGCGAAGTCGCGGGCGGGACGGCCGGACGCCTGCGCGCACAGCTCGGCGAGTTCGGCGGGCGTGGGCCGGGACGCCGGATCGGGGGCGAGGCAGCGCTCCAGGAGCGGGCGCAGGCCGTCCGGGTAGCCGGAGAGGTCGGGCTGCCGCTGCTCGGTGGCGGCGATGCGGGTGGCCAGGGTGATGGCGCCGCCGTCGCCGTACGGATGGCGGCCCGTCGCCGTCACCGCCGCGATCAGGCCGAGGGAGAACACATCGGTGGCCGGGGTGAGTTCGGCTCCGCCGATCTGCTCGGGGGACATGTACTGCGGGGTGCCGACGAGTCCGCCGCTGCGGGTGAGCTGGGTGGCGTCGGTCGCCCGCGCGATGCCGAAGTCGATCACCCAGGGGCCCTCCGCGCTCAGCAGGATGTTGCTGGGCTTGAGGTCCCGGTGGATCACCCCGGCCGCGTGCACGGCCCGCAGCGCCTCGGCGACGCAGCCGGTGAGCTGGAGGGCCGCGGGCAGCGGCAGCGGTCCGTACGCGGTCAGGGCCTCGTCCAGCGGCAGCCCGGGGACGTAGGCCGTGGCGAGCCAGGGCAGAGCGCCCGTGGTGTCGTGGTCGACGACCGGAACCACGTGGTAGCCCTGCACCCGGCGGGCGGCGGTGACCTCCTGCTGGAAGCGGCGGCGGAACTCCGGGTCCTGCGCGAACTCCCGGCGGATCACCTTCAGGGCCACGGGTTGGTTGCCCCGGGTGCGCGAGAGGTAGACGGCACCCATGCCCCCCTCGCCGATCTTGGCGAGCAGTCGGTAACCCCCGACGTCTCGCGGGTCCTCGGGACTCAGCGGCGTATGAATCGCATTCACGCTCAGAGCGTGCCCTACGCCGCGATCACATGTCCGAGGAACCGGATAATCACCGTACGTGCAGGGCGACTTGCGCCATGGCCGGGTGGGCGGCCGGTCCGCGGGCAGACCGGGCCGGCCGATCGCACCACCGGGTCCGCCGGCCGTAGGCTCCCGGCATGCAGCAATCCGAGATCATGCAGCGCGTCATCGGCATCCTCACCGAGGCCATCGAGATGAAGCGGCAGGTCCGCGAGAACCCCGACGCCGACGTCGCCCTCACCGGGGCCATCTCCGCGCTCCTGGCGGAGACGTTGCCGCAGATCAGCCTCCCGAGGGACGCCACCGCGCAGGAGACCATGGAGATCATCACGGCAGCGCTCGGGCCCGCCATCCTGACGCTGGCCAACTGCTTCTCCTACGCCTTCGTGCATCTCGGCGAGGTGCACGACGAGGGCCGGCCCGACATCTCGACCGCCGACGTGCTGCGCTCCCTCTCGCTGAGGTTCGCGCGGCAGGAGGAGGCCTGACGCGGCCGAGCCGTCCGCGCCACCGTGCCACGGGGTGCGCGGCCGGGGTGTCACCCGGCGGGTGGCACCAGGTGCGGCGGGATCAGGCGCGGCGGGACCAGCCGCGGGGCGGCCTCGCCCGCCGCCCGGTCGTGGGGGGGGGGGGGGGGGGGGGGGGGCGCGCGCCCGGCGGGGCCGCCGGGGGGGGGCCGCCCCCCCCCCGGGGGGGGGGGGGGGGGCGCCCCCCCCCCCCCCCCCCCCCCCCCCCCCACGACCGGGGGCGTCGCGCCGTCGTCACCGCCCCGTGCCGAGGTCGAAGACGATGCGGGCCTTGACCTCGCCGCGCAGCACCTCGTCGATGGATTCGTTGACGGAGGCGAGGGCGCGGGTCTCGTAGATGACCTTGGTGCGTCCGGCGGCGTGCAGCTGGAAGACCTCGGCGAGGTCCTGACGGGTGCCGACGATGGAGCCGATCACCGAGGTGCCGTTGAGGACGGTGTCGAAGATCGGCACGCGGACCGTGCCGTGGGCCGGCAGGGCCACCATCACCAGCTTGCCGCCGCGTCGCAGCCCGGCGTTGACGGCTTCGAAGGCCGCGTCGTTCACCGCGAGCGCGATGGCCGCGTGGGCGCCGCCGTGCCGCTTGAGCACCTCGCCGACGTTCTCCACCCGGGCGTCGATGACGATGTCGGCGCCGAGGTCCTTGGCGAGCTGGAGCTTGTCGTCGGTGACGTCGATCGCGGCGACGGTGGCACCGGCGATCTTGGCGTACTGCACGGCCAGGTGGCCGAGCCCGCCGACGCCGGAGACGGCGACCAGCTGGGTGGGCTTCACGTCGGCGACCTTGAGCGCCTTGTAGGTGGTCACGCCCGCGCAGGTCAGCGGCGCGGCCTCCAGGGCGGTGATGCCTTCCGGCACCGGCTGGGCGAAGTCGGCCCAGGCCAGCATCTTCTCGGCGTACCCGCCGTCGCAGCCGTAGCCGGTGTTGACCTGCTCCTCGCACAGGGTCTCCCAGCCGGACAGACAGTGCTCGCACCGTCCGCAGGCCCTGCCCAGCCAGGGCACGGCGACCCGCTGCCCGACGGACAGGTGGGTGACGCCCTCGCCGAGCTTCTCGACCAGGCCGACGCCCTCGTGGCCGGGCACGAACGGCGGGCTGGGCTTGACCGGCCAGTCACCGTGCGCGGCGTGGATGTCGGTGTGGCACAGCCCGGACGCCTCCACCCGGACCCGGATCTGACCCGGACCGGGCTCGGGGTCCGGACGCTCCTCGATGACCAGGGGTTCACCGAACGCTCGAACGACCGCTGCCTTCATGGCTTCTTCTCCTCTGTGCTGTCTGTGCTGTCTGTGCTGTCTGTGCTGTCTGTGCTGTCTGTGCTGCTGTGCTGGATGTGCGGGTGCGTCGTGGACCGCACGGTGTCAGGGGTGCGCGACGACGGCGACGGGGGCCGTGGAGTGGTGCAGGACGGCGTGCGCGACCGGGCCGATGTGGGTGCCCAGCGGGCTGCGGCGGATCCGGCGGCCCACGACGACGAGGGAGGCCTCGCGGGCGGCGTCCAGCACGCGGTCGGCCGCGCTGCCCAGGCGGGAGATCTCGACGACCTCGACGTCCGGGTACTTCGTACGCCAGGGGGCCAGCACCTCGGCCAGGGCGGCGGCTTCCTGCCGCCCGAGCTCGGCACCGATCTCGGGCGCCGCGGGCAGGCTGTAGACGTAGTACGGCGCCAGCGTCCACGCGTGCACCACGTGCAGGGCGGTGCCGCGCCGGTCGGCCTCCTCGAAGGCGAAGCCGAGGACGGCGTCGTCGGGCTTGGCCACGTCCAGGCCGAGCACCACCGGGCGGTACGGGGCCGCCGCGGACGGGGCGCCGGCCTGATCCGCGACGTGCTCGTCGGCGGCCTGCCCCCCGGCCCGGACGAGCACCACCGGGACATCGGTGTGCGCGACGGCCGCCAGGCCCACCGAGCCGACCAGGAAGCCGCCGAGCCCGCCGAGGGCGCGGGAACCGAGGACGAGCAGTTCGGCGTCCTTCGCGGTGTCCGCCAGTACGTCGGCGGGCGTGCCGGTCAGTTGCCGCTGCGTGATCTCGACGCCGGGGTGGCGCAGCCGCAGGCCCTCGGCCGTCTCACGCGGGACGCGTTCGCTCCAGTGCGCCTGCGTCTCGGTGCCCAGCAGCGGCGCCTGGGCCATCGGCTCCGGCACCGGCTGCCACACGTGGACCAGCGTCAGCGGCAGGCCGCGCAACCGGGCCTCGCGTGCCGCCCACTCCGCGGCGGCGTTGCTCTCGGACGATCCGTCGATACCCGCGACAACAGTGCGGACCATGGTGTTCTGCCTCCTGGACTGGGCTTCTGCTTCCAGCATGCGGCAGCGGAGGCCGCCCGGAGCAGGGCCGCAGGTCCCCGGCGCGGGCCGACCGGCCCTATCCGGCCCTGCTCCGGGCGGCGCGGCCGGACCGGACGCCCGGAGCAGGGCCGAACGGCCCGCCGCCGGCCCCCCTACGGCCCAAGCCCAGCCCCGCCCGCCGACGGGATGCTGGCACGGCGTCCGGAGAGCACCGGACGGGAACGACCCATCGGGGAGGACGACGGACATGACCGTACGTGTGGGCATCAACGGTTTCGGCCGCATCGGACGCAACTACCTGCGGTGCGTGCTGGAACGCGCCGGAACGGACGGCGCGGCACCCGTGGAGGTGGTGGCCGTCAACGACGTCACGTCGCCGGCGGCGCTGGCCCACCTGCTGACGTACGACTCGACGTACGGCCGCCTCGGCCGGCCCGTCGACCACGACGACACCTCGCTGACCGTCGACGGCCACCGCGTGGCCGTGAGCGCCGAGCGCGACCCGGCCGCCCTCGCCTGGGGCGACCTCGGCGTCGACATCGTCATCGAGTCGACCGGCCGCTTCCGCACCCGCGAGCAGGCGGGCCGGCACCTGTCGGCGGGCGCGCGCAAGGTGCTGCTGTCCGTGCCGGGCAAGGACGTCGACGCCACCGTCGTCATGGGCGTCAACGAAGGCACGTACGACGCGCGACGGCACCACGTGGTCTCCAACGCCTCGTGCACCACCAACTGCGTGGCCCCCATGGTGAAGGTGCTCGACGAGCACTTCGGCGTCGTCAAGGGGCTGATGACCACCATCCACGGCTACACCAACGACCAGGTGGTCCTCGACGGCCCGCACAAGGACCTGCGCCGCGGCCGCAGCGCCGCCGTGAACATCATCCCCACCAGCACCGGGGCCGCCCGCGCCGTCGGCCTGGTCCTGCCCGAGCTGGCGGGCACCCTCGACGGCAGCGCGGTGCGCGTCCCGGTCGAGGACGGCTCCCTCACCGACCTGACCATGGTCCTCGAACGCCCCGTGACCGCGGACGAGGTCAACGCCGCCTACCGGGAGGCCGCCGCCGGACCGCTCAAGGGCGTCCTGAGGGTCTCCGACGCCCCGATCGTCTCCCGGGACGTCGTCGGCGACCCCGCCTCCTGCGTCCTGGACGCCCCGCTGACCCAGGTCCACGGCGACCTGGTGAAGGTCTTCGGCTGGTACGACAACGAGTGGGGCTACACCAACCGGTTGCTCGACCTCACCGAGTACGTCGCCGCCCGCCTGCCCCGCGACTGACGATCTTCCCCGGGGCTCCCTCCTCCACGACGAAACGATCCCGTATCCTCCATTGGCGCCGACCGCTACCGTGGCAGGCGAAGTGAAACGGCGGCACGGCCGGTCACAGGCGGAGAGCGGGAGGAGAACGGGTGGGAAGCCCCGAGGGGGAGCAGGCCCGGATGCGGCTGCCCCAGCTACGGCTGGACGAGCTCCTGGAGGAGTTGCAGGCCCGCCTGGACGCGGCCCGCGGCACCCGGGACCGCGTCCACAGCCTGCTGGAGGCAGTGCTCTCGGTGGGCCGGGAACTGGACCTAGAGCAGGCACTGCACAGCATCGTCGAGGCCGCCGCGGCCCTCGTCGACGCCGAGTACGCCGCACTGGGCGTGATCGGCCCGGACGGGCGCCGGCTGTCGGCGTTCCACACGGTCGGCGTCAGCGAGGAACAGATCGCGCGCATCGGCCCGTACCCGGAGGGCCACGGCATCCTCGGAGAGCTGATCCGGCACCCCGAGCCCCTGCGCCTGGCGAAACTCTCCGAACATTCCGCCTCGTACGGCTTTCCCGCGAACCACCCGCCGATGAACTCCTTCCTCGGCGTCCCCATCAGGGTGCGCGAGCAGGTCTTCGGCAACCTGTACCTGACCGAGAAACGCGGCGGGCTGCAGTTCGACGAGGAGGACGAGGCGGTCCTGTCGACGCTGGCCGTCGCGGCGGGCGTCGCCATCGACAACGCCCGGCTCTACGAGGAGTCCCGGCTGCGCGAGCGCTGGCTCCAGGCCAACGCCGAGATCACCCACCGGCTGATGTCCGGCAGCGAGCAGGGCGACGTCCTCGCGCTCATCGCCGAACAGGCACGGGAGATCACCGGCGCGGCACTCGCCGTGCTGGCGATCCCGATGCAGGGCACCGACTCCCTCGCCGTGGAACTGGCCATCGGCCCGGAAGCGGAAGCGCACCGGGGCCTCGTACTGCCCCAGGAAGGCAGCCTCATCGGCCAGGCCTTCGCCCAGGACACGCCGCTGACCAGCGCGGACATCGCCCGGGACGACCGGACTTCGGCGGGCCCCCCGCGGTTCACGGGGCTGGGGCCGGCCGTGGCCGTCCCCATCGGCTCCGGCGAGAGCGCCCGCGGTGTGGTGCTGCTGGTCCGGGAGACGGGCGGCAACGAGTTCACCCAGAAGGAGATGGCACCGCTGCGGGTCTTCGCCGCCCAGGCGGCCGTCGCCATGGAGCTGGCCGAACGCCGTCAGGACGCCGAGCAGATCGTGCTGCTCGAGGACCGCGACCGGATCGCCCGGGACCTCCACGACCTGGCCATCCAGCGGCTGTTCGCCACCGGTATGACGCTGCAGAGCGCGGGCCGCTTCATCGAGCACTCGGGTGCTTCCGAGCGGGTGCTGAGGGCGGTGGACGACCTCGACGAGACCATCAAGATCATCCGGTCGACGATCTTCGGTCTGCGCACCCGCGGCGACGAGGCGGCGCCCGGCCTGCGGGCCCGGGCGGTACGGGTGGTCGGAGAGGCCGCGCCCGTCCTCGGTTTCGCACCCAGCGTCCGCATGGAGGGACTGCTCGACACCCACGTGCCGAAGGACACCGCCGACCACATCGTGGCCGTCCTGTCCGAGTCCCTGACCAACATCGCCCGGCACGCCGGCGCCGACCGCGCCGAGGTCGTGCTGGAGACCGACGGCAAGCAGGTCCGCCTCACGGTCACCGACAACGGTGTGGGCATCCCGGCGGAAGGCCGCCGCAGCGGCCTCACCAACATGGCGGAACGGGCCAGGAAGCTCGGCGGGGACATGGAACACGCCGACCGGGAGGGCGGCGGCACGGAGCTCGTGTGGCACGCCCCGGTGCGGGACACGGAGAGTCCGGCGGCCGGCTGACCCCGACCCGACGGCGGGGGGGGGGCCGCCCGGCCCGCGGCCCCGCCGCCCCCCCCCCCCCCCGCCCCCCCGCCCCGGGGCGGGGGCCCCCCCCCCCCCCGGGGGGCCCCCCCGCCCCCCCCCGCCCGCCCCGCCCCGCCGAGTCGTCCGCGCGAGACACGGGAGCCCCCTCGTTCCCCCGCACCGCACCGGCGGCTCCGGCCGCCTCCCGCACCGCGCCGACGGCCTTCCCGCACCGTGCCGACAGCCCTCCGCACGGCCCCGCCGGGCCGTCCTCACAGTCCCGGCGGATCACAGCGGCCCGCGTGCGACGTCCATGACCTCTCCCACCGCGCGGCGCGCTGAGGCCGGTCCGTCGGGGCCGTACCCGAGCCGGATCACCATCTGCGCGTGGCCGCGCCGCTCGTCACCGAGCGACCCCAACTGCGCGCGCAGGTCCGGCCATTCGAGGGCCTGGTGCAGCAACGAGGACCGGGCGCCGTGGGCGGTGGCCGACAGCAGGACGCGCTCCAGCGCCTGCCCGGCGCGCAGCCAGTCCGCGCGCCGGTCGTGCGCCGTGGACAGCAGGGCGAGCTGCGGACGCGTCTCGTACGGGCGGGCCGCGAGGACGGCCGGGTGCCGGTGGGCGCCGAAGTCCCGCATCGGTACCTGGTCCAGGAAGTCCTGGAGGCCCAGGACCCCCTCCCGCATGCCCACCGCCGAGGGTTCCGCGGCCCGCACCCAGTGCCGGCTCTCGGCCGCGCGGTCGGCGTCCACCGTGTTGCGGCGTTCCGCCTCCCACGTGAGCCGCAGCACGTGGCCGGTCTCCTGCGGCCCGGGGAAGCGTAGCAACGCCCCCTCCGCCCGGGCCGCTTCGGCGAGTTCGGCCAGGAGGTGCCCGGGCAAGGGCCGGTCGGAGAACGGGAACCGGCTGCTGTGCCGGCGCCACACGGCGTCGTGCAGGTCGGGTGCCGAGGTACCGCGGGCCGGCCGGGCGAGGCGGACGGTGGCGAGGAGATCCGGCCGACCGGGGCGGGGGAGCAGCCGCGTGACGGGTTCATGGCCGTGATGGGCGGCCGCCACACGCAGGTTGAGGACGGCGCAGCCGACCGAGAGGTGCAGGGCGCGGCCCGTGGGGTCGAGGTGGCGCAGGCCCCGTTCCGTGGCGGCCAGGATCTCCACCGTCCGGGTCTCCGGGACGTACCGGAAGCGCCAGGGCTGGGTGTTGTGGACGGAGGGCGCCGCCGCGGCGGCGGCGATCAGCCTCTCCAGGACGGGAACGTCGAGAGTCGTCGTGCTCATCGGAACTCCTTTCCGACCCGCACGTGCCGTGGGCGGTGCCGGTCGTCGTCCTGGCCCAGCGTGGTGTCGGGAGAGCGCGAAGGCCAGGGGCCGAGTGGCCCTGCCCGGCTCCGGACGGCCCTGTCCGCGCCGGCCGGCCGCGGCGGACCGGGCCGTGCTCGCCCCCTCTGCCGTACGCCCGCCGCCGAACAGGCCCTTGACCGGGGGACGTTCAGCCCCTCGGCCGTGGCCCTTCGGCACTCGGTGGGGGGTGGCCCGGCACAGCACAGTGAGTGGTGTCCGGAACCGACCGGACCGTCTTTGAAGGGATCACCGCCATGGCCGTGCACGAGCACGCTCACCGCACCGCGGGTCTTCACCTGCCGTCGTTCCGCAGGGGCCGTGCGGCCACGGCGTCCGCGCCCGCCGAGTCGGCACTCGAGGGCACGCACACCGTGCGGGCCCGCCTCCTGGGGAGCCTGCGGATCCTGATGGGGTTCGTCTTCCTGTGGGCGTTCCTCGACAAGGCGTTCGGCCTCGGGTACGCGACTCCGTCCGGAAAGGCCTGGGTCGACGGGGGATCGCCGACGAAGGGGTTCCTCAGCGGCGTCTCGGCCGGGCCGCTGGAGTCGACGTTCCACTCCTGGGCCGGTGCCGCCTGGGCGGACTGGCTGTTCATGCTCGGCCTCCTGGGCGTGGGCGCGGCACTGGTCGCGGGGATCGGTCTGCGGCTCGCCGCGGTGGCGGGAACCGCGATGATGGCGCTGATGTGGATGGCGGAGTGGCCGCCGGCCCAGCACCTCTCGGACGGCGCGCCGAGCATGTCGACGAACCCCTTCGCCGACTACCACCTCGTCTACGCCCTCGTCCTGATCGCCCTGGCCGCCGCCTCCGCCGGGGACACCCTCGGCGCCGGCCGCCGCTGGGCCGCCCTCCCCCTCGTCCGCGACAACGGCTGGCTGCGCTGAGCGCACCGCACACGGCGGGCCCCCGACCGGGCCCGCCGCGGCAGTGAGACCCCCACCCCACCACCCCTGAGGCCGGTCCGCCCGGCCCCTCACCCAGGAGACGCACACCATGTCCCACACCGTCGCCGTAGGTTTCGACGGCTCCCGCGAGAGCCGTGCCGCCGCCGAGTGGGCGGCCGGGGAGGCGCAGTTGCGCACCCTGCCGCTCCGGCTCGTCCAGGTCTGGGAGCCCCTTCCGGAGCCCATGGCGCAGGCCTCCCTCCCCGACGCCGGGACCGGGAGGATCCCGCACGAGGCCGCCGAGGAACTGCGCCTGCGGCACCCCGGTCTCGACGTCCGGACCGAGCAGCTCTCCGGCGGCCCGGCCGAGGCGCTGTGCCGGGCGGCCGCCGAGGCGGACCTGCTGGTGCTCGGCTCGCGCGGGATGAGCGGGCTCGGCGGCTTCCTGGTCGGTTCGGTCGGCCTCGCCGTCGTGGCGCACGCCGAACGGCCGGTGGTCCTGGTCCGCGCCCCCGCACCCGCCGACGGGCACGGCACGGGCGACGCGCACGGGCCGGTCGTGCTGGGGCTGGACACCGGCCGGCCGAGCGAGGCGCTGATCGAGTTCGCCCTGACCGAGGCGGCGCGCCGCGGCGCCGCCGTACGCGTCGTCCACGGCTGGAGCCCGAAGCCCTCCTACGCCTACGCGCTGGCGGCCGACCCCGGCCTCCACGAGACCCTCGCCCAGTACGAGTCCACCGCGCTGACCGAGATGCTCCACCCCTGGCGGGAGAAGTTCCCGGACCTGGAGATCACGGCCGATTCCCGGTACGGCAGCCCGGCCGCGCAGCTGGTGGAGGCGTCCCGCGACGCCCGGCTCGTGGTGGTGGGCCGCCGGATCCGCCGCCATGGGCCCGGCGCGCACGTCGGCCACGTCACCCACGCGGTGCTGCACCACTGCACCGCTCCCGTCGCGGTCGTCCCGCACGACTGAGGCGCCCCGGTCGCTCCGGGGGAAGCCGGCCCGCCGCGGCCGGACGCCGCCCGGAGCGCCGCCCCTCGGTCACCGGCGCCCCGGTCGGCGGTGGAGAGGGGGCCGACCGGCCCCGCGACCGGCCCTGACAGCCCCTGGGCCTCCCCCGCGCGCCGCCCGACGATCGACGTAGCGACAAGCCCCGAAGGAGCCCCGATGACGGACGACCTGCTCAGCCGGCCCGGAGTCCACGCCCTGCTCGCGGACGGCACCACCGTGTGCATCCGTCCCGTGCTGCCGGGCGACCACGACCAGCTGGAGGGGCTCTACCAGGAGGTGTCCCCGGGGAACCCGCGCCGCGGATCCTCCGCGGGGGACGGCCGGTCCGCCGGGACGGCCGCCGACCGGGCCTGCGCCCCCGCGCGGCCCGGCCACCGCGCGCTGCTGGCCGAGGCACAGGGCGGCGTCCTCGGGCTCGCACGCTACGACGCCCAGGACGGCGCCGACGGCGCGCCCGACGCCGCGGACCTCTTCGTGGCCGTCGCCGCGGGCCTGCACCACCGGGGCGTGGGCACCCTCCTCGTCGAGCACCTCGTGTCGGCGGCCCGGTCGGACGGCATCACCACCTTCACGGCGGACGCGTTCGGCGAGGACCGGGAGGCCCTGCGTCTCCTCGCCGACCTCGGCCTGCGCGTCGACCGCCGCCCGGCAGGACCGGACGTCCGCTGCACCGTCGCACTCGGCGAGGACGACGCCTACCTGTCCGCCGTCGAGGCCCGGGGCCGGGTCGCCGACGTCGCCAGCCTGGAGCCGCTGCTGCGGCCCGACGCCGTCGCCGTCGTCGGCGCCGGACGGGTCCCCGGCTCCGTGGGGCGGGCCCTGCTGCACCACCTCCACGTGGGCGGTTTCACAGGGCGTCTGTTCGCCGTCAACCCCGGCGCCACCTCGCTGCTCGGCGTGCCGTCGTACCCCTCCGTCGACTCCTTGCCCACGACACCCGACCTCGTGGTGATCGCCGGGCCCGCCGCCTCGGTGCCGACCGTGGCGGAGCAGTGCGGCAAGGCCGGCGTAAGGGCCCTGGTCGTCGTCACGGCCGGGCTGGACGACGACCGGGCGCGCGCCCTGCTGGCGATCTGCCGCACGTACGGCATGAGGGTGGTGGGCCCGAACAGCCTCGGCATCTCGAACACCGAACCGCGCCTGTGCCTGGACGCCACCTTCGCCGCCGGCCGTCCGCTGCCGGGGACCGCCGGGGTCGCCGTGCAGTCGGGAGGCGTCGGCATCGCGCTGCTGGCAGGCCTGTCCCGGCTCGGCATCGGCGTCTCCACCTCCGCCTCGCTCGGCGACACGTACGACGTCGGCGGCAACGACCTGCTCCAGTGGTGGGAGAGCGACGGCCGCACCGACCTCGCCGTGCTGCACCTGGAGTCCTTCGGCGACCCACGGGCCTTCTCCCGCACCGCCCGGCGCGTCACGCGCCGCATGCCGGTGCTGACCGTCGACGCCGGCCGCACCGAGGCCGGCCGCAGGGCCGCCGCCGCGCACACCGCCGCCGCGGCCACCCGCACCATGACCCGCCAGGCCCTCTTCACCCAGGCCGGCGTCACCGCCACCCACTCGATCGGCGAACTCCTCGAAACCGCCGCCCTGTTCCACACGCAGCCGCTGCCCACCGGCACCCGCGTCGCCGTTCTCACCAACGCCGGCGGGGTGGGCGTCCTGGCCGCCGACGCCTGTGCCGAGGCAGGACTCGTCCTGTCCCGGTTCAGTACGCGACTCGTCGACGACCTGCGCGCCGCCCTGCCGGCCGGAGCCGCCGTGGGCAACCCGGTGGACACCACCGCGGCCGTCACCGAGGACGAACTGCGCACCTGCCTGGACCGGCTCGCGCAGGACCCGGCGATCGACGCCCTGCTGGTGGCACTCGTCCCCACCGCGGTCGCCGAGGCCACCGGCGACGACCTGCTGCGCGCCGTCACCCGGGGACCGGGACGGCGGGCGCGGCCGGTCGCCGTCGTGCGCCTGGACCAGGCGGTGCCCGTCACCCTGCTGCCCGCCGCCGACGACGACAGCGTCCCCGCGTACGCGGAACCCCGGGCGGCGGCGCGCGCCCTGGCCCACGCCGCCCGACGCGAGGCCTGGCTGCGCCGGCCGGCCGGCACCGTCGTGGACCCCGACGGAGTCGACACCGAACGCGCCCACGAGATCGCCGCGGCCCACCTCGCCGCCCACCCGGACGGCGGCCTGCTCGACCCCCGCACCTGCGCCGACCTCCTGTCCTGCTACGGCATCCCCCTGACGCCGTGGGCCTGGGCCGAGACGGAGGACGACGCCGTGCTCGCCGCCGACCGGCTGCGCGGCCTCGACGGCCGGGTCGTCATGAAGGCCCACTGGCCCGGACTGGTCCACAAGAGCGCACAGCACGCGATCCACCTCGACCTGCGGGGCGAGGACCGGGTGCGGGCCGCCTTCCGCGACCTGGAGACGCGCTTCGCCGGGCTGATGACCGGCGTGGTCGTGCAGCCGCTCGCCGAGCGCGGCACCGAACTGTTCGCCGGCGTCGTCCAGGACGACGTCTTCGGGCCGCTCGTCCTGTTCGGCCTCGGCGGCACCGCCACCGAGGTGCTGGCCGACCAGGCCGCCCGGCTCGCCCCGCTCACCGACCACGACGTGCACGACCTGATCACGTCCCCGCGCTGCGCCCCGCTCCTGTTCGGCGCGCACGGCGACGGCCCCGTCGACCTCGAGGGCCTGGAACAGCTGCTGGCGCGGCTCTCCCGGCTGGCGGGCGACCTGCCGCAGCTCGCCGAGGCCGAGCTCGACCCGGTCCTCGCGGGCCCCGGCCCGGTCTCCGTGCTCGACGCGCGGATCCGGCTGCTGCCGCGCCGGGCCCACGACCCCTTTCTGCGCCGGCTCCGCTGAGGAGGCAGGACCATGAGAAACGCCGAGGTCGCGTCCGTGATGACCACCGACGTCGTCCGAGCCGAGTACGGCACCCCCTTCAAGGCCGTCGCGCGGCTGCTCGCCGAGCACCGCATCGGCGGACTGCCGGTGGTCGACGAGCACGACCACGTCATCGGTGTCGTCTCCGAGACGGACCTGATGACGCGCCAGGGGGAGACACCCGTCTTCCGCCGGGCCGCCCGGCGCGCCGGACTCCCCGCGCTCACGCCCGGCGCCCGGCGGCGGGCGGCCCGGGCGAGGGCCCGCACCGCCGGACAGCTCATGACCGCGCCGCCCGTCACCACGCACGCCGACGACACCGTCGTCCGGGCCGCCCGCACCATGGCCCGGCGGCACGTGGAGCGGCTGCCGGTGCTCGACGCCGGGGGCCGGCTGGTCGGCATCGTCACCCGGCACGACCTGATGCGGATCTTCCTGCGGCCCGACGCCGAGATCCGCCGGGAGGTGATCGAGGAGATACTGGTGAAAGCACTGTGGCTGCCGCCCAGGAGCGTCGACGTCTTCGTGACGGAAGGCGTGGTCACCCTGGACGGTCGCATGGAGCGCAGGAGCGGGACCGAGATCGCCGTGGCCATGGCCCGTCGGACGGACGGCGTGGTCGCCGTGGTCGACAGACTCACCTACCGGACGGACGACACCCGGCCCCGGCCCGACAGCCGGGTCCCGCACGGCGTGGCCGGCGAACGGCCGCGACGCATCTGAGGGACGCGTCCGGGAGACGCGTCCGGGAGACGCGTCCGGGAGACGCATCTGAGAGGAGGCGGATCGCCATGCCGGACAACGTACTGGTCGCCTACGCGACGAAGAACGGCTCGACGGCGCAGATCGCGGAGGCGGTCGCGGAGGTCCTTCGCAAGGACGGGCTCGCGGCCGAGGCACTGCCCGCCGGGTCCGTGACGGACGTGGCGCCCTACGACGCCGTGGTGGTCGGCGGCGGACTGTACGCCGGACGCTGGCACAAGGACGCCCGCCGCTTCGTACGACGCCACCGCCGGGCACTGACCGGGCGCCCGGTGTGGTTCTTCAGCAGCGGACCGCTGGACGCCTCGGCCTCCGAGCGGGACATCCCGCCCGTGCCCGGCGTCCGGCGCGCCATGGAAAAGCTCGACGTCGGCGAGCACGTCACCTTCGGCGGGCGGCTGGAGGAGGGGGCCAAGGGACGCATCGCCCGCATGATCGTCCGGTCCGGGAAGGGCGGCGACTTCCGCGACTTCGCCGTGATCGAGTCGTGGGCGGCGGGCGTCGCGAAGGCCTTGCACGACCGCGGGAGCCCGTAGGGAGCGGACCGGCGAGCCCCCGGTGTCCGTCACCGTGACGGACACCGGGGGCTCGCCGCGCGGGACGGCCCGCACGCGCCCGTCGACGTCACCGGCCCGCCGGCCGGTCACGCCGGGCCGGGGCGCGCGGTGGCGGGGCCAGGCCGGAGCAGGCGATCGGTGAACCAGTCCAGGCCGAGCGCCGTCGCGGTGTTCAGGGCACCCGGTTCGGTGAAGGCGTGCGCGGCGCCGGGGACCACGGCGATGCGGTGCTCGCAGCGCATCCAGTCGGCCGCCACCCGGCTGCGGCCGAGCACCCGCGTGTCGAGTCCGCCGACGACCAGGAGCGTCGGAGCGGCGAGCGCGGCGAGCGCGGCGGGCCCGGCCAGGTCCGGACGGCCGCTGCGGGACACGACCGCGCGGACGTCGTCGCCCGCGGCGGCCTCCAGAGCGGCAGCCGCACCCGTGCCCGTGCCGAAGTAGGCCACCGGCAGGGGGATCTCGCGGCGGAGCCACTGGGAGGCGGCGCGCAGACGCCGGGCCAGCAGGACGACGTCGTGGACGTTGTGCGGGGTGCGTTCCTCCTCGGCGAGCAGGTCGAGCAGGAGGGCGCCGAGGTGCCGTCCGCGCAGGGCGTCGGCGAAGCGCTGTTCCCGCGGGCCGTGACGGCCCGAGCCGCGCACCACGACCACCATCGCCCAGGGGGCGGCGGGAAGGGAGAGCCGCCCGCTCAGCCGCACCGGTCCGGCGGGCACCTCCACCTCGCCCCGCGGCCAGGGCCCGTCCGGTACGGGGGTCCCCCCGCGCGCTGCCGTTCCGTCGACCGCCGCTCCGTCGAGCGCCGGCGAGGCGGCCGCACCGGCCGCGGCCGGCCCGCGCGCCGCGCCCCGGCCGGTACCGGGCGCGGTTCGCCGGCGGGCGCCCGTGGAAGTGGAACCGGGACCGTGGGGAGACCTCCTGGCGCGGAGAGAGTCCTCGGCGAGCCGTCGGGGCCGTGCCGGCGTACCTTCCGCACCGGCCGGAACCGCCGCCCCCACCCGGTCGGCGCCCGGACCGCGGGCCGACCGTCGGCTGCCGTCCGCGGGGACTGCGGCGGGCGGCGCCTCGTCCGCCACCGTGGCGGCACGGCCGGGCTGCCGCGGCGGGCGGACCGGACGGCCGAGCCGTACCCGGTGCTCCGGTGCGCGGCCGACGGCGCCCATCGGGCCGATGAAGCCGATGGGGCCGACGGCGCCGGAGTCCGGGCCCGGTCGGCGGGGCGCACGCGGGCCGCCCGCCGCCGACGCGTGCGCGGGTGCGTCCGGGCGTGCGTCCGGGCGTCCGGTGGCCTCGTGCGCCGTCCCGGCCCCCTCCGGGGGGCCCGGCGTCACGACGTCGGTGCGGTACGGGTGCCGCGGAGTACGGGTCGGCCGCGACGCGGCTTCCGCGCGGTCGTCGTGGCGCATACGCCACCTCCTGGGGTGCGGCGGCGGTCGGCCGCCTCGATGTTCATCGCAGCACGCGCGCGTGACCGTCGCGCAGGGGCGGACGCCCCCGCCGCCGGTCATCCGGTCCGCTGGGTCCACCGCGGGCCGATCAGCTCCCACTCCGCGGCCCACCGGGCCAGCCGGCCCTGGTCGAGCCGCCACCGCGCGAGAGCGCCGACGCCGAGAGCGGCGACGGCGACGGCCAGCGCGGCGCCGGTGCCGAAGAAGGCCGCCTCGACGGTGCCCTCGGTGGCGCCCGTCGGCTGCGGGGTGAGCGTGCCGCGGTCGTTCTGCCAGACCGTGATCCGCGCGCCGGCCCCGGTGCCCCTGCTCACCGGCGTCCGTCCGGTCCGCGAGGTGCCGTCGGGAGCCGTCCAGCGCACCTCGGCCCTCACCCGGTAGACGTTCCCGACGTCCGTCGTGGCGCGCGGCACGTCGGCGAGCACGACGGCCGTGACGGGGTGCCGCTCGGCACGCTCCCGGGCGGACGCCTGGACGGCGGCGTGGGCCGTCACGAACCCGGCGAGGGTCCCGCCGACGAGCACGACCGTCCACAGCACCAGCATGATCCAGGCCTCGACGACGTCCTCGTGGCGCCGCAGCGGATCGTCCCGCCTCCGCCACGGCATTCCCACACCCCTGCTGCCGCGCATCGCCGGCACCTCCTCGCCCGTCCTCGTCCTTCTTCGACGGTGGCAGCGAAGCCGGGCGCGGGGCAGGGGCCGAGAGGGCGGCTCCCCTGGGCCGAACGGACCCGCCCCGGCCCCGCCGAGAGGCCGTTGGGCCCTCCGCGGCACGGCCCCCGCGGGCGGCGCGCCGCCCCGGCGCTCCGGCCCGCTCCGCGCGCGGGGCCGTCCGGCCCAAGCGGATTCCGGGACCATGGGACAGGCTGGAGGTGTCGGGGGAGAGAAACGCAGTGCGCGGGAGCCGGGCTCCGCCCGCCGACGGCGGCGCGGGGACCAGGCTCCCGCCCCGGAGCGAGAACCCGAGAGGTGCGGCATGAAAGGCTATGTGTTCCACGGTCCCGGACAGTCCGCCTGGGAAGAGATGCCGGACCCCGGCGTCAGGGAGGCCACCGACGCCATCGTCCGGGTCGACGCCGTCACCATCTGCGGCACGGACCTTCACATCCTCAAGGGAGACGTACCCGAGGTGCGCCCCGGCACGGTGCTGGGCCACGAGGCCGTCGGCGAGATCGTCGAGGTCGGCGGCGACGTGCGTACGGTACGGCCGGGGGACCGGGTCCTGGTCTCCTGCATCAGCGCCTGCGGGCGGTGCCGTTACTGCCGCGAGGCCATGTACGGCCAGTGCCGGGGCGGCGGGGGCTGGATCCTCGGTCACCTGATCGACGGAACCCAGGCCGAGTACGTCCGGGTCCCGTACGCCGACCTCTCCGTGTACCCGTTGCCGGGCGCGGTGACCAGCGAGGACGCCGTGCTGCTGGCCGACATCTTCCCGACCTCCTACGAGGTGGGCGTGCTCAACGGCCGGGTCCGTCCCGGAGACACCGTCGTCGTCGTGGGAGCCGGCCCCGTCGGGCTGGCGGCCGTCGCCACCGCCCGGCTGTTCTCGCCCGAGCGGATCATCGCCGTGGACGTGGCGGCGTCCCGCCTGGAGGCCGCCCGCAAACTCGGGGCGGAGACCGTCGCGGACGCCCGGGAGGCCCCCGAGCAGCTGGTCGCCGACCTCACCGACGGCCTGGGCGCCGACGTCGTCATCGAGGCGGTCGGCGTGCCGGAGACCTTCGAGATGTGCGCCCGGATGGTCCGGCCCGGCGGCCGGGTCGCCAACGTCGGCGTCCACGGCAAGCCGGCGACGCTGCACCTGGAAGACCTGTGGATCAAGAACGTGACCATCACCACGGGCCTGGTCGACACCCGCTCCACGCCCACCCTGCTGCGGATGGCGGCCGCCGGCCGGCTGCCCACCTCCCAGCTGGTCACCCACACCTTCCCGCTCGACAGCATGCAGGAGGCGTACGACGTCTTCGGCAACGCCGCCGAGACCGGCGCGCTCAAGGTCGTGCTCGGAGGACAGCGGCACGACTCCGTGGCCGTGCGGGCGGAACAGCGGTGAGGTGAACGGGCGCTCGGCGAGCGTACGGGGGACCGGACGGCACGGCGGGAGGGGCCGTTCGGCGCGCCGCCGGGTTCCCCCGGCCCCTGCCCCGGCCCCGGCCCGAGGACGAGCATCGGCCGTGAGCCGCCGCGCAGTCGTCGGGCGGAGCCGAAGGGGAGGAAGCCATGACCCACCACCATCAGCACCAGGAACCAGCGGTCGTCCGGGAACGAGTGGTCGTCGGAGTGGACGGCTCGCTCGCCTCCGTACGGGCGCTGGACCACGCCGCGGACGAGGCGGCCCGCCGCGGCTGCCCGCTGCGCGTGGTCCACGCCGTGCCCGACCGCGACGAGGCCGCACCGGTGCTGGCGTCCTCCGCGTCCCGTGTCGCCGGCCGTCATCCGGGGCTCGCGGTGGAGACCGTGGCCGCCGAGAGCGGCGCGGCGCGGGCACTGGCCGACGCGAGCGGGTCGGCGGCCCTCACCGTGGTGGGCACCAGGGGCCTCGGAGGGCTCGGCGGCCTGCTGTTCGGCTCGGTGAGCCTGCGCGTGGCCGCGCACGCCCACGGCCCGTTGCTCGTCGTGCGCGGCGACCACGCCGACCGCAGCGGCGGGGACGTACTGCTGCACCTGCCGGACGACGCCGACGCGGCCGTGGCCGACTACGCCTTCGAGGAGGCGCGGCGGCGCGGTGCCCGGCTGCGGGTGCTGCACACCCCGGCCCACCGGCACGTCCTGCCCGAACTGCCCTCGCTCGTGCCCGCGACGAGCCCGGGACAGGAACGGCTCGCCCGGCGGGAACGGGCCGACGAGGCCGTACCCCGCTTCGGCCTGGCCGCGCTGCGCGACCTGCACCCGCAGGTGGAGGTCGTCATGGACACGGTCCGCACCGGACCGGCGCACGCGCTGCTGGAGGCCACGCGGGACGCCGCCGTCGTCGTGATCGGCGCCCGCCGGACCGACGGACGACCGGGACCGCACCCCGGCGCGGTCGGCTCCACGCTGCTGCACCGCTCCCACTGCCCCGTGGTCGTCGTCCCCGCCGGCTGACCGGCACGCGCGCGAGGTCGGTGCCCGTCCGTACAGGGACGGCAGGCACGGTGGGGACAGTGGGGACGGTGGGCGGCCGGTGCACCACCGGCCGCCCACCGTCGGTTTCCCCTCCGGGCTCCCGTGCTGCCCGTCGTGCCGCCGCCGCCCGGAAGCCCCCGTCTCAGCTCGGCACGCTGCGCGGGAACCCGCCCGAGAAGTCGCACTCGACGTCGACGACGCCCTCGACGGCGCGCACCAGACGGGCGGCGACGGGTACCAGGGAGGTGTCGCGGAGGTGACCGGTGAGGGTCACCACGCCGTCCTGGACCTCCACGCCCAGGGGTTCGGCCGGTGCGGGGAAGAGGACGGAGACGACCTCCCGCCGTACCTCCTCGGCGATGTCCTGGTCCGTCCGCAGGAAGACCTTCAGCAGGTCCGCCCGGCTGACCAGGCCGTCGAGCAGGCCCTCGGCGTTGACGACGGGCAGCCGCTTGACCTTGCGCTGGGCCATGATGCGGGCGGCCTGGGCCAGGGTCGCGTCGGCGTGCACGGTCACCGCCGGGGTGCTCATCAGCTCCCCGGCGGTCAGCGCGCCCGCCTTGGCGAGGTCGGCCAGCCGGCTCCGCTGGGTGTACCGGTCGGGGTCGTCGTCGCGGAACTCCTCCTTCGGCAGCAGGTCGGCCTCGGACACCACGCCGACGACCCGGCCCTCGCCCTCCAGCACCGGCAGGGCGCTGACCTTCCACTCCTCCATGAGCTGGACGATGTCCTTGAAGCGCGCGTCGCGGCCCACGGCCACGACCGTGTGCGTCATGACGTCGCTGACGATGTGCGGACTGCTGGACATGATGTGCTCCTCGGAGTGTCGGAAGCGGAGTGTCGCAAGCGGGGTGTCGGAAGCGGGGTGGTGGTGGGCGGAGTGCCGAAGGCTGAGTGGCGGTGAGGGAGTCGCGCCGCCGGACCGGCGCGCGGGGCGGCGGCGGTGACCGGGGCCGGACGGCCGGGGCGGCGCGCCGGTCCGGCGGGCGCGTCGTCGGCCGACGAGTGCCCCTACCTCAGCGGCTGCCGCTGCCGTACGGGGCGTACAGGTCGAGCAGGCGGACGCGGGCCGACTGCAGCCGGTGGGCGACGACCCGCCCGACCCACTGCGCGACCGCGCGGCCGAACTCCGGGTCGTCGGCGCACATTGCCCGCACGGCCTCCGCGTCGAACTCCCACGCGCGCACCGGACTGGTGGCCTCGGCGCCCAGCTGCCACACGTACGGCGGGAAGTGCCAGGACCAGCCGACCAGTTCGCCGTGACCGATCGACTCGATGACCGCCGCGCGACGGCCGGGTACCCGCAGGTCGAGGGCGACGGTCCCGGTCCTGATGATCCAGAAGCGGTCGGCGTGCCGTCCTTCCTCGAAAATGCGGGTGCCCACGTCGAAGGCGACCTCGCGGGCGTACCGCATCAGTTGTTCACGGTGCTGGACCGGAAGGCCCGCGGCCAGAGTGATGGAGGTCATCGTTCCCGTTCCCTTCTTGCCTCCGGCCGCAGGCGGCCGACGTGTGGGGCGTACGGAGCGTGTTCGGGGCGTCGGCGGCGGAGCCGGCCCGCGCCGCGTCGGGCGCGCGGGTCCGGCGCCGACTCGCCACGGCAGCTCCGCTGATTCCAGACTGTCCCCGTCGGCCCGCGCGGGCCACGGGCCGCTCGACCCCGATGAGGGCCCTTCGGCCCAACCGGGGGCGTGGGGATCGGCCGGCCGGGGAGGACAGGGGGCCGCTCCCCGGCGGCATCCGGGCCGGTCGGCCCATGCGGCGAGGCGCCGACGGGAGTTGGCTGGAGGCGAAGGAACAGTGTCGGACCGGGAGGAGTGAGGAAGAGTGGGTACGGCTCTCGCACCGCAACGCCGGGAGCGGCTCGCGCTGCTGCTGGCCGCCTCGACGGGTGTGACGTTCACGATCGCCGCGGTGGCCGACGCCCTGGCCGTACGCCGGGCACGCCGACGGGCGGCCGTGCCGCCGGAACCGCCGGCCCGGCACCAGGAGCGGACGGCCGGCGAACGGGCGGACAGCGGGCGGCCGCACAGCGGACGGGCGGACCGCCGCACACCGGTCTCCTGCTGACCTGGCGACCGCACACCGGTTCACCGGACGCCGGTTCCCCGCCGGCCGCGCGACCGCGCACCACCGAGGGGTCCCCTCGGGACGCCCCACCCGGTGGGCTCCCCGCCCCGCCCGGCGGAACACCGGAGGTCCGCGCACGCCCCCCGGAGCGGCCCGGCAGCGCCCGTCAGGCGGTCGCCTATCCTTCAGCCCTTCAGCCCTTCAGCCCTTCAGCCCTTCAGCCCTTCAGCCCTTCAGCGCGGCGGCTGTCCGTGCCGTCCACGCGTCGATGGCGTCCCAGTCCCGGTGGTCGCCGAACCGGCCGCCCATCAGGCGGAAGACGATCCGGCCCGTACGCGGCAGCCGGGCCGCGGTGACCACACCGGAGAACAGACGGTGGTCCCGGTACCCGAGACCGGCCGGCAGGCCCTTCTCGATCACCGGCACCTCTTTGGGCCCCATGCGCTTGAACGGCCCGCGCAGCGCGTCCGGCATCCCGACGCTGAAGATCCACACCGGCCGTGCCCGCAGCACGTCGAGGTGGTCCCGGAGGAAGTCCACGGCCGGGGGGAGCCAGCTCTGCCCGTGCACGGCGCTTCCCAGCACGAACGCCTCGTAGGCGCCGGCGTCGGTGACCTCGGCCAGGGACCGGGCCTCCGCCACGAGTCCCGCCCGCCGCAGGCCGTCCGCGACCCGTTCGGCGATTTCCCGGGTGGAGCCGTCCGCGGTCGTGTAACCCACCAGGACGGTCATGACGTTCACCCCGACGCGGCGTGGGCGGGGATGCGGGGCGCTCGCGCGCGCGGCCCCGCGGCCGGCGTGAGCGGCGCCGGGAACCGGGCGGGCGCCACGGGCACCGCGACCACCGGAACGGGCGCGTGCCGCAGGCACTCACGACCGACCGCGCCCATCACCGGGGCCTCGCCCCACTCGTGCGGCGTGCGTCCCAGGGCCAGCAGGAGGGCGCCGCGGGCCCGCTCCAGGAGCACCCGCGCGGCGGGACCCTCGACCAGTTCGGCGCGTACGGCCACGTCGGACCGCCGGCCGAGCACCTCGCGCAGCGTGTCCGCCAGCCGTCGCGCGGCCGCGTCCCGCTCGGCGGCGGCGGTCGGGCGCGCCGCGACCGGGGCGTACGGGGCGAACCCGGGCCCCGTCGGCTCCCAGGCGTGCACGGCGACCACCTCCGCCCCCAGGGCCCGGGCCTGCTCCGCGGCCCAGCGCAGAGCCGACGACGAGGCCTCGGACCCGTCGACGCCCACCACGATCCTTCCGGCGGTGACGATGTCGGTCATGGCAGCCTCCCGGAGAGTTCTCGTACCGCCAGGGTGGCTCCGGCGGCGGACGCGCGGCGTGGGCCGGGCGGTTCCCGCCGGGCCGCCGATGGTCCCTGGTGCTGTGACCGGGCCGCTCAGTACAGGGACGCGGGCCAGCCGGTCAGTACGGCGACGACCACGCCCGCGTCGAGCAGTACGCCGAGGGACAGCCAGGGGTTGAACCACAGGCTCTTCAGCAGCAGGCCGACGCAGGCGGCGAGGAGCGCCGCCGCCGGCCATCCGTCGCTCTGTACGGCGACGGCCGCGCCCGCGATGACGTACAGCATCGACGTCACCGAGGCCAGGCCGATGGCGGTGGCCCCCGCGACCCGGGGACCGGGCACTCCCGCCGCCGCCAGCGCCCAGGAGTGCCGGGGGTCGAACGGCCCGTCCCCGCCGGTGGGCGCCAGCCAGACCGGCAGATGGACGAAACCGTGCACGAACAGGACCACCGAGACGAGTGCCGTGATCATGACGTCGATTCCTCCTTCCCGTACGCCGACTTCCTGTGCGTCGACCGCTCCTCGTGGAGGGCCGGACCGGCGCCTCGACGATCAGGACCGGTAGCGGTGGTGGTCGTCGGGGCCGCCGATGTAGTGCCGTTCCTCGATGACGGCCTCCCGCTCGCCGGGCCTGAGCACCGTGCCCCGCGTGGACATGAACGCGATGAGACCGAGGAGCCCCGCCGCCATGAGGACGAAACCCACGACGAACGAGCTGTAGCCGAACACCATGCAGGCGCCGAGGACCAGGGCGCCGATCAGGAGCAGGGGAACCATGACTGCCTTCTCTCGTTCGTGAGGGCGCCGCGGGGCCCGTCGGCCGGGCGGCCGGCGCCCTCGCCGGCGGTGGCCGGGGCGCGTTCAGAGCCGGCGCATCCAGTCGTCCGTGATGCCGTGCAGGGCCGCCTGGTCAGCGGGCCGCAGACGGGAGTCGTCGAGCCGGTACGAGAGGCGGTCGACGACCGCGACCACACCGTCGAGGCGGCTCGTCAGGCCCACCGCGACGGGGATGTCGCTGCGCCGCTCCACCTGGCCGGTCAGCGTGACCACGCCGTTCCTGACGGAGGCCTCGACGACGTGCGGCGCCAGCCACAGCGCGTCGCCGAAGACCCGCTGCTCCACCGCCCGGCGGATCTCCTCGTCGGGGCGCAGGAACACCCGGAGCAGCTCGCGCCGGGTGACGATGCCGACCAGCCGGTCCTCCTCGTCCACCACCGGCAGCCGCTCGATGCCGTGTTCGGCCATGAGCCGGGCCGCCTCGCGGACGGTGGCGTCGGCGCGCACCGTGACCGCGGGAGCCGACATGACGCCGCCGGCCGTGCCGGCGCGGGCCCTGGCCGTGTCACGGCGGACACGCCGGCTCAGCCCGCGCAGCCGCTCCGCCCAGGAGCCCCGGCCACCGCCCGGTGCGGGGGCCGCCGCCTGCCGGAGCAGCAGATCCGTCTCGGAGATCACACCGACGACCTTCCCTTCCGGGTCGGTCACCGGCAGCCCGCTGATCCGGTGCCGGTCGAGCCTGCGCACCACTTCCTTGAACGGCGTGTCGCGCTCGGCCGTGACGACGTCGCGGACCATGAGGGTGTCGACCCTGGTGGCCTTCATGGCTGGTTCTCCTCGAACGGTCGGGACGTGTCCGGAGGGAGGAACCGTGGGCCCCTCCCTCCGGAGCCTGTGCCCCCAGCGTCCTGCGGAAGGGGCGCGGCTCCCAGGGCCTGAGCGGCCCTGGACACGGGGCCGAGCGGCCCCCCCCACCGCCGCCGTCAGCGGCCCGCGGCCGCCGGCGGCAAGCCCGCCCGGTGGTCCGTGCCTCGCCGGTTCCAGGCTGCCGGCTGCCACGCCGTCCGAGCCGCCTGAGGCGACCCAGGCGTCCGAGGCGACCGGGTGGGCCGTCCGGCCCCCGGACCGCCCCCTTCGCCCCTGCCCCGTAGGCGCTCCGCGTGCGACGGTGATAGAGAGGGTTTCTGCTGCATTCGCACGGCAGCCCGACGGAAGGCGGTGAGCACGATGACGGAACTGCCCCTGATCGTGGGCGTCGACGGATCGGATCCCGGTTTGACGGCGGTCGACTGGGCCGTGGACGAGGCGGCCCGCCTGGGCCTGCCGCTGCGGCTGGTCCACGCCTCCCTCTGGGAGCGCTACGAGGGCGCCATGATGTTCCGCGGGCAGGAACGCCCCTCGGCGCAGGTGCTGGCGGAGCACATCGTGGCCTCCGCCGCGGAACGCGCCCGGCGGCGCAACCCGGACGTCAAGGTGTCGACCGCGATCCTCACCACGGAACCCGCGGACGCCCTCCTGCACGAGGGCGACAACGCCGCTCTCCTGGTGACCGGCTCCCGCGGCCGCGGTGAACTGAAGGGACTGCTCCTCGGCTCGGTCGGCCTGGCCGTCGCCGCCCGCGCGCACTGCCCGGTGACCGTGGTCCGCGGGGATGCCGCCGCCCTGGCCGGCACCCATGAGCGGATCCTCCTCGGGGCCGGTGACGCGGACACCGCCGGTGACGCGGTGCGCCTCGCCTTCCGCGAGGCCGAGGCGCGGGCGTGCACCCTGGACGTCGTGCGCGCCTGGCGCTGCCCCGCGCACGAGAGCGTCGGCCCTCCGGCGCCCGCGGACGAACGGGCCCGTCACCACGAGGAGCGCGCCTCGGCCCTGCTCGACGAGGTCCTGCGCGAGGCGGCGGCCGAGCACCCGGCGGTCCGGGTGCGCCGCACGACGGTGGAGGGGCCGGCCGCCAAGGTGCTCGTCGACCGTTCGGCCGCCGCCGACCTCGTCATCGTGGGCGCGCGGCGCAGGGTCGGTCACGTCGGCCTGCAACTCGGCCGGGTGAGCCACACGCTGCTGCACCACGCGCGGTGCCCGGTGACGGTCGTACCGCAGCGGGTGTGAGAAACCCGCTCACGCACAGGGGAAGGAGGCGGAGGGGACCGTGGTGCCGTTGCCGGAACGGACGGGCCCGTCCCGCCGGTCCGGCACCGCGGGCGGACCGGCGGGCGGCACGCGCGACACCGACGGCCCGGGGCAGCTCGCCGAGGGGCCGGGTGCCGTCGTGCCGGACGGGGTGTGGGAGTACCAGGGGTACGAGCCCGGGCAGGAGCCGCTCCGTGAGTCGCTGTGCACGCTGGGCAACGGCTACTTCGCCACCCGCGGCGCGTTCCCGGAGTGCGACGCGGACGGCGTGCACTATCCGGGCACCTACGCGGCCGGCTGCTACAACCGGCTGACGTCCGAGGTGGCGGGCCGCCGCGTCGAGAACGAGGACATGGTCAACCTCCCCAACTGGCTCCCGCTGCGGTTCCGGCTCGCCGCGGGGGAGTGGCTCACCCCGGACACGGCCACGGTGCTCGACCACCGCCTCCTGCTCCACCTCGCCTCCGGCCTGCTGGAGCGGCGGACCCGGTACGACCTCGGCGACGCAGGCGTGCTGACGGTGCGCCAGCAGCGGCTCGTGCACATGGCGGACCCCCATCTCGCCGCCCTGCGCACCGAGTTCACCCTGGAGGGCCATTCCGCCGACCTGGAGGTCGAGGCCGCGCTCGACGGTGGCGTCACCAACGCCGGCGTGCCCCGCTACCGCGACCTGGACGGCCGCCACCTCACCCACGTGCACACCGGCACCCGCGCCGCGGACACGGTGTGGCTGCGCTGCCGTACCCGGACCTCCGACGTCCGTATCGGCATGGCGGCCCGCCTCACGTCGGCCGGCGCCCCGGTCGCCGCGCGGCACGAGCAGCGGCGGGCGGTCCAGGAGACCGTCCTGCACCTGACCGCCGGGAGCACCGTCACCGTCGACAAGACCGTCGCCCTGCACACCTCCCACGACCGCGCGATCAGCGACCCCCTGGAGGCGGCGGTCGAGCGCGTGGGCCGGGCCCCCGGCTTCGACGACCTGCTCGAGGCCCACCTGACGGCCTGGGACCTGCTGTGGCGCCGGGCCGACATCGACGTCCCCGGCGAGCCGGGAGCCGTCCTGCGGCTGCACCTGTTCCACGTGCTGCAGACCCTGTCCCCGCACACCGCGGACCTCGACGTCGGGGTCCCGGCCCGGGGCCTGCACGGCGAGGCGTACCGCGGGCACGTCTTCTGGGACGAACTGTTCGTCCTGCCGTACCTCGACCTCCACTTCCCCGAGGTCTCCCGCGCCCTGCTCCGCTACCGCCACCGCCGCCTGGAGCAGGCCTGCTCGGCCGCGCGGGCGATCGGCCGGCGCGGTGCCCGCTACCCCTGGCAGAGCGGCAGCGACGGGCGCGAGGAGACACAGCGCCTGCACCTCAACCCCCGTTCCGGGCGCTGGCTGCCCGACCACTCCCATCTGCAGTACCACGTCGGCTCGGCGATCGCGTACAACGTGTGGCAGTACTGCGAGGCCAGCGGGGACGCCGAGTTCCTGCACACCAAGGGCGCCGAGATGCTCCTGCAGATCGCCCGCTTCTGGGCGGACTCGGCCACCTGGGACGAGCGCCTCGGGCGGCACCGCATCCTGGGCGTCATGGGGCCCGACGAGTACCACGAGGCGTACCCCGACGCGCCGGAACCCGGCCTCGACGACAACGCCTACACCAACGTCACGGCCGCCTGGGTGCTCACCCGCACCCTCGAGGTGCTCGCGGCCCTGCCCGAGCCGCGCCGACGCGAACTGGCCGAGCGCACCGGCCTCGACGGCGGCGAACTGGAACAGTGGGAGGACGTCTCCCGCACTCTGCACGTGCCCTTCCACGACGGCGTCGTCAGCCAGTTCGAAGGCTACGGCGACCTCGCCGAACTCGACTGGGGGGACTACCGCAGGCGGTACGACGACATCCGGCGCCTGGACCGGATCCTGGAGGCCGAGGGCGACACCGTCAACCGCTACAAGGCGTCCAAGCAGGCCGACGTGCTGATGCTCGGCTACCTGTTCTCCCCGGCCGAACTCCGGGCGCTGTTCCACCGCCTGGGACACCGCCTGGACGAGGACACCTGGCTGCGCACCGTCGACTACTACCTGGGGCGCACCAGTCACGGCTCCACGCTCAGCGGCCTGGTCCACGGCTGGATCCTGGCCAGGGCCCGGCGCGCCGAGGCCTGGACCTTCTGCCAGGAGGCCCTGCGCGGCGACATCGCGGACATCCAGGGAGGCACCACCGGCGAGGGCATCCACCTGGGCGCCATGGCCGGCAGCCTCGACCTGGTACAGCGTGGGCTGACCGGGCTGGAGACCCGTGAGGGGGCCCTGTGGCTCGATCCGGTGCCGCTGCCGGAACTGTCCTCGTACGGGTTCGCCCTGCGCTACCAGGGCCACTGGGGCGTACGGCTGCGGCTGTCGCGCGGGCAGCTGGAGATCGAGGTGCCGCCGTCGGACCGCTCGCCCATCGACATCCAGCTCGCCGACCGGGCCGTGAGCGTCCAGCCGGGGGAGACGAGCCGCCTGCTCCTCCCCGGGTGACCACACCCGGCGGAGCCCGTGCCCGCCCCGGACCCGTCGTCCCCGCCCCGGACCCGTCGTTCCCGCCCCGGACCCGTCGTCGCCGGGGCTCGTCGGCCGCTGCCAGGGCCCCTCGGCCGCCGCCGGGGACCTGCGGCCCCTGCCGGGAAACCGCTGCTCGGAGCGATCCTGGGACCAGGAAGCTCAAGAAAGGGCGGCACCGTTCATGTCCGTCGTCAGCGCATGCCCCGGTCACGCCTCCGCCTATCTGGCCCGCGCGGCCATCACCGCGCCCTCGCTCCACAACACCCAGCCCTGGCGCTTCGTGGCGCACGGGGACAGGGGCATCGAACTGCACGCGGTCGCGGAGCGGGGACTGCCCCTGGCCGATCCCCTGGGACGGGAGATGGTCCTCGGCTGCGGGGCGGCCCTGCTCAACATCCGGCTCGCCATGCTGCACCTGGGATTCCGGCCCCTCGTCGACACCTTCCCCGACCCGCAGGACCTCGCCCACCTCGCCACGGTCGGCTGGGGTGCCTACACCCGGCCGACCCCCGAGGAGCAGCGTCTGTACGCCGCCCTGGGCAGACGGCACACCGCACACGGGCCCTTCCTGCCGCAGGCGCCGCCTGCGGGCCTCCTGGAGGAGTTGCGCGAGCAGGTCCGTCGCGAGGGCGCCGAGCTGCACGTCGTCGACGACAGCGCGGACCGCCGGCGGCTGGCCGAACTGGTCCGGGCCGGCGAGGACGCCCACCGCACCGACGCGAGGCTCGCGGCCGAGCAGGCCGGATGGACCTGGCGGCTCGCCCGGCCCCGCGACGACGGGGTCCCGGCCGACGTCGGCGTCCTGCACCCGGACTGCACCACGCTCGCCGGCCGGGACTACGCGGGCCTGACCGGCATGTTCCCCACGCCGCCCCGGCGGTGGCCGGCCCGGACCGGACTGGTGGTGCTGCTCGGCACCGACCGCGACGACCTGGCCGCCTGGCTGCGGGCCGGTCAGGCACTGGAGCGGATGCTGCTGCAGGCGGCCGCCCACGGCGTCATGGCGGCCTTCCACACGCAGCCCCTCGAAGTGCCGCACCTGCGCAAGCGGATCCGGCAGACGCTCACCGCGGGTCAGTACCCGCAGATGGTCCTCCGCCTCGGCCACCCGCCCTGCGTGCGGTCCCTGCCGCGGCGTCCCGTCACCGACGTGCTCGGCTGACGGCGCCGTACCGCCCGGCGGAGGACGAAGGGCCGGGCGAGACCTCTCGGAGGTCTCGCCCGGCCCTTCGTCGCGTCGCCGCCGCCTTCACTGTCCGCGCCACCTTCACCGTCCGCGCGGGCGCCGCGGTGCGCCGAAGCCGGCCGGGCCGGGGTCCGGTGACCCCGGCCCGGCCGGCTCTCCCGTGCTCGCCGCCCGGCGACCGCGCTCAGCCGTAGTAGGCCGCGCGCATGAGATCCTGCATGTCGTCCAGCATCGGCATGCGGGGGTTGGCGGGCGCGCACTGGTCCTCGTAGGCGTTGAGCGCCTGCTGGGGCAGCGCCTCGGTGAAGGCCTTCTCGTCGACACCGAGGGCCTGGAACGTCGGCTCGATGCCGACGGTCCCGCGCAGCCGCTCGACGGCCACGGCGAGGGACTCCACCCCCTCGGCGGGGGTCGCGGCGGGCAGGCCCAGGGCGCGCGCGATGTCCTGGAAGCGTTCGGGGGCCCGGTAGTTCTCGTACTTGGGCCAGCCGGTCAGCTTGGTCGGGACACTGCCGTTGTAGCGGATGACGTGCGGCAGCAGGACCGCGTTGGTGCGGCCGTGGGCGATGTGGAAGGTGGCGCCCAGCGTGTGGGACATGGCGTGGACGATGCCCAGGAAGGCGTTGCCGAAGGCCATTCCGGCGATGGTGCCGGCGTTGTGCATCTTCTCCCGCGCCTCGGGCGAGGCGGCCCGGTCGTTCACCGCGGCCCCGATGTTGTCGAAGATCAGACGGATCGCGTGCAGCGCCAGGCCGTCGGTGAAGTCGTTGGCGTAGACGGAGACGTACGCCTCGATGGCGTGGGTGAGGGCGTCGAAGCCGCTGTCGGCGGCCAGGGCCGGCGGCAGCGCGGTGGTGAGCAGCGGATCGACGATGGCCACGCTGGGGGTGAGCGCGTAGTCGGCCAGCGGGTACTTCTTGCCGGTCGCCGGGTCGGAGATGACGGCGAACGGCGTGACCTCGGCGCCGGTCCCCGAGGTGGTCGGCACGCACACCAGGCGGGCGAGCCTGCCGAGCGTCGGGAAGCGGAAGGCGCGCTTGCGGATGTCGGAGAACTTCTGCCGCATGTCGGCGAAGTCGATGTCCGGCTGCTCGTACAGCAGCCACATCACCTTCGCCGCGTCCATGGGCGAACCGCCGCCGAGCGCGATGATCGTGTCCGGGCGGAAGTCCTCCATCAGGCGGGCGCCGCGCCGCACGGAGTCGATGCTGGGTTCGGGCTCGACGTTGTCGATGATCTGGAGGGTGACCGGTTCGCGGCGCCGCTGCAGGACGCCGGTGATCCGGTCGACGAAGCCGAGACGGGTCATGGTCGCGTCGGTGACGATCGTGACGCGGTGCACGTCCGGCATGGAGGTGAGGTAGCGGATGGCCTGCGGCTCGAAGTAGATCTTCGGCGGGACCTTGAACCACTGCAGGTTGTTGCGGCGCGTGGACACCCGCTTGACGTTGAGCAGCTGGGCGGCGGAGACGTTGTTCGACACCGACGTGCTGCCCCACGAGCCGCAGCCGAGCGTCAGCGACGGCAGCAGGCCGTTGTAGATGCCGCCGATCGCGCCCTGGGAGGACGGGGCGTTGACGATGACCCGCACGGTCTTCATGCGCATGCCGTAGGCCTCCGCCACGGCGCGGTCCTCGGTGTGGACGACGGCGCTGTGGCCCTGGCCGTGGAACGCGACCATGTCGGCGGCCAGGTCGAAGCCGTGGCGCTCGTCCTCGGCGCGCAGCACCGCCAGCACCGGGCACAGCTTCTCCCGGGTCAGCGGCTCGTCCGGTCCCACCCGGCCGGCCTCCACGAGGATCAGCGAGGTGTGCTCCGGCACGGCGAACCCGGCCTGCTCGGCGATCCACGCCGGGCTCTGGCCGACGGCCGCCGCGTTGACCTTGGGCTCGCAGCCGGCGCCCGCCTTGTGGTCGACGGGGAAGAGGAACGCCTCCAGCTTCGCCTTCTCCTCCGCGGTGGCCAGGTGGGCGTGCAGGGTGCGGAACTCGGCCAGCGCCGCGTCGTAGATCCCGGTGTCCAGGATGACGGCCTGCTCGGAGGCGCAGATCATGCCGTTGTCGAAGGACTTCGACAGCACGAGGTCGTTGACGGCCCGGCGCAGCTTGGCGCTCCTGTGCACGTAGGCGGGGACGTTGCCCGCACCCACGCCCAGAGCCGGCTTGCCCGCCGAGTAGGCGGCCTTGACCATGGCGTTGCCTCCGGTGGCGAGGATCAGGGAGACACCCGGGTGCCGCATCAGCGTGTTCGTCGCCTCGACCGAGGGCGCCTCGATCCACTGCACGCAGTGTTCGGGGGCGCCGGCGGCGACGGCCGCGTCGCGCACGATCCGGGCCGCCTCGGCGCTGCACCGCTGGGCGGAGGGGTGGAAGGCGAACACGACCGGGTTGCGGGTCTTGAGCGCCATCAGCGCCTTGAAGATCGTGGTGGAGGTCGGGTTGGTGACGGGCGTGATCGCGCACACCACACCGACCGGCTCGGCTATCTCGACCATGTCCTCGATGTCGTCACGGGCGATGACACCGACGGTCTTCATGGGGCCCATGCTGTGCGTGACGTGCTCGCAGGCGAACATGTTCTTGGCCGCCTTGTCCTCGAAGACCCCCCGACCGGTCTCCTCCACCGCCAGGCGGGCCAGCGCGGTGTGCTGGTCCAGGGCGGCGACCGAGGCCTTCTTCACGATGTGGTCCACCTGCTCCTGGGTGAGGCTCTCGTAGTCGGCGAGCGCCTTGAGGCCGGCCGTGACCAGGCGGTCCACGGCGACCATGGTGTCGGAGGGGGCCTCGGCGCCGACCGTGGTCCTGGTCCGGGATTCGTGGCGGGTCATGGAAGAGCCTCCAGTGTCAGGGGTGCCGTGGACCCACGGCTCAGGGTCGCCGTGCGAGCACGGCGGTGGCAGGAGCGGGAGCGACACCGCGGTGGGCGGCGCCGCTTCCTGACTCCACTGTGCTGTGGACCGGGGTTCCGCCGCAGTCGCCGAAGGTCCCCGTCCGAGACCGTCCGGCCCGAACTCGCAGGGCCTGTCGGCCCGTTCGGTGCGGACGCCTCATCGGCGTCCCGGGGATCCGGACGCCGCCGGCGCCGCGCAGTCGTCGACGCGGAACGTCAGCGCGTTCACCACGCCCACGACGCCTTCGAGCCGCCACGCCGCGCGCACGGCCTCCGGGACCTGGCTGCGCGCCTCCACGCGGCCGTCGAGGGTGACGACGCCGTCGCGGACGGAGACGAGGACCGCGTCGGGCGGCAGTCCCAGGGTCCTGCCGACGACCTCCTCGCCGACCTGGCGGCTCAGGTCCTCGTCCGTGCGCAGGAAGACCCGGAGCAGATCCCGGCGGGTGGCGATGCCGATCAGACGGTCCTCCTCGTCCACGACGGGCAGCCGCTCGACGCCACGGCGTTCCATCAGCCGGGCCGCGTCCGGGACGCTCTGTTCGGGGTGCACGGTGATCGCGGGACTCGACATCAGGTCGGCGGCGGTGACGGCGCCGACCCGGCCGTCCCCGGACCGGCGCGCCTGGGCGCGCACCAGGTCGGTCCCGGAGACCACCCCGAGCACCTTGTCGTCGTCGTCGATCACCGGCAGTCCGCTGATCCGGTGGTGGTCGAGCAGCCGCACGACCTCCTTGAACGGCGTCGTCCGGCGTGCCTCGACGACGTCCCTGGTCATCACTTCGCCGACGGTGCGGTGTGTCACGGTGGTTCTCCTCACGGGCGTGGGCGGGGAGCGGGCAGCCCCATCGGCCCCCCGCTCCCCGCCGGTTCGGGCACGGGCCCTACTGCTGCGGGCCGCCGCGCCACGGCGGCGGCGTGGCCGTCCTGCGGGTCACGTCCCCGCGGTGCGCGACGCGTTCGGTTCCGTCGCGCAGCCGGTCCTGCAGCCGGTCGGCGAGTTCGCGGGCGCTCGCCTCGCGGGCGTGGACGACCACGAGTTCGTTCCCCACCCGGATCTCGGCGGCGGCCGTCCAGGGCAGCTCGACGTGGTGGGCCACGGCCCTGGCCACGCGGACCTCGCCGCTGGCGGCCGGGAGCCCGCGCCGGTCGAGCGCGGCACCCACCTTCTCCCGCAGGTAGGCGAGGGACTCCTCGTCCACGTCGCCCTCGGCGCGCACCCGCACGGTGGTGGTGACCTCGACCGCGGCCGTGTCCTTGGCAGTCATGTGATCCGCTCCTCGTGATCGTTCCGGTACACCTCAAGCCTGCTGCGCGCGGCGCCCCGGTCCCAGGGTCGGCCGACCCCGGTACCGGGGCCGAGGGTCCCGCTCACCTGCTGTCGCTGACGTCGGCCGCCTCCAGCGCCGCACGTCCGGCCTCCAGGCGCGCCACCGGCACCCGGAAGGGCGAGCAGGAGACGTAGTCCAGGCCCGCGGCGTGGAAGAAGTGCACCGAGTCGGGGTCCCCGCCGTGCTCGCCGCACACCCCGATCTTCAGCCCGGGCCGGGTGGCACGGCCCTCGGCGACGGCGATCCCGATCAGCCGGCCCACGCCGTCGCGGTCGAGCGTCTCGAACGGGGAGACGGGGAAGACGCCCTTGTCGAGGTAGGCCGAGAAGAACTCCGCCTCCACGTCGTCCCGGGAGAAGCCCCAGGTGGTCTGGGTCAGGTCGTTGGTGCCGAAGGAGAAGAACTCCGCCTCCTCGGCGATCAGGCCGGCCGTCAGCGCCGCCCTGGGCAGTTCGATCATCGTGCCGACCGGGCAGTCGACGCGGACGCCCGACGTCGCGGAGACCTCGTCGAGCACGCGCCGCACCTCCTCGCGCACGATCCGCAGCTCACGGACGTCCCCCACGAGCGGGACCATGATCTCCGCCCGGGGGTCGCCGCCGGCCGACACCCGTCGTGCGACGGCCTCACCGATCGCCCGCACCTGCATGGCGACCAGACCGGGCACCACCAGGCCGAGGCGCACACCCCGCAGCCCGAGCATCGGGTTCTCCTCGTGCATGCGGTTCACCGCCGTCAGCAGTTCGACGTCGTGCGCGTCGGCCAGGTCACCGCGGGCCTCGACGGCGGCGATGCGGACGGCGAGTTCGGTGTGGTCCGGCAGGAACTCGTGCAGCGGCGGGTCCAGCAGCCGGATGGTGACCGGCAGGCCGTCCATCGCCTCCAGGATGCGGGTGAAGTCCTCCCGCTGGAGCGGCAGGAGAGCCGCCAGGGCCCGCTCGCGCTCGGCCTCCGTGCGGGCCAGGATCATCTCCTCGACCAGCTTGCGGCGCTCGCCGAGGAACATGTGCTCGGTGCGGCACAGGCCGATGCCCTGCGCGCCGAACCGGCGTGCGCGGGCGGCGTCCTCGGGGGTGTCGGCGTTGGCGCGCACCTCCAGGCGCCGGACGGCGTCGGCCCGGTCCAGGGCGCGGGCCACCGCGTCGACCACGTCGGCCGCGTGCCCCTCCGCACGGCCGTCCTCCAGGAAGCGCATGACCGCCGAGTCGACCAGCGGCACCGCGCCCGCGTACACGGCTCCGGCGGAACCGTCCACGGAGACGACCGTGCCCTCCTCGACGACGGTGCCGTCGGGCGTGGTGAAGCGCCGCTCCTCGAGGTCGACGGAGAGTTCCTCGGCGCCGCACACGCAGACCTTCCCCATGCCGCGGGCGACGACGGCCGCGTGGCTCGTCTTGCCGCCGCGGCTGGTGAGCACCGCCTGGGCGGCGATCATGCCGGGCAGGTCGTCGGGGGTGGTCTCCTGCCGGACGAGCACCACCTTCTCGCCGGCCGCGGCGCGCCGTACGGCCTCCGCGGACGAGAAGACCGCCGCGCCGACCGCGGCACCGGGCGACGCCGGGATGCCGTGGGCGAGCGGCTCACCGCCCGCCGAGGCGTCGAAGCGCGGGAACATCAGCCGGGCGAGACCCTCGCCGTTCACCCGGGCGAGGCCGTCGTCCGCGGTGATGAGCCCCTCGTCGGCCAGTGCGGCGGCGATGGCGAAGGCGGCCTCCGCGGTGCGCTTGCCCACCCGGGTCTGGAGCATCCACAGCGTGCCGCGCTCGACGGTGAACTCGATGTCGCACAGGTCCCGGTAGTGCCGCTCCAGCGTTTCCATGTGGTCGCGCAGCCGCGCGAACGCGTCCGGGTTCAGACGGCCCAGTTCGTCGAGGGGGACGGTGTTGCGGATGCCGGCGACGACGTCCTCGCCCTGGGCGTTGGACAGGTAGTCGCCGTACAGGCCCGGGCGTCCGGTGGCCGGGTCGCGGGTGAAGGCGACACCGCTGCCGGAGTCGGGACCGAGGTTGCCGAACACCATGCGCTGCACGTTGACCGCGGTGCCGAGGTCGTCGGCGATGTGCTCGCGGCGCCGGTAGACGCGGGCGCGTTCGCCGTTCCAGGACTCGAAGACGGCCAGGATCGCGCGGCGCAGTTGCTCGGCGGGGGACTGCGGGAAGTCCTCGCCGGTCTCCCGGTGGATGATGTTCTTGTACGTCTCCACCAGCTGGGTGAGGTCGCCGGCGTCCAGGTGGACGTCGTCCCGGACCCCGCGCACGTCCTTCAGCGAGGCGATGGCCCGCTCGAAGTGCGCGGTGTCGACCCCCATGACCGTGCTGCCGAACATCTGCACGAGACGGCGGTAGGAGTCCCAGGCGAAGCGCTCGCTGCCGGAGACCTTGGCCAGACCGAGGACGGACTCGTCGTCGAGACCGATGTCGAGGATCGTCTCCATCATGCCGGGCATGGAGAACCGGGCGCCCGAGCGGACGGACAGCAGCAGCGGATCGTCCGGCCCGCCGAGCAGCCGGCCCGCGGCGGCCTCGACGGCCGACAGGTGCGCGGAGACCTCCTCCCACATGCCCGCGGGCTCGCCGCCGGAGTCAAGGAAGGCCCGGCAGGCCTCGGTGGTGATGGTGAACCCCGGGGGCACCGGCAGTCCGAGACGGGTCATCTCGGCGAGGTTCGCTCCCTTGCCGCCGAGCAGGCCGGCCATGTCACGGCCGCCCTCGGTGAAGTCGTACACGTAACGCGCCATGACCCTGTGCTCCTCGGATGGGGGACGTGATGCTTCCAGCGTCGGTCCGGGAGCCGCCGCCCGCGAGGTGCCGGCGGTCCCGCCCGCGGGGGCCGGTCGGCCCCGGAGGGGGCCTCGTCCCGTTCAGGGCCCAAAGGGCCGGTGTCCGGGCTGTTCGGCCCGGGGGCCGTCGCCCTCCGCCTGGGGCAGGCTGGGGGTGTCAGCAGGTCCCACGGACCGGGAGGGATGCGTCATGCTTCACGACATCGCCGTAGGGGTCGACGGCTCGCCCGCGGGTCTCGCGGCCGCGCACTGGGCGGCCCGGGAAGCCGGACGCCGGGGCACCGGGCTCAGGATCGTGCACGCCTGGCACCGCCACCCGCGACCCGCACCGGACGTACCGCTGGACCGCACCGAGCACCAGTGGGCCGAACAGGTCCTGCGGGAGGCGGCCGCCGCCGTGCGCGCGGCACATCCCGGCCTGCGGATCACCGAGCGTCTCGTGTGCGACGCCACGGTGGCCGCCCTGATCGCCACCGCCGCCGAGACCGACCTGCTGGTTCTCGGGTCGCTGGGCCTCGGGGCCGTGGGCGGGTTCGTGACGGGATCGGTGTCCCAGCGCGTGGTCGCCCGGTCCCCGAAGCCCGTGGTGCTGGTGCGGGCGGGCCGGGGCGAGGCGGGCGAGCACCTGCCGGCCGTGGACGGCATCGCACCGGAGGAGATCCCCGAGACCCCCTTCCGCCCGGTCGTCCTGGGACTGGACATCGGCCACCCCTGCGACGAACTCGTCGAGTTCGCCTTCGACGCCGCCCACCGCCGCGGCACCGGCCTGCGCGTGGTGCACGCCTTCCGCGTGCCGAACCGCCCCGCCTTCGACCCGGCGGAGACCGCCGCGCCCGCCGTCGCCGAACCGGCGCCCGGCCCGGAGGCGCCGGCGGCCCAGGAGGGCGCCGTGGCCGCCGTGCTGCGCCCCTGGCGGGAGAAGTACCCCACCGTCCGCGTGACCGAGACGGTGAGCGAGGGGCGGGCCACCGTCGCGCTGGTGCGCGCCGCGCGGCACGCCGGGCTCCTCGTGGTGGGCCGCCGGGCGAGCGCCCACCGCCTCGGCGCCCACACGGGGCCGGTGGCGCACGCCGCCCTGCACCACGTGGCCTGTCCCGTCGCCGTGGTCCCGCACGACTGAGCCCGGCACCGTCCTCGGCCCGCCTCCGCCGCCGGACCGTGCCGACGCCCGCCACGACCGGACCGACCCCACCGCGCGCGGCCGGACCCGATCCCCGCCACGACCGGACCCCCCCGCCACGACCGGACCCCCCCGCCACGACCGGACCCGGCCCCCGCCGCGCCCCCGTACGGCGCCCGGTGGTCCGGTGGTCCGCACCGTCCGACCCTCCGCCGCCGGCCGCGATCTCCGCGGCCGGCGGCGGACCGCTGCCCGCAGCCGCCGTCGCCCCGGCCGGAACGGCGGCGGCACGAAGGGCACCGCCGGAGCCGGGCCGCGCGGGGGCCGAAGGTCCCGGAACAGCGGGGCCGGGCGGGACCCGCGCGTGCACTGACCGGCACTGCCCGCCGCCGGCCGGGGCGAGCAACATCGACAGGGAGACAACGGCTCACCGAGAGGACCCGTGATGACCACGACGATGACAGCCGGCCCCCGCACCGCCGACGCCTGGCGGGAGTTCCGCGGCGGCACCTGGCGCGAACGCATCGACGTGCGCGACTTCATCCAGTCCAACTACACCCCGTACGAGGGCGACGCGGCCTTCCTGACCGGTCCCACCGACCGTACGCGGGCCGTCTGGGAGAAGGTCAGCGCGCTGTTCCCCGAGGAGCGTGAGCGCGGCATCCTCGACGTGGACACCGCGACCCCCTCGACGATCACCTCGCACGCCCCCGGCTGGATCGACCGCGACCGCGAGCTGATCGTCGGCCTGCAGACCGACGCCCCGCTCAAGCGCGCGATCATGCCGAACGGCGGCCTGCGCATGGTGCAGAACGGTCTGAAGGCGTACGGCTACGAGGCCGACCCGTTCGTGGACAAGGTCTTCGGGACCTACCGCAAGACCCACAACGACGGTGTCTTCGACGCCTACACCCCCGCCATGAAGGCGGCCCGCAGGGTCGGCATCATCACCGGGCTCCCCGACGCGTACGGCCGCGGCCGCATCATCGGCGACTACCGGCGCGTCGCGCTGTACGGCACCGACCGGCTGATCGAGGCCAAGCGCGCCGAACGCGCGGGGCTCGACGCCCGGCCGTCGAGCGAACACGTCATCCGGGACCGCGAGGAACTGGCCGAGCAGGTCCGGGCGCTGACCGAGCTGACCCGCATGGCGGCCACCTACGGCTGCGACGTCTCCCGGCCGGCCGCCACCGCGCACGAGGCCGTGCAGTGGCTGTACCTCGGCTACCTGGCGGCGGTGAAGGAGCAGAACGGCGCGGCGATGTCGCTCGGGCGCACCTCCACCTTCCTGGACGTCTACCTCCAGCGCGACCTGGACGAAGGCGTCCTCGACGAGGCACGCGCCCAGGAGCTGATCGACGACTTCGTCATCAAGCTGCGGATCGTCCGCTTCCTGCGCACCCCCGAGTACGACGCCCTGTTCTCCGGCGACCCGACGTGGGTCACGGAGTCGATCGGCGGCATCGGCGCGGACGGCCGCCCCCTGGTCACCCGCACCTCCTTCCGCTTCCTGCAGACCCTGTACAACCTCGGACCCGCCCCCGAACCGAACCTGACCGTGTTGTGGTCGCCGAGCCTGCCGGCGGGCTTCAAGGAGTTCTGCGCGCAGGTCTCCATCGACACCAGCGCCGTCCAGTACGAGTCGGACGAGCTGATGCGCCCGCGCACCGGCGACGACACGGCGATCGCCTGCTGCGTCTCCGCGATGGCGGTGGGTAAGCAGATGCAGTTCTTCGGCGCCCGCGTCAACCTCGCCAAGGCGCTGCTGTACGCCGTCAACGGCGGCCGGGACGAGATGACCGGCGACCAGATCACCCCCGAGATGCCCCCGCTGACCGGCGAGTACCTGGACTACGAGGAACTGACCGCGGCCTACGACAAGGTCCTCGACTGGCTGGCACAGACCTACGTCGACGCGCTCAACGTCATCCACTACATGCACGACAAGTACGCCTACGAGCGCATCGAGATGGCCCTCCACGACTATCCGGTCCATCGCTTCATGGCCTGCGGCATCGCCGGCCTCTCGGTCGCCGCCGACAGCCTGTCCGCCGTGAAGCACGCCCGGGTGCAGGTCGTCCGGGACGCCACCGGGCTGGCCGTGGACTTCCGCACCGAGGGCGAGTTCCCGGCCTACGGCAACAACGACGACCGTGCCGACGCCCTCGCCGTCGACCTGGTGGAGTCGTTCATGGCGAAGGTGCGCAAGCACCCCACCTACCGCGACGCCGAGCACACCCAGTCGGTCCTGACCATCACCTCCAACGTCGTCTACGGCAAGCACACCGGCAACACCCCCGACGGCCGGCGGGCCGGACAGCCCTTCGCACCGGGCGCCAACCCGATGAACGGCCGGGACCGGCACGGCGTGGCCGCCTCGGCCCTGTCGGTGGCCAAGCTGCCGTACGAGGCGGCGCGGGACGGCATCTCGCTGACGACGACGATCACCCCGGAGGGGCTGGGGCACGTCCCCGAGGAGCGCGCCGGGCACCTGGTCGGCATCCTCGACGGCTACATGTCCGCCGGTGGGTTCCACATGAACGTCAACGTCCTGAACCGGGCCACGCTCGAGGACGCGATGGCGCACCCCGAGAAGTACCCGGAGCTGACGATCCGGGTCTCGGGATACGCCGTCAACTTCGTCCGCCTGACGCGCGAGCAGCAGCTCGACGTGATCAGCCGCACCTTCCACGGATCGCTGTGAGCACCGCCGTCGGCCGCACCAAGGGCCGGATCCACTCCTGGGACCTGTCCACCGGCGTGGACGGTCCCGGGACCCGGTTCGTCCTCTTCGTCAGCGGCTGCCCGCTGCGCTGCCTGTACTGCGCCAACCCGGACACCTGGCACATGCGGGACGGGCGGGAGGCGACCGTCGACGAGGTGATGGCCGAGATCGACAAGTACCGGGCGTTCCTCACCGCGGCCGGCGGCGGAGTCACCCTCACCGGCGGGGAGCCCCTGCTCCAGCCCGCCCTGACCGGCGCCGTGCTGCGCCGCTGCAAGGAGGCCGGACTGCACACGGCGCTGGACACCTCCGGGTTCCTGGGTGCCCGCGCGACGGACGAACTGCTCGCCGACGTCGATCTGGTGCTGCTGGACGTCAAGTCCTTCGACGTCCCCACCTACCGGAAGCTGACCGGCGGCGAGGTGGCCCCCACCCTCAACTTCGCCACCCGCCTCGACCGGCTGGGCAAGCGGATGTGGGTCCGGTACGTGCTGGTCCCCGGCTGGACCGACGACCCCGAGGCCGTCGACGGGCTGGCCCGCTTCCTGTCCGGCCTCGACAGCGTCGAGCGGGTCGACGTCCTGCCCTTCCACAAGCTCGGGGCGGCCAAGTACGACGCCCTGGGCATCCCCTTCCCGCTGCGGGACACCCCCGTCCCCGACGCGGCCCTGGTCGACCGGGTCCGCGGCCAGTTCCGCGCGCACGGGCTGACGGCCCACTGACCGGCGCCTTCGCCGGGCCGGCGGTGCGGGCCGGCCCGGGGAGGTGAGAAGGGCCGTTGGGCCCAAGCGCGGACCGATGCCGGGGCCGTTCGACCCTAGTGGGGCGGGGGGCCCTTCCGGCGATCATGTGGCAGCGGCCGGGAGTGCCGCGCCATCCACCGTGCACAGGGCCCCGCCCTGCCATCGCTGCGACCCGTGCGTGCTTCCCGGCCCCTGAGCCACAGGAACAGATGGGGAGGACGCCGTCCGATGGACGAGGCGCAGTTGGACCAGGTGACACACGCGGGAGACGCACCGAGGCGTCCCGCGCCCCGCGAGGCCGGCCCGGCCGTGCGGACGGCGGCCCGGCCGGCCGGGCCGTCCTGGGCGGAGTGGCTGACGACCACCGACCACAAGAAGATCGGGACGATGTACCTGGTCACCGCGTTCGTGTTCTTCGTCGTCGGCGGCGTGATGGCCCTGCTGATGCGCGCCGAACTCGCCCGCCCCGGGCTGCAGATCATGTCGAACGAGCAGTTCAACCAGGCGTTCACGATGCACGGCTCGATCATGCTGCTGATGTTCGCCATGCCGCTGTTCACCGGCTTCGCCAACTGGATCATGCCGTTGCAGATCGGCGCCCCGGACGTGGCCTTCCCCCGGCTGAACATGCTGGCCTACTGGCTGTTCCTGTTCGGGTCCTCGATCGCGGCGTTCGGCTTCCTCACCCCCGAGGGCGCGGCCGACTTCGGGTGGTTCCTGTACGCCCCGCTGTCCGACGCCGTCCACTCGCCCGGGGTCGGATCCGACATGTGGATCATGGGCGTCGCGCTCTCCGGCTTCGGCTCCATCCTGGGCGCGGTCAACTTCATCACCACCATCATCTGCATGCGCGCACCCGGCATGACCATGTTCCGCATGCCGATCTTCACCTGGAACGTGCTGCTGACCGCCGTGCTGATCCTGCTCGTCTTCCCGGTCCTGGCGGCGGCCCTGTTCGCCCTGGAGTGCGACCGCAAGTTCGGCAGCCACATCTTCGACGCGGCCAACGGCGGCGCGCTGCTGTGGCAGCACCTGTTCTGGTTCTTCGGCCACCCCGAGGTGTACATCCTGGCGCTGCCGTTCTTCGGGATCGTCTCCGAGGTGATACCGGTGTTCGCGCGCAAGCCGATGTTCGGGTACATGGGCCTGATCGGCGCCACCATCGCCATCGCCGGCCTGTCGGTGACGGTCTGGGCGCACCACATGTACGTCACCGGCGGTGTGCTGCTGCCGTTCTTCTCCTTCATGACGTTCCTGATCGCGGTGCCCACCGGGGTGAAGTTCTTCAACTGGATCGGCACGATGTGGAAGGGCAGCCTCTCCTTCGAGACGCCGATGCTGTGGACGACGGGCTTCCTGATCACGTTCGTCTTCGGCGGACTGACCGGCGTCATCCTCGCCTCGCCGCCCATGGACTTCCACCTGTCCGACTCGTACTTCGTGGTGGCGCACTTCCACTACACGGTGTTCGGCACGGTCGTGTACGCCATGTTCGCCGGATTCCACTTCTGGTGGCCGAAGTTCACCGGCAAGATGCTCGACGAGCGCCTCGGCAAGATCACCTTCTGGACCCTCACGGTCGGCTTCCACCTCACCTTCCTGATCCAGCACTGGCTCGGCACCGAGGGCATGCCGCGCCGCTACGCCGACTACCTCGCCGCCGACGGGTTCACCGCCCTCAACACCCTGTCCACGATCGGCTCGTTCCTGCTCGGCCTGTCGATCCTGCCGTTCTTCTACAACGTGTGGAAGACCGCCAGGTACGGCAAGCCGGTCCAGGTCGACGACCCGTGGGGCTACGGCCGCTCCCTGGAGTGGGCGACCTCCTGCCCGCCGCCGCGCCACAACTTCACCTCGCTCCCGCGGATCCGCTCCGAGTCGCCGGCGTTCGACCTGCACCACCCGGAGATCGCCGAGACCGAAACGGCGGCGTGAGCCGTGGCACAGCCCGTCCTGGCCCTGGGCACCGCCCTGGTGACCGCCGCCGGCTGCGTCTGGTACCTGCCCGCCCTCGCGGAGGTGCGGGCGGGCGCCGACCGGCCCGACTCCCGCCGCAGCGCGGCGGCCGCCTGCCTGAGCGGATGGACCACGGTCGCGGGTCTCGCCGTACTGCTGCTGGTCGCCCGGACGTGGTGGCTGCCCGTGGCCGCGGCCGGATCGGGCGCGGCCGTCACGGCCGGTCTCCGGGTCCGGGCGGCCGCGCAGCGCCGACGTGAGGCGCGGGAGACCCTGCGCGACTGGGCGCTGCTGGGCCAGGGCCCGCCCCGCTCCGCCCGCCACCACTGCGCCACCCTCTTCGTCACCCTCCTGGGCGTCGGCCTGGCCGCCGCGGTGGGCTCGGCGGTCCTCGTGACGGCCGGCGGCGCCGGCCGGACCTGGGCGGTGGTCGCCGCACCCGCCGGGCTGACGGGCCTGTTCCTGGCCGTCGCGATCGTCCGGGCGGGTCCGGCCCGCCGCGGTGCGCGGGACCTCCCGGGGCAGCGGCGGCGAGACCGGTGACGAACGGCCCGGACGGGGGCACCGCGATCGCGGTGCCCCCGTCCGGGCCGTGTGCCGTGTGCCGTGGGCGCGATCGCGGTGACCGGCCGCGCCCCGGTCTCACCGGCGGTGCATGGTCTCCAGCGCGGCGGCCAGCACGTGCGGATCGTGGTGGCCCTTGTAGACCTCGGGCGGCCCCGAGGGCAGGCCGAGGAGCTGGGCCACGGCCGTCCACGCGGTGCGCACCGAGTACTCGACGGTGAAGACGACGTCGTCGGGCACCTCCGCGAACTGGCCGATGAAGGCGAGGTTGACCGAGCCGTCCGGGACGACCTTCGGCCGGTCGTGGCGGCGACGGGCCAGGAACTGACTGGTGACGTACGGCATGAGGCACGGCACGACGGTGGAGGTCTTCAGGACCCGGTCCCGCACCGCCTCGTCGAACGGCAGGTGATGCAGCACCTCTTCGAGGATCTCCCGGCCGGAACACATCGTCATCGGCTTCGGCGTGTGGTTGCCCGCACGGCCCGGGAACAGGCCGTAGCCCCACCACACCGAGACGCCGTCGGGCTGGTCGCGGTAGACGGGCTGACGCTGGGCGACGAGGGTGAGCAGCCAGTTGGAGCCGGTGAAGGTCATCAGGCCGCCCCGGCCGGTCTCGCGGCCGCTGAACTCCGCGAGCGCGTCCAGGAAGGCGGGGTCCTCGGCGGTGACCGTGAACGACTCCCAGCGCGACTCCTTGACGCGCTTGTCGAAGGCGGCCGGGTTCCCGAAGTCGGCACGACCGCGGGACAGCCGGTGCCACAGCAGCCAGGCGTCCGAGCGGTGGGGGTGCTCGGGCGGCGCGGCGGTGTGGGAGCCGAGGCTGGAGGCGTCGGTCATGGACCCGTTGGTCACCAGGACCAGGTCCTCGGGGGCCACGGCGATCTTCTCGTTCCGTCCGTGCCGGGAGAGATGGACGGTCTCGACCGTGGTGCCGCGGTGCCCCGGCGCGAGTCCGAGGTCGGTGACGTGGCAGCCGGTGTGCACGGTGACGCCCCGTTCGCGCAGCCACGTGCTCAGCGGGCGCACGAGGGAGTCGTACTGGTTGTAGCGGGTGCGCTGGATGCCGGACATCGAGCCGAACCCGGGGAAGAGGTGGACGAAGCGCCTGAGATAGCGGCGGAACTCGATCGCGCTGTGCCAGGGCTGGAAGGCGAACGTGGTGCACCACATGAACCAGAAGTTCGTGGTGAAGAAGTGCTCGCCGAAGCAGTCGCTGATCCGCTTGCCGTCGAAGTGCCCCTCGGGCGCGGCCAGACAGCGCACCAGGTCCAGGCGGTCGCGTTCGGAGAACCCCATCGAGCGGGTGTCGACGATCTTCCCGTCCGCGTCGACGAGCCGCGCGATGTCGTCCCAGGCGAACTCCTCGTGCCCGGAGAGGATCTCCTGCGTGACCGACACCGAGGGGTCGTCGAGGGAGGGAATGCCGGACAGCAGGTCGTACGTGCAGCGGTACTCGGCCTCGAACATCCGCCCGCCGCGCATGGTGTAGCCGGCTTCGGGAGTGCCGCCCGCGTCCAGGCTGCCGCCGATGTCGCGCTTCTCCTCGAAGAGGTGGATGTCCGCACCGTCGAACCCGCCCTCGCGGATCAGGAACGTGGCCGCGGCGAGTGCCGCCATCCCGCTGCCCACCAGATACGCCTTGGCCATCGCACACCACTCCTCGTTCCGGTCACCCGGCCGGTGACCCACGGCCACAGCCTCTCCCGCGCCGGTCGGCGCCGTCAGGGGGCCGTTGGTCACCGGTGCGGTCCGAACGGCCCCGACGTCGCCGTCGGGCGGGCACGCGAAAGGCCCGGCCGGTGAACCGTCACCGACCGGGCCCGTGTCCACCGCGGCCCCACTCCGCGGTGTCCTCCCCCCGCTGTCAGGCCGCCGTGCCGGGCAGCCACAGGTCGGGGCCGAAGACCTCGTAGCGGATGCCGCGTGCCGGAACCCCGGCGCGCAGCAGCTGTGCGCGTGCCTCGCGCATGAACGGCAGCGGGCCGCACAGGAACACCGTGGAACCGGCGGGCACGTCGATGCCGTCGAGGTTCATCAGGCCTTCGCGGGCGTCGGGTTCCTCCGCACCGGGACGCTCGTACCAGAACACGGCGCGCGCGTTCGGCAGCCGCTCGACGAGCCCGCGGGTGTCGGCGCGCAGGGCGTGGTCGGCGGGGGAGCGGTCGGCGTGCAGGACGAGCACCGGGCGGGTCGAACCCAGGGCTTCGAGGTGGGCCAGGATGCCGGTCATGGGGGTGCCGCCGATGCCCGCGGAGACCAGCGTGACCGGGGTGCCGGCGTCGGCCGGGTCGTCGAGGAAGACATCGCCGAAGGGCGCGGAGAGCGTCAGCTCGTCGCCCTCGCGGACCTGCTCGTGGAGCAGGCCGGAGACCTCGCCGTCCGGCGTTCCGGCCGCCCCGGCGACCCGCTTGACGGTGATCCGCCGCAGGTCGCCGCCCGGTTCGCCGGACAGGCTGTACTGGCGCAGCTGGTGCACGCCGTCGGCCATCCGGACCCGGACACTCACGTACTGGCCCGCCCGCGCGCGCGGCGCCGGCCGGCCGTCGGCGGGACGCAGCAGGAAGGACACCACGTCCGGGGTCTCGGTCCGGCGTTCGACGACCGTCCACCGCCGCCACACCTTGCCGGGCTCCACGCCCGCGTCCTGGTACAGGCGGGCCTCCCGGCCGATCAGGGCGCCGGCCATCAGCCAGTACACCTCGTCCCAGGCGGCCGCCACCTCCGCGGTGACGGCGTCGCCGAGAACCTCGGCTATCGCGCCGAAGAGGTACTTGTGCACGATGGTGTACTGGTCGTCGGTGACACCGACGGCGGCGTGCTTGTGGGCGATGCGGTCCAGCAGGGTGTCCGGGCGGGTGTCCGGGTCGTCGAGGAGCGCGGTGGCGAACCCGGCGATCGAACCGGCGAGGGCGCGGCGCTGTGCTCCGCTGGCCTGGTTGCCGCGGTTGAACATCCCGTCGAGCAGTTCGGGCCGGTCGCGGAACATCGCGCCGTAGAAGCGGGTGGTGATCTCGTCGAGCGCGCCGGCCACGGCGGGCAGGGTCGCACGGATCACGGCGGCGGATTCTGCGGACAGCATGGAGCCTCCCGGGCAGGGGGACGAGGGGGAAGTGCGCCGCGTCGCGTCGGGCGGCACCTTCTGTGTAGCAGGCACCCGGCCGTGTTTCGGCGCTGTTTCGCGCCACCGGGCGAAGCAGGGCCGAACGGCCCCGCGGTTCGGGCACATCGGCCCCCGCGGTCCGCTCCGGCACGGGACCGGTCGGCCCCGGGACGGCCTCCCGCCCGGCCCTGTCCCGCGCCCCGCCGGGGTGTACGCCGGGGCGCACCCCGGCCGGCGGCCTACCGGTCGCGGCACCACGTCCGGTACGCGGCCACGGCCGTCGGCAGGGTGGGGAAGACGCGGTCGTGGCCCACGGCCTCGGTGAGGCCGTACGCCGTCAGGTCGTCCAGCAGGTCCTGCTTGACACGGGCCAGGGCGAAGACGACGCCGCGGTGGGTGAGTTCGCGGCGCAGGGCGTCCAGCGCGTCCAGAGCGGTGATGTCGACCTCCACGTTGGCCTCGGCGTTCAGGACGAACCAGCGGACCGGCTCCGGCTGTTCGTCGACGGCGGCCAGGGCGCGGTGGCGGAAGTCCTCGGCGTTGGCGAAGAAGAGGGGGGAGTCGTAGCGGTAGACCAGCAGACCGGGGATCGTGCGGGCCTGCGGGTAGTCGTCGACGTCGTGCATGCCCGCGACACCGGGGACCAGACCCAGGACGGCGTCGTGCGGGCGGGCCACCCGGGAGAGCAGCTCGGCCACGGACAGGCCGACGGCGACCAGCACGCCGTACAGGATGTCCAGGGCGAGGACCCCGGTCAGGCAGCCGAGCGCCAGCAGGAGTTCGCGGCGCCGGAACCCCGCCAGGCGCCGGAACCCCGCCAGGTCGATCATGCGCACGGCCGCGTAGACGACGAGCGCCCCGAGGACCACCGTGGGGGTCCGGGACAGCAGCGGGCTCAGGAACAGCAGCACGGAGAGGACGCCCACCCCGGCGACCAGCGAGTACGCCTGGCTGCGCGCGCCGGCCGAGGCGGCGAGCGCGGTGCGGCTGGCGCTGCTGCTGACCGGAAAGCCCTGCAGTGCGCCGGCGCCCAGGTTGGCGGCCCCGAGGGCGAGGAACTCCTGGTTGGCGTCGAGCCCGGGGCCCTCGTCGTCGCGCCGGGCGTAGGCCCGCGCGGTGAGGATGAAGTCGGTGTAGCCGACCAGGAGGACCCCGACGGCGGGAAGCACCAGCCGGGGCAGGTCCGTCAGGCTCGGCAGGGCCGCGGCGGGCAGGCCCGAGGGGACGTCGCCGATCACCTTCAGGCCGAACCGGTCGTCCAGGCCGAAGAGGGAGACCGCCGCCGTTCCGGCCACCACGACGAGCAGGGGACCGGGGACGGCGCGGAAGAGCCGGGCCACGGTGAAGAGGACCACGAGCGCCACGGCGGCACCCAGCACCGTGGCCGTGTGCACGTCCCCCGCGTGCGTGACGAACGACCACAGCTGGGGGAAGAAGGCGGAACCCGTCGTGCGGACACCGGTCAGCTTGGGCAACTGGTCCACGATCATGATCAGCGCCACGCCGCCCAGGTAGCCGATCAGCACCGGCCGGGACAGCAGGTCCGCGACGAAGCCGAGCCGCGCCGCCCACGCCAGCACGCACAGCAGGCCGACCGTGACGGCCAGGGCGGCGGCCAGCGCCGCGTACCGGGCCGGATCGCCCGCGGCGAGCGGCCCCACCACGGTCGCCGTCATCAGCGCGGTCGTCGATTCCGGGCCGACCGACAGCAGACGGGACGAGCCGAACACGGCGTACAGGCCGAGCGCGGGCAGGATCGCCCACAGTCCGGCGACCGGCGGCAGGCCGGCCACACCGGCGTACGCCATCACCTGGGGCACGAGATACGCGGCCACGGTCGCCCCGGCCAGCACGTCGCCCTTCAGCCACGCGCGCCGGTAGCCGCGCAGCGCACCGAGTCCGGGCAGCAGACGGCGCCACCCGTGGCCGTGGCGGACGGAACTCTCGGACATGATCCTCCTCGGGCCGAAGGATCTCACGGACGTCGGCACCCCGGGCAGGCCGTACGCGGCGGTGCGACGCGGTACCGACGGTGGCCCCGGGGGCCCGCGGTCTCTGCACCGCCCCCGCTCCCGGCGCCACCCTGGGGCCCGAACCCCGGTCCCCGCCCGTCAGGTCCTGCTCGACGCCTCGCGCGAGGCCGGCCTGCTGGTGGTCGGGGCCACCCGCCGTGAGGGGCGCCTCGGCCTCCGGCTCGGCCGGGTCGCCCACGAGGCGCTGCGCCGCTCCGCCTGCCCGGTGGGGGTCGTACCGCACCGGTGACCCGACCCCCACCGGGCGGCCCGGGGTCTTTCGTCCGGACCGGGGCGGCGAGCCCGGTCCGGTCCGGACGGGAAGCTCAGAGGTTCGCCGCGTGGTCGGGGACGTAGGTCCGCAGATCGCGCGGCGAGCGCTCGTAGCCGGTCGACGACGGCCTGGGCGGCAGTTCGAGCACCGGCGGCGGCACCTCGTGGTACGGCACGGAGTCCAGGAGATGGGCGATCATGTTCAGCCGCGCCCGGCGCTTGTCGTCGCTCTCCACCACGAACCACGGCGCCTCGACGATGTCGGTGTGCACCATCATCTCGTCCTTGGCCCGGGAGTACGCCTCCCAGTGGGTGATCGACTCCAGGTCCATGGGGGACAGCTTCCAGCGCCGCAGGGGATCCTCCAACCGCCGCCGGAAACGCTCCTGCTGCTCGGTGTCGCTCACCGAGAACCAGTACTTGCGCAGCAGGATGCCGTCCTCGACCAGCATCCGCTCGAAGATCGGGCACTGCCGCAGGAACAGCTGGTGCTCCTCCTTGGTGCAGAAGCCCATCACGTGCTCGACGCCGGCCCGGTTGTACCAGGAACGGTCGAACAGGACGATCTCCCCGGCGGCCGGCAGATGCTCCACGTACCGCTGGAAGTACCACTGGGTCCGCTGGCGCTCGGTCGGCTTGGGCAGCGCCGCGATCCGCGCCACGCGGGGGTTGAGGTTCTCGGCGACCCGCTTGATGGTGCCGCCCTTGCCCGCCGCGTCCCGGCCCTCGAACACCACGACCAGCCGGGCGCCCTCGGCGCGCACCCACTCCTGGAGCTTCACCAGCTCCGTCTGCAGGCGCAGCAGCTCCCGCTCGTACGCCGCGCGGGGCACCTTCGCCGTCCTCTTGTCGGTCATGCCGTCTCCCTCGCCCGATGTCCTGCGTCGATGCGCCCAACGTAATCCCCCGGCTCCCCGGTTCGAGGAGCGGGACACCGTACCGACCGGCCGTGCGACGACGGGGCGTTCTCCGGCCCGGCCGGGACCCATGGCCCTCGTTCCCGGGAACTCCTCCGGCGCACAGTGGAGGGACGTGACACCGCTGGACCAGGCGAAGGACGGTCTGCCCCATGTACTCCGACGACGGCTTCCGCGAACTCGAGCGGCACGACTGCCTGCGGCTGATGGCCCGGGCGCCCGTCGGCCGCGTCGTCTACACCCGACGGGCCCTGCCCGCCGTGCTGCCGGTCGACTTCGCCCTGGACCGCGACGGCGCCGTCCTGCTGCGCACCTCCGCGGCCTCGGAGCTGGCCCGCGCCGTCGACGGCGCGGTGGTGGCCTTCGAGACCGACGAGGTCGACGTCGCCCGGCGCTCCGGCTGGAGCGTCGTCGTCACCGGGCGGGCCACGGTGGTGACCGACCCGGCCGAACGCGACCGCCTGGCCCGCACCGGCCCCGACTCCTGGGTGCCCGCGCCGCAGGAGGTCCTCGTCCGCATCGAACCCGAGCTGGTCACCGGGCGGGAGCTGGCCGCCGGCCGCCCCCCGTACGGGCTGCACCTCATCGCCTGAACCCCGGTCCCCGATCCCGAACAGCCCCGCGCACACGGGACGTTCGGCCCGTGGTCCGGGGTCCTGCAGCCCCTCTCGGGGGAGTTGACGACGCGGGACATTGAAGGTGCAACGAGAGTCCACCACAACCGGCGCCTCCCCCCTCGAAAGGGATGAGCATCATGGCACTCCACGACCACCCGCACCGGCACCTGGGATTCCGCTTCCCCTCCCCGGCGCGGACCTCGACGGCTCCCGCCTCCGCCGACGAGGCGACCGCCGCGGCCACCGCGACGCGGGCGCACGTGTTCGCCGGGCTCCGCCTGCTGACCGGCTTCGTCTTCCTGTGGGCCTTCCTCGACAAGACCTTCGGCCTCGGCTACGCCACCGGCTCCGGCAAGGGGTGGATCGACGGCGGCTCGCCCACGAAGGGATTCCTCGGCTCCGTCGCCGTGGGCCCGATGGAGTCCACCTTCCACGACTGGGCCGGCGCTGCCTGGGCGGACTGGCTGTTCATGCTCGGTCTGCTCGGCATCGGCCTCGCCCTGATCGCGGGCATCGGCCTGCGGCTCGCCGCGGTCGCCGGAACCGTGATGATGGCGCTCATGTGGGTCGCGGAGTGGCCGCCCGCCCAGCACCTCTCCGACGGGTCGGCGAGCATGTCGACCAACCCGTTCGCCGACTACCACCTCGTCTACGCCGTCGTCCTCATCGCCCTCGCGGCCGCGGGCGCCGGAGCCACCTGGGGCCTGGGCAGGGTCTGGGCGCGGCTTCCCTTCGTCAGCCGTAACCGCTGGCTCCTGTGAGGACCCGCGTGATCGCACGGACCGGAAGCACCTCCGCCCACCGGCGGCGGTGCTTCCGGTCGTTCGTGGCCCCCGGCCGGTCCGGGCGCGGCCCGCAATGGGACGATCGGGTGGCCGGGCGGTCAACGGGGCACCTGGGCGAGTAGGGCCGGTCGGCCCTGGCCCTTCGGCCCGGTGTCGAGCAGGATCTACTGCGACAATGGCCGGCAGTACCCGTTCGGGCGAGGCCCGGCCGGAATTCGGACGATGCAGAACGAATGCGGAACGAGGAGTATCTGATGGCGGACGGCGAGCAGCCCGGACCCGGCAACCCGATCCGGGTCTTCCTGCTGGACGATCACGAGGTGGTTCGGCGCGGGGTGCACGACCTGCTCGACGACGAGCCGGACATCACCGTGGTCGGCGAGGCCGCCACCGCCGAGCAGGCCCTGGTGCGCGTGCCCGCACTGCGCCCCCAGGTCGCCGTGCTCGACGTGCGCCTCCCGGACGGCGACGGCGTGTCCGTGTGCCGGGAGCTGCGCTCCCAGATGCCGGAACTGACCTGCCTGATGCTCACCTCGTTCGACGACGAGGAGGCACTGCTGGACTCGATCATGGCGGGCGCCTCCGGTTACGTGCTGAAGCAGATCCAGGGCTCCGACCTGGTGTCGGCGGTGCGGACGGTAGCCGCCGGCCAGTCCCTGCTCGACCCCAGCGCCACCGCCAAGCTGATGGCCCGCCTGCGCCAGGGCCAGGAGCCGGAGCCCGAGCCCGACGCCCTGCCGGGACTGACGGAGCGGGAGCGGGAGATCCTGGCCCTCATCGGTGAGGGGCTGACCAACCGCCAGATCGGCCAGCGGCTGTACCTGGCGGAGAAGACGGTGAAGAACCACATCTCCCGGCTGCTGGCCAAGCTCGGGGTGGAGCGCCGCATCCAGGCCGCCGTGATCGCCACCCAGGCCCAGGACCGGCTCAGGCACCAAGGCCGCTGACGCCGCCGGGCGAGCCGTGGGGCCGGAGGCCTCCCGGCTCCGCCCGGCCGGATTCCTCCGCCCGGCCGGATTCCTCCGCCCGGCCGGATTCCTCCGCCCGGCCAGGTCCCGCCCCCGCCCCGCCACGTCCCCCCGCCCCGTCCGGCCCCGCGCCATGAGCGCGCCGGAGGGGGCGTCGGTGCGTGCGCCGTCCGGGACCCGGTGCCTCCCCCTCCGGCGGCGGCCGCGCGCGGACGGGAGGGCCGACCGGCCCCGGCTCGGGGACCATGGGGACGTTGCGCGTCCCGCCCTCCGCGTGATGTGTGGAGGGCAGGAACGACGCAGGAGCACCGACGGTGCGCCGGAACGCACGCGGTCCCGCCGGCCGGGGTACCCGGTACCGGGGACCGGTGCCGTCCCGGTGCCGTGCGAGGAGGATGCCATGGCCGAGCGACCGCTCGACGCGGACACGGTGAGCGCGCTGGTGGCCGAGGCCGCCACGGCGCCGTCCATGCACAACGCGCAGCCCTGGCGGTTCCGCTGGCTGAGCGGCGAGCGCGTCCTGCTGCTGCGGGCCGACCTCGAGCGGGCCATGCCCCGCTCCGATCCCGACAACCGGGCGCTGTACATCGGGTGCGGGGCCGCCCTGTTCAACCTGCGGGTCGCCGCGGCCCACGCGGACCTCGCGCCGCGGACGACGCTGCTGCCCGAGCCGGACGACCCGCTGCTGCTCGCCGCCGTCCGGCTGGCCGACGCGGCCGGCGCCACGGGCGACGAGGAACTGGTGCGGCTGCACCCGGCGATCCGGCAGCGGCACACCAGCCGCCATCCCTTCGCCGAGAAGGACATCCCCGAGGAGGTGCGGGCCGCGTTGCGGGACGTCGCCGCGCGGGAGGGGGCCGCGCTGGACTTCCCCGGCCCGTGGCACTCCGAGACCGTGCTCGGCCTGGTGCGCGACGCCGAGAGCCGTGACGTCATCGACCCGCACGTCAACGAGGACCTGGTCCGCTGGACGCGGCTCGGAGCCGAGGCCGACACCGCCGTCGACGGTGTCCCCGAGTACGCGTTCGGGCCGCGCAGACGGGACGGCAGGGCCCCGGTACGGGACTTCACGGGCCGCCGGCAGGTGGCCGACCGCGGCACCACCGACTTCGAGCGCACCCCGCTGCTCGCCCTGCTGAGCACCCCGGGGGACGGTCCCGCCGACTGGCTGCGGGGCGGGCAGGCCATGGAACGCGTGCTGCTGGAGGCCACGCTGGCGGACCTGGCCACCTCCCTGAGCTCCCACTCCCTGGAGGACCGCACCCTGCGCCTGCTGACCCGCGACCCGGGATCGGACACCGGCAGCGTGCAGATGGTGCTGCGCCTCGGCTACGGACCGCGGGGCCCGGCCACCCCCCGCCGCCCGGTCCGGGACGTGCTGGAGCTCGCGTGAGCGGGACCGGCCGATCGGGGCCCCCCGGGGCGCGGGGGGGCCCCGCGGGCCGGGGGCCGCGCCCGGGGGGGGCGGGGGGGGCGGGGGGCGCGGGGGGCGGGGCGGGGGCGGGGGCGGCGGGGGGCGGGGGGGGGGCCGGGGGGGGGGGCCCCGGGCGGGGGGCCCCCCGGGGGGGGGGGGCCCCCCCCCTCGGCCGGTGGCACGAGCCGGCGTGGGCCGGGCGCGGCGGCGGGCGCGGCGGCGGGCGCGGCGGCGGGCGCGGCGGCGGGCGCGGGTCAGGCCGCGGAGGGCGTCCCGGGTCCGGACGGCTCCGGGGCGGGCAGCATGGTCAGCGGCATGACGCTGGGCTCGGTGGCGCACACCGTGTGCGGCGGGCAGGCAGGCAGGCGGGCGGGCAGAGGGGAGGGTGGATCCAGCTCCCCGGACCCGCCCACGTCCTCTCCTCGCCCAGGCTGAGGCCGTGCCTGCCCCGGACGACCTGGACGACCACGGGCAGGGCGGAGGCGTCGGCCGGGCCCGTCACGGCAGGCTGCTCCAGTACGGCCAGAACCGGGTGAGGACGAGCAGCGCGATCACTCCGTACCAGGCCCCCAGGAGCATCCAGTGCGTGTCCCGCAGGACCGCCCACGCCCCCGGCGGGACGCGGACGATCCCGCGCTCCAGGCAGTGCAGGGCGGTGTACCAGAACAGGGCGATGGTCACGACCCACACGACGGCGCAGTAGGGGCAGAGCTTGTCGAGCGTGTACAGCGACTGGCCGATCAGCCAGTGGACGAACACCACCCCCACCAGCGCCCCGGTGGTGAGCGCGAGCCACAGCCGGCGGTGCAGGCGTGCCCCCGAGAGCACGGCGGCCCCCAGGGCGGTCACCGCGGCGAACGCGCCCAGCCCCAGCAGCATGTTCGGGAAGCCGAACAGACTGCCCTGGGGGCTGGACATGACGCTGCCGCAGCTCACCACGGGACTGATGTTGCAGGGCGGCCGGTAGGACGGGTCGCGGAGCAGCCGCCAGTCGTCCACGGTGAGCTGGAAGGAGGCCAGCCAGCCGACGGCCCCGGTGAGGACCATCACCCATCCCGTGCGGCGGCCCGCCCCCACCGCGGACGGGCGCCGGACGGCCGGGGCGTCGGGAGCGAGCGCGCGTCCGTGACTCATGCGGCTCGCCGGGAGCCCGCCGCCGTCCGGCCGCGGCCGCCCGCCCTCGCCCCCGCGCCCGGAGCCGGTGCCGGCGCGGTTCGCCGCCGGTAGACCAGGTACGGACGGGCGAGGTACCCGATCGGCGCGCTCCACACGTGGACGAGCCGGGTGAACGGCCAGGCCGCGAAGAGCAGGAAGGCGGACAGGGCGTGCAGCTGGAACAGCAGCGGGGCCCCGGCGATCGCCTCCGGCTGCGGCTGGAGGACGAACAGGCCGCGGAACCAGACGGAGACGGTCGCGCGGTAGTCGTAGCCGGCGCCGAAGACGTTGTGCGCGGCCGTGGCCGTGATGCCCAGCAGGACGGTCGCCGACAGCAGCGGGAAGAGGACCTTGTCGCTGCGGTCGGTGCCCAGGCGGATCTGCCGGGTCAGGAGCCGGCGGGTGCACAGCATGCCCAGCCCGGTCACCATGGCGACGCCCGCCACCGAACCGGCCCAGACGGCCGTGGTGTGGTAGGCGTGCTCGGTGATGCCGACGGCCTCGGTCCACGTGTCGGGAACGGCGAGCCCCACCACGTGCCCGGCGATGACCATGAAGGCGCCGAGGTGGAACAGCGGACTGCCCCAGCGCAGCCAGCGGTGTTCGAGGAGCTGGCTGGTGCGCGAGGTCCAGCCGAACTGGTCCTGGCGGTAGCGCCAGACGTGCCCGGCCACGAACACGGCGAGGCACACGTAGGGCACGGCGACCCACAGCAGGAGATCGGCGCCGCTTGCCGGGGCGGCGGCCGAGGGGGACAGCGCGGCGTTCATCGGGGGCCTTCCGTACGGATGGTCGGGGCGGGCGGCACACGGGTCGGCGGAGCGGGTACCGGCGGCACGAAGGTGCCCGGAGGGGCGAACTCCCCGTCTCCGTAGGTGCCGTAGGGGTCGAGGCCGACGTCCTCGTTCGGCGGGCCCTCGGCGACGAGCCGGGCCACCGCCGCGCGGTCCGCCTCGGTGGGCGGCGGCAGCAGGGTGAGCAGCGCGGCCAGGACGTGCCGGTAGGGCGAGCCGGCGTCGGTGAGGGCCCGGTGGATCAGCTCCAGGCCGCGGTGGTGCTGGCGCAGCGGGGCCTCGCCGCCGCCGGGGCCGGCCAGGGCGGCGAACTCCAGCACGACCGGCAGGTGGTCGGGCAGCTCGCCGCCGTCGGTGTCCCAGCCGGCGGCCTTGTACCGCTGGTTCAGGGTGAGCAGGGCCATGCCCCGGCGGCGGGTGTCGCCGTGCAGGTAGTACGTGAGGTAGAGGCTGCTCTTGCGGCGCAGGTCGAACATCTCGACGTAGTGCCGCTCAAGGTCCTCCGGTTCCTGCCCGGCGAACCAGGAGGCGAAGTCGGCCAGGTGTCCGGCGGCGGGCGTGGCCGGCAGCGCCTCGGCGGCGGCCGTCAGCACCGGCCGGGCCGCGACGAGTTCGGCGTCCGGGTACTGCAGCAGCAGGGAGCACATGCGCAGCACCAGGGTGCGCGCCTCGGCCTCTTCGGGGGTGAGCCGGGCCGGGCGGCGCACGGCCGCCCGGACACGGGTGCGGACCAGGGCGGGGATCGTGGAGGGCAGCGGACTCATGCGGGGTCTCCCGTGGACTTGCGGCGCAGGGTGGGGATGCCGAGCATCACCCGTCGGCCACCGGCGTCGGCCGGTTCGCCGGACGACTCGACCGGGCAGCGGTTCTCCATCGCGCTCAGCGCGGCCGCGTCCTCCTTGTGCGCGGCGGGCACCACGTAGCGGTCGGAGTACTTGGCGACGGCGAGCAGCCGGTGCATGTCCTCGGCCTCCCGGACGGTGAGGCCGACGGCCTTCAGCACGGACTCGTCGCCCTCCTCGCCGAGGGAGCGCTCGCGCATGTACGAGCGCAGCGCGGTGAGCTTCATCAGCACCCCGGCGACGACGTCGGCGTCGCCGGCGGCGAACAGCTCCGCCAGGTACTCCAGGGGGATGCGCAGCCGGGTGACGGCGGCGAAGACGTGGTCCGGGTCGTCCTGGTTGCCGCCCGCCGCGTCCACGGCGTCCAGGACGGGGGAGAGCGGCGGGACGTACCAGACCATGGGCAGCGTGCGGTACTCCGGGTGCAGCGGGAGGGCCACCTTGTACCGCGTGACCAGGTCGTACACGGGGGAGCGGCGGGCGGCGTCCAGCCAGTCCTCGGGGATGCCGGACTCCCGCGCGGCGGCGACGACCTCGGGGTCGTGCGGGTCGAGGAAGACACCGCGCTGCGCGTCCAGCAGGTCCTTCTCGTCCGGGGTGGCCGCGGCCTCGCCGACGCGGTCGGCGTCGTAGAGCAGCAGGCCGAGGTAGCGCAGCCGTCCGACGCAGGTCTCGGAGCAGACGGTGGGCTGGCCGGCCTCGATGCGCGGGAAGCAGAAGGTGCACTTCTCGGCCTTGCCGGTGGCGTGGTTGACGTACACCTTCTTGTAGGGGCACGCCGTCACGCACATCCGCCAGCCGCGGCACTTGTCCTGGTCGACCAGGACGATGCCGTCCTCGACCCGCTTGTACATCGCGCCGGACGGACAGGCCGACACGCAGGCCGGGTTGAGGCAGTGCTCGCACAGCCGGGGCAGGTGGAAGAGGAAGGTCTGCTCGAACTCGAACTTGACCTTCTCGGCCCACTCCCCGGTGAGGTTGGGGTCGGCGCCGGCGTTCTCGGCCGCGCCGCCGAGGCCGTCCTCCCAGTTGGCTCCCCAGGTGATGGCGGTGGGCTTGCCGGTGAGGACCGAGCGGGGGCGGGCGACCGGCATGTCGGGCCCGGCCGGGGCGCTGATCAGGTTGTCGTAGTCGTAGGTGACCGGCTCGTAGTAGTCCTCGATGGACGGCAGGTCGGGGTTGGAGAACAGCGACAGCAGGCGCTTCAGCCGTCCGCCGGAGCGCAGGACGAGGCGTCCGCGCTTGTCGAGCATCCAGCCGCCCTTCCAGTGCTCCTGGTCCTCGTAGCGGCGCGGGTAGCCGACGCCGGGCTTGGTCTCGACGTTGTTGAACCAGGCGTACTCGACTCCGGTGCGGTTGGTCCACGTCTGCTTGCAGGTGACCGAACAGGTGTGACACCCGATGCACTTGTCGAGGTTCATCACCATCGCGATCTGCGCCATGACCCTCATGTCAGTACTCCACTTGCTGGCTGCGGCGGCGGATGACGGTGACCTCGTCGCGCTGGTTGCCGGTCGGGCCGTAGTAGTTGAAGGCGTAGGTGAACTGGGCGTAGCCGCCCGCGAGATGGGTGGGCTTGAGCAGGAGCCGGGTCAGCGAGTTGTGGATGCCGCCCCGCCTGCCGCTGACCTCGGTCTTCGGGACGTTCACGTTGCGGTCCTGGGCGTGGTACATGTACACGGTGCCGGCGGGCATGCGGTGGGTGACCACGGCGCGGGCGGCGACGACGCCGTTGCGGTTGTACGCCTCGATCCACTCGTTGTCCTTGACGCCGATCCTCTCGGCGTCCTCCAGCGACATCCAGATGACCGGGCCGCCGCGGGACAGGTCGAGCATGTACTTGTTGTCCTGGTAGTTCGAGTGGATGGACCACTTCGAGTGCGGGGTCAGGTAGCGGACCGTGACCTCCGCCCGGCCGTCCTCGTGCAGGTGCTCGTCGCCGTAGTGCCGCGGGGTGTTCAACGGCGGCCGGTAGACCGGCAGTTGCTCACCCAGCTCGGTCATCCAGTCGTGCTGGACGAAGAAGTGCTGCCGGCCGGTGAGTGTGTGCCAGGGCTTCTTGTGCTCGGTGTTGATGACGAACGGCGAGTAGCGGCGCCCGCCGGTCTCACTGCCTGACCACTCGTAGGAGGTCATCACGGCACGCGGCTGGGTGCGGGTGTCGGCGAAGGTGATCCGTTCCGCCTCCCGCTCCGAGGCCAGCTCGACCAGCCCCTCGCTGCCGGTCTGCCGCTCCAGTTCGCGGAACCCCTCGGTGGCCAGCCGCCCGTTGGTGGTGCCGGACAGCGCGAGGATCGCCTCGCACATGTCGGAGGCGGTGGCCAGCGAGGGCCGCCCGGCGGCGACACCGTCGCGGACGGTCCCGCAGCGCCGCCGCAGCTCGTCGATCTCCTGGTCCGGGTGGACGGTGACGCCCTTGGTGGTGGTGCCCAGCGTGTCGAGGAGGGGGCCGACGGCGCGCATCTTCTGCGCGGTGGCGGCGTAGTCCCTTTCGACGACGACCAGTTTGGGCATGGTCCGCCCGGGAACCGGCTCGCACTCGCCGGCCTTCCAGTCCCGGACGACCCCGCCCGGCTGGGCGAGTTCGTCCGGGGTGTCGTGCAGCAGCGGCACGGCGATGACGTCGGTGCGGGCGCCGAGGTGCTCGGCGGCCAGGTCGCTGAACCTGTCGGCGATGGTCAGGAACGTGTCGTAGTCGGTGCGGGCCTGCCAGGGCGGGGAGATGGCCGGGGTGAAGGCGTGCACGAAGGGGTGCATGTCCGTGCTGGACAGGTCGTCCTTCTCGTACCAGGTGGCGGCCGGCAGGACGACGTCGGAGAGCAGGCCGGTGGACGTCATCCGGAAGTCCATGGTGACCAGCAGGTCGAGTTTGCCCTCGGGGGCCTCCTCCCGCCACACCACCTCCTCGGGCCGGCCCTCGGGCGGGGTCTCCTCGGAGCGCACCGCCGCGTCGGTGCCCAGCAGGTGGCGCAGGAAGTACTCGTTGCCCTTGCCGGAGGAGCCGAGCAGGTTGGCCCGCCACACGGTCAGCACCCGCGGGAAGTTGGCCGGGTCGTCGGGGTCCTCGGCGGCGAACCGCAGCCGCCCGGACCTCAGTTCGTCGACGACGTGCTCGGCGACCGGCCGGCCCGCGGCGGCCGCCTCGTCGGTCAGGTCGAGCGGGTTGCGGTTGAAGCCGGGGTGACCGGGCGTCCAGCCCAGCCGCACGGCCTGCGCCAGGGTGTCCGCGAAGCCCTTGCCCTTGAAGCGGCCCTCGCCCAGCGGCGACGCCAGCTCGTCCGGCCCGAACGCCTCGTAGCGCCACTGGTCGGAGTTCAGGTACCAGTACGACGTGCCCGCCATGTGCCGGGTGGGGCGCTGCCAGTCGAAGGCGAACGCGAGGTGTTGGAGGCCGGTGAGCGGGCGGACCTTCTCCTGGCCGACGTAGTGTGCCCAGCCGCCGCCGTTGACGCCCTGGCAGCCGGTCATCGTCGTCAGCGCGAGGAAGGCCCGGTAGATGGTGTCGGAGTGGAACCAGTGGTTGGTGCCGGCCCCGAGCGCGATCATGGAACGGCCGTTGGTGCGCTCGGCGTTGCGGGCGAACTCGCGGGCGATGCGCGCCGCCTGCTCGGCGGGGACGGAGGTGACCGTCTCCTGCCAGGCGGGCGTGTACGGCTCGGCCGCGTCGTCGTACGAGGTGGGCCAGGTGCCCGGCAGGCCGGGGCGCGCGACGCCGTACTGCGCCAGCATCAGGTCGAAGACCGTGGTGACCAGGCGCCCGCCGATCCGCCGTACCGGCACCCCGCGGACCATGACCGAGCCGCCCTCGGTGCCGCCCTCGTCGAAGCGGGGCAGCGCCACGGCCGCGGTGTCCTCCGCGCTCTCGAACAGGCTCAGCTCGGGCACGGTGTCGCCCAGGTCGAGGTTCCAGCTGCCCTGCCCCGTCTCGCCCCAGCGGAAGCCGAGGGAGCCGTTGGGCACGACCGGTTCACCGGTGGCCGAGTCGACGAGGACGGTCTTGGACCCGGCGTTCTCCGTGTCGTGTCCGAGGTCGGCGGCGGTCAGGAACCCGTCCGGGACGAGCCCGCGCTCGTGTTCGCGCAGGGTCACCAGGAACGGGGCGTCGGTGAACTTGCCCAGGTAGTCCCGGAAGTAGGGCACTTCGCGGTCGACCAGGAACTCGCGCAGGATCACGTGGCCCATCGCCATCGCCAGCGCCCCGTCCGTGCCCGGGTGCGGGGCGAGCCACTCGTCGGCGTGCTTGACGTTGTCGGCGTAGTCGGGGCTGACCGCGACGACCTTGGTGCCGTTGTAGCGGGTCTCGGTCAGGAAGTGCGCGTCGGGCGTGCGGGTGACGGGGATGTTGGAGCCCCACATGATCAGGTAGCCGGCGTTCCACCAGTCCGCCGCCTCCGGTACGTCGGTCTGGTCGCCGAAGACCTGCGGCGAGGCGATCGGCAGGTCGGCGTACCAGTCGTAGAAGGACAGCAGGGTGCCGCCGATCAGCGAGTGGTACCGGGCGCCCGCCGCGAACGACGCCATCGACATCGCCGGGATGGGGGAGAAGCCCGCGACCCGGTCGGGGCCGTACTCCTTGACGGTGTGCACCTGGGCGGCGGCGACCAGCTCGCTCACCTCGTCCCAGTCCGCGCGCACCAGGCCGCCCTTGCCGCGGGCCCGCTTGTAGGCGCGGGCCTTCGCCGGGTCGGAGGTGATCTCGGCCCAGGCCGCCACGGGGTCGCCGAGGCGCCGTCTGGCCTCGCGCCACAGCTTGAGCAGGGCGCCGCGGACGTAGGGGTAGCGGACCCGGCTGGGCGAGTACGTGTACCAGGAGAAGGAGGCGCCGCGCGGACAGCCGCGCGGCTCGTACTCGGGACAGTCCGCGCCGATCGAGGGATAGTCGGTGGCCTGGTGCTCCCAGGTGATGATCCCGTCCTTGACGTACACCATCCACGAGCAGGAACCGGTGCAGTTGACCCCGTGCGTGGAGCGCACCACCTTGTCGTGCGCCCAGCGGTCGCGGTAGAAGCCCTCCCAGGCCGGGTCCCCCTCGCCGAACACGGCACGCCCGTCGGCGGACACCTCGCGGCGGGTGAGCAGCCTGCGGGCGGCCAGCGGCCAGCCCTCACCGGTGCGCGGCGCCTGACGCCGCGCGTTCTGATCGTTCTCCATGGCCGGAACGCTAGGGGGCGCGCACTCCGGCGCACCTGGGCCCGGCGGTCCCTGCCGGACGACCTTCCGGCCCTATCCGGCCGACCGCAATAGGGCCGAACGGTCCTCCCGGCGGGGGCCGGTCGGCCGGGGAACGGGTGGGTCCGGAGGTGCATGCTGGGCACTGATCGAACCGCGCAGGCCCGTCCGGACGACCGCATCCAGCGCCTGCCGGGCGGCCGAATCCCCCGTCCCCGGCCGCCGCGGGCGCAGCGCGCACGGAGCGCGGCCCGGTTCGGTCGCGCGTCCGGCCGCACCTCGCGGCCGGACGCAGCAGTACCCCGACCGGCGCCGACAGCCGCGAAGGCACCGGGTGTCCCGTACGGCCGCGAACAGTCACGAACAGTCACGAACGGGCCGCAGGACCCGGAGGTGGAGGACCCGTCCGTCCATCCACCCGCCGCCGAACGTCCCACCCGTCCACCCGCGACCGAACGGCCCCCCACCATCCGCCACCCGCCACCGGCCGGCCGAGCCGACCGTGACCTGCTGGAGACACCCATGAGCATGCTCACCCTCGCCTCGGCCCCCGAGGACGCCGCGGCCCTCGAAGGAGCCGAGGCGCACCACGCCCGCCTGGCCGGTGAGCTGGCCGGGCGGGTGACGATGCTGCTGACCGCCGTGGACCGGGACCCGGTCGCCGCCGAGCGGATCCACGCCGGTCTCGTCGCCTTCTGCGACCGCTCGCTGCTGCCGCACGCCGCCGTAGAGGAGGCCGCGCTCTACCCCGCGGCCCACCGCCTGCCCGAGGCCCGCCTGCTCATCGAGAGCCTCGTCGGCGAACACCGCTGTCTCACCGCGCTCGTCGACGCCCTGCGCTCCGCACCCGGCCCGGCCGGCGCGGCGGCGGACGCCCGGGCCCTGCAGGTGCTGTTCGAGGAGCACGTGGCCAAGGAGAACGGCCTGGTGCTCCCCCTGCTCGCCATGACGCCCGACATCTCCCTGGCGTCGCTGCTCGCGGACATGCACCACCGGCTCGCGAACGGTACGGCGGTCGACGGCGGTGCCCCCCGGGCGCAGGACGACGAGGAAGGACACGACATGCGAGGACGGCGGACCGACGAGACCGGCGGCTGCGGTGGGGTCTGCGGCTGCGGGGGTGCGCAGGAGGCGGCCGAGCCCGAGCTGGACGTGCGGGAGGTTCCGCACTCGCTGCGGCACGCGGCGGTCTTCGGTGCGCTCGACGCCGTCCCGGCGGGCACCGCGGTGATCCTGGTCGCCCCGCACGACCCGCTGCCGCTGCTCGCCCAGATCGAGCAGCGCAGCCCGGGAGTCTTCTCGGTGGAGTACCTGGAGAGCGGCCCCGAGGCCTGGCGGCTGCGGCTCGGCCACCGCTGAGCCGCCCCCACCCGAATCGGCGGCGGCCCACGGACGTCGCCGCCGACGGCGGGACGGCTCCGTACCCGCCCGAACACCCCGAACACCCGGAACACGAGGAAAGAGGGACGACACGTCATGGACGGATCACCACGCCGGGCCGGCATCCTGCTCGGGACCGTCGGGACGGCCCTGGCAGTCGCCGGACCGGTCATGCTGTGGCGCGGCCGCAGCGGCAGGAAGGAGATACGCGACGAACTGGCCGCCCAGAAGATCACCTTCCCGGACCGCGGCCTGCCCGCCGAACTCGCCGCCCATGCCGGCCGCCCGGTGGAAACCGGCCCCGACGCGCACGCGTACGCCGAGTTCATCAAGGGCAATCTCGCCCACGCCACCGGCGGCCGCACCTACGCCGAACTCAGCGCGGAACTGCACGCCGCGGGCGACGACGAGAAACTCGCGGAGCTGCGCCAGACCGCCTTCATGGGCCAGTCCCTGCGCGCCTCCCTGATGTCCGCGTACCAGGCATGGCACCTCACCACCCTGGTCACCGGCCTGGGCGCCGCGCTGACCGGCCTGGGCGTCACCCTGGTGGCCACCGCGGACGCCCTGACCACCCGCTCCTCGCCCCGCGCCTGAACCCGCGACGGCGGCACGCACGACGGGGCCGCGGATCCCGTCCGAGGGGGGGCACCCCCGGGCGGCATGCCCGGGGGTGCCCCCCCTCGGCATGCTGCCTCTCGGTACGCGGTGGCCCGTCGGCATGCTGCCCCCCGTACGCGGTGACCCCTCGGCCCGCACCCGCACCCGCACCCGCACCCGCATCCCCGTCCGCCCGCCCCGACGGCAGCGACGGCCCGTTCGGCCCTGTTCACGCCTGCCGGAGAGGGACTGTCGGCCCTGAGGGAGAAGACCATCGGCCGCGGCGCCGGCCACCGCCGCCGGTGGATGCTGACGGCGACCGATCCGGAGGTACACCGTGCACGACCACGTCGACCGCCCTCGAGGCCGAGCCCATCGATGCCACCCGCGGTGGGTGCCGCGCACGGTCCGGCCCGGTCACCGTCCGGCCGCCCGCCTCGTCTGCCCTGACTCCAGGGCGGCCGGACACAGCCTCAGGGCGCTGGGCAGGGCCGTACGATGACCGACACCGCCCGGCCCGACACCGCCCGGCCCGACACCGCCCGGCCCGACACCGCCCGGCCCGACACCGCCCGGCCCGACACCGCCCGGCCCGACACCGCCCGGCCCGGCGCCACCGGTGCCGACGCCACCCGACCCGGTGTCCCCCGTGCCGCCGCCGCCCGTGCCATCCGCCGTCAGCGCCACGACGCGGGGGAGCGGCCCTTCATCGTCATCTGGGAGTCCACCCGGGCCTGCCCGCTGGCCTGCCTGCACTGCCGGGCCGAGGCCGTGCCCGACCGTGATCCGCGCGAACTGGACACCGCCGCCGCCAAGGACCTGCTGGGCCAGGTGGCCGCCTTCGGGCAGCCCGCCCCGCTGTTCGTGATCACCGGCGGCGACCCCTTCCAGCGCCCGGACCTGAACGAACTCGTCGCTCACGGCCGCGAGATCGGCGTCCGGGTCGCGGTGTCCCCGTCCGGTACCCCGACGCTCACCGCGGAGCGGCTGCGGGACCTGCACGCGGCCGGTGCGGTCGGCCTCTCCCTGAGTCTGGACGGCTCCACCGCCGAGGTCCACGACACCTTCCGCGGGGTGCCCGGAGTGTTCCGCTGGACCCTGGACGCCTGGGACACCGCCCGCGCCCTCGGCATGAAGGTGCAGATCAACACCACGGTCGCCCGGCACAACCTGCACGACCTGCCCGACATCGTCCGCCTCGTCGCCGAGCACGGCGCGATGCTGTGGAGCGCCTTCTTCCTGGTCCCCACCGGCCGCGGCCGCAGCCTCGGTGCGCTCACTCCGGGCGAGGTGGAGGACGTCCTCAACTTCGTTCACGACGTGGGCCTGACCGTGCCGGCCAAGACCACCGAGGCCCACCACTTCCGCCGCGTCGCCCTGCAGCGCCAGGTCCTGGCCGCCGCCGGCGACGACCACGTGGCGGTCCTCGGACTCGGCCCGCTGTACCGGGAGCTGCGCGACCGGGCCGCCGCACTGGGCCTGGACACCGGAGCGCGCCGGACACGCCGCCCGCCGCTCGACGTCAACGCGGGCCGCGGATTCGTGTTCGTGTCCCACACCGGCACCGTGCACCCCAGCGGATTCCTGCCGCTGGGCGCCGGAAGCGTCCGCGAGACACCGCTGACGGAGATCTACCGCACCTCGGAGCTGTTCACCGGTCTGCGGGACGCCGACCGGCTGGGCGGCCGGTGCGGCGCGTGCGAGTTCCGCCGGGTCTGCGGTGGCTCGCGGTCCCGGGCCTACGGCGTCACCGGCGACCCGTACGCCGAGGAGCCGTGGTGCGGCTACGTCCCCGGTTCCTTCCCCCGCCGCCGGGAACTGGCCGCGCTGCTGTCCGGCACCGCTCCGGAGGGCGGGCCGCCCCGCCCGCGCGTGGGCGGCGCCGCGCCGCGGCAGGACGGCGACACGGGCACGGGCACGACCGGCCGCGGGGGAGCGGCATGACCGCCGTCGTCGGTGGGCCGCCCCCGACCGGTGACGCGAGCGGAGCCGGCAGGTACCCGAGCCGGTTCCGGGCGTCCGGGGTGAAGGCCCGCCACCTGCGCGCCCACGTCCTGGTCGTGGCATGGCTGGCCCTGGCCCTGGCGGCGGTCGCGGCGCAGGAGTCGCTGCCGGTGGCCCGCTGGCTGGCCGTGCACATGTTCCTGCTCGGCGCCGTCACCACCGCCGTCCTGATCTGGAGCGAGCACTTCGCCGTCGCCCTGCTGCACGCGAGGATCCCCGACGAGCGCTGGAGCACCGCCCGGCTGGCCACGGCCAACCTCGCCGTGGCCGGGCTGCTCGCCGGGGTGTGGGCCGCCCGGCCGCTGCTGACCGCCGTCGCCGCCGTGTCACTGGTCGCCGCCGCCACCGCGCACCTCGTCGTGCTGGTCCGCCTCGGCCGGGGCGCGCTCGGCGGACGGCTCAAGCCGATCGTCTCCTACTACCGGACGGCCACGGCCGCCCTGATCGCGGGCACCGTCCTCGGCGCGCTGCTGGCCACCGGCGGGGCCGGCGGGCCCGACCGGTACGCCGGGCTGCGCCTGGCGCACCTGCACGTCACGCTGCTCGGCTGGATCGGGCTGCCCGTCCTCGGCACGCTGTTCATGCTGTGGCCCACCGTGCTGGGAGTGCGGATGAGGGACCGCACCACGAAGGTGTCCCGGCAGGTGCTGTGGCTCACCGGCAGCGGACTGCTGACGGCGGTCACCGCCCTGGCACTCGGCCGGCGCTGGCCGGCCGTGGCGGGCCTCGCCCTCTACCTGGCGGGAGTGGCCCTCGCCGCCCATCTGCTCGCCCGTACCGTGCGCCGCGGCCGGCCCGTCTCCGCGGCGGCGGCCTGGACGCTCGCCGCCGCCACCTGCTGGCTGGCGGTCGCGGTGACGGCGGACCTCGCCCGGCTGGCCACCGCGCCGCTCGCCGCGGCGCAGACCGCGATCGACGCCCTGCTGCCCGTCCTGCTCGTCGGCTTCGTCGCCCAGGTCCTGATCGGCGCGCTCACCTACCTGCTGCCCGTCGTCCTCAGCACGGGTCCGCGTGACCGCGCGGCCGTACGGGCGCTGCTCGAACGGGGCTGGCAGGCGAGGGCGGCGGCGCTCAACACCGGTGTCGCGCTGGCGGCCCTCCCGCTGCCCGGCGCGGCGCCGGCGGCGGGTCTGCTGCTGGCGGCGGTGTCCGGAGGCGCGTTCCTCGCCCTGGTCGTGCCGGTGCTCGTCCGCGGCGGCAAGGGGCTGCCGTCGGACGCGGACGGCGGGTCACGGCGCCCGGCGCTGTGGGGCACCGCCGCGGGTGTCGTCCTGACCGTGCTGGCCGTGCTGGTGGCCAACAGCGGAGGAGACCCGGCCGGCCCGACGAACGCCGCCGGGACGGCGGGCGCGGGCTCCGGCACCACCCGCACGGTCGCCGTCACCATGGCCGACATGCGCATCCGGCCGGCCCGCGTCGAGGTCGCGGCGGGCACCTCGCTGCGGCTGGAGGTCACCAACGACGACGCCCAGCGCCACGACCTCAAGGTCGAGGACGGTCCCGCCACCCCGATGCTCGCCAAGGGCGACACCCGCGTCCTCGACCTCGGGCCGGTCACCCGCGACAGCCGCGCCTGGTGCACCCTGCCGGGCCACCGGGCGGCCGGAATGACCATGGACATCGTCGTGAAGGACGCCGCGGCGACGGACACCGCCGGCCACCAGGGCCACACCCAGGCCGCCGCCCCCGACGACCACGGCGCCCTCGACCTCTCCGCCGACTACTCCGCCGGCTGGCGGCCGCGCGACGCGGCGCTGGCGCCCGCGCCCGGCGGGACCGTCCACCGGGTCGAACTGCACGCTGCGCACACCACCGTCGAAGTGGCACCGGGCGTGAAGCAGCAGATGTGGACCTTCGGCGGCACCGCCCCCGGCCCCACCCTGCACGGCAAGGTCGGCGACGTCTTCGAGGTCACCCTCGTCAACGACGACCCGGGCATGGGGCACGGCATCGACTTCCACGCCGGCTCCCTCGCCCCCGACCGGCCCATGCGCACGATCCAGTCCGGCGAGCGCCTGGTCTACCGCTTCCGCGCCGAGCACGCCGGGGCCTGGCTGTACCACTGCAGCACCGCACCGATGCTCCAGCACATGGGCAACGGCATGTACGGCGCCGTCGTCGTCGACCCGCCCGGCCTGGCGGAGGTGGACCACGCATACGTGCTGGTCTCCTCCGAGCTGTACCTCGGCACCCCCGGCAGCACCGCCCAGGTGACCAGGATGCGGCAGAACACGCCGGACGCCTGGGTGTTCAACGGCATGGCGAACCAGTACGCGAAGCGGCCCCTGAAGCTGCGCGCCGGTGAGCGGGCCCGCTTCTGGGTGGTCGCCGCCGGGCCCTCCGACGGCGTCGCCTTCCACATCGTCGGCACCGTGTTCGACACCGTGTACAAGGAGGGCGCCTACCTCCTCGAACCGGGCGGGGCGGGCGGCGCGCAGGTACTGGACCTGGCCACCGCGCAGGGCGGCTTCGTGGAGACGACGTTCCCGGCGGCCGGCCACTACCCCTTCGTCGACCACGACATGCGCCACGCCGAAGCCGGGGCCCACGGCATGGTGGAGGTGAGCGGCTGATGGACACCGTCGGCCTGTGGTCCCTGGTGCGGTTCGCGCACGTGGCCGGTGCCGCCCTGTGGGTCGGCGGCCAACTGGCCCTCTCCCTGGTGGTCCTGCCGCTCGCCCGTCACCTGCTCGCCCCGGACGCCAAGGACCGTTTCACCGCCGCGGCGGGCCGCCGGTTCGGCCTCCTGACCGGCGCCGTGTTCCTGCCCGTGCAACTGGGCACGGGCTGGGCCATGGCCTGGCACCGGGGAGTCACCTGGGCCTCGCTCGCCGAACCCGGTTACGGCCGCACCCTGGCGACCAAACTCGCCCTCTTCGCGGTCGTGATGCTCGCCGCGGCGGGACACGGCATCGCCCACGCCAGGGGCCGCGCCGCCCTGGCCCGCGCCCTGGCGGTCGTCTCCCTCGTCGGCTCGCTCGGCGTCGTCCTGCTCGCCACGGCCCTGCCCGCCACCTGAGCGGCGGCCACGGCGGGGGCGGGGAGCCACGGGCGCCGCCGGACGCCGGGGACGTACGGCCCCCGGAACGGGGCCGGTCAACCCTCCCGCGGGCCGGGCGCGGCGACGCAGGCTCGGGGGTACAGAGGAAAGCGTGTGAAGGAGCCGTGATGCAGACCAGGGAAATCGTCGACGCCGCAGCCGTTCAGGCCCTGCTGGCCGCGGCGGTGGCCGCGCCCTCGATCCACAACACGCAGCCCTGGCGGTTCGGCCTGGACCCGGAGAGCCGGTCGATCGAGGTCCGGGTGGACCGGCGGAGGCGACTGCCGATGGCCGACCCCGATCTGCGCGCCCTGCACCTGTCGGTGGGCGCGGCCGTCCTCAACCTCCGGGTGGCCGCCGCGCACCTGGGCTGGGACCCCCTGGTCCGGCTGCTGCCCGCGGTGGACGACCCCGACCTGCTGGCCACGGTGCAGCTGGCCGGGCACCGCGCGGACCCGCCGCTGCCCCTGCTCGATCTGTACGACGCGGTCGAGCGACGCCACACGAGCCGGATGCCGTTCACCGGACGCCCGGTCCCGGAGCCGGTCGTGACCGAGATGATCGGCGCCGCCCGCGCCGAGGGCGCGCACCTGGAGGTGCCCGACATCCTGGGAACCCGCCGCCTGCTGCGCCTGACCCAGGCGGCGGAGATGCGCAACGCCCTCCACCGGGACCGGGTGGCCGAGGCACGCGGCTGGATCACCGCGCCGGGAACGGACGCCTCCTACGGCATCCCGGCCACGGCGCTGGGGCCGCTGGACGCCTCCGGGCGGATGCCGGTGCGGGACTTCACCGGGGCGCTGCCCGCCCGCCTGCTGCCCGCCCTGCGGTTCGAGCGCCACGCCCAGGTGGCGCTGCTGTGGACGCCCCGGGACCGGCGGGAGGACTGGGTGCGGGCGGGCCAGGCGCTGGAACGCGTGCTGCTCACGGCGACCCGGCACGGGCTGCGCACGTCGATGCTGCACCAGGCGATGGAATGGCCGGACCTGCGGGCCGCGATCGCCGGCCCGAGGCGGCGCTGCTGCCCGCAGTTGCTGATCCGCTTCGGGTACGGCCCCGAGGGCGGCCGCACCCCCCGCGCGGGCACGCCGCACCCCTGACCCCGCAGCACCGGACGGGGCCGGCGGCCTCGCGGCCGGGGCTTCCCGCACCGGGTGCCGCACGAGGGCCGGGCCGACGGTTCCGTACCGTCGGCCCGGCCCTCACGCTCGGCGTGTCCAGGGACCCCGCGGGCCGCCCGTCACAGGACGGCGGGCGTTCCCTTGAGCTCGCGTCCGCTGATGATCTCGGAGTCGATCCGTACGAACACCCCGTCGCGCAGGGGCATCCAGGAGACGGGGCCCGACTGTGACAGCCGTTCGTGCTCGGCGGGGTCGGTCACCACGGTGGCCCGTCCCGTGACGACGACACTCCAGCCGGACTGGGTCGCCGCGTCGAACTCGTCGGCCTCGAAGGCGATCACGACGCCGTCGATGGCGCGGACGAGGTCGGAGTCCGGCGAGGTGCGCAGCAGCACGGAGTTGTCGGTGTCCAGGGAGAAGTTGATGGGGAGGACCGCGGGCAGTGCCTGCCGTGTGTAGACCACGCGACCGACCGGGACCTTGGAGAGCAGGCGCAGGCACTCCTGCCGGTCGAGTGCGCGAAAGGCATCGTTCTGGGACATCCGTCCATCGTCCCCGCGCCCGTGGTGCGGGGGTAGGGCCGAAAGACCCTACCCCCCCACCGTCCGGACCGCCGGACCCGGCCGTCGTTCCACGGGAGCCGTGAGGGCGAGCCGGTGGGACGGAGCCGTAGGGGGACGGCCGGCCCCGAAGGTGAGGACCGTCCGTCCTTCCACAGGGACCCTTGGCCCATGCCTTCGACGTGCCCCGGCGCGGACAGTGGTGACGGGATTCCGTTTCCCGGGCAAGAGGCCCGCGGGGCGTGTGCGATTCCCGGTGCGCAGCACCACCTTGGAGAGGGAAGGGATGGACGACATGGTCCAGCCGTCGAAGTCGAAGAGCGGCAGCTCGGCATCGCCAGCGCCGGTGTCCCGCCGGGCATGGCTGATGCTGGCGCTGTCCACCGTGGGTTTCGCGGTGAATTTCTGGGCCTGGGCGCTGCTCAGCCCTCTCGGCCCGCGGTTCAAGGACAGCCTCGACCTGTCGTCCTTCGAGCAGTCGCTGCTGGTGGCGGTCCCGGTCGTGGTCGGGTCGCTGGGCCGCATCCCGGTCGGTGCCCTGACCGACCGGTTCGGCGGACGGGTCATGTTCCCGATCGTGTCGGCGGCCACCATCGTGCCCGTGCTCTACCTCGGCCTGGCCGGTCACTCCTCCCTCGCGGCCCTCCTGGTCGGAGGGTTCTTCCTCGGCATCGGCGGCACCGCCTTCGCCGTCGGCGTGCCGCTCGTCAACGCCTGGTTCCCGCCCGAGCGGCGGGGTCTCGCCATCGGCGTCTTCGGCGCCGGCATGGGCGGCACCGCCATCAGCGCCCTGACCACGGTGAAGCTGGTCGACGCGAACAGCATGTCCACCCCGTTCCTGATCACCGCCGCGGTGCTGGCCGTGTACGCGGTGACCGCCGCGCTGCTGCTGCGCGACGCGCCCGGCCGCACCGTGCCGACCGAGCCGCTGGCCCGCCGGCTGGCCGCCACCGCCCGGCTGCCCATCACCTGGCAGGCGTCGGCGCTGTACGCGGTCGCGTTCGGCGGTTACGTCGCCTTCTCCGTCTACCTTCCCACCTACCTCAAGACCGGCTACGGGCTCACCCAGGCCGACGCCGCGAACCGGATGGCCGGGTTCGTGCTGCTGGCGGTGGCGATGCGTCCGGTCGGCGGCTGGCTGTCGGACCGCACGGGCCCGGTCCGGGTCCTGGCCGGCTCACTGGCCGTGGTGGTGGCCGGCGCGGTCACCCAGTCGTTCACCCCGCCACTGGCACCGGTCGGCACCGTCGCCTTCCTGGCCATGGGCGCCGCGCTCGGCGCGGCCAGCGGCGCCACCTTCGCCCTGGTGGCCCTCCTCACCCCGGCCAGCCAGGTCGGTTCCGTCACCGGTGTGGTCGGCGCCGCGGGCGGCCTGGGCGGATTCCTGCCGCCGCTGGTGATGGGCTCGCTGTACGGCGCGTACGGCACCTATGCCGCCGGTCTCGCCCTGCTCGCCGTCGTGGCCGCCGCGGCGCTCGCCTACACCCTCACCGGGATCCGCGCGGCCGCGGGCGGCGACGAGCGGAAGCGGAACACCGGCCGCCGTCGCGGCCACCGCCCCGCGGACACCACCGCCTGAGGACCGGCAGACCGGCAGACCGGCAGACCGCCGGACCGCCGGACCGCCGGACCGCCGGACAGGCGGACAGGCGGACAGGCGGACAGGCGGACCGGCGGACCGGAAGCGACGGTCCGACGACGGACAGGCCCAGAACGGACGGCCTCAGGACGGACGGACCCGGAACTGTCCGGCCCAGGACCGACAGGCCGAAGAACCCACGGACCGAGGAATTACGGAGAAGACCGATGTGCGAGTACTGCGGCTGCCAGGCCCTGGAGACCATCGACGAACTGACCCAGGAGCACGAGGAGGTCCTGCGACTGATCAGTCACCTCCGCCCGGCCCACCGGAGCGGCGAGACGACCCGGATGGCGCAGACCGCCCGTGAGATCGCGCGGGTGCTCGGCCCGCACACCCAGGTCGAGGAGGGAGGCCTGTTCCCGGCGCTGGCCGGGGACTTCCCCGACCAGATCGCCGCCCTGGAGGCCGAGCACCGCCGTGTCGAGTCGGTTCTGGCCGAGGCCGCCGACGGTGCGACTCCCTCGGACCCGGACTGGCCGGACCGGCTGATGGACGCCATGGCCGTGCTGCGCGACCACATCCTCAAGGAACAGGACGGCGTCTTCCCGGCCGCGCTCGCCAACCTGAGCACCGAGGAATGGGAGGCGGTCGAGGCCGCCCGGACCAGGGCGGGCAGCACCCTGTCCCGGCCGGCGGCCTGACGGGTCCCGCCCGCCGTTCCCGGCGCGGCGACGACTCCCCGGAGCCCTGTGCCCCGCTCGTTCCGGGCGGGGCACGCCGGCTCCGCCGGTCCGGCCCCGACCGCACGGAGCCGGCGTGCCCCCGTCCGCGGACGGTCTCCTGTGTGACGCGTGTTGTTCCGTGGCGTGGTGTTGACCTTCTGGGGGATCACCCTCGTAGAGTCGACTGCGGCCGGAACCGATCACGATTCGAACGGACGCTCATGGCGTTCGGGGCGGAGTGGCGCGGTGAGCAAGGAGACCAGCCGGGAGCAGCAGCGGGCGGGCATGGACGGCGATCTGGCGGAGGCGCTGGTGCGCAGCCGCCGGTTCTTCACCAGGGCGGAGGTCTCCGACGACCTGCGCACCCTGCACAGAAAGGGCGGCCGGCAGGCCGACGAGTTCTACCGGGACCGCTGGTCGCACGACAAGGTGGTGCGTTCCACCCACGGGGTGAACTGCACCGGCTCGTGCTCGTGGAAGGTGTACGTCAAGGACGGCATCATCACCTGGGAGGCCCAGCAGACCGACTACCCGTCGGTGGGACCCGACCGCCCCGAGTACGAGCCGCGCGGCTGCCCGCGCGGGGCGGCCTTTTCCTGGTACACCTACTCGCCCACCCGGGTGCGCTACCCGTACGTACGCGGCGTGCTGCTGCAGATGTACCGCGAGGCCAAGGCCCGCCTCGGCGACCCGGTGGCGGCCTGGGCGGACATCGTCACCGACCCGGAACGCGCCCGCCGCTACAAGCGGGCCCGCGGCAAGGGCGGCCTGGTGCGGGCGAGCTGGGACGAGGCGGTGGAGATGGTCGCGGCCGCGCACGTGCACACGATCAAGGCCCACGGTCCCGACCGGCTCGCCGGCTTCTCGCCGATCCCGGCCATGTCGATGGTCTCGCACGCCGCCGGTGCCCGCTTCTACTCGCTGCTCGGCGGCGCCATGCTGTCGTTCTACGACTGGTACGCGGACCTGCCGGTGGCCTCGCCGCAGGTGTTCGGCGACCAGACCGACGTACCCGAGTCGGGGGACTGGTGGGACGCCGGCTACCTGATCATGTGGGGTTCCAACATCCCGGTCACCCGCACGCCCGACGCGCACTGGATGGCCGAGGCCCGCTACCGCGGCCAGAAGGTCGTCGCGGTGTCCCCGGACTACGCGGACAACGTCAAGTTCGCCGACGAGTGGCTGCCCGCCCAGCCGGGCACCGACGGCGCGCTGGCGATGGCCATGGGCCACGTCGTCCTCAAGGAGTTCTTCGTCGACCGGGAGACGGAGTACTTCACCTCCTACGTCAAGCGGTACACCGACCTGCCGTTCCTGGTCACCCTCGACGAGGCGGCCGGCGAACCGGGCACCTACACCCCCGGCAAGTTCCTCACCGCCGCCGACCTCGGCGGGGCCGCGGCCACCGCGGAGCACGCCGAGTTCCGCACGGTGCTGCTGGACGCCGCCACCGGGCTGCCGGTGGTCCCCAACGGCACGCTCGGCGACCGCTACGGCGAGGCCGGCGCCGGGAAGTGGAACCTCGACCTGGGGGACACCGACCCGCTGCTGTCCGCCGAGGGCGGCGGCGAGACACCGGTCGCGGTCGGCCTGCCGCGCTTCGACGCCCCCGACGGCGGCGCGGGACGGCTGCTGCGCGGCGTGCCGGTGCGCCGGGTGGCCGGACGCCTGGTGACCACGGTGTACGACCTGATGCTGGCGCAGTACGGGGTGGCCCGTGCGGGCCTGCCCGGCCGGTGGCCCTCCTCGTACGACGACGCGGCCGAGCCGTACACCCCGGCCTGGCAGGCGGCGATCACCGGAGTGGACGCGGACCGGGCGGCGCGGATCGCGCGCGAGTTCGCCGCGAACGCCGAGGAGTCCCGCGGCCGTTCGATGATCATCATGGGGGCGGGCACCAACCACTGGTTCCACTCCGACACCATCTACCGCGCCTTCCTGACCCTGACGACGCTGACCGGCTGCCAGGGCGTCAACGGCGGCGGCTGGGCCCACTACGTCGGCCAGGAGAAGGTCCGCCCGATCACCGGCTACTCGGCGATCGCGACCGCCGCCGACTGGAACCGGCCGGCCCGGCTGATGATCCAGACCGCCTACTGGTACCTGCACGCCGACCAGTTCCGCTACGACCCGTTCTCCGCCGACACCCTCGCGGCGGCCGGCCCGGGCACGGGCGGCCCGTTCGCCGGGAGGACCACGGCGGACGTCATCGCGCAGTCGGCGCGGATGGGCTGGATGCCGTCGTACCCGACCTTCGACCGCAACCCCCTCGACCTGGCCGACGAGGCCGGCGCCGCGGGCCGTCCGGTCGCCGAGCACATCGTGGACGAACTGAAGGCGGGACGGCTCCGGTTCGCCGGTGAGGACCCGGACGCACCGGAGAACTTCCCCCGGGTGCTGACCATCTGGCGGGCCAACCTGCTGGGCTCCTCGGCCAAGGGCAACGAGTACTTCCTCAGACACCTGCTCGGCACCGACCACGCGGTCCGGGCGGCCGAGGCGCCGCCGGACGCCCGCCCACGGGACGTGGTGTGGCGGGAGGACGCCCCCGAGGGCAAGCTCGACCTGCTGCTCACCCTGGACTTCCGCATGACCAGCACGACCGTCTTCTCCGACGTCGTCCTGCCCGCCGCCACCTGGTACGAGAAGCACGACCTGTCCAGCACGGACATGCACCCCTTCGTGCACGCCTTCAACCCGGCGATCGCCCCGCCCTGGCAGACCCGCACCGACTGGGACGCCTTCCACACCCTCGCCAAGGAGTTCAGCCGCCAGGCCGCCGGCCACCTCGGCGTCCGCACGGACGTCGTCGCCGCGCCCCTGCTGCACGACACCCCGGACGAGATGGCCAACCCGCACGGCCGGGTGCTCGACTGGAAGGCGGGAGAGTGCGAGCCGGTCCCCGGCCGCACCATGCCGAAACTCGTGACGGTGGAGCGCGACTACGCGGCCGTCGCCGACAGGATGGCCGCCCTCGGCCCCCTGCTCGACACCCTGGGCGCGACCACCAAGGGCATCACCTTCAAGGTCGACCGCGAACTGGAGTACCTGCGCCACAAGAACGGCACCGTGCGCGGCGGCGCGGCCGACGGGCGGCCCTCGATCGCCCGCGACACGCACGCCTGCGAGGCGATCCTCGCCCTGTCCGGCACCACCAACGGCCATCTCGCCACGCAGGGTTTCCACACCCTCGAAGCCCGCACCGGCACCCGACTCGCCGACCTGGCCGCCGAACACGAGGGCAAGCAGATCACCTTCGCCGACACCCAGGCCGCGCCGGTCCCCGTCATCACCTCACCCGAGTGGTCCGGCTCGGAGACCGGCGGCCGCCGCTACTCCCCGTTCACCGTCAACGTCGAGCGCCTCAAACCCTGGCACACCCTCACCGGCCGCCAGCACTTCTACCTCGACCACGACTGGATGACCGCGCTCGGTGAGCAACTTCCCGTGTACCGGCCCCCGTTGAACATGCATGCGCTCTTCGACGAGCCCCGCGTCGGGGAGACGGGCGAGCTCGGCGTGACCGTGCGCTACCTGACCCCGCACAACAAGTGGTCCATCCACTCCGAGTACCAGGACAACCTGTTCATGCTCTCGCTGTCCCGGGGCGGCCCGACGATCTGGATGAGCACGCAGGACGCGGCCAAGGTCGGGGTGGGGGACAACGACTGGGTGGAGGCGGTCAACCGCAACGGTGTGGTCGCCGCCCGCGCGGTCGTCTCGCACCGCATGCCCGAGGGCACCGTCTACATGCACCACGCCCAGGACCGCCTCATCGACGTGCCCCGCACCGAGACCACCGGCCGGCGCGGCGGCATCCACAACTCCCTGACCCGTCTGCTGATCAAACCCAGCCACCTCATCGGCGGCTACGCCCAGCTCTCCTACGCCTTCAACTACCTCGGTCCGACCGGCAACCAGCGCGACGAGGTCACCGTCATCCGTCGCCGTACGAACCAGGAGGTGACGTACTGATGCCCCGCGGCGAAGCCGCCATCGGACGCGTCATGGCACAGATGGCGATGGTGATGAACCTCGACAAGTGCATCGGCTGTCACACCTGCTCGGTCACCTGCAAGCAGGCGTGGACCAACCGCACCGGCGTCGAGTACGTGTGGTTCAACAACGTCGAGACCCGGCCCGGCCAGGGCTACCCCCGCCGGTACGAGGACCAGGACACCTGGAAGGGCGGCTGGGAGGTCAACCGCCGCGGCCGCCTCGAACTCAAGGCCGGCGGCCGGTTCAAGAAACTGATCCAGATCTTCTCCAATCCCAAACTGCCGTCCCTCGACGACTACTACGAGCCCTGGACGTACGACTACGAGACGCTGACCAACGCCCCGCTGCAGGAGCACACCCCGGTCGCCCGCCCCAAGTCCCTCATCACGGGCAAGGACATGAAGATCAAGTGGTCGGCGAACTGGGACGACGACCTCGGCGGCTCGGCCGCGACCAGCGAGAAGGACGTGCTGCTGAACGAGGTGTCCGAGAAGATCAGGTTCGAGTTCGAGCAGACCTTCATGTTCTACCTGCCGCGCATCTGCGAGCACTGCCTCAATCCCTCCTGCGCGGCCTCCTGCCCCTCCGGCGCCATCTACAAGCGGGAGGAGGACGGCATCGTCCTGGTCGACCAGGACCGCTGCCGCGGCTGGCGGATGTGCGTCACGGGCTGCCCGTACAAGAAGGTCTACTTCAACCACCGCACCGGCAAGGCCGAGAAGTGCACCTTCTGCTTCCCGCGCGTCGAGGTCGGCCTGCCCACCGTCTGCTCCGAGACCTGCGTCGGACGGCTGCGCTACATCGGCCTCGTCCTCTACGACGCGGACCGCGTCCTGGAAGCCGCCTCCACCCCCGACGACACCGGACTGTACGAGGCCCAGCGCGGCGTCTTCCTCGACCCGAACGACCCGCGGGTCGTCGCCGGGGCGGAGCGGGCCGGCATCCCCCGGGACTGGATCGAGGCCGCCCAGCGCTCCCCGATCCACGCCCTGATCAACACCTACAAGGTGGCCCTGCCCCTGCACCCGGAGTACCGGACGATGCCGATGGTCTGGTACATCCCGCCGCTCTCCCCGGTGGTCGACGCCGTCCGCGACACCGGCCGCGACGCCGAGGACCACCGCAACCTCTTCGCCGCGGTCGACACCCTGCGCATCCCCGTGGACTACCTCGCGCAACTCTTCACCGCCGGCGACCCGGCGCCCGTCGACGCGGTACTGCGCAGGCTGGCCGCCATGCGTGCGTACATGCGCGACATCAACCTCGGCCGCGAGCCGGACGACACCATCCCGGAGTCGGTCGGCATGAGCGGCGAGCAGGTCTACGACATGTACCGGCTGCTGGCCCTGGCGAAGTACGACGAGCGCTACGTCATCCCGCCCGCCCACGCCGAACAGGCGCACAAGCTGGAGGAACTGGCCACCGAGTGCAGCCTGGACTACGAGGGCGGCCCCGGCATGGGAGGCTCCGGCCCCTTCGGTGAGACCTCCGGCGGCGCCGCTCCGATCGCGGTGGAGAACTTCCACGCCCTGCGCGACCGGCAGACCTCCGACACCCCCGCGGCGCCCACCGACAAGGCGACCCGGGTCAACCTCCTCAACTGGGACGGCAAGAGCTCCCCGCCCGGCCTGTTCCCGGACAGACGAACCGGCGGCACCGACACCGGCACCGCCGACGGGGACGGCGGCGGAGAGACGGAGCCGAAACCATGAGAAGGAAGACCGAACGCACCCCGCGCACGAAGCCCTGGCTCCCCCTGGCCTGGCAGACCCAGTCCCTGCTGCTCGCCTATCCCGACGACCGGTTCCGCCCCCGCCTCGACCTGGCGCACCGGGCCGCCGCCGCACTGCCCCCCGAGGTCGGGGACCCCCTGATCCGCTTCACCCGGCACGCCGGGCGCACCCCCGCCGACGAACTGGCGACCGCCTACGTGGAGACCTTCGACCACCGCAGACGCTGCTGCCCGTACCTGACGTACTACGCCCACGGCGACACCCGCAAACGCGGCCTCGCGCTGCTGCGGCTGAAGCAGACCTACACCGCGGCCGGATGGCGCCTCGCCGACGACGAACTCCCCGACCACCTCGCCGTCGTCCTCGAGTTCGCCGCCACCGTCCCGGACACCGGCGCGACGCTGCTCACCGAACACCGCGCCGGTCTGGAACTGCTGCGCCTGGCCCTGGCCGACGAGGACTCACCCTGGGCGGACGTCCTGGCCTCCGTGTCGGCCACCCTGCCCCCACTGGCCGGAGACGACCGCGAGGCCGTCCTGCGCCTCGCCGCCCAGGGCCCGCCCGAGGAGCAGGTGGGCCTCGACCCGTACGCCTCCCCGGTGTTCCTGCCGGACCCCGTCGTAGGAGGACCCCGATGACCGCCTCGGCGCAGTACGCCACCCTCGCGGCCGAGACCGGCACCGGCGACATCCTGCTGTGGGTCGCCCTGCCGTACGTCGTGCTGGCGGTGTTCGTCCTCGGCCACGTCTGGCGTTACCGCTACGACAAGTTCGGCTGGACGACCCGATCCTCCCAGCTCTACGAACGGCGCCTGCTGCGCATCGGCAGCCCGCTGTTCCACTTCGGCATCCTCGTCGTCCTGATCGGCCACATCGGCGGCCTCGTCGTCCCCGAGAGCTGGACCGACGCCGCGGGGATCAGCGAGCACACCTACCACGTGTCCGCCGTCGTGCTCGGCACCCTCGCGGGCGTCGCCACCGTGGGCGGACTCGCCATCCTGGTCTACCGGCGTCGTACCGTCGGGCCGGTGTTCTCGGCCACCACCCGCAACGACAAGGCCATGTACGTCTCCCTGACCCTGACCATCGGCCTGGGGCTCGCCGCCACCGTGGCCGCCAACCTCGTCGGCGGCGGCTACAACTACCGCGAGACCATCTCTCCCTGGTTCCGGTCGGTCTTCTCCCTCCAGCCCGACCCGGACCTGATGGCCGGCACCCCGATCCTGTTCCGGCTGCACGCCCTCAGCGCGCTCCTGCTCTTCGCGTTCTGGCCCTTCACCCGGCTCGTCCACATGCTCACCGCGCCGCTGGGCTACCTGACCCGCCCCTACATCGTCTACCGCAGCCGCGACGAGAGCCGCCTCGGCGCCCGGACCCCGCGCCGTGGCTGGGAACGCACGGGATCGTGAGCGACGGACCGGCCCACCGTCCGGCTCCGGCTCCGGCTCCGGCTCCGGCTCACGACGGTGCCGGTGCGGGGAGGGGGACCGTCCACTCCGCGACGGTGCCGGTCGGCTCGTTCGGCGTCAGCGTGAAGGTGCCGCCGAGGTCGGCGGCGCGCCGGCGCAGGTTGTCCAGGCCGCTGCGGCGGGTGACGGCCGGGTCGACCCCGCGTCCGTTGTCGGCGACGCGCAGCCGCAGCCGGGTGCCGTCGGTCTCGGCGGTCACCTCGACCGCGGTGGCCCGCGCGTGGCGGGCGGCGTTCGACAGCGTCTCGCGCAGGACCGCGAGCAGGTGCCCGGCATGACCGGCGGGCACGTCGGTGTCCAACAGACCGGTCATGCGCAGCGCGGGGCTGAAACCGAGGACGCCGGCGGCCCGGTCGGTCTCGGCGAGCAGCTTGGCGCGCAGCCCGCCGCGGGATCCGGGGCGGTCCCGCTCGCCCAGGGCGTAGATGGTGCCCCGCACGGTCTTGATGGTGTCGTCGAGGTCCTCGACGACCCGTTGGATCCGCTCGGCGACCTGGGGCCGGTCACAGACGCGGCCGAGCACCGAGTTCAGGGTCAGTCCGGAGGCGAACAGCCGCTGGATGGCCAGGTCGTGCAGGTCGCGGGCGATGCGGTCGCGGTCGGTCAGGACCAGGAGGTGCTCGGCCTCGCGCCGGTGCTCGGCGATCTCCAGGGCCAGCGCGGCCTGGTCGGCGAAACCGCTGATCATGGTCATGGCGGCCTCGGAGAACTCCGGGCCGCCCGGACGGTTGGCGACCTCCAGCACGCCGCGCACGTGCTCGCCGCCTCCCAGCGGGAGCAGGAAGCCGGGCCCCAGGTCGACCTTCGCCGCGCAGCCGCCGTCTCCCCGCTGCTCGTCGGACAGCGCGCCGCTGGTGACGCGCTCATCGGTGCGGTACACCCCGGCGGCCCGCGTGGCCGGGGACAGCACCAGCCCGCGCACCCGCTCGGCGCCCTCTCCCTCGGCGGCCTCGACCACCAGCCCGTCGCCGCCGTCGAACGGCACCGCCACCGTCACCAGATCCGCCCCGGACAGCGCCCTGACGGTGGCGGCGACCTGGTGCAGGACGAGGTCGGGGTCGGTGCCCGACAGCAGGCTGCGGGTCAGTTCGCTGCTCGCCTCCAGCCACTGCTCCCTGCGCCGCGTGTCCTCGTACAGGCGGGCGTTGTCGATCGCCACACCGGCCGCGGCCGCGAGCGTGCGCAGCACCGCCTCGTCCTCCTCGTCGAATTCCGCGCCACCGCGCTTGTCGGTGAGGTACAGGTTCCCGAAGACCTTCTCGCGCACCCGGACCGGCGCCCCCAGGAACGTGGTCATCGCCGGATGCCCCTCCGGGAAGCCCACCGCTTCGGGATGGCCGCCCAGATCGGCCAGGCGCAGTGGCTCCGGGTTCCTGACCAGCAGCCCCAGGATGCCCCGGCCCTCGGGGCGGTGGCCGATCGCGCCGACGGTCTCCTCGTCCATGCCGACCGTGATGAACTGCCTGATCCGGCCCTCGTCACCCAGCACCCCCAGCGCCCCGTACCGGGCGTCCACCAGGGTCACGGCCGACTCGGCGATCCGCCGCAGCACCACGTCGAGATCCAGGTCGGAGCCGATGGCGAGGACCGCGTCCAGCAGCGTGGACACCCGGTCCCGGGTGGCGCGCACCTGCGCGACCTGCGCCTGGAGCCCGTCCAGCAGCTCGTCCAGCCTCAGGTGGGGCGCCGTCGGCCTGCCCTCCCGCGCCGGAGTCTCCGCCATTCCCGCTCCCTCCCGGAAGGCGCCGGCGGCACCTTCCGCATGATGCCGGAGCAGCCCTTTCCGCACGCGAACGCACGTGCCGCGCACGGTCGTCCCGGCACTCAGGATCCTACGACCCGGTGCCCCGGGGAACCGAAGCGCTCCCCTCGGTGGCCGGGCCGCCGAGGGAAGCGGACCGGCGCGGCGGCCTCCCCCCCGGCGATCGGAGCCTTCGCCGCCGGACGGCCTCGGTGGGTGGGGGTGGGGTGGGGGCATCTCGGCGTCCGTGGTCCCTCGGCCGGACGGTGCGTCAGTGCGTCCAAGCCTCCGGGCCGCCACCGCGCCACTCGACCGTCTCCGACTGCCGCACCCAGGCGTCGTCGACGTCGTCCAGGCCGACGAGGCGCAGGAAATCGACGACGTCCAGCAGCCCGTACGCCAGCCCGACGAAATGCTCATCGACGCGGACGCGTCTGCCGCCGTCCTCGGCGGGCGGGTAGATCACGATGGGCCGTGTGCCGTTCATACGGCCAGCCTGCCGTCGAAACGAGAGGGACGCGCGGTGGGATGCGCCGGCCGCGCCGCCTCAGGCGGTGCCCATCCGGCCGTGCCAGTCCAGGCACATGACGCTGGCGTCGTCCTGAGGGCGGCCGTGGCAGGCGTTCTTCACCGCCTCCGTCAGCGTCTGCACCACCTGTCTGGGATGCAGACGGCGGGTCCGGCGGAGCAGCGCGGGCAGGTCGACCGCCGCCGCTTCCCGGTCCTGCATGCCGTCGGTGAGCAGTATGAGCCGGTCGCCGGGGCGCAGGTCGAGCTTCTGCACGCGGTAGGGGATGGGCGAGGGGACGCCGAAGGGCAGGTTGATGGTGAGGGGGATCTCCTCCACGACGCCGTCACGCAGGCGCAGGGGCCAGGGATGGCCGGCGTTGATCAGCTCCACGCGCTCCTGCACGAGGTCGACGCAGAGCAGCTGCCCGGTCGCCATGGTGCCGCGTCCGTGGGACAGCAGTGCCTGGTGGGCCTGACGTGCCTGTTCGCCGACGTTGCACCCCGCGCGCCGGGCGCCGCGCAGGGCGCCGAGCAGCAGGGTGGCCAGCAGGGCGGAGTCCACGTCGTGGCCCATGGCGTCGGTCAGCGACAGGTGCAGGGTGTCGCGGTCCAGGCTGTAGTCGTAGGTGTCCCCACCGATGTCGTCCGCGGGGACGAGCGCGCAGGCCACGGTGAACTGCGGCGCTTCGCAGCAGGAGGCGGAGGGCAGCAGCTGGTGCTGGATCTCCGCGGCGAGCGTCAGGGGCTTGGTGCGCTGCCCCCACTGGTAGGCGTCCGTGAAGCGGCGGTCGGTGACGATGATGTACGCGAGGGCGTGGGCCGCCTCCGCCACGTGCCGCAGCACGTCCCCGTCGGTGTGGGGGAGTGTCATCTCGAGGACGCCGATGCAGTCGCCACGGTTGGTGACCGGCGCGATGACCCGGTGCCGGCCCTCGGTGTCCCGCTGCCGGTGCAGTCGCTGCTCGTGGAGGACCCGTTGGTAGACGCTGCCCTGCACGGGGATGCGCACGGGGCTGGTCCCACCGGCCTCGGCGTCGTCGGCAGCGGTGAGCCGCACCAGTTCCTGGCCGACGAAGTCCAGGAACAGGAAGGAGACGGAGACTGCCCCGAAGCGCTTCTGCACGTTGCGGGCGACGACGTCGACGGAATCCATCGGCGCGGCGTCCTCGGCAGCCGCCAGGACTTCTCCCAACGCGAACTCATCGGCCATGACAACCTCCTGACTGGTCGCCCCTACGTCTTTCCGCAACCGGTCGAGACATCCCTGGCCGATCAGGGGCGTCGTCCGCACGAGTGATCCACCGGCGGTGGGCGCGGCCTGGTGGAACCGGCGTGCGGACATGGCCGTGCCCCCGGACCGGGGGCACGGCCGGGGGCGCGGAGGCGGGGGTGGCGCGAGGCGAACGGGTCGTCGCCCCGGGACGGCACGCGACGACGGCGGGGGTCGGTCAGAGGTCGTCGCTCAGTCGGCACTCCTGCGCGTGCCGGACCGTCCCGCCTGGCTCCGGCTCTGGCCGCGGCCCTGCTGGAAGGCTTCGGCGACCGTCTCCGCGGCGCCGGACAGCACGCCCTTCGTCTTGCCCTTGGCGCCGGACTCCATCATCTTTCCGGGCAGCTCCGTGAGGCCCGCCGGCTTGCGCGGCCCGGCCTCGAGATCGAGACGGTTGCACGCCTCGGCGAACCGCAGGTACGTGTCGACGCTGGCGACCACGATCCGAATGTCGATCTTGAGTATCTCGATGCCCACGAGGGAGACCCGCACGAAGGCGTCGATCACCAGCCCGCGGTCGAGGATCAGTTCCAGTACGTCGTAGAGCCCGCTGGAACCTCCGCCGCCACCCTGTTGTGCCGCTACCGTCATCACCCAACCCCTTGTCGGACCCGTGTGTACCGCCCCGGCTCGTCCGCCGGCCGTCGCACGTGACGCGGGTGCCGACGGCGGCGGGGCGGATCGTAGGGGTACGGGTTGCCGCTGCCGACGGTGGGCAAACGCGTGTGGCGACAGGACGGGCCCGCCGGTCGGGCGACCGGTCGCGCGGGGGCGCTGTTCCACCGGGTTTCGATCGACGTGCCGTCAGCTTCCGTCGGCGGGTCCCGGGCGGAGCCGGAGCCTGATCCGGCCCGCCGTCAGCTTTCCCGGTCCGTCGCGGTGAGGTCGGCGAGGGCGGCGTCGAGGCGCCGCCCGGCCTCCTCGGCGATCGGGCGGAGGGCGTCGCTGCCGGTCAGGGTCACCATGGTGTCCGGGTCGAGGGCCTGTACGGCGGTGCGGTCGCCGTCGCGGCGGACGACGACGTTGCAGGGCAGGAGCAGGCCGATGCTGCGGTCGGTCTCCAGGGCCCGGTGGGCGAGGGGCGGGTTGCAGGCGCCGAGGATGAGGTAGTCCTCCATGCCCTCCGCGGCGTGGCCGAGCTTGGCCTTGAGGGTGGCGGTGACGTCGATCTCGGTGAGGATGCCGAAGCCCTGGGCGGCGAGGGCGTCGCGGGTGCGGGCGACGGCGGTGGCGAAGTCGGTGTCGAGGTGGACGGTGCGGTCGTAGCGCATGAGGACGGCCCTTCTCGTGGCTGGCGCGGCAGCGGACGGGTGTCCGGTGCGGGCGAGCGGTCCGTGGGGTGTTTCCCGGGACTCTCCCCGCTCTCCAAAATACCCCCCGGGGTACTCGTGTTACCTTCGTATGTATACCCCCCGGGGTAATTTTCCACTGGAAGGGAGTACCGCGTGTTCTTCGTCGACACGATCGAGGTGCAGGGTCTCGGCAACCGGAGCTATCTCGCCGGCGGCGAGCGGACGGCGGTGGCCGTCGACCCGCCGCGCGACGTCGACCAGGTGATCGCGGCGGCCGTACGGCGTGGGGTGCGGATCTCCCACGTCGTGGAGACGCACGTGCACAACGACTACGTGACCGGCGGCCTGGAGCTGGCCCGGATCACCGGGGCGGCCTACCACGTCCCCGCCGGGGCCCGGGTCTCCTTCGCGCGGGTGCCGGTGCACGACGGCGACCGTGCCGAGGTCGACGCCGGCCTGACCCTGCGCGCGCTCGCCACGCCCGGCCACACGCCGCACCACACCTCCTACGCGCTGGAGGAGGGCGGGACGGCGGTCGCGGTGTTCACCGGCGGTTCGCTGCTGATCGGCACCGTCGGCCGCCCCGACCTCGTCGAACCGCGGCTGACCGAGCACCTCGCGCGTGCGCAGCACGCCTCCGTGCACAGGCTGGCCGCCGAACTGCCGGAGGAGGCGGCGGTGCTCCCCACCCACGGGTTCGGCAGCTTCTGCTCCTCCTCCCAGGCGGAGGGCGGTGCCACCACCATCGGCAAGGAGAAGGCGTCCAACGAGGCCCTCGTCCGGGACGTGGACACCTTCGTCGCCGAGCTGCTGGCCGGCCTGGACGACATTCCCGCCTACTACGCGCACATGGGTCCGGCCAACGCCGCCGGACCGGCTCCCGTCGACCTCACCCTGCCCGCGGTGGCCGACGCCGAGGAGATCGCCGCCCGGCTGGCCGCGGGGGAGTGGGTGGTCGACCTGCGCAACCGTGTCGCCTTCGCCGCCGGGCATGTGTCCGGCTCGTTCAACTTCGAGGCCGACGGTCAACTCGCCACCTACCTGGCCTGGCTGATTCCGTGGGGCAAGCCGGTGACCCTGCTCGCCGAATCACCCGCCCAACTCGCCGCGGCCCAGCGCGAGCTGGTCCGGGTCGGCATCGACAGGCCGGCCGCCGCCGCCACCGGCGAGCCCGCCCGGTGGGTGCGCGAGGGCGAGGCGCCGGTCTCCTTCCCGCGGGCGGACTTCGCCGACCTCGCGGGCCGGCACCCGGCGGAGGGAGTCGTCGTCCTCGACGTCCGGCGTGGCGCGGAGCGGGCGGGCGGGTACATCGAGGGCTCGGTCCACATTCCGGTCCACACCCTGCACCGCCGCCTGGCGGAGGTCCCCGACGGTGAGGTGTGGGTGCACTGCGCGGGCGGCGCGCGGGCCGCCATCGCCGCCTCCCTGCTGGACGCCGCCGGCCGCGACGTCGTCGCCGTGGACGACTCCTTCGACGCCGCGGCGGCCGCGGGACTCACCATCCGCAACCCCTGACGGCGCCGGGCGCCGCACCGGCCCCCGCCGACCGTCCGTACCGAGCCGACCGTCCGTACCGAGCCGAGCTGTACCGAGCCGACCGTACCGACACGGGAAACAGGAGCGAGAAACCACATGAGCATCTTCCGACGGGACCAGGGGGGTCCTGGCCGGGTGACCGCGCGGGAAGCGGCCGCGCGCACCGGCCACGGCACCGCCGACAGCGCGGGTGACGCCGTGCTGCTGGACGTGCGCGAGCCGTACGAGTGGCAGTCGGGGCACGCCCCCCGCGCCCTGCACCTGCCGCTGTCCGCGCTGGCCGCCGGGGCGGCGCTGCCCTCTCACGCGCAGGCGCGGCCCCTGGTCGTGATCTGCCGCTCCGGCAACCGCTCCCGGCAGGCCGCCGACCTGCTGGCGGCCCGCGGCGCGGTGGCCGTGGACGTGATCGGCGGGATGCGTTCCTGGGCGGAGGAGGGGCTGCCGGTGGTGGACGCGGGCGGCGGAAACGGCACCGTCGCGTGAGCGCGGTCGTCCTCGCCCTCGTCGCCGGCGCCGTGATCGGTGTGGCGCTGGGCGCGCTCGGGGGCGGCGGGAGTGTGCTCGCCGTGCCCGCCCTGATCTACCTGCTCGGCTTCAGCCCGGTCGGGGCCACGACCGCCGGCCTGGTCATCGTCACCCTGACCTCGGCCACCGCGCTGCTCGCGCACGCCCGCGACGGTCAGGTGCGCTGGCGTACGGGGCTGCTGTTCGCGGCGGCCGGGATCGGCCCGGCCATGCTGGGCGGCGCGCTCGCCGCCCGGGTGCCGGCCGCCGTGCTGACGGGGGCCTTCGCCCTCGTCGCGGCGGTGGCCGCCCTGCGCATGATGCGGTCCGCGCCGGCCGAGGCGGGCGCCGTGCCGGTCCGGCAGGCGCGCGCCGCGGGGGCCGGTGCCGGGCTCGGCGCGGTCACCGGCGTCCTCGGCGTGGGCGGCGGCTTCCTCGCCGTACCGGCACTGGTGGGCGTGGTCGGGCTGCGGATGCGCAACGCGGTGGGCACCAGCCTGCTGGTCATCACCGTCAACTCGGTGGCGGCGCTGGCGACGCGCGCGGCTACCGTCCAGCAGCTGGACTGGGCGGTCGTCGGCCCGTTCGTCGGGGCCGCGGTCCTCGGCGCGTGGGACGCGAAACGGCTGGCCGCGAAGGTCACCGGCGACACGCTTCAGCGGATCTTCGCCGGAGTGCTGCTGGCCGTGGCGGCGTTCATGCTGATCGACGCGCTGCTGTGACGGCCGCCGCGGCACGCCGGCTCACGCCAGCGACAGGAACAGTTTCTCCAGCCGGGTGCGCACCGCGTGCGGGTCCTCTCCGCCCCCGCGCCCCGAGTCGATGTCCGCCACGCACTGCTGCAGGCCGGTCGCGATGATCGCGAAACCGGCCCGGTCGAGGGCGCGGGAGGCCGCGGAGAGCTGCGTGACGACGTCCTCGCAGTCGCGTCCCTCCTCGATCATCCGGATCACACCGGATATCTGACCCTGCGCACGGCGCAGCCGGTTCAGCACGGCCGCCAGGTCCGCGCCCGCAAGCTCCAGTTCCACGGCCACTCCTCGGTGCGTACCCCTCGATCAATACCCCTAGGGGTATTGTACGTCCGATTCGCCGGATCACCGCCCGGTACCGACCCTCAAGGACCCCCTCTGCCATGACCAGTCCCTCCACCCCCTCCGCCCTCCGCACCGACGAGGCCCGCACCCGGCTGCACGAGTTCACCGTGATCGACGTGCGCACGCCCGCCGAGTACGTCTCCGGCCACCTGCCCGGCGCGGTGAACATCCCCCTCGACCACATCCGGCGCGCGCTGCCGGAGATCCGGCACGCCGCCGAGCGCGGCGACGTCCTCGTGGTGTGCGCCTCCGGCGCCCGCTCCGAGAACGCCTGCAAGCTCCTGGCCGAGCAGGGCATCGACACCGCCACCCTGGTCGGCGGCACCGGCGCCTGGGCCGCCGAGGGGCACGACCTGCAGACACCGGCCGCATGCGACACGCGGGCGGGCTGGAGCATGGAACGCCAGGTCCGTTTCACCGCCGGCAGCCTGGTCCTGCTCGGCCTCCTCCTCGGCCTGCTCGTGCACCCGGCCCTCCTGCTCGTCTCCGCCGGCATCGCGGGCGGCCTGGTCTTCTCCGCCCTGACGAACACCTGCGGCATGGCGGCCCTGCTCGGCAAGCTGCCCCACAACCGCCCGCGCGCGGCCGACCTGGACGCGGCGCTCGCCGCTCTGCGCAGCCGCTGAGCCCCGCGCCGCCCGCGAGCGCCCGGGCGGGACGGGACCATCGGCCCTGTGGTGCGGTCGGCGCCGCGGAGCGATGCTGGAAGGGGATCCGCAGCGAGAGGGCACGGTCATGCACGCACATGTTGGGGACCGGCTGATCGTCGAGAGTCCGGCCACGGGCATCGTCCGGCGCGACGGGGAGATCGTCGGCCTCCACCACGAGGACGGGACCCCGCCGTACGACGTGCAGTGGTCGGACACGGGCGACATCACGCTCGTCTTCCCCGGGCCGGACGCCCACGTCCATCACCCCGGCCACCCCGGCCACCCCGGCCACGACGAGGCGGCGCCGGGCGCACCGGCGTCCGGAGACGCGGACGCGGAGACCGGGGGCGGTGGGACGGCCGCCGCCGGCCCCGGCGACGTGGGCCGGCGGGTGGCGGAGGCGCGCCGGCGGCGGGGCCTCGGCCTGGCGGAGACCGCCGACCGCGCCCGTATCTCACCCGCCTACCTGGACTACCTGGAGACGCACCCGGCCGATCCGAGCCCCGGGACCCTCATGCGTCTGGCCGACGCGATGGAAACCACGCTCCGCGAACTCCAGGGCGGCGGCCAGGAGCGGCCTCCCGGACAGGGGCAGGCGCTCTACCACCCCCGCCTGCGGGAGCTGGACGAGGAGGAGTGCCGGGCCCTGCTGTCGACGCACGGCGTCGGGCGCGTCTCGCTGACCACGCGGCACGGCCCTGCCGTGTTCCCCGTCAACTACGAGGTGGTGGACGGGACGATCGCCTTCCGTACGGCACCCGACACCACCCTCGCCGCCGCGGTCGGCCACGAGGTGGCCTTCGAGGCCGACCACATCGACGAGGCCATGAGCCAGGGCTGGAGCGTCCTGGCGGTGGGGCCCGCGCGGGCCGTCACCGATCCTGCCGCGGTACGCGGGCTCGACGAGCGGGCCCACAGCGCCCCCTGGGCCGGAGGACGGCGCACGCTGTGGGTGGTCATCACCGTCGGACGGCTGACCGGCCGCCGCATCACCTCCGCCGACGACGCCTGAACACCCTAGGCGGCAGGCGGCAGGCGGCCCGGAGCCTCCCGGCGACTTCGGGACGTCCGGGGACCCCGCGGGGACCGTTCGACCCCGGACAGCTCCGCACCCGGGCGGTGCACTGGGAAGCGCAGTGCCCGGCCGCCGCGGCGGCACCAGCCGACAGGGAGCCGAAATGAAGATGCAGACGCGCTGTGGCCGCACCCTCAACGTCACCCGCTTCGCGCCGGAGGGACTGCCGGCCCCGATGGGCCGCGTCGTCCTGGACACCTCCTTCGAGTCCCACGACGAGGGCGGTGAACTGTGGGCGTCGCTCACGGCCGAGGAAGCCCGGCGGCTCGCCGGACTGCTGCTGTTCCAGGCCGCCGCGGTGGACCCCGGACCCGGCGGCCGGCCCGGAGCGGCAGAGGTGGTGCCCATCACCGGCGACGCGTACGAGGTCCGGGTGCGCGGACACGTCCTGACGGTCGACCAGCCGCTGTCCGACGGAGGCAAGGACACCGCCCCCACCCCGGTGGAACTCCTCGTGGCCGCCGTCGCCTCCTGCGCGGCGCACTACGCGGGTCGCTTCCTCGACCGCCACGGCGCCGACCGGGACGGCCTGTCCGTCCGTGCGGAGTTCCGCATGGCGGACGACCGGCCGCCCCGGGTGGCCGGGATCTCCCTCACCGTCCTGGCCCCGGGCCTGCCGCCGCACCGGCTGGCCGCGCTGCGCGCGGTGGTCTCGCACTGCACGGTGACGAACACGCTGGCCCAGGCCCCCGAGGTACGGCTCGAGGTCCGCTGCGCCGACGCCGACGCCGACGAGGCCGACCGCGGTGCCGAGGCGGGCCCCCGCACGAGCACCCGCGGGTGAACCGGCGGCGTCCCGCCGGGAAGGTGCGTCGAGGTTCCCGGCGGGCGGTGCCGGCTCGTGCGGGCGGCGTACCCCTCCCGCCCCGCTGACCGTCCCGCGCGGGGCGGGAGGACGGAGCAGGGGCGGGAGGACGGAGCACAGGAGGCCGGGGCCCGACGGTTTCCCGCCGGGCGCTCAGTGAGCCGTGTCCCCTTCCCGGGGGACGACGACGACCGGGCAGGCCGCGTGCTGGGCGCAGCGCTGGCCCACCGATCCCAGCATCGCCCGGGCGAAGCCGCCCCGGCCCCGGCGGCCGACGACGAGGAGTTCGGCCCCCTCCGAGGCCTGGATCAGGGCCTCGGACGGGTCGCCCTCGACGAGGTGCTCCCTCAGCCGCGCCGGACGCTCCCCGGGGAAGACGGAGCGCAACTCCGCCGCGAAGCGCTCCCGTGCCTGCTGCAGGTCGAAGTCGGGATCGATCGCCGGCCCGCTCCAGCCCGCGGAGGACGGCGTGTCCCAGACGTGGACCGCCTCCACGACACCGCCGACGGCCCGTGCGTACCGGTCCGCCCACCGCAGCGCCGCATACGACGTCGGAGATCCGTCCACACCCACGACCACCCGTGGTACCGGCTCAGATTCCATGGTCACCTCGCTCAGCCGTCGTTGTCTACGTATCTACGTATCTACGTATCTGCGTATCCGCGTATCCACGCTGCCGGGCCGCGCGCCACCGCGCCAGCCGGGGAGCCGTTCGGCGGTCCGGCCGGCGCGGACGGGCCGGGCGGGGGACGGTCGTACGGCGCCTCACCGGTGCCGGGACGCGGCAGGCCGGGCACGGCGCGCACCTGCCGGGTCCCGACTGGGCCAGGTGGGCGGCGAACCGCCGGGGCCCGCAGTCGTCGCGGCGGTGCGGTCCGCGGGCGGGCAGGGGCGGGCGACCCCTCGAAGCGGGCCGTTCGGCCCATGCCCGCGCCCGCCGGACGACACAGGCTGGAGGTGTCGCGACAGGCTGCCCGTACAGGTGGGAGGACACCATGACCGGCTCCGAGTACCGCGTGAGCGATGTCATGACCCGAACGGTCGTCGCACTCGCCGCCGGGGCGACGTTCAAGGACATCGTGAGGACCGTCGAGGTGCAGCGGATCAGCGCCCTGCCCGTTCTCGACAGCGGGAACCGGGTGCTCGGCGTCGTGTCCGAGGCCGACCTGCTGCGCAAGGAGGAGTTCCGGGACAGCGCCCCCGACCGGGGACCGCGGGCCCGGCCCCCGGCCGGCCTCGAGAAGGCACAGGCCGTGACCGCGGCGGACCTGATGACCTCTCCGGCCGTCACCGTCCGCCCCGACGCCACCCTCGCGCAGGCCGCCCGCGCCATGGCCCGGCACGGGGTGAAACGCCTGCCCGTGGTCGACGGCGACGGCGTGCTGAAGGGCATCGTCAGCCGCTCGGACCTGCTCAGGGTCTTCCTCCGCTCCGACCGGGACATCGCCGAGGAGGTGCGGCGCGAGGTGGTCCTCGGCCGGTTCCCGGACCCGATCGAGTCGGTCGGCGTGGAAGTGCACGAGGGCGTCGTCACGCTCACCGGCCGCGTTCGGGACCTGTCCGTCGTACCGCTGGCGGTGCGGCTGGTGCGGTCCGTGGAAGGCGTGGTCGACGTGCGGTGCGCGCTCACCGGGCCCCCGCACCGCCCGGCCCTCGAACCGGACATCTCCTAGGACGGCCACGGGGCCGACGGCGGTGCCGAGGACGCGGTGCCGGGGACGACGCCGGGGACGAGGACGACGGGACGGGGCCGTGAAGGCGGAGGAGGACAGGGGCCGACCCGTGGGGAACCGGCCCCGCGGCGCACGGCCGCCGCTCTCCGGCCCCGCGGCGCCACGAGGACGCCGCTCGCCCCGAGCACGGCCCCGGCCGGACCGCACGGGCCGTGTGGCAGGGACCATCGGCACCGCCGCAGGTCCGTGCGGCCGCTGCCCCGACGGACCGCGGCGGACGAACATCGATCACGGAACGCATCATCCGCGGCGAGTTCCCGAGGAGCACAGGGATGCCCAGGACCACAGGGATGCCCAGGACCACAGGGACGCCCGCCACCACAGCGAGGGGAGAGCCCGGACCGCCTGCGCCCGGCCCCGGAGGCCCCGGCCCGCGACGCCTCGTCCGCGACGCCACCGCCGCCGGAACGGGGGCGGGGGACGTACGGCGGCACGGCACCGGCGGCCCCCGCCGCTGTCACCCCGCGCGAGGAGCGGGCCCCGGACCGACCGCACACCATCAAGGCCGTACTCGTCGCCACTCTGGAGGACCGAAGCCATGCGCATAGTCGTCGCCCTCGGCGGCAACGCTCTGCTGCGCCGCGGCGAACGCCCCGACGCCGCTGTCCAGCAGTCGAACATCGACCGGGTCGCCATCGCCCTGGCCGCGCTCGCCCGCGAACACGAACTCGTCCTCACCCACGGCGACGGCCCCCGGACCGGCCCGCTCGCCGTGGAGAGCGCCGCCGGTCCCGCCCTCGGCGCCCCCTGCCCCCTGCAGCTGCTCGGGGCCCAGACCCAGGGCATGATCGGCTCCCTGCTGGTCACCGCCCTGCACGACGCCCTGCCGGGCCGCCGCGTCGCCGCCCTGGTCACCCACACCCTCGTCCGGGCCGACGATCCGGCCTTCCACCGGCCCACCAGGTTCGTGGGCCAGGTCCACTCCCGCGACACGGCCCGCGCCCTGGCGCGCGAGCGCGGCTGGCACATCGCCCCGGACACCGCCGGCTGGCGCCGCGTCGTGCCCTCGCCGTCACCGGAACGGATCCTGGAGACCGACACCGTCCACGAGCTGCTGAACGGCGGCACCCTGGTGATCTGCGCCGGCGGCGGAGGCGTTCCGGTCGTCGAGGACCGGGACACCGGCGCGCTGACCGGTGTGGAGGCGGTCGTCGACAAGGACCTCACGGCCGCCTCGCTCGCCGAGGGCCTGAAGGCCGACTTCCTGCTCATCCTCACCGACGTCCCCTGCGTCTACGACGACCACGGCACCCCCGCACAGCAGCCCGTCCTCGACGCCACCCCCGCGGAGCTGCGCCGCAAGAGGTTGCCGGACGGCTCCATGGGACCGAAGGCCGAGGCCGCCGCCCGGTTCGTGGAACGCACCGGGGGACTGGCCGCCATCGGGGCGCTGGACGCGGCGTACGAGATCGTGCACGGCCGCTCGGGCACCCTCGTCCGCCCGGAACTCGCGACCGGCTGAGGAGCGGGAGAACAGAGCGGTACCGCCGTCCGGTCCGGACCCCCGGGGCCGGGCGGCCCCCGACCGCGGACGCACCGGCCCGCCCCGGCGGACGCACCGGCCCGCCCCGGCGGACGCACCGGCGCCGAACTCCCTTCCCGGTCCGCTCACTTCGAAGCGCCGCCCCCGGTACGTTCGCCCCCTGGGAGGTCGTCCTGGACGGACCGTTCACCGCCGAGCAGCTCGACCGGCACCTGCCGCGCACCGCGCTCGACCGGCTCGTCATCACCGGCGACCCCGCCCTGAGCGGCCTGTCGTTGCTGAAGGGACGTCCGCGGATCAGGCACCTGCACGTCGAATCCACCGTCCGGATCCGGGACGTCTCCGACGTGGCGGGCTCCCGCCCCACGACCCTCGCCCTGGACGCCGCACTCCTGCTGCCGGAGGACCTGGAGGCCACCCCCGCGGTGGACAGTCTGCGGGAACTGCACCCGCACCGGCTGCCGATCGGACCGTACGCGTGGCTTCCGCCACCGCACCCGTCCGTGGCGCGGCTGTCGGCGCCGAGCCAGGACCTCCAGGTCGACACCCCGCACCACCGGGTGGGCCTGCGCGGCCTCGCCGACCGGCTCCGTGCCCAGGTCACACCGGACGAAGACCTGCTGTGACAGGCCGCGCCCGGCCGGTACCGGCTCCGGCCGGTACCGGCGATCAGGAGTCCTCGGGGCCCTCGGCCCGGATCTGCTGGGCGACGTCACGCAGCTTGACGTTGTGGTGCTGGGAGAACCGGCGCAGCACGCCGAAGGCGTCGGCCTCGCTCAGCTTGTGGCGCTCCCTGAGCATGCCCATGGCCTCACCGATGGCGTGCCGGGCCTCCATGGCGTGCTCCAGCTGGTCCACGGTGCGGGCGCCGGCCAGGGCGACGGCGGCGTGCGAGGCGAGCAGCCAGCCGGCGGTCTCCACCTCCTCGCGGAAGGCTCCGGGGCGGCGGGCGTACAGGTTCAGCGCGCCGAAGTCCTCGTCGTCGGTGTAGAGGAGGACACCGGTCATGCTGCTCACACCCAGCCCGTGGGCCTCCGTGGCGAACCGCCGCCAGGCCGGCTGAGGCCGGCTCAGGTCGGCGATCCGGTACACGCGCTCGCCGTCCGTGCCGCGGGCGAGATCGAAACAGGGGCCCTCGCCCAGCCGGCCCTGCAGACGGTCGCACTCCTCGACCATGTCACCGCAGGCCGCCAGGGTCACGGCCCGTCCCTTGCGGACCGCGAGGATCCCCGCCGCGTCGCAGCCGTCCACCAGCTTCACGGCCGCCGCGGCGATCTCGTCCAGGGTCGCCTGGACGGAGTCCTGGGCCAGCAGATCCCGCGCGAGCACGGCCATCTGTTCGGCGTACTCACGCCACTCCACCGTCACCACCGCCTCCGTCACCGGTTCGACCACACTAGCCGTACGACGGGGCACCAGCGCCACGCACGGACGGTGACCGCGTGAGCGGCTCACCGGTGACCCCCTCGGCGAAACGTGCGCCGGTCCCCGGCCGCCGCCCGCCTTGCCTAAGGTGGAAGGCCGACAGCCGCTACCGAGGAGTGCACGTGGAGATCGTTGCGTACGGAGTCCTGGCGGACGAGCAGCCGCTGCTGCAGGCGGAGTTCGAGCGGGTGCTCGCCGACCGTCACGACCTGCGCTGCCTGGGGCTCTTCCTGAACCGGGACACCGTCCCGACCGCGGCCGGGCACGAGATCGTCCTCAGCAGTGTCAACGACACGCTGGACGCCGAGGTGCTGCGCGCCCTGGCCGCCGGCGGCACGCGGATGATCGCCCAACGGGCCACCGGCTACAACAACATCGACCTGACCGTGGCGCGCGAGCTGGGGCTCACCGTGGCCCGGGTGTCGTACTACTCGCCCTACTCCGTCGCCGAGTTCGCCTGGACGCTGGCCCTGGCGGTCAACCGCCGGATCGTGCGCGCCGCGCACCGCACCCGTGAGTTCGACTTCCGGCTCGACGGTCTGATGGGCCGTGACCTGCGCGGCCGGACGGCCGGGGTGGTGGGCACCGGCAAGATCGGTGCCGCGTTCGCGAGGATCGCCCACGGGTTCGGCATGCGCCTGCTGGGCTGGGACATCGCCGAGAACCCCGACTGCCTGGCCCTCGGCATGGAATACGTGGAGCGGGAGCAGCTGTTCGCCGAGGCGGACCTGGTGAGCCTGCACGTGCCGCTGCTGCCCGAGACGCACCACCTTCTCGACGCGAAGGCCCTGGGCCTGATGAAGAGCGACGCCATCCTGGTCAACTCCAGCCGCGGCGGCCTCGTCGACACGGACGCCCTGCTGGAGACGCTGCGGGCCGGACGGCTGAGCGGGGTCGGGCTGGACGTGTACGAGGAGGAGGCCGGGGTGTTCTTCCTGGACAAGTCGTTGGAGGTGATGACGGACGAACGCCTCGCCAGGCTCATGACGTTCAGCAACGTCCTGATCACCTCGCACCAGGCGTACTTCACCGAGGACGCCGTCGGCCAGATCGCCCGGACCACGATCGCCAACGTCGCCGACCACCTGTCGGGCCGGACCGGTGACAACGTCCTCGTCCCACCGCCCGCCGGCTGACGTCCGACCGCGTCGCGCCGACGACGCGGGTGACGCCTGAGGGCGGGCTTCCGGGAGCACCGCGCACCGCCCCGCGCCGTGCTCCCGGGAGCACACCCTCCGGTGAGGGGGTAATGTCCTGAGTTGCCCGCAATCGTGACAGTCCCGGTCGGCAGGTCGACGTGCCCCGACCGCCCTGTGCGACTGCCGCTTCTCGTGAACCCCCCGATCGGGAAAGACAAGTGGGAAGGATCTGCCATGGGCACGATCACCACGAACGACGGCACCAGCATCTTCTACAAGGACTGGGGTCCGCGCGACGCCCAGCCGATCGTCTTCCACCACGGCTGGCCGCTCAGCGCCGACGACTGGGACGGTCAGATGATGTTCTTCCTCAACGAGGGATATCGCGTGATCGCCCACGACCGGCGGGGCCACGGCCGCTCGTCCCAGAGCCCGACCGGCCACGAGATGGACACCTATGCCGCCGACGTCGCAGCCCTGATCGACGCCCTCGACCTCCGGAGAGCCGTCCACATCGGCCACTCCACCGGTGGCGGCGAGGTCGCCCGCTACGTCGCGCGCGCCGAGCCCGGCAAGGTGGCCAAGGCCGTCCTCGTCGGCGCCGTGCCCCCGATCATGCTGCGGACACCGGACAATCCCGGGGGGCTGCCGATGGAGGTCTTCGACGGCTTCCGCGCCGCCCTCGTCGCCAACCGCGCGCAGTTCTACCGCGACGTGCCGTCCGGTCCGTTCTACGGCTTCAACCGGCCCGGCGCACAGGTGTCGCAGGGCGTCGTCGACAACTGGTGGCGGCAGGGCATGCAGGGCGCGGCCAACGCCCACTACGAGTGCATCAAGGCCTTCTCGGAGACGGACTTCACCGAGGACCTCAAGCGGATCGACGTCCCGGTCCTCGTCGCCCACGGCACCGACGACCAGATCGTGCCGTACGACGACTCGGCACCCCTGTCGGTCGAACTCCTGCAGCACGGCCGGCTCAAGAGCTACGAAGGGCTGCCGCACGGCATGCTGACCACGCACCCCGACGTCCTCAACCCCGACCTGCTGGCCTTCGTCAAGGAGTAGCCGCATCCGTGTCGAGCGTCACGTGCACGGTCTTGCCGCCCAGGGCGGGGACGACCGTGACGGTGTCACCGAGGAGCGCGACGAGCGTCAGCCCGAAGCCGCCCCGCTCCCCGGGCACGCTCTGCCGCTCGGGGAGGTCCTCGCTCTCGTCGGCGACGCCGATGTCCAGCAGCGTTCCCCGCATGGTGAGGGTCAGCACGCACGGGCCGCGCGCGTGGTGGACGGCGTTGGTGACCAGTTCGGAGACGATGAGCACCGCGTCCGAGGCGCGGGGCGTCCCCCCGGCTTCGGCGGCGAGCCACCTGGTGGTGTAGCGGCGCGCGGTACGCGGGGCGTGCGGATCATAGGGGAGGAAGACGGTGAGGCGTCGCATGGGGGTCGCCGTCGGTGGGGTGATGGTCATGACCGCTTCCCTCGGGGGGTTCGGCCGGTAAGTGCTCGGTGCCGGCGGTCTGCCGGTGTCGCGGCGCCGCGGCGTCGGCGGACAGTCGCTGTCCCCGTGCCGTCGGCAGCCCTGGGGGAGGAGTCGGCGTCCCGGCCGGGCACCACCGTGCGCGCGGCGGTGCCCGCCCGCGTGTCGCGGTAACCGCTCGCCGTCGAAGCGGGAACCCGGCGGCAGGGCGGTGCGCGCCCGGTCGCCGTGACGGCCGGGCGCGCAGCGGTGCTCCACCGCTCCACGGCCGCCCGGCGGCAGGCGCCGCCGGGCGGCCCGGGGCGGGGTGTCACTCGGCATGGCTGACACGGCCGGTCAGGACGGGGCCCGCCGCGGCGTCGGCATGGCCCCCGGGAAGGCTTGCGGCGGCGGTGACCGCCCGCCGGCGTGCGAGGGACTCCCGGGCCGCCTCGCGCGGGTGGCGGCGGCGCCAGTAGGGGTTGTCGTGGGACAGCTTGCTGGAGACGCGGCCGTACATGCCGAAGGTCAGGATGACCAGGCCCATGATGAAGCTGAACATCACGTTGGTCATGCCGAAGTCGAGGACGTTGGCGGGCCGGTCCAGGATGAAGATGTGGACGAAGCCGCTGAGCAGGAAGAGAGTGCCCACGGTCATGTTGAGCGTGGAGGCGAAGTTGCCGCCGATGACGCCGCCCGCGACGAGGGCGAGACCGACGACGACGGAGACGAGGCTGAGGACGCCGTTGGTGGTCAGCCCGGCGAGGCTCTCGCCGTCGGTGTTGAACGGCGCGAGCTGGTTCGCGAAGCCCAGTACGCCGAAGACGAGCAGGACCACGCCGCAGAACGCGGCTCCGTAGCGGTAGACCGTGGCGAGCTTGTGATCGACGGGAAGCTCGTCGCTAAGCCTCATGGCGTTTCCTTTCCGGCCGGGAAGACGGTGGGCCGCCGGGTCGCTGAGCCCGGCGCCGCTCCCTCTCGTCCCCGTATTCAGGACATAGGGCGCGAAAGGTTGCAGGGGGGTGGAGAAAGGCGGTACCGGTGCGCCGATCCGGCCTCGCGGGTCGTGCCGCGGGCGCGGGAAGGCGCGGCATTCCCTTGAGGGACCGTTCCTCGGCCTGGGATGATCACCGGACCGCAGGAACGAGGCAGGGGTGGGGAACATGGCCGTCGTGGTGCTGCTGGGCGTCCTGGCGCTCGCCGTCGGAGGGTGCGTCTGTGTGGTGTGGGCGGCCCGCGGCGGGCCCCGTTGGGTCCGCGTCGTGGCGACGGTGACGCTCACCGCGGGCGAACTGCTGAGCAGCGCCTCGGGGAAGAAGCGCACCACGACGAGCGGCGGCGACGACTAGGGCCTCTCGTCTGGATCATGCCGGGCTCGCGGGGCCTGGTGCCGTCCCTCGCGGCGTTGTCGTCGGTTGCCATGGCTCCGCCATGGCGCCCTCCTTCGCCTTGCGATGAACGGCACCAGGCCCCGCTCCCTGATCCGGCCTGATCCAGACGAGAGGCCCTAGGACGTGACGGCCGGCCGCGCGACGCCGGTCCTCCACGGAGCTCGTCCTCCATGGCGCCGGGCCGCCCGTCGCGCGACGCCGGTCCTACGCGTCGCCCCCGCCCGCGAGCGGGTCGTGGCCCCGGTTCTCGAGCGAGTGGCGCCGGCGCGTATCGCGAACGTCCCCGGACGGACGCTGCGCCAGGTGGCGGCGGACGTAGCCGACGGCCTCGCGCATGTGCCGGTGGTCGTCGTCCGGCAGGTCGTCCTTGCGGTCCTGAGGATGTCGAGGACGTGGCGGCCGGAGGAGTGCCCGGTGGGCTCGCCGCCGTCCTCCTGCCCGCCTCCTCGTACCCCACCCGTGGCCGTCCGCGGTTGGTGTACGACTGGGACCAATCCGCCGCCCTCCGGGGACCGGATTACCAGCGGAAAAGCCCGACCTCGGAGGACCTTTGTGAAAGAAGCCGTCTACATCGGCACGAACCCCTCGGCCAAGCCGGACCTGCAGGAACTGCTGGGCCAGGTGGCTCTCGGCGACGAGAAGGCGTTCGCCATGGTCTACGACGCCGTGGTGGGGTCGGTCCTCGGGGTCGCCCGTGCCGTCCTGCGCGACCAGGCCCAGTCGGAGGAGGTGGCCCAGGAGGTCCTGGTGGAGGTGTGGCGCACGGCACCGCGCTACCGGGCCGAGCGCGGCACCGCCATCAACTGGATCCTGACGCTGGCGCACCGCCGGGCCGTCGACCGGGTCCGCTCCGTGGAGGCCGCGGCCGTCCGCGATCACAAGGCGGCGCTGCTGGACCGGACACCCGAGTACGACGAGGTGACCGAACAGGTCGAGGCACGGCTGGAGCGGGAGCAGGTGCGGCGCTGTCTGCGCACCCTGACCGGCATCCAGCGGCAGGCCGTCACGCTCGCGTACTACCGCGGCCTGACGTACCGCGAGGTGGCGGAGGCGCTCACGCTTCCGCTCGGCACGGTCAAGACCCGACTGCGCGACGGACTCATCCGGATGCGCGACTGCCTGGGGGTGAGCGCGTGACGACCGCCGATCTGCACCGCATGACAGGTGCCTATGCCCTGCACGCACTTCCCCCGGACGAACGCGAGGACTTCGAGCGGCACCTCGAGGACTGCGAGCTGTGCGTGGAGGAGACCGCGGAGCTGTCCGCCACCGCCGCCCGCCTCGGACTGGCGACGTCCGCCACGCCCGGCCCGGCACTGCGCGAGCAGGTCCTGCGCCGCATCACCACCGTCCGGCAGGACAGCCCCGGCGGCCCCGTGCCCGTGCGCCCGGTCGGTGCCGCCCGCCGCATGCGGACGATGTCGCGGTGGGCGCTGGCCGTCTGCGTCGCGGCCGCCGCCGGACTGGGCGGCGCGACCGTGTGGCAGCACCAACGTGCCGACGACGCCCGGGAGGAGGCCCGCCGGGCCGAACGCGGCGTCGACGAGATCGCCGCCGTCCTGACGGCCCCGGACGCCAGGAGCAGCACCGCGCGCCTGGCCGACGGCGCCACCGGCACCGTTGTCGTCTCCGGCAGCCGGGACAAGGCCGTCTTCCTCGCCTCCGGGATGGACCGGCCGCCCTCCGGGAAGGTCTACCAGCTCTGGTTCGACGACCACGGCACCATGCGGTCCGCCGGTCTGATGGACCCCGATCGCACCGACCAGGCCGTCGTCATGGCCGGAGCCCTGGACGGCGCGTCCGGAATGGGCATCACCGTGGAACCCGAGGGCGGTTCGCCGCGGCCCACCTCCGATCCGGTCGCCGTGATGGCGTTCACCGCCTGACCGGACCCGAACGGACCGGATCCCGCCGGCACCGGCGGGCCCGGTCCGTCTTCGCACGTCACTTCGGCGCCTGCGCCAGGCCCAGTTCGCCGGGCTCCCACAGCAGCCGGCGCAGGGCGCGCCGCGACCGTACGACGACGACGGGTCCGCCGGGCGGGCCGGCCTCGGCGCCGTCCCAGGTGCGCAGCCGCACCGGAAGAGGACCGCCGGTCATTGTCTCGGCGAGGTCGGCGATGCGCCCGGCGGCGCCGGACCGGGAGGTGGTGGTCATCGGGCGTGGTTCTCCTTGGTGAACAGGTACTGCTGTACGTCCAGCCGGCCGGAGCGGAAGCCGACCTCGCAGCAGGCCAGGTAGAAGGTCCACATCCGGCGGAACGTCTCGTCGAAGCCGAGGGCTTCGACCTCGTCCGCGCGGTCGGCGAAGCGCCCGCGCCACAGCCGCAGGGTCTCGGCGTAGTGCGCTCCCAGGGTGTCGCGGCGGGCGACGCGCAGCCGGGTGTGGTCGCGGACGGTCGCGGCGACCGCCTCCACCGAGGGTGGCAACCCGCCGGTAAGGACGTAGTTCTGGATCCAGCCGAAGGCGTCCCTGGTGGCGGGCGTTCGCCGGTGTGACATGGTGACGGCCTGGACGACGGCCCGGCCGCCGGGCGCCAGCCGCGCCTCCAGCGTGCGGAAGCAGTGCGGCCGGAACTCCGCGCCCACGGCCTCGATCGTCTCGACGCTCACCACGGCGTCGTACGTGCCGCGCGCCTCGCGGTGGTCCCGCAGCTCGACCGAGACCCGGTCGCCGAGGCCGGCCGCCGCGATCCGCCGCAGGGCGAGGTCGCGCCGCTCGCCGGAGAGCGTGATCGAGGTGACCCGCGCGCCGCGCGCCGCGGCGCGGATCGCCAGCTCGCCCCAGCCGGTGCCGATCTCCAGCACCCGGGTGCCCTCCTCGACCCCCGCCAGGTCCAGGAGCCGGTCGATCTTGCGGTGCTGCGCGGCGGCCAGCAGGTCCCAGGTCGCGGGAAAGCCGCGGAACAGCGCCGCCGAGCAGGTGAGCGTGTCGTCGAGGAACAGCGCGAACAGGTCGTTCGGCAGGTCGTGGTGGCGGCCGGTGGTGTTCCGGACGCCGTCGGGGGTGTTGCGCTCGGAGGCCGGCCGGCGCGGCGCCCACAGCGCGCGCAGCGGCCGGAGCGGGGCCGGGACCAGCCGGTCCGTGGTGCCGGCGAGCACGGTGAGCACGGCGACCAGGTCGGCGGCGTCCCACTCGCCCGCCATGTACGACTCGCCGAAACCGACGGCCCCCCGGCTCCCGATCCGGCCGTGGAACGCCTGCGCGTCGTGGACCTCCAGGACCGGTCCACCCCTGCCGACCCAACTGCCGTCGGCGAACCTGACCCGCAACGGCACTCGTTCCAGGGACCGGCGCAGGACGGCCGCGGTGATCGCGGTCCGCCCGGCGGAGGCCTTCGGTGGCCGTGCCACGTCGGGCCAGCGGGCCGGGTCGACGGCCGCGGCGGTGGTCCGGGCCGAGGCGGCGGGTCGGGTCTCGGTTGTCCTCATGCCGTGTCCTCCGGTGTCTCGTGGCGGTCGGCGCGCGGCGGGACGGGCAGCCCGCGCGGGTGCGGGCGGATGCCGTGCGGGCGGACGGCGGCCGACACGGCGAGCGTCGACCGGGGCTGCCGCAGTGCCGGCCGCGGCACGGTGCCCGCGGCCGGCTCCCGCCGCGGACGCCTGCCGCCGCGCCTCCCCCGTGGTGCGCCTGCCATCGCCACTCCCTCCCGGCCGGTCACGGACGCCGCGTACGCGCGTAATCCGGAGCCCGGCGGAGAGCGGATTGGCCGAGGGGTGTTCTTCCCACGATCCGGTGAACACCGTCGTCCCAGCCGATCCGGTGCATACCGTCGTCCCAGCCGATCCGGTGCATACCGTCGTCCCAGCGCGGCGGGACGGGGCGGTCGTGGACGTCGTCGGGAGTGACGATCCCGGTGACGGCCCGGGCGATCGGCGGGGACGGTTCCCGGCCCTCGTACGCGCTGTCGGTGTGGAGCGGGAGGACGAGCGTGGCCTTCCGCGCGGGCAGGTCGACCGTGACAGCCGGCGGGAGGGGTGACGTCGCATGCCAGGACGCTTCCTCCGGGTCAGGGGAAGGCGCGGCTGCGTCACCACCGAGGCTCTCGGGCGCGGTCCCCGCGCGGCACGCGTACGGGCGAGCCCACCCGCTCGGGGCCACGCGGCCCGTCCGGAACGGCCCCGGCCCCCCGGTCCGTCCGCCTGAGCGGGTGACCGAGGGGCGTCGTCCCGTGCGACCCGGCGGGCGGAGCGGTACCCCGGCTCCGCGGCCGCCGTCCGCGGAGCCGGGGGTCACTTGGTCGCCCCCTGCGAGAACCCGTTGTAGATGTAGCGCTGGAGGAAGAGGAACACGAGCAGGGTCGGGACGATGACCAGGATCGTGCCGGCCGAGATGTTCTCCCAGTGCGCGCCGAAGGGGCCCTTGAAGCGGAACAGCGCGGTGGAGATGGTGCCCAGGTCCTCCGACGGCATGTAGAGGAAGGGGATGTAGAAGTCGTTGTAGACGGTGATCCCCTTGATGATCACGACCGTGGCGATCGCCGGTTTGAGCAGCGGCAGGATGATCTTCCAGTAGATGGTGAGGGAGTTCGCCCCGTCCAGGCGCGCGGCCTCGTCGAGGGAGACCGGGATGCCCCGGATGAACTGCAGGAAGACGTAGACCGAGACGATGTCCGTCCCCATGTAGAGCAGGACCGGCGCCCACAGGCTGTTGAACAGGCCGAAGCTGTTGACCACCTGGAAGGTGGCGACCTGGGTGGTGACCCCGGGCACCAGGGTCGCGATCAGGAACAGGGCCATGACCGGCTTCTTGGCGCGGAAGGCGAAGCGGTCGACGGCGTAGGCCGTCATCGATCCGATGAGGACCGTTCCGGTGATCGAGAAGAGCAGGATGAACGCGGTGTTCGCGAAGGCGGACAGCATGTGGCCGTCGGTGAAGGCCGTGGCGTAGTTGCCGAAGTTGAGCCAGTCGCGCGGCAGCGTCAGGGCACCGCCGTCGGCGACCTCCTTCGACGTCTTCAGCGAGGTCAGGAAGACGACGACGAGCGGGACCAGCACGATCAGGGAGGCGACGACCAGCGACAGGTAGGTCAGCGCCGGAGCGATCCGGCGACGGCGTGCGGCGGGCGGCGAAGCGGTCATACGAGGTCCACCTTCTCGTCGGGCACGAGGCGGCGCTGGATCCAGGTGACCAGCAGGATGATCAGGAGCAGGACGACGGCGGCGGCGGACGCCAGGCCCGTCTTGTTGAACTGGAAGGCGAGCTTGACCGTCTGGATGACGAAGGTCGAGGTGCCGGTCGCGCCGCCGGTCATGATGTACGGGATCTCGAAGACGGACAGCGACCCCGAGACGGCCAGGATGACGCTGAGGCTGACGACCGGTCGGATGCCCGGGGCGATGATGTGGCGGAACTGCTGCCACCGGGAGGCCCCGTCCAGCTGGGCCGCCTCGTACAGTTCGGCCGGGATCGACTGGATCGCGCCCAGGAACAGCACGAAGTTGAGCCCGGTGAAGCGCCAGACGGACACCCCGGCCAGCGAGGTGTTCGCCGAGGCGGGGTCGCCGAGCCACGCGTGGTCGGAGCCGGCGCCGAAGAAGGACAGCACCGAGTCCAGCGTGCCGCCGTCCTGGAAGAAGTAGAGGAAGACGAAGCCGATGGCCACGCCGTTGACCAGGTAGGGGAAGAACAGGATGCCCTTGAAGAGGTTCCGCAGGCGCAGGTCGAAGCTGAGGACGGTCGCGAAGTACAGGGCGATCACGATCTGCACGGCGGAGGCCGCGAGGTAGTAGAAGCTGACGAAGAACACCCGGAACAGTTCGGGCCGGGTGAAGATCTGACGGTAGTTGTCGAAGCCCGTGAAGTCGCGGTCCGGGCTGACGCCGTCCCAGTCGGTGAAGCTGTAGAAGATCATGTTGCCCACGGGCACGTAGGTGAACGTGATCAGCAGGGCCAGCGGGGCGGCGAGGAAGAACCACGGGGTGAGGTGGCGCAGCAGCGGGGGGCCGCCGCGGGGCGACGGGCGGCGTGGCCTGCCGGGGTGCGGGGTGGCGGCGCGCGGCACTTTCGCGGGTGCCGTCTCGGTCGTCTCGGGCATGTCGGGCCTTTCGTCGTCCGCTGGTCTGCGGCGGGCGGCCGGCCCCGTCCGTCGGTCCGGGCGGGGCCGGTTGCGGTGGGGGGAGGGGCCGGCCGGGGTCAGGAGCCGACGGTGCCGGCCGCCTCGTTCCACCGCTTGTCGAGGTCGGCGAAGAAGTCCTCCAGGTCGCCCTTCTGCGCGCCGCGGGCGATGTCGACCAGCTTCTGCCGGTAGTCCGGCTTGTTGAGGCCGATCTCGGCCGCGTTGTCGATCGCGTTCACCTCGCCGGTCTTCGCCTCGGAGCGCTCCAGGAAGGTGACATCGTTGTCAACGAAGTCCTGGAGCGTGCTCGGCATCGCGGCGGACTTCAGCGCGGAGACGGCGCCCTCCTTCGCCGCGAAGCCGGACTTCTCCGCGAACCAGTCGATCCAGGCCCGTGCGGCGGCCTTGTGCTCGGAGTGGGCGTTGACCGCCTGCTGGTAGTCGGAGCCGAGCACGGCGCAGTACGTGCCGTCCTTCTGCGCGGGGAAGGGCATGAAGCCGATGTCGTCCGGGTCGGTGCCGGCCTGCCGGGCGGCGTCACGCATCTGGGTGATGGCCCAGGAGCCCAGCTGCATGGTGGCGATCTCGCCCTTGGCGATCATGCCCTTGGACGCCTCCCAGTTGGTGGTGCTGGGGTCCTTCTCCGACAGACCGGACTCGACGATGTCGTGGAGGAGCGAGTCGATCGTGTGCAGCTCGCCGCCCTTCTTCCAGGGCGACACCGCGCCGGCCAGCTTGTCGTTGGCCCGGGCGTCACAGGTGACCGAGCCGATGTCGTTGCTCCACGCGGTCAGCGGCCAGCCGTCCTTGAAGTTCGTGTAGTACGGCACCGCGTCCGTTCTCGACCTGATCGCCTTCAGGGCGTCGACGAACTCCCGCGGTGTGGTGGGCCAGGCGGTGACGCCCGCCTTCTTCCACACGGCCTTGTTGTAGAGGAACCCGTTCGCGGTGCCGAAGGTGGTGATGCCGTAGGTCTTGCCGCCGACGTCGGCCCGGTCGCCGAAGCGGTACTTGGCGCCCAGCTCCGCGCTGCTGCCCAGTGGGGCGAAGAACTTCGGGTAGTCGTTCTTGGCGATGGCGGCCGGGATCATCAGGACGTCACCGTAGTCCTCGGTGTTCATCCGGATCTTGACCTCGCCCTCGTAGTCGGTGAGGGCCTCGAACTTCACCTTCACCTTGGGGTAGGTCTTGTTGAACTCGGCGGCGTACTCGTCCATCGTCCCGTTCTGGACGAGGTCGGTGCGGTGCGTCAGGACCTTGATGGTGCCGGAGGCGTCGGCGGGATCGGCGGGCGCCTCCGCCGCCTCACCGGAGGCCGTGCCCTGGCCACTGCAGCCGGCGACGGTCAGGACCGTGGCGGCCAGAAACGCTCCCGTGAGCGACTTCTTCTTCCCCAATGTGCCCAGCTCCTTCAGGATTGCGGCTCAGCGCTGCGGGTGGGATGTGGGCACTATGGCAGCCGCCGATTAACCGGTAAAGCTAGGATTTCCCGCACGATACGCAATCGTTACCGTGGGTGGTGTGCGGCCGATGTTGACGTGCGATGCGTTACGGGCAGAGATCGCGGGGAAGACTAGACCGGTTTATGGACAGCCGTTGATCAGCCGGTTAGGTTGTCGGCCGTTGTCCCTCCACCGGGGCCCGAGTCAGGCGATTGGAGCCGCACCATGAAGGACGTCACCCAGCTCACGGAAGGCTGGAGCCTGCGCCACGGACGGGAACTGCTGGAGGCCACGGTGCCCGGCTGCGTCCACACCGACCTGCTGGCCGCCGGCGTCATCCCCGACCCGTTCGCCGGACTCAACGAGACGGAGGTCGCCTGGGTCGGCCGTCGTGCCTGGACCTACGTCCGTGATCTCGCGGATCTCGCGGATCCCACCCACGACGGCGCGCACGAGCGCACCGACCTGGTCCTCGACGGCCTCGACACGGCCGCACACCTCACCCTCGGCGGCCGCCCGGTCGGCACGACCCGCAACATGCACCGCCGTCACCGGTTCGACGTCACCGGCCGCACCGGGCTACTGGAGATCCGTTTCGCCTCCGCCTACGACGAGGCCGCGGCCGTCCGCGCCGTCACCGGGGAGCGGCCCAACGTCTACCCGGAGCCGTCGCAGTACATCCGCAAGATGGCCTGCAGCTTCGGCTGGGACTGGGGACCCACCCTGGTGACCGCCGGCATCTGGCGGCCCGTGCGACTCGAGCACTGGTCCACCGCCCGCATCGCCGGCGTGCGCCCGCTCGTCACCGTCGACGAGGGCACCGGCCGGGTGGAGGTGCGGCTGGAGGTCGAGCGCACCGCGCGGGGGCGGGGGCGCACCCTGCGCGCCGAGGCCCGGCTGGCCGGCGCCCGCGCCGAGGCCGTCCTGACCGGCGACGAGGCGGTACTGCACCTGGAGGTGCCCGATGCGCGCCTGTGGTGGCCCCGCGGATACGGCGAACAGCCCCTGTACGACCTCCACCTCGCCCTGAGCGACGACGAGGGCGCTCCGCTGGACACCTGGCACCGCCGGCTCGGCTTCCGCACGGTCGCGCTCGACCGCTCGGCCGACGAGCACGGCACCGGCTTCACCCTCGTCGTCAACGGCGTGCGGATCTTCGCCCGCGGCGTCAACTGGATCCCCGATGACGCCTTCCCCTCCCGGATCACCCCGGAGCGCTACCGGACCCGGCTCACCCAGGCCGCCGAGGCCAACGTCGACCTGGTGCGGGTCTGGGGCGGCGGCATCTACGAGGACGACGCCTTCTACGACGCCTGCGACGAGCTGGGACTGATGGTCTGGCAGGACTTCCTCTTCGCCTGCTCCGCCTACCCGGAGGAACAGCCGCTGCGCGGCGAGGTGGAGGCGGAGGCGCGCGACAACGTTGTCCGGCTCATGCCGCACCCCTCCCTGGTCCTGTGGAACGGCAACAACGAGAACCTGTGGGGCTTTCGCGACTGGGGCTGGGAGGACGTGCTCGCCGGCGACTCCTGGGGCGAGGGCTACTACCTCGGCCTGCTGCCCCGCGTCGTGGCCGAACTCGACCCGACCCGCCCCTACACCGCCGGCAGCCCCTGGTCCGGCTCCTGGGACCACCACCCCAACGACCCCGCCCACGGCACCCACCACTCCTGGGAGGTGTGGAACCGTCAGGACTACGCCGAGTACCGGGCGAGCGTCCCCCGGTTCGTGGCGGAGTTCGGCTGGCAGGCGCCGCCCGCGCAGGCCACCCTGCGGCGTGCCCTGCCCGGTGAGCGGCTCGCCCCCGACTCGCCGGGCATGCTCCACCACCAGAAGGCCGAGGACGGCAACGGCAAGCTCGACCGCGGCGTCGCCCGCCACTTCCCGCTGCCCGAGGGCGACTTCGACCGCTGGCACTACCTGACCCAGCTCGTGCAGGCCCGGGCGGTCGCGGCCGGCATCGAGTACTGGCGCTCGCACTGGCCCGTCTGCGCGGGCACGATCGTCTGGCAGCTCAACGACTGCTGGCCCGTCACCTCCTGGGCCGCCGTCGACAGCGACGGCCGCCCCAAGCCCCTCTACCACGAGCTGCGCCGGGTCTACGCCGACCGGCTCCTGACCCTGCAGCCCGGCACCGACGGCCCGGTGCTCGCCGCGGTCAACCAGGCCGCCGAGCCCTGGCCGACGGCGGTGACGCTGCGCCGGTGGCGGGCGGACGGAACCCTGATCCACGAGGACGTCCTCGACGTGACCGTCGGGCCCCGCTCGGTCGTCCGGCTCCCGGTGCCCCGCGACCTCGTCCCGGACGCGCGGTCGGCGAAGGAGTTCCTGGTCGCCGACGCGGGGTCGTCCCCCCGCCCGGGCGAGGCCGAGGGCGGGGGAGGACTGCGCGCCCTGCACTTCCCCGTCGCCGACAAGGACTTCGCCTACCCGCGGCCCGTCTACGACGTCGGCGTGGAACCCGTTCCCGGACAGCGGGATAGAGTCGACGTCGTGGTGAGCGCCCGTACCCTCGTCCGAGACCTCCTGCTCCAGGCCGACCGGCTCGGCCCGGCCGCCGTCGGCGACCGGGGCCTTGAGACCCTGCTGCCCGGCGAACACGTGCGGATCCGGGTCACCGGCTGCGGCCGCGTCGACGTACAGGACGTCCGGGCCGCCCTGCACTGCGTGGACGTGACGTGAACAGCTCGACGGACCGCGTCACCATCAAGGACGTCGCCGCCCGGGCCGGGGTGTCCAAGGGCGCGGTGTCGCTGGCGTTCAACCACAAACCCGGAGTCTCCGCGGCCACCCGCGAGCGGATCTTCGAGGCGGCCCGGGAACTGGGCTGGGCCCCCAGCGCCACCGCGCGCAACCTGTCCAACCAGCGGGTGGACGTCGTCGGGCTCGCGCTGTGCCGGCCCGCCCGGCTGCTCGGCCTCGAACCGTTCTACATGGAGTTCATCTCCGGCATCGAGAGCGTCCTGGCGGAGCGGTCGTGCTCGCTGCTGCTGCGGCTGGTGCGCGACCTCGACGAGGAGGTCGCCGTCCACAAGGCGTGGTGGGGCGGCCGGATGATCGCCGGGGCGATCCTGGTGGACCTCCGCGAGGACGATCCCCGGCTGCCCGCCCTCAAGGGGATCGGGCTGCCGGCCGTGGCCGTCGGCCACCCCTCCCTCACCGGTCCGTTCCCGGCGGTGTGGACCGACGACGCCTCCGCGGTCGGCGAGGCCGTCCGCTACCTGGCGGCGCTCGGCCACCGCCGGATCGCCCGCGTCGGCGGCCCGGCCGACCTCGGCCACAGCGCCATCCGCACGCGGGCGTTCGCGGCCACCATGCGCGAACTCGGGCTGGAGGAGGCCCGGCAGATCGCCACGGGCTTCGAGGAGAAGGAGGGCGCCCGCGCCACCCGCTCGCTGCTGCTCGCCGCCGACCGGCCCACCGCCATCGTCTACGACAACGACATCATGGCGGTCGCGGGCGCGGGCGTCGCCGCCGAGATGGGCTTCACCGTCCCCGACGAGCTGTCGCTGGTCGCCTGGGACGACTCCCAGCTGTGCCGCATCACCCACCCGACGCTGTCGGCGATGAGCCACGACGTGCACCATTTCGGAGCGGAGGTGGCACGGGTCCTGTTCGACGTGATCAACGGGACGCGGACCGGTCCGCACCAGGCGCCGACGCCCACGCTGACACCACGGGGCTCCACCGCCCGGGCGCCCAGGGCGGGCGGGTAGTCCGGCGAACGCGCGCAGGGCCGCTCCACCGGGGGACGCGACCCTGCGCCTGTCGGCCCGAGGCCGTCAACTCGTGGTGCAGGTGCTGCCGTTGAGGGCGAACGACGCGGGAACGCCGTTGGTTCCCGCGGTGGAGGAGCCGGTGAAGCCGAAGCTCACCGTGCCGCCGGCCGGGATCGTCTCCGTCCAGGACTCGTGGGTGGCCCGCACCTGGCGCCCCTGCTGGGTCGCCCGGGCGTTCCAGGCGTGGCCGATCCTCTGCTCGCCGGGGAAGGCGAAGTCGAGCCGCCAGCCCTTGACGGCCGTGGTGCCGGTGTTGCGTACGGTCACGTCCGCGTTGAACGAGCTGCCCCAGTCGCTGAGCCGGTAGCCGACCGCGCAGCTTCCCCCGGTGGAACCGTCGTCCGGGACGGAGCCGAAGACGCCGGCCTCGCGGGCGGTCCGCCTGATGCCGTCGGTGCCGTCGAAGACGCGGCGGCCCCAGCCGGTGAGCCGGGAGGCGTCGAAGCCGGTGGCCATGTCGAGGTACTCGACGCCGCCGCCGTTGCCGCTCCAGGACCAGCCCAGGTAGCCGACGCCGAGTCGCTGGGCGGCGGCCAGGATGGCGTCCTCGTCCGGGTTGCCGTCCGAGTGGTCGTTGCCGAATTCGCCCACCACGACAGGCAGCTTCTGTGAAGTGAACCGGTTCAGGTAGTCGTTCACCTCGGCGGCGGTGTCGAAGACGCCGTACATGTGGATCGAGAAGACGGTGTTGCGTTCGGGGTCGGCCGCGAAAACCTTTCCGGCGTTGTCCCGCATGGTGAAGGACCAGTCCTGGCCCCAGTTGGGCGCGTCGACCATGAGGGTGTGGCCGAAGCCGGCGGCACGCATGCGCGTGATCGCGTTCTGCGTGTCCGAGGTCCACGCCCCGTAGCCGGAATTGCCGTACGGCTCGTTCCCGAGGTTCAGGACGACGTACTTCTCCTGCCCCCGCAGCACGTCCTGGATGCCGATCCAGTAGTCCACGGCGCGGGCGAGGGAGGCCGCCCCGGCCTGCTCGCCGTAGCCGGTGGTGTCGTGCGCCTCCAGGACGCAGATCAGGCGGTCCCGCTTGCACTCGGTGATGATCGCGGCGACGTCGGCGGCGGTGGTCCTGGTCCAGCGGTCCCCCGTGGCGAGGACCACGCGCACCGAGTTGGCGCCCAGCGCCTTGATGTCCTTCAGGGCCTGGGGCGTCCGGGTGGGGTACCAGGCGTGCGCGTGGTTCACGCCGCGCAGGACGAAGTCGTCACCGTTCGCGTCCAGCAGGCGGCCGTCGCCGACGTGGAACCCCGGTGCCGCCCGCGTCTCCGCCTGTGCCGGGGTCGGGGCGGTCAGTAGCGAGGCCGCGACGGCCAGCAGCGCTCCCGCCGCGGTGGCCAGTCCTCTTCTCATTGCTGCTCCCAAAGTCGTCACGGGCGCGGACACGTGTGCTCGCCGAGCCCGGGTGTGCTCCGGTCCGGAAAAGGGGTGCCGCGCGCCTGCCGGGAATCCCGCCGCCCGGAACCGGTGTGCGGCTCGCACCGGGCGGCGGGACGTCGGACGACCGCCGCGGACCCCTGCCCGTTTCCCGTGGTCGGGGTGGAAAGGGCGGCAGGGGCACTCTTTCGTTCGGCGGTCGTGAGAGAGGCTAGAAGGAGACTCGACGCACGACAACCATTCGAGCGAAACCGGTTAAGTTTAGTCGCGGTCAAGTGGGTGCGGAAACTCGGTCCGCGCCGCACCCGTGGGGAGGCGTCGACCGGACCGGGGTGCCGACGCCGGAGTGGCGGCTTGATAGGCAAGTATTTGCTTGCCTATGCTGGAGGCGTGGCCGACGACGTTTTCAAAGCTCTGGCCGACCCCACCCGGCGCGCCATCCTCGACGAGCTCACGGAGAAGTCCGGGCAGACCCTGTTCGAGATCTGCTCGCGACTGACCATGAAGCACCGACTGGGCATCTCACGCCAGGGCGTGTCCCAGCATCTCGCCGTGCTGGAGGCCGCCGGGCTCGTCGGGACCAGGCGGGAGGGCCGCTACAAGTTCCACGACCTGAACACGACGCCGCTGCGGCAGATCGCCGAGCGCTGGCTCGTGCCCGACCCCTCCGGACCGCGGGAGAGCACCCCATGAAGATCCATCTCACCAGCGTCTTCGTCGACGACCAGGCCGAGGCCGAGCGCTTCTACACCGAGGTCCTCGGCTTCGTGAAGAAGTACGACGTCCCGTTGGGCGGGAACGCCCGGTGGCTGACCGTCGTCTCGCCCGACGAGCAGGACGGCACCGAGCTGCTCCTGGAGCCCGCCGGTCATCCGGCCGTCAAGCCCTACCGCGACGCGCTCGTCGGTGACGGCATCCCGCTCGCCCAGTTCGCCGTCGACGACGTGACGGCGGAGTACGAGCGCCTGCGCGACCTCGGCGTCCTCTTCACCCAGGAGCCCCTGGAGATGGGCCCCGTCACCACCGCCGTCTTCGACGACACCTGCGGGAACCTGATCCAGATCGCGACCAGGCCGCAGTAGCCGGCCGGTCCCCGGGCCGGCTGGTTCCCGGCTCGGCTGGTCCCCGGCTCGGCCGGGAGACGGTCCGGGCGATCCGGCTGCCGCACCACGACAGTGCCGACGCCCGCCGGGCTGGTCCTGCCGGCTCGGGGCGGGGCCGTCCGCCGTTCCCGCGCCCCGCCGCGGTGCCGGGAACACTGAAGTCGTCGGGCGGGGGTAGTCGGTTCCGGCAAGGTTCCCTCGCACGAAAGAGAAGCCTGTTCCATGGCCGAGACACGAGACGTCGTCGAACTCATCCTCCGGGACCACCGCCGGATGGAGGACCTCTTCCGCCTGATGCGCAGCGTCGAAGCCGACCGGGCCGCCGCCCTGCGCGAGTTCGCCGATCTGCTGATCGCGCACGCGCTGGCCGAGGAGACGGAGGTGTATCCCGCCCTCAAGCGCTACAAGAAGATCGACGACGACGAGGTCGAGCACGGCGAGGAGGAGCACGAGGAGGGCAACAAGGCGCTCCTCGAACTCCTGGAGGTCGAGGAGGTCGGCTCCGAGGAGTGGGACGAGAAGCTGGAAGCACTGGTGGAGGCGGTCACCCACCACGCCGACGAGGAAGAGCGGACGATCCTCAACGGCGCACGCGAGAACGTCGCCATGGAGCGTCGGGAGGAGCTGGGGGAGGCCTTCCTGGCGGAGCGTGAGCGTCGACTGAAGGCGGGCTGCGGCACGCCGGACAACGTCCGCGGCGTCGTCGGCTCCTGAGCGTCCCCCCGTCGTGGTGCCCTCGGGCCGGGACAGGGGGACCTGAACCGCTCCGGGATCGGTGGAGGCTCTACGCGTTGACTCCACCGGGACTCCACCGGCGGACGCGCGCAGGGGCGCGCCCGGCAGGCCGAAGCCGATACTCCGACGACCAGTTGAGAGACGGGCACCACGGCAAGGCGCAAGGCCACGCCGCCCGGAACGGACGAAGGGCCCGGCGGCGCCTCACGGCGGGCCGGGCCCCTCACCTCGGTGATCGGTCTGGATCCGCCGCCGGTATCCCGGCCCCGCGCCCCCGGTCCGGTACCGCCTCGCCGTCGAAGGCCACAGACCTCGAGGAACGCCGAAGGCGAAGAAGCTCACCGCTTGACCTGAACCAAACTTGAGCTTCTAGGTTCGTTCCAGAGCCGCAGGAATCGACCGCGGTGTCCTTCGAGGAGGTTCGACATGGCCGAGCGCACAGCCCGCATCGAGATTCCCGACCGTTACCGCTATGCCGTGATTCCGCACATCATGGTGGACGACGCTGCCGCGGCGATCGACTTCTACCAGCGGGCTTTCGGCGCCCGTGAGGGCTTCAGGATCGATGCTCCTGGCGGCGGGATTCTGCACGCCGAGATCACCATCGGACGGTCGGCGCTGATGCTGGGCGACGCCAGTGTGGACGAGGCCGAGGCCGGCTCCTTCGCCGCGCCGACCTCACTCGGCGGAGGCACGTCCGTCACGCTGCACGTTTTCGTGCCGGACGTCGACAGCCTGGCGGAGCGCGCGGAGGCTGCCGGCGCGGAGATCCTCCAGCCGCCGAAAAACATGTTCCACGGTGACCGCACCGTCATCCTCAAGGACCCTTCGGGCCACATGTGGGTGTTTCTGACCCACGTGGAAGATGTCTCGGAAGAGGAGCTTCGGCGTCGCCTGGCTGCTGCCGGGTGACCAGGCGCGGTTCTTCGCTCCGGTTCCGCCTCGCCGCGTCGTGGTGATCCGACCGGCTGGGGCGAGGGAGCGCGGGTGCGGCATGACCGGGAGCCGGAAGACCCGATCGAGGTCCGGACAGGAACAGCCGCCTCGACCTGGACCTGCCCATCCGGGCGAGGGCACCCGACCCGCGCACCCCGCAGGGGGGAGCGGTCGAAGTGCCGGCGTGAGACCTGGGTTCCGGTCCTGGCCGGAGCTCGGGCGGCATTGTGTGAGTCTCACCAGGGGGGTGGTGGCGGTCACGAGGGGGATGCGTCGCCTCTGACGGTGCGTGCTGCCGTCGCGATGCGTTCGACGCGCGCCCCGGCGATGCCGTGCCGGGCGCACTCCTCGGTGGCGGCCTCCAGGGTGCGCCGGCAGGTCGCGGCACCTCGCGAGGTCCGGGGCTGTTCCGGCATGCCGCGCGCACGGCCCGGTACCCCGACCTCTCGCGAGCGACGGCACCCGCGAGGGCCACCGCCGAGCAATTACTTGGCTAGCCACACAATTGGTGTTACTTTTATGTGGCTGGCCACGGAAGTGGGCGGCGCGACGAACCCACTTGAGGAGACCCCCGTCATGAAGGCCATTGTTTTCGACGCGTTCGGCGGTACCGAGGTCCTGCACGAGGCGGAGATCGACATTCCCCGGCCCGGCCCCGGCCAGGTCCGGGTGCGGGTACGGGCCGTCGGCGTCAACCCGGTGGACGGCAAGATCCGCTCCGGCGTCATGGAAGCCATCTTCCCCACCACGCTGCCCGCCGTGCCCGGCGGGGAGATCGCCGGTGTGGTCGACGCCGTCGGCGAGGACGTCCACCACCTGAAGGTGGGGGACGAGGTTCTGGGCTGGTCCGACACCGGCTCCTACGCCCAGTACGCCCTGGCGTCCGCGGCCGTCCTCGCGCCCAAGCCGGCCGGCCTGGACTGGACACACGCCGCCGCCCTGCCCGTGGCGAGCGACGGTGCCGAGCGCGTGCTGGACCTGCTCGGCGTCGCCCCGGGTGAGACGCTGCTGATCCACGGAGCGTCCGGCGCGCTGGGCACCATCGCCGTCCAGCTCGCCGTCGCCCGCGGCGCCCGCGTCATCGGCACCGCCGGACCGGCCAACCAGGAGTACGTCACCTCGCTCGGCGCGACCGCGCTGGTCTACGGGGACAACCTGGTCCAGCGCGTCCGCGAGCTCGCCCCCGACGGAGTGGACGCCGTCTTCGACGCCGCGGGCAAGGGCGCACTGGAGGACTCCATCACCTTGCGCGGCGGCACCGACCGGATCGTCACCACCGCCGACTTCCGCGCCCGTGAACTCGGCGTCGTCTTCGCCGAGGGCCCGCAGCGCCGCTCCGCCGCGCGGCTGGCCGAACTGGCCCGGCAGGCCGCCGACGGCACACTGGTGACCACGATCAGCGCCGTCCACCCGCTGGCGGAAGCCGCCAAGGCGCAGCAGGCGAGCGACGGCGGCCACAACCGCGGCAAGATCGTCCTCACCGTCGACTGACCGATCACCCCACTCTTGTGATGAGGGAGCAGCAATGTCCGACACCACCCGGTCGGAGCTACCGGACGCCGCGCGCGACGGTCGATTGAGCTACGCCGTCTTCCAGCTCGCCCGCGCCCACCGCGGCCACGCCGCCGCCATGCTGCGCGCCCTGAACCTGCACCCGGGACAGGAACTGCTGCTGATGCAGCTCTTCGACCGCGACGGCCAGACACAGACGGAACTGCTGGAGCGGGTCGGCCTCGACCACTCCACCGTCTCCAAGTCACTGCGCCGCATGCAGGAGGCCGGACTGCTCACCCGGGAGCCCGCTCCCCACGACCGGCGGGTCATGGTGGTCCACCTCACCGATGCCGGCCGCGCCCTGCAGGAACCCATCGCCGACATGTGGCGCACCCTGGAGCAGATCTCCGTACGCGATCTGACCCCTGAACAGGTCGAGATGTTCACCACGTGCGCGCACACCATCGAGAAGTCCGTCAGGGACCACAGCCGGCAGGCACCTGCCGAGTAGTCGGGCACGGCCGAGCTGCCCGCTCGCCAGGCACACCGCTCCATCCCCGCGCACGGCGAGGGCGCCCCGAGGGCGGTCCTCGCCGCCCGGGGCGACGAGAACCCTCCGCGGACGCCTCGACGCCGCGTACGAGTGGCGCACCGCCGCGGCGGTCGAGGAACGCACGGATAAGCGCGTCGGCGCACCGCAGGCCCGCCGGCCCCGCACGGGCGCAGACCTCGCCGACTCGGCCCGGTACGAGAACTGCCCGTGGTGCGGCCGCGCCGCGTTCGGCCTCTTCTTCTTTTCCGACCATTCATGACAGCACCATTCATGACAGCTGGGAGATTTCCATGACGAACGCATTCGCCCCCATCGAGATGGGCGGCCGGTCGCTGGCCAACCGCATCGTGATGGCGCCGATGACCCGCAGCCGGGCCTACGGGCACGGTGCCACCGCGACCGATCTGATGGCGACCTACTACAGTCAGCGAGCGAGCGCCGGCCTCATCGTCACCGAAGGCATACAGCCCTCGCCGGTCGGCCAGGGATACCCCGACACGCCGGGCCTGCACTCCGCGGACCAGGTGGCCGCCTGGCGCAAGGTCACCGACGCCGTCCACGCCGAGGGCGGGGTGATCTTCGCGCAGCTGATGCACACCGGCCGCATCGGCCATCCCAGCCTGCTTCCCGACGGTCTGCACCCCGTCGCCCCCTCGCCCGTCGCGGCGAAGGGCCAGGTGTTCACCCACCAAGGCCCGATGGACTTCGTCGCCCCGCACGAACTGGACGCCGATGCGATCGCCCGCACCGTCGCCGACTTCGCCGACGCGGCACGCAACGCGATCGCCGCCGGCTTCGACGGGGTGGAGGTCCATGGCGCGAACGGCTACCTGATCCACCAGTTCCTCGCACCCGACACCAACCGGCGCACCGACGACTGGGGCGGCGACGTCACCGGCCGGGTCCGCTTCGGCCTGGAAGTGGCCGCCGCCGTCGCGGGAGCGATCGGCGGCCACCGCACCGGCTTCCGCATCTCGCCCGGCAACCCCTACAACGACATCGCCGAGACGGACGCCGCGGACGTGGAGAACACCTACACCACCCTGGTCCGCCGGCTCGGCGATCTGAACCTCGCCTATCTGCACATGATCGAAGGAGCCGACCGGGCACTGACCACGCGCCTGCGCAAGACCTGGCCCTCGATGTTCGTCCTCAACCCGCTCACCCACCCCGAGCCCACCGGCCCCGACGCCCTCACCCTCGTCCAGGACGGCACCGCGGACCTGATCGCCTTCGGCGCGCTGTTCCTCGCCAACCCCGACCTGCCCGCCCGCCTGGCCGCCCAGGGTCCCTACAACACCCCCGACCCCTCCACCTTCTACGGCGGTGACCACCACGGATACACCGACTACCCGTCCTTGCAGGGCACGTCCTGAACGCGGGAGGGGCTCTCGCGCCGGCCGGCTGCCGACCGGCTCGGCCGCGGGAGAGGCGTCCGGTGGGAAACCGCCGGCGTGACACCGCACAGCACGTGAGGATCGACCACCGGTGTCCAGCACTCAGCGGAAGGGGAAGCGGCATGGCCGGTCGGGTGGAAGTGCTGCAGGTGGACGAGGGAAACCTCGAAGAACTCCTCGCGGTGGCCGTCGAGGACGCAGCGCCCGAAGAGGTCATGCCTCCCGTGGCCGGTCCACCGGGATGGACGACGGAACGACAGGAAGCCTTCCGCACCTGGCACCGGGCTCGCTGCCCCGGACTTGCCGGCCCGCTGCGCGAGTCCACGTTCGCGATCACCCACGACGGGAGAATCGTGGGGTCGGCCCGTCTGGCTCTCCGCGCCGGCCACGACGTCCTCGAAACCGGCATGTGGCTCGGTCGGTCACATCGCGGCCGCGGAATCGGCACCGCCACTCTCCGCGTCCTCCTCGGCGAAGCCGCGAGAGCCGGTGCACGGGCCGTGGTCGCGGACACCGAAGCTCACAACACGGCGGCACTCGGCGCCTTGCGCCGCAACGGGGCGACGCTCACCGCGAGCCAGGACACCGTCGGTATCCACGCTGAGCTGTCACCGAAGGAGATGCCGCCGCCCGCACCCTCCACCACGGACCCGTGAGGTCCGGACAGCACCACGCGATGGTCTTGCCCGGCTGCCTCTCGTCGGCGGCCTCCTCTCGTCGGCGGCCTCCACTCGTCGGCGGCCTCCACGACCTGCGCCACCGACGTCGTGTCCCGAGACGACCAGGCCGCCTCCACCCCTTCGACCCGGCGCGGACGACGGACCGGTCAGGCCGCGCTCCGGTCGTTGTAGTGGCGGACGATCTCGTCGAACGCGGCGCGGCCGGCGTCGTCGAGGCGGTAGGTGTCGCGGCGGGGCAGGGGCGGGCGGGTGCAGCCCGGTCCGTGGACCCGGCCGTCGGAGTGTTTCCAGAACGGGCAGCACGGCGTGAGCGGCCGGACCTGCTCGCCGGCCGCCAGCCGTGCCGCGCGCTGTGCCTCGGCCCGCGCGCGGTGGTGTGCGCACCGGCATACCGCGTCGGCGGCGAGCAGGCTGGGCGCGGCCCAGGCGACGAGGATGCCGAGCAGCCACTCGTGGTGGACGAGGAGCCAGGCCGCGGCGGCCAGTTCGGTGAGGGCGAGGATGCGGCAGGCGCGGGCGAGGGCGAGGTGTCGGGTCACGGCTGGCTCCCGGTGGGTGGGCTGTTCCTGGTGCAGTTGCGGATGCCCCGTCCGGCCCGCGTCAGCCCGTCGGCCCGCGTCAGCCCCCGTGACGCCCGGCTTCGCGGTCTCTTCCTTGCCGAAATCCCCGGGGAGGACAGGGAATTGGGCGCCGCCGGCCTTGAGTGTGCGCAGGAGGCGTTTGCTGCCGGGGCCGCCGACGGTGTCGACGACGAGGTCGACGTCGCGCACGAGTTCCTCGGGACGGCTCGTGGTGTGGTCGATGAACCGGTCGGCGTCGAGCCCGCGCAGGAACGGTTCGTGCGCGCCGGACGCCACCGCGACGACACGCGCGCCCTTCCACTTCGCCGACTGCAGAGCCATTCGCCGACTGCAGAGCCAAGTGCCCCACGCCGCCCGCGGCACCGGGCGATGCCTCGCCTCCTGGAAGGGCGAGGGATGATCGTGTCCGACCTCGATCAGGAACTGCCACGCCGTCAGCGCCGACGATCCACGACGGCATGGCCTGTCCGTCGACGGCGGCCGCATCCGCGACGGGCGGGAGGTGCGCTTGCTCACCGAGGACGGGCCGGCCGCCGCCGGACCCTAGGTCCTGTCGTCAAATTCCTGCCGTCCGCCTGGAGGGCGGGCTCTGCGGCGTCAGGTGCGTGCTCTCGGCGTGCCGGGCCCTGATCCTCGTACTGGACGTACTCGGGTCAGGGCCCGGTGCGGCGAGAGTGCGTGCATGGCGCCGCGGGGCAGGCGGGAATTTGACGACAGGGCCTAGGGCCTCTCGTTTGGATCATGCCGGGCTCGCGGGGCCTGGCACCGTCCCTCGCCGCGTTGTCGTCGGTCGCCAGGGCTCCGCCATGGCGCCCTCCTTCGCCTTGCGATGAACGGCACCAGGTCCCGCTCCCTGATCCGGCCTGATCCAAACGAAAGACCCGAGTGGGACCGGGGCCCGAGGAGACGGGCGCCTTGCCCGGGAGCGCGGGCCGCTCGAGTTCCTCGCCCGCGATGACGGCCGTCACGACGACCCGCCCGAAGCCGGCCGTCACCTGGTGATGGCCGGTGAACCGGCCGAAGCCTTCGCGGCCGCGTTGCCTGTGCCGGCGCCCCGACGGGATCGGTACGTGACGGAGGGCGTCCTCCCCGCGACGGGCACGTGGAAGTACCCGGCGCGGGGTGTGCGTGGGCGCACACCGGCCTCATCGCCCCGAAGGCGGGGCGGCCGCTGTCGTCCGTCGAGGCCGACGACCGCACCGGGGAAGCCCCGTTCGGCACAGCCGAGTTCGACAAGCGCACGCCTCACTTCCGCCGTGAGGTGAAGGACACCGACGGCCGGCCCCGTCGCTCGATCAGCTCCTCAGGGCGCCCACGGCCCGAGCATGTCCTTCATCGCATCCGTCATCGCGAACTGCAGCAGCGGGCCGTAGGTGATCCGGCCGACGCCGAGGCGGCGGAAGCGCTCACGATCGTGCCTGACGGGATGGGCCGTGGAGTTGACGGGAACGGAGAGGGCGCCGATCACCGCCGTGAGCAGGTCGTCGTCGTCCTGAATACCCACCGGGTAGACGCTGTCGGCGCCGGCCTGCTCCAGGGCCCGCAGTCGCTCGATCGCCTCGTCGAGGACGCCGGAAGCGTCCTTCGCGTGCAGGAAGAGGTCGGTGCGCCCGTTCACCCAGACCGGGACCCCCGCGTCGTCAGCCGCCGCGCGCAGGCCGGCGACGTAGCTCGCGTGCTCCTGCGTGCCGCGCACGCGGCCGCCGTCGGAGTGGACGGTGTCCTCGACGTTGAGACCGACGCCGCCGACCTCGATGAGCCCGGCGACGAGATCCGCGGGCTCCTGTCCGTACCCGGCCTCCAGGTCCACGGACACGGGGACGTCGACCGCCGCGATGATCGGCCTGACGGCGGTGAGCACCTCCTCGAAGGTCTGCCCCTCGTGGTCGTCGGCTCCCCGGGAGTCGGCCAGCGGATGACTGCCGATCGTCAACGCGGGGAACCCTGCGGCGGCTGCCGTCCGCGCGGACCAGGCGTCCCAGACGGTCGGCAGCACGAGCGGCTTGTACTCGGCGTGCAACTGCTTGAGGCGTTGAGCGCGCTCAACAGTGGTGCGAAAGTCCATGTCGAGGACGCTACACCTGGATTGCCACGGACAACGTACCGGCGGGACGGCGCCCGGTGACGGGAAGACGCACTCCCGGTTCCCGTTCTCGCAGGTCGCCCTGGTACAGATGGCGAGGACGCTCGACGCACGGGGTGTTCGGGCCGAGGCCGTCGGCTCCGGATCGGCGAAGCCGAGCGACCCGCCTCGGCCTGTTCGCCACGTCGACCGCCGGTGGGGACGCGGGCCTCGACCGGACGTGGACGGCAACAAGGCCGACACCTACGCCTGCAGCCCCCGCGGGGTGCGCGTCCTGTCGCGGCGACGGAACCGGTCCCCCAGCCCCACCGCTTCGCCGGCAATTCACCGGGTGCGGCGTGCCGCCCACACCGTGCGTTCGGTGCGCACGGTCAGGTCGTCGCGGCGCAGGATGCTGTCGGGGCTGTCGTCGTCGAGCAGTTGGTCGAGGACGGCCAGATCCTCGGCCGTCAGGGCGGACGCGACGCCGCCGCGCATGCGGCGCAGGCTGCTGCGGGCGTAGCGGCCCGTCGCCTCGCTCGGGGGCGGGCCGAGGGCGACCGTGACGGTGCGTTCGCCCTCGACGGTGAAGCCGGCTCCCGTCAGCCTGGCCGTCCAGTCGGCGCCGCGGTGGGGGACGTGCTCCGCGTGGTGCCGGGCGAGTGCGGCATGGCAGCGTTCCTCGAGACCGGGGGCGCCTTCCGGGACGTCCACGGGCAGGAACCGGGGGAAGCCGGCCAGTTCGACGACGGCGAACAGCCCGTCCGGCGACAGCAGGTCGTGGACCTGGCGCAGCGTGCGGTCGGGGTCGGCCATGTGGTGCAGGGAGGCCGATGCCCACACCAGGTCCGGCGTGCCGAGGTCCGGCCACCTCGCGGCGTCGAGGTCGGCGTGAACGACGTGGACGTGGTCGGCCGTTCCGGCGGCGGCCGCCTTCTCCCGCAGCCGGCGCAGGTGCACGGCGGAGGAGTCGACGGCCGTCACCTCGGCCTCCGGGAAGCGCTCCAGCAGTGCGAGGGTGCCCGCCCCGGTGCCGCAGCCCAGGTCCACGATGTGGCGAGGGGCGGACCCGACGGGGAGCCGGGCGATGAGGGACGCGGTGTGTTCGGCGAGCACTTCGGCGTCCAGATCGAGGAGCTCCGCCTGGTCGCCCGTGTCGTGCCCGTGAGCGTGGTGGGCGCCGTGGAGCGCTGTGTCAGGGGTGGGGTGATTCATGCGGCCACGCTAGGCAGACGATCGGCGTGCGACCCGCTCCGTGCCGGAATGCGCAAGAAAATGGCCGGCTGGAGCCCGGAACGCGCAAACCGTCGTGCCGACGGGCCGTCACGGTGCCGGACGGTCCCTCCCGTCGGCGTCGCCGCCGCGTTGGTGGCCGCGGCGCGCGTCGCGGTCGAAGATGCCGAGGATCTCGCACGGTCCGCCCTCCGCGCCGATGGCGTGCGGGAGCATCGTGGGGAACTCCGCCGCCTGGTTGGTCTCGAGACGCAGGCGCCGGTTGCCCAGGAGCAGGACGGCGGTGCCGGACAGGACGACGAGCCATTCGCGGCCGGGGTGGGCCCGCATCCGCGACGGATTGTCGGGCGGCGGGTCGGTCATCCGCCGGCGTACGACGGTCATGCCCGGCTCGGCCTTGACGGGCCACCGCATCTGGCCGCGCGTCGCGTCGACCGTCGGGTGGGAGACCACGTCGTCGGCGGCGTTCTCGACGAGCTGGTCGAGAGAGGTGTCCAGGGCGCGGGCGAGGGTGACGAGCTGGTCCAGGGCGAGGCGGCGCCCGCCGTTCTCGATGCGGGACAGCGTGGACTGGCTGAGTCCGGCGCGACCGGCCAGGTCCTCCAGGGACCATCCCTGAGCCAGCCGCAGCGCACGGATGCGTCTGCGCACGAGACTGTCCAGCTCACCGTTGTCTTGCGTCATACGCAACATGGTATGCCTGTTCGGCAAGAGCGGCCTCACGCGACCGGCAGGAGCAGGCAGCCGAACTCCGCCTCCCCGGCATCCGGACGGACGTGGCTCCGACGCTCCGCGGCGCGCCGGTTGAGCTCGACGGTGCCGATCGTCGCTCCGCCGCGTTCGATCACGAAGGGGCCGGGACGCCGTCCGGGCACCGCGGGCACCGTACGCTCCAGCTCGTCACGCGGTCGCGCGCCACCGATGTGGGTCCCCACCTCCGGCGAGGCGAACAGCTCGATGAACGCCGTGCGGAGCCCCGACGGACGGGACCGCACGCCCGTCGGGGCCTTCAGCCGTCGCGCGAACGCAGAGCGGGTGTCCGGCCGGGCCGGGCGGCCGGACGCGCCCGCCCGGACCGGGGCGCGCTCTCACGGGGCCAGCGAGAAGTAGTTCTCCTCCTCCTGCGTGAAGTGCAGGCGCAGGACGGTGTTCAGCCCGTACAGGCTGGAGCGCAGGTCGTCCAGCTGGCCGGGGGTGAGGCCGCCGTCGGCGTGCGCCAGGCGCAGATGGGTGGCGATGCGGCGGGAGAGGCGTTCGATCTCGGCGTGGGCGCGGCTCATGGTGGCGGTGGCCTCGGGGCCGCCGAGGGCGGGGGCCAGGGCGGGGTAGAGCTGGTGTTCTTCGGCGTACTCGTGGGGCAGCAGCCGTTCGGTGAGCAGCCGGTGGGTCTCCTCGACGGTCGCGAGCGCCTTGGGGCCGGTGCCGTCGGAGAGCTGGTCGGCGGCGTCGCGCACGGCTTCGAGGACGTCCTGGAGGTCGTCGTGCTCCGCGGCGAAGCGGTGGACGAGTGCCTCGGCGGTCGGCGTCAGGGCCGGTCGCGCGGACCGGTCGACGCGCAGGGCACGCAGGGCGTTGAGGATGACGGCCACGTCGATGCCCTCCTGGAGCAGCGCGCCGGCGGCGGGCGGGAGAAGGCCGAACGCGGCCACGGCCATGGCGGCGAGCGACATCAGCATGCCGCCCAGCGCGCTCTGCACGGCGATCCGCCGGGCTCGTACGGCGATGGAGACGGCGTCGGCCAGACGGTCGACGCGGTCGGAGGTCAGGACGATGTCGGCCGCCTCGGAGGAGGCGGTGGAGCCGCGCGCCCCCATGGCCACACCGATGTCGGCGGCGGCGAGGGCGGGTGCGTCGTTGACGCCGTCGCCGACCATCACGGTGACCGCGCGTTCGCGTTCGGCGCGCACGACGGCGACCTTGCCGGCCGGGCTGAGCTCGGCGCGCACGTCGTCGAGGCCGAGGACGGTGGCGACCTCCTGGGCGGGTTCGGCGCGGTCGCCGGTGAGCATCAGCACCCGCTCGATGCCCGCCGCCCGCAGGTGGCGCAGGGTGCGGGGCGCGTCGGGCCGGACCGGGTCGCGCAGCAGGACGGCGCCGGCCGGTTGTCCGTCGACGGTCAGCCAGGCGACGGCCGCGCCGTCGAGGAGGGCGCGGTTGTCGACGGCGCGGGCCCACGCGGGCTTCAGGTCCGAGGCGTCGAGACGGCCGATGGAGACCCGGTGCCCGTCCACCGTGCCCGAGGCGCCGCGTCCGGGTTCCTCGTCGACGTCCGCCGGGACCGACAGTTCCAGCTTGCGCTCCCGGGCCGTGTCCACGATGGCGTGGGCGAGGACGTGCGGCGAGTACTGGTCCAGGGACGCCGCCAGGCGGAGCACCTCCGCGGGCTTGCGGCCGGGCGCGGCGGTCACGTCCAGCACCCGGGGGCGGCCGCCGGTGAGGGTGCCGGTCTTGTCCAGCAGCAGGGTGCGGGCGCGGCCGAGGTTCTCCAGGGCGCCGCCGTCGCGGACGACCACGCCGAGGCGGGAGGCGCGGGAGAGACCGGAGACGATCGCGACCGGCGCGGCCAGCAGCAGCGGGCACGGGGTGGCGACCACCAGCACCGCGACCGCCCGTACGGCGGATCCGCTGATCAGCCAGGCGAGCCCCGCCACCACCAGGGACAGGGGGAGGAACCAGGCCGCGTAGCGGTCGGCGAGCCGCACCACGGGCGCGGACTCCGCCCCCGCCTGCCGGGCCAGGCGCACGATGCCCGCGTACGTGCTGTCCTGCTCGGTCGCGGTCGCCCGCAGTTCGAAGGCACCGCCCGCGTTGACCACACCGCTGCGGACCGTCTCGCCCCGCGGCCGTTCGACCTGGAGGGGCTCACCGGTGAGCACCGATTCGTCGAGGACGGCGGCGGCGCTCTCCACCCTGCCGTCCACGGGGACCACTTCGCCGGGACCCACGACGAGCAGGTCGCCGACACCGACCTCGGCCAGCGGCACCGTGTCCACCCCGGCGTCCGTCCGCCGGTGCGCCGATCGCGGCGCGTGTTCCAGCAGGGCGCGCAGGTCGTGGGAGGCGCGCCGCTGGGCGGCGGCTTCGAGGGTGCGGCCGGTCGCGAGCATCAGCGCGATCAGGGCCCCGGCCAGGTACTCGCCCACGGCCAGGGTGCCGCCCAGGGCGAGTACGGCGATCAGGTCGACGCCGGCACGCCCGTGCCGCAGCGCGGCCACCACCCACCCCACCGCGGGGACGACGGCGGACAGCGTGCCCAGGGCCCAGAACAGGTCCGCGAGACCGCCGGCGCCGACGAGCCGGGCGACGCCACCGGCCGTCAGGGCCACCGCCGTGACGGCCAGGAGCACCGGCTCCCAGCGGGGAGGGCGGACGGCGCCCGTCAGGCGGCGCAGCCGCCCGGTGGGGGTGGGGCTGGTGGAGTCGTCCATGGCACACCTCGTCCGGCTGTCGCGGCCGCCGCCTTCGGTTCCGTCCTCCTCCATCACACCGCGCCGACCGGCGTTCCTCCAGGGGACGTACGGCCCTGCCGCCTGGGCCGTACGGCGGCCCGCGCGGGCGCCGGCCGGGTCACGGCCCTCTCCCACCGCGCCCGCACCAGGAGCCGGCCCTGATCGGGCCTCGGGAGGAGGGGGTTCTTGCATCCCGATGCGTCACCGTTCAAAATGGTGACATGATGCACGCTTTCCCCGGAGGTACCCCCGCGCTCGACTTCGCGGGAACGCTGCGCTACCGGCACCGTTCCGAGCCCCGTGAGGACCTCTCCTCGCCCGAAAGCCTCGGCGTGTGGTTCCGCGAGAGCGGGATCGCGGAACACGAGATCCCCTGCGAGGCCACCGATCTGCGTGCGGCCCTGGCACTCCGCGAGGCCGTCCACCGGCTGATCCTGGCGCGGATGGCCGGTGCCGCCTACGACCGCGACGCGCTGGCGCTCGTGAACGCGTACGCCCGCAAGCCCACCCCCGTCCCGCAGCTCGGCGCGACCGGGCGGCATGTCGAGGCCACCCTCGAGCAGGCGTTCGCCGCCGTCGCCCGGGACGCCGTCGCGGTGCTCGGCGGGCCGGACGCCGCACTGCTCAAGGAGTGCGGCAATCCCGAGTGCTCGCAGGTCTACGTCGACCGGTCCCGGGGAGCGAGGCGGGAATGGTGCGCCATGGACCCGTGCGGCAACAAGATCAAGGCGGCGGCCTATCGCGCCCGCAAGCGGATGAGCGGGCAGAAGACGGGCTGAACGGCCTCGCCGCCCTCGCCCTGACGGACGCGGCCCCCGCGCCGGTGCGCGAGGGCTGCCACAGACTGCCCGTATGCCCGAGGACGAGACGCGGCGTACCCCTGCGGACCCACTGCTGCGCGTGATCGACAACCTGGCGCGCTTCCACCGGGAGCACGAGGAGTACTACTCACAGGCGCCACTGCGGCAGGCCGCGGAGCTCCAGGCGCGCTCTCGCGCGCTGAAGTCACTTGCCGACCGGTGGAGCGAGGCCGAGGCCGGTGAGCGGACGTCGACGATCGGATTCACCGGCACCGAGGACCTGAACGCCCCCGGGCTCGTGGCGGAGTCGGGGATCCTCTTCATGGAAGGGGAAGGCGAGCCCGCGGAACTCCGGAGACTGAAGAGGGAGGTCGGCACGATCGCCGACGACACCGAGCAGGGCGGTGCCTGGCCGGCCCGGGCGATGGAGCAGGCCTGGGAGATCGCGGGGAGCCTGGCCGCCTACCCGGCGCTGGCCGACCTGCTGGGGGAGCGGCACCGGATCATCGCCGACGACTGGCAGTCGGCGGGACTGCAGACCCTGGTCGCGCGGCTGCTGCGCCGCGCCCTCGACCTGCTGGCCCGGGTCGACTTCTCCCCGGCGGCGCTCAGGGCCGACCTGGCGGGGGAACGCGATGCCCCCCGCTACCTGTACGCGGCCTCCGAACTGTTCGACCGGGCGGCCGATCTGATGGCGGAGTCGGCGATGCTCGTGCACGGCAACGAGAGGCGCTGGCGCGTGTTCCGCGCCCGGGTCCGCGAACTGCGGTCCGGGCAGGGATGAGCGGCCGTGCGGGCGGCACCGCGGGAAAGGACGCACCCCTCGGCGCGGCGGTCAGGCCCGCTCTTCGGCGGCCGGCGTTTCCGGGCCGCCCATGTCCAGGCGGAACGGCGGGTACGCGTCCGTCATCAGCGCGGCGTAGGCGGAGACGCGCAGCACCCACCGGTTGAGGCCGATGATCAGGTCGAACAGGTCCTTCGGATACTTCTCGGTGAAGGCCAGGATCACGGCCGCGACGAGCGTCAGCAAGCCGATCAGCCCGCTCGACCACCAGCCGAGGTGCGCGCCGCCGACGAAGAATCCGATGACCAGGTAGTGCGGGACGGCGAGCAGCCACCACTTGACCAGCACCAGGCCGCGGGACAGCCGCTCGGGGTAGGCGATGTCCAGCCGGGCCGGGTAGTCCGGTTCCTCGCCCAGGCTGAACGGCGGGTACCGGTCGGTGCCCAGCGCGTCGTACGCGTAGAAGGCCACCCGCCAGTTCCAGCGCAGCACCCCCAGGTTGAAGTCGAACAGGGCGCGGGGGTAGCGCTCGGTGAACAGGATGGCGAAGAACGCGATCACCGTCACCACGAAGAAGGCGATCCAGAGGAAGAAGAGCACCACGTAGTGCGGAACGGCGAGGATCCACTTCACGAGCCACAGCCATCGCGACAGCGGCGCGTCGACACGCGCGTTCACCCGGACCGGGCGGTCCGGGAATCCGGCCGGCTGTGTCATGGCGATCAGCTCCTTCGCTCCGGCGTGTCGATGAGTCGCCGGATTGGGCTCATGACAAGCCTGGCCGCTCCGGCGCGACGCCGCGAGGGCAGTCCGGCCCCGCCCCGGGGTCTGTCGGCCCGCGCGGCCGCCGCTCGCGACACCCCCGCGCCTGCCGTGTCCCGCCCCGCCCCGCCCCGCCGGTGCCGGCTCCGCGCGAGGGCCCACGGCCGTCACTGGAACGCGGCGTGGATCTCCTGCTCGGTGGCGGTGTGGGAGACCAGGAGGAGTTCGTCGCCGGCCCGGAGGGTGAAGGCCGGGGTGGGGACGGTGGGCCGGCCGTCGCGGATGATGGTGGCGATCACCGTGCCGTCGGGCAGCGGCACCTCGGCGAGGGTGCGGCCCGCGGTGCGGGACCGCGGCGTGATCGCGGTCTCGATGACGTCGACGCCCGCCTTGCTCAGCCGCAGGAGGGCCACGGTGTCCGTGGCGCCGGTGGCCTCCTCGATCAGGGAGATCAGCGGGGTCGCGGCGGGCATGACGACGTCGACCCCCCAGCGCCGGTCGAACAGCCAGGTGTTGTCGGCGTCGTTGACGCGCGCGGCGACCCGGTCCACGGCGAACCGGCGCTTGGCGAGCAGGCTGATGACCAGGTTGTCCTCGTCGTCACCGGTGGTGGCGACGACGAGGTCGGCGGTGAGGGCACCCGCGTGTTCCAGGAGGGCGGGGTCGCAGGCGTCCCCGGCGACCAGACGGAGCGGGAGACGGCCCTCCAGCTCGGCGACGCGGTCGTCGTCGGAGTCGATCAGCGTCACCTCGTTGTGGGCGGCGGCGAGCACCTGCGCGATCTGGGTCCCGAGCCGTCCGGCCCCGGCGATGATCACGTTCATGTCCCCAGCTCCTTGTCCAGGAAGCCGCGCAGCCTGCCCAGCGAGGTGGTGGCGACGGCGAAGGTGACCAGATCACCCGGGCGCGCGGTGGTGCTGTGCGAGGGGACCAGGGAGTGACCGCCACGGGTGACCTCGACGACGCGGATCTCGCCGTCGACGTCGAACTCGGCCAGCCGCCGTCCGGTCAGATAGGCCGGCAGTTCGGAGCGGTGGAGCACGGTCTCGCCGTTGCCGAAGCTGATGTCGGGGGAGAGGTGGCGGTGCAGCAGCATCCGGTGGATCCGGTGCACGGTCCAGCGGACGTCGGCGATGGTGGGGATGCCGAGCTCGCGGTAGATGTCCGCGCGGCGGGAGTCGTAGACGCGGGCGAGGACGTTCGGCACCCGGTACGTCTCCTTCGCGGTCCGCGCGCTGACGATGTTGCTGCTGTCCCCGGGGGTCACGGCCACGAAGGCGTCGGCGTGCTCGACGCCGGCCGCCTCCAGCACGGCCCGGCTGTAGCCGTTGCCTTCGTGGAAGCGGATGCGGGAGCTGTCGGGCAGTCGCCGGGCCGCCTTGGGGCACCGGTCGACGACGTGCACGTCGTGCCCCTCGGCGGCGAGCTGGACCGCCAGCGTGGAACCGACTCGTCCACAGCCCACGATGATCACTCTCATCGGTCCACCTCTTTCCGGGTTTCTTTCCGGGGGACACGGTGGTGGCGGAGCCACCCCTTGCGGGCCTCGTCCGCCAGCAGCGGCAGCACTCCCAGTCCGGCCAGGACCGCCCAGTCCCCGGCGGCCAGCGGCGCGGTGTTGAAGACCGCCTGCAGCAGGGGGACGTAGCTGATCGCGGCCATGAAGGCGATGCCGACGACGCCGGCGCCCAGCAGCGCGGGGTTCGACAGCAGTCCGGCCTTCAGGACGCTCTCGCGGTCGGTGCGCACCGCCTGCGCGTTGAAGAACTGGCCGACCACGATCCCGGCCTGGACCATGGTGATCGCCTCCCGGTAGACCGGATCGTCCTTGGTGAACTCGTCGAACGGGATGCCCGCGGAGTGGATGTGCCAGAAGAACACGGCGCACACGCCGAGAGCCTGGATGCCGCCGAGGAACAGGATCCGTCCCACCACCGCCGCCGAGAACAGCGGCTCGCGCCGGGAGCGCGGGGGGCGGTCCATCACGTCCGGCTCCGGCGGTTCCGCGCCCAGCGCGAGGGCCGGAAGCACGTCCGAACCCAGGTCGATCGCCAGGATCTGCACCGCGCTGATGGGCACCAGCGGGAACCCGGCCAACGTCGCGGCCAGGATCGGGACCAGCTCGCTGATGTTGTGGCTGAAGAGGTACACGAAGAACTTGCGGATGTTCTGGTAAACCGTCCTGCCCAGCCGCACCGCCGTGGCGATGGAGGCGAACGAGTCGTCCAGCAGCACCATCGAGGCCGCCTCCCGGGCCACGTCCGTGCCCGAGGCGCCCATCGCCACCCCGATGTCGCCGTGCTTCAGGGCCGGCGCGTCGTTCGCGCCGTCCCCGGTGACCGCCACCACCTCACCCCGCCGCTGGAAGGCGGTGACCACCCGCATCTTGTGCTCCGGGCTGACCCGGCACAGCAGCAGCTCCGACGGCTCGGCCAGCAGCGCGTCCAGCGCGTCCTCGCCGAGGGTGTCGAGCCGGGCACCGGTCACCACCACGGGATCCGGCCCGAGCACGATGCCCACCCGACGGGCCACCGCCTCGGCGGTCAGCGGATGGTCGCCGGTGACCATGACGATGCGGATACCGGCCCGGCGGCAGGCCCCGACCGCGTCCGTGACCTCGGGCCGCGGCGGGTCCAGCATGCCGACCAGACCGAGCAGCGTCAGCCCGGACTCCGCCTCCTCCCGCGCGGGGCGGGGGCCGGCCACCTCGCGCCGTGCCGCCGCCAGCACCCGCAGTCCCTGGGACGCGAGGTCGTCACCCGCGGCGACGACGGCGGCGCGCGTCTCCTCGTTCAGCGGCCGGCGCTCGCCCTTCCACTCGACGGCGGTGCAGCGGGCCAGCAGCTCCGCGGGAGCTCCCTTGACGTACGCGTGGTGACCCGCACCGCTGCGGTGCACCGTCGTCATCAGCTTGCGCTCGGAGTCGAAGGGGAACTCCGTCACGCGTGGCGTGGCCGCCTCCGCCGCGTCCAGGTCGACCCCGGCCTTGGCCGCCGCGACCAGCAGCGCTCCCTCGGTGGTGTCGCCGAGCACCCTCCAGTGCCGCAGATCCGCCGGCGGGACCAGCCGGGCGTTGCAGCACAGCCCCGCCACGCGCAGCAGTTCCCGCACGGGCGCCGGATCGTCCACCTCGCCGACGGGCGCGTAGCCCACCCCCGACACCGAGTGCAGCGAGCCGTCGGCCCACACCTTCGCGACGGTCATCTCCGCCTGCGTGAGCGTGCCGGTCTTGTCGGTGCAGATGACGGTCGTCGAGCCGAGCGCCTCCACCGCGAGCAGCCGCTTGACCAGCGCGTGCCGCCGCGCCATGCGCCGCACGCCGATCGCCAGCGACACCGAGAGCGTCGCGGGCAGCCCTTCGGGAACCAGCGCGACCATGACACCGAGCGCGAAGACGAACGAGGACACCACGGACTCGCCGGTGGGCAGCCGGACGGCGAACAGCAGGGCGCCGATCGCCAGGGCGGCCCCCGCCACCCGGCGGGCCATCAAGGCGACCTGCCGCTGCAGCGGCGTCTTCTGCCGCGGTGCCGCCGCGGCCAGGCGGTAGATCTTCCCGAACTCCGTTCCCGTGCCGGTGGCGAAGACGACGGCCCTGCCCGATCCGGCGACCGCCTCCGTCCCCATGAACAGGCAGTTGCGGGCCTCCAGCGGCGGTCCGGCCGACACCGGTTCGGCCGTACGGCCGACCGCGTTGCTCTCCCCGGTCAGCGGGGCGTTGTTCACGGACAGTTCGTGCGCCTCGACGATCCGGCAGTCGGCCGACACCGCGTCCCCGGCCTCCACCCACACCACGTCCCCCGGCACCAGCTCGCGCACCGGCAGCTCCAGCCGCTCACCGTCGCGCAGCGCCCGGCAGGCGTGCGGCACCATCGCCTGCAGCGACTCCGCCGTACGTTCCGCCGAGTACTCCTGGGCGAAACCGATGACGGCGTTGAGCACCACCACGCCCAGGATGGCGAAGGCCAGCTGCAGGGTGCCCAGGTCACGGGGCTGCTCCAGCCCGTACGCGACGAAGGTGATCCCGGACGCGACGAGCAGCACGATCGCGAACAGGTCCGTGAACTGTGCCGCCAGCTGCCGCCACACCCGGGTGCGGCCCGAGCGGGGCAGCTCGTTGGCGCCGTACCGCTCCAGTCGGGTGCGTGCCTCGGCCGCCGACAGCCCCCGTGGCGAGGTGTCCAACGTGGTGAAGACGTCCCCGGCACGCAACTCCTGAACGGTCGGCGCCCCGCCCGGACCGGCTGACGGATCGGTCCCGGCGCCGGGCCCCGTGAGGTCCGCCCCGACGTTCATCAGCCCCGCCCGCGGAGCGGGACCCGCGGGGCCGCGGAACAGTCCGGCGGACACCGTCCGGCTGTGGCGCACGTGCTGGTGGATGTCTCCATCGTGGGCTCCTGGGCTCCTGGGCACTCGGAAGCGTGCCGGGCGGGTGCTCGCCCCGTCGCGGGGACGACGACCACCTCCCCGTCCTCGGCCCCGCCCGCCGCGGCGGCCAGGGCCGTCCGGGCCGTGGAGGCGGGCCTGTCGTCGTGACACCGCCGACACCCCTACGAGCGCCCGCCGCCGTCCGGGCCGGGCCCGGCCGACTTCCGGTGGTCCCGCGCCACGGTCGTCCCTGACACCAGCCTGACGGCCGGCGGCGCCCGGCGCCACGGCACCGGCTCCGGTTCCCGGCAGGTGCGCGAGCGGTTCGCCGGCGCGGGCACAGGGCGCGGCGCGGAGGGCGCCCGCCGCCGGTCGGCGCGTTCGCGGGGAGGGGCGTCGACGGCCGGTCGGCGGCTACCGGCTGCGGAAGCGGGTGCCGCCGTACTGTTCGTCGGCGACGGCTTCGGCCCATACGGTCTCCGGGGTGTCGTCGCCGGTGCCTTCCCACAGGGCGAGGTGTTCCATGAAACGGTCGGGGGCGGCGCCGTGCCAGTGCTCTTCGCCGGGCGGACAGCCGACGGTCTCACCGGGGTGGGCCTCGAGGACGGTGCCGTCGCGGACACCGATCAGCGCGACGCCGGAGACCACGTGGAGCGTCTGGCCCACGGCGTGGGAGTGCCAGTGGGTGCGGGCGCCGGGGGCGAAGCGGACGAGGTTCGCCCGCATCCGGGACGGTTCTTGGCCGGCGACGATGACGTCCCACCACACGTCTCCGGTGAACCAGTCGGCCGGTGCCTTGCTGGTGGACGGGGGCTTGACGAATTCCATGGGGTGCCTCTCGGTGCTGCTTGCGGGTGGTCGGCGGCCGACGAGGCCGCCCTCGACGGACGAGGTGATGCCGGCTGCGGAGCCGGCGCCGCGCCCGCGGGGCCGGTGGACGGTCCGGGCGCCTTCGTCGGCGCCGTCGCGGCCTTCCGGGTGACTCGTGGGTGCGGTTCGCGGCGCTCTCTCCGGACGAGGCCGGTGCGTCGCGGACGGGTGGCTCAACGGGGGCCGGCCGGTGGCCCGCCCCGGCGGCAGGACGTGAGGCGTGGATCAGGGCTTGAGGAGGACCTTGACGGCCCGGCGCTCGTCCATCGCCCGGTAGCCCTCGGCGACCTGGTCCAGGGGCAGGGTGAGGTCGAAGACCTTGCCCGGATCGATACGGCCGGTCAGGACGCGGTCGATCAGGTCGGGCAGGTAGCGGCGTACGGGGGCGGGTCCGCCGCGCAGTCCGACGTGGGAGAAGAACAGCTCCTGCCCGTCGACGGCGACCTCGTGCGGGACGCCGACGAAGCCGACGTTGCCGCCCGGCCGGGCGGAGTGCAGGGCCTGCCGCATGGCCTCGGCGGTGCCGACGCACTCCAGCACCGAGTCGGCGCCGATGCCGCCGGTCATCTCCTTGATCCGGGCGACGCCCTCGTCGCCGCGCTCGGTGACGATGTCGGTGGCGCCGAACTCCCGGGCGAGCTTCTGGCGGGACTCGTGGCGGCTCATCGCGATGATCCGCTCCGCGCCCCTCTCCTTGGCGGCGATCACCGCGCACAGGCCGACCGCGCCGTCGCCGACCACCACGGCGGTGGAGCCGGGCCTCACCTCGGCGGCGTCGGCGGCCCACCAGCCGGTGCCCATGACGTCGGAGACGGCCAGCAGGCCGGGCCAGAACTCCTCGTCCGGCACCTCGTCGGTGGCGACCAGGGTGCCCTGGGCGTTGGGGATGCGTACGTGGTCGGCCTGGCAGGTGCTCATGAACTCGCGGTGCAGGCAGTTCGACGGGAAGCCGTTGCGGCAGTTCGCGCAGGTGTTGTCCGACGTGGCGAACGAACCGACGACGAACTGGCCGGGCCGGACGGAGGTGACGTCGGCTCCGACCTCCTCGACGAAGCCGACGTACTCGTGCCCCATCGGGTGGGGGTCCCCGATCGGCTCGGCGCCCCGGTAGGGCCACAGGTCGGAGCCGCACACACAGGTGACGGCCGTGCGGATGATCGCGTCGGTGGGGTGGAGGATCTTCGGGTCGTCCAGGGTCTCGAAGCGGACGTCACGGGGGGCGTGGATCACTGCGCCGTGCATGAGGGGGTTTCCTTTGCGTGCCGAGGCGTGCGGTACGGGGGTGCACCGGCCGTCGCCGCATACGGGGACGGACCGGCCGCGGGCGGCGAACCGTCGTCGCCCGTGGCCGGGTGCGGGCCGCCCGCCGGCCCGCCTTCACGGCCGGTCGGGAAGCACCATGTCATCCAGGTAACCCGCTCCCGGTGCGCTCAGCCAGTCACCGTCGAGGGGTGTACCGGCAGTACCTCCCTCCGCCCGGGCGCGGGACGTACCGTCGATGTCGTGGACAACCGAGCAGAGGTCCGCGAGTTCCTCACCTCGCGGCGAGCCAAGATCACCCCCGAGCGGGCGGGCCTGCCCTCCGGCAGCCGCCGGCGCGTCCCCGGCCTGCGCAGGAGCGAGGTCGCCGCGCTCGCCGACCTGAGCGTGGAGTACTACGCCAAGCTCGAACGCGGCAACCTCGCCGGAGCCTCCCCGGCGGTCCTCGAAGCCGTCGCCCGCGCCCTCATGCTCGACGACGCCGAACGCGCCCACCTCCTCCGTCTGGCGCAGGCCGCCGACGGTTCCGACGCGCTGGCCCGGCCCCGGCGCCGGAGCGCCCGGCAGTGGACCCCGCACCGCAGCCTGCAGTGGACCCTGGACGCCGTCACCACCGGTCCCGCCTTCGTCCGCAACGGCCGCATGGACCTGCTCGCCGCCAACCCGCTCGCCCGCGCCCTCTACAGCGATGTCCACGCCACGGCCGGCAACCAGGCGAACCTCGCCCGGTTCAACTTCCTCGACCCCGCCTCCCGCCGCTTCTACCCCGAGTGGGACCAGGCCGCCGACATCGCCGTCGCCATCCTGCGCACGGAGGCCGGCCGCAATCCCCACGACAGGGACCTGCACGACCTGGTCGGTGAACTGTCCACCCGCAGCGACGAGTTCCGCACCCGCTGGGGCGCCCACAACGTCCGCCACCACGGCACCGGCACCAAACGCTTCCACCACACGGCCGTCGGTGAGCTCATCCTCGCCTACGAGGGCCTGGAAATGGCCGCCGAACCCGGCCTCACCCTCACCATCTACACCGCCGAGCCCGGCTCCCCCTCCGACGAGGGCCTGCGCCTGCTCGCCTCCTGGGCCGCCACGCAGGAGGCGCGGGCGATCACCCGGCGGACGGTCCGCACGACGTCACCGGACGGCGAGTGAACCGCGTCCGGCGCCCGGCCAGGAGCGGGTCTGACGGCCGCCCGCACCATGCGTGCCGCCCGCACCATGCGTGCCGCCTGCACCATGCCTGGGGCCTGACGGCCGCCCGCACCGGGCACGGAGCACGACGGCCGGTGCACGCTCGGGCCTTTCCCCGCCGAGATCGGGGGAAGGCCCGCTCCGATGGCACCGTTCCCCGTCCCGTAACCTCGTTGCCGGGGCCGTCTGTTGCCGCGCGTGCCCCACACCGAGGAGGCGAGGGTGTCCGGAAGCCGCAAGCCGTTGCTCGCGGGTGCCGCGATCCTGGCGCTGGTCTGCGTGGCGCTCGTCGGCCGCGGTGCGCCGGGCGACGACCTCTCCGCCAGATCACTGCCCGCCGACACCGTCAGGGGCGTCGTGCCGAACCGTGTCATGACGTGGAACCTCTGCAACCCCTGCGACACGGGCGACGCCGACCGGGCGGCGCAGATCGCCACGTACGCGCCCCAGGTCATCGGGCTGCAGGAAGCGTGTGTGCGTGACGTCGAGAAGATCCGGGACCACCTGGAGAACCTCTACGGGCTGGTCTACCACGTCGCGTACGGGACGGTCCTGCGGAACTGGGGCCGCTGCGGCGGAATGCCCTGGAGCCCCGGAGCCTACGGTCAGGCAGTGCTCTCGGCTGCCCCGATGACCGACCGCGTCGACGTGGAGTACCCCGACGGCGGATCCGAGGACCGCGGGTACATGGCGGTCACCACCACGGTCGGCGGCCGGTCCGTCCGCGTCTTCAACACCCACCTCGCCGAACGACGCCAGGAAGCGGTCCGGGCGGAGCAGGCCGCGGTGCTCGCCGCGGAGGTCGCCCGTCACGACCGGGCGATCGTCCTCGGCGACTTCAACGCGGTGCCGGACGCTCCCGAACTCGGCCGGATGTGGGCACTGGCCGCGGACGCGGACCCCCGGTGCCGTCCCTCGGCCGCCGGCACCTGCGAGCCGACCACCGACTGGCACAGCAAGTTCGACTACGTCTTCCTGCGCGGCATCGCCCCGCTCGCGCACCGCGTGCGACCCACCCCGTACTCGGACCACCACCTGTTCCAGGCCGACCTGGGCCCGGTCTGAGCCCTCCGGACGGGCCGAGGGCCCGTCCGGGGGACCCCCGTGCTCCCTCAGCCGCTGTGGAGGATCCGGAAGCGGTCGGGTGCCGCGGGATCCCGGTCGACGACCTGGAGCGGCGGCCAGGTCCACTGCCAGACGCCGATGCCCGGTGCGCGGGAGAAGCGGATCCGGCCGCGGGTGCCCTCGACCGCCACGCGCGGCCAGGATCCGGCCGTGCGCGCCCGGTCCACGCCGTGGGAACGCAGCACATCGGCGAGGACGACGACCGTGTCGTAGCCCTCGAAGGCGACGAAGGAGGGCGCCTCGGCCAGCCGCTCGCGCAGGAGCGTCCCCACTCGCGTCCCGAGCGGGGTGAGGCGCTCGGGCAGATAGCGCAGGAAGGGGACGGCGGCGCCGTCGACGCCCAGCGACGCCGCCCATCCGGCGAACTCCGGTTGTCCGGCCGGAGCACCGATCATGATCGCGGCGAGGCGCGGGTCGCGGCGGACGGACCGGACGATCGACACCGCCGGCTCCGGGTGGCCGGTCAGGAGGAGCAGGGCGGTCGCGCGACGGCCGGCGACCTCGTCGCACAGGGCCGCGGGGTCGAGCGCGCTCACGTCGAGTTCGACGACGGTGCCGCCGCGCGGCGCGAGGCGGTCCCGCAGGATGCGGGTTCCGGAGGTCCAGTAGACGCTCGGCTGTGTCGCCACGGCGATGCGACGGTGGCCGGCGCCGAGGAGGAAGTCCGCGTAGACCCGCCAGCCGTGGGACTGGGCGGGGGCGAGGCGCGCGACCCACTCCGTCGGCTGTTCGGTGAGCGCGTCGAGAACCGCCGACGAGCAGAGGAACGGCAGGCCGAGAGCGTCGGCCCGGGCGGCGGCGGCACGAGCGGCGACGCTGTGGTATTCCCCCGCCACGGCGGCCGCACCGAGGCGGGCCAGCTCGTCCACGGCCGCCGCGGCCCTGCGCGGATCGGCCGCGGTGTCCCGGACGACCAGCTCGAGTGGGCGTCCGGTGATTCCGCCGGCCTCATTGACGTCGCGAACGGCCAACTCGACTCCGGCGAGCAGGTGGTGGCCCGCCTCCACCCAGCCGGGCCGGGTCAGCGGAACGAGAGCGCCGATCCGGACGGCGGGTCCGCCGGTCCGCTCCGCTCCCGGTGACGAGGGCAGCGTGTTCATGCGGCGGCGTCTCCCGGGTGACGGTCCGGTCGCGGGCCTGGGCCGCCGAGTGGCAGAGCCCGGCGGTACGCGTTCGTCTCATCGCGCCGCGACGGGCGCCCCTGGGTGACCATGCCGGACATTGCATCCGCCACCGTCGCCCACAGGCAACCGGTTAACGGCCCTGCCTTGCCTTGCCCTGCCCTGCCTTACCCTGCCCGGCCGGCGCCGGACGCCGCGATCCACCCGTCGTCCCGCGCCGGGTGGCATCCGTCATGCGAGCCGCCGGCCCGCGACGCGCCTCTTCGAGGACTCACCCCGCGCGGCAGCGTCCGGCGGGGAACCGTCCGGCGGGGGAGCCCGTCCGGTGGCGCCGAGGGTTTCGCGTCAGATTGGAAGAGGACTGTTTCCGGCCGGGCTCCGGGCGGTGGCGCACCGCTGTCCCTTGCCTCTCGTCCGGCGGGGCACGGCCGGTCCGCGGTGCGGTCCGCCGCCGTGGCCAGGGAGCGGGGGGGACGGCGACGGGGCGCGACGGCCCGGCGCCCGGACCTCCGGGCGCCGGTCCCCGTCGGCGGCCGGAGCGTGTCTGCGCCGTTTTCGCCCGCGCGCGCAGCGGCTTCGCGCTCCCTTCCGTGCGCCGGAAGCGGCGGATTGCATCCTGTGCGCCCCCACTCGGCTTTTGTGCGGTGTTCCCCCGCGACGGATCAGGGCACATGGCCCTGGTGCGTGAGCGGCGCGGCCGGCCGTTCTGCGAAAGAGCCGCTGACAGAGGGTGGGGGAGATGGTCCGTATCCGCGTGGTGCACGACGAGGAATTACTGCGCTCGGCGTTGGTGGAACTGCTGAGATCCGACGACACGTTGGAGGTCTCGGCCATGTCCCCCCACGCCGACGTCAGGGACGACGAGATGCTGCCGACGGACGTGTGCGTCGTGGACGGCGAGTGCCTCCAGGGGCCGGGGGAGTCGCACGACGCGCCGTTCCGGGTGCGGCAGGGGGACCTGCTGGTCGTCCTGACGACACCCCGGCGTCCGGGCGTCCTGCGCAGGGCGTTCGACGCCGGCGCGCTCGGTCTGGTCGACAAGAACGCCCCGGCCCAGCGGTTGATCACGGCGGTGCACACGGTCGCCAAGGGGGAGCGCTTCCTCGACGCGGCCCTCACCGTGGCCCTGCTCGAAGGCGCGGTCATGCCCCTGACCGCCCGTGAGCTGAGCGTGCTGTCCCTGGCGGCCGAGGGGACGCCGATGGCCGACATAGCGGCCCGTCTGCACCTGTCCAGGGGGACCGTCCGCAACTACATGGCGACGGCGATACGCAAGGTCGGTGCCCGCAACCGGGTCGACGCGATCCGCATAGTCCAGGACGCCGGCTGGACCTGAGGGGCCACGTGGTGCCCTCCCCGCGCCCCCGGCGTCCCGCGGTCAGGCCTCCCGGTCGGCGCCGCCGTTCCAGTGGCCCGTCAGGTCGCGGTAGAGCGCCGAACGAGCCAGCACCTCCTCGTGCCTGCCGCACACCGCCGCCACGCCGTCCAGCACCAGCACCCGATCGGCGCGGACGGCCGACGACAGCCGGTGCGCCACCACCAGCAGCGTCCCCGGCCGCCGCGCGAGGGCCTCCTCCGCCCGGGCCTCGGACGCGGGGTCCAGATGGCAGGTGGCCTCGTCGAGCAGCAACAGGGGCGCGGGCGACAGGTACGCGCGCGCCAGCGCGACCGACTGCCGTTCGCCCGGGGAGAGTTCGCCGGGCCGCACGGCGCCGTCGAGCCCGCCCAGACGATCGACCAGCGACCGCAGGCCGAGGGCCCGGACGGCCGCGTCGAGATCCGTCCGGTCCGCGTCCGGACGCAGATACGCGAGGTTGTCGCCCACGGTGCCGGAGAAGACGTACGCCTCCTGGGGCACCAGCGTGCGCAGTGCGGCGAGTTCGGGCGCGGCACGCCCGGTCACCCGGTGTCCGGCCACCCGCACCTCACCGCCGCTGGGCGCGAGCGTCCCCGCGACCAGGCGGGTGAGCGTCGACTTGCCGATGCCGCTCGGTCCGACGACGGCGAGGTGCTCACCTTGCGCGACGCGCAGGTCCAGCGAGTCGAGGACCGGCTCGGCGCGGACGCCGTAGGACAGGGTCACGGACCGCAGTTCCACCGCCGCGGCCGGCCCGCCGCCCGCGGGGGGCCGTGAGCGCGCCCGACGGCCGTGGCCGCTGGGGGCCGGGGCGGCACCGGCGGCGGCCGCGGGCGGCACCGCCGGGTGTGCCGGTCTCGGTCGCGTGCGGTCCGCGGCCGCCGCCGACGGCGCGGGACCGGCGATCCGGTCCAGGACGACCAGCAGCCGGGAACCCGCCGCGCCGAGCGCGGTCATCAGGGTGTGCAGGGCGGGCAGCAGCGACTGGACGAGATAGGTGAACGCGCCCAGCAGCGCGCCCGCCGTCACCCCGCGGCCGCGCAGCCACGGCACCGCCACCAGCAGCGCCAGGACGGGCAGATGACCCGCGGTGCCGAGCGCCGCCGTGCGCACCGCCGTCCAGCCGGCCAGGACACGGGACGCGGCGGCGGCATCGGCGACCAGGTCCGCGGCGCGCCGCGCCGTCCCGGGTCCGGTCCCGCAGGCCGTCAGATCGCGCAGCGCCGCCCGGGCGCGGGCCGCGTGGTCGCCCAGCGCCTCGTCGGCCGCCAGGGCACGCCGTTGAGCCGCCGCCATGGGCCGCAGCGTGGCCAGGAACAGGGCCAGGCCGCAGATCAGCGGCGGCAGGACCACCACGACCAGGGCCGGGTGCAGGGCCAGCAGCCCGAGGAGCGCTCCGGCGGCGGTGAAGAGGAACGAACGCAGGGTCAGGACCAGGCCGGCGAAGCTGTCCCGGGCGATCTCGACCTGGTTCGTCAGCCGGGAGACGGCCGCCCGGTCGGCCCCGCCGGGCGCGTCCGGGGACCGGTCCATGGCCCGGTCGACGGCACGCCTGACCAGACCGTCGCGCAGCGGCTCCGTGAGTCCGGCCAACTCGGCGAAGACACCTCGGATCACCGGGGCGCCGCACAGCACCGCGACCAGGGCGACCGCGAGCCACAGCAGCCCCTTGCGGGTGTCACCGGCGAGGAACCCCTGGTCGACGGAGTGGGCGACGCCGTAGCCCACCAGGAAGGCCTGCCCCGCCTCCGCCAGTGACCAGAGCGCGAGCCGCACGAGGACCCCTCGGCGGCGGGCGAGGAAACGACGGGCCGGCGGCGCGATCCGGCGCAGGGCGCCGGACCCGCCTCCCGCGCGGTGGGCGAGGCCGTCGCCGGAGCGGCTCACGGCCGCGCCTCTTCGGGGTCGGGCAGTCGCGCGGACCCCGCGGCGGGCGCGGGGGCCTCGCCGCCGGTGACGTCGCTGCCGCCGTTGCCGCCGGAACCAGCGGAGCTGCCGCTGTTTCCCTCGGTGCCGCCGGTGCCGTCGACGCGGCCGGTGCCGCCGAGGCCGAAGACCGCCCGGTAGTCGGCCTCGTGCCACAGGTCGCGGTGCGACGCGACCGCCCGCACCCTCCCGTCCTCCAGCCAGATCACCAGGTCCGCCCGGCCGGCGACCGACGGGCGGTGCGCGACGACCAGCCGGGTCCCGGGCCGCGGCGACCGGCGCAGCGCACGGTCCACCTCGTGCTCCGTGGCGGTGTCCAGGCTGGACGTCGCGTCGTCCATGATCAGGAGCCGCCCGGCGTGCGCGAACGCCCGTGCCAGCCCGAGGCGTTGGTGCTCGCCGCCCGACAGCGGCGCAGCGGGCAGCGGGGTGTCGTAACCGTGCGGCAGCCGGCGTACGAAGCCGTCGGCGCCGGCGGCCCGGGCGGCCTGCCGTACCTGCTCGGGGGAGACGGTGCGTGGCCCGGCGGCGACCGCTTCGGCGACCGTCCCCTCTCCCAGCACCGGACGTTCGAAGGCGTAGGAGACCTCGGTGCGCAGCGCCTCGCGGCTCAGCCGGTCGAGGCGGACGCCGTCCAGCAGCACCTGTCCCTCGTCGGGGTCGATCAGCCGCCCCGCCACGGCCGCCAGCACGGACTTCCCCGCTCCGCCGCGGCCGACCACCGCGGCGGTGGTGCCGCCCGGTATCCGCACGTCGTCGGCGCGCAGCACCTGTCTGCCGTCGCGCACCACGCGCACCCCGCGCAGTTCGAGAGCGCCCCGGCCCTCCGGCGGCAGGGCGCACGTCCCGTGGGCCAGCGCGGGCAGCCGTTCCAGTTCCAGGGTCCGGTCCCGCGCCCGGCGGCCCCGTACGACCGCGCCCAGCAGGGACGCGGCACCGCCGACGCCGGCCGTCAGCTGTGCGTACCGGCAGGCGGCGAGCAGGCCGCCCACGCTCAGGGCGCCCGACGCGAGGCGCAGGCCCCCGACGGCCGTGGCGGCCAGGACCAGCAGCGGCACCAGGACGCCGCTCCTGCCCAGCGCCCGTCCGTGCAGTGCCCACATGCGCCGGCCCAGGGCCGCGAGTTCCCCCAACGGCGCGAGCACCCGCTCGCGTTCCCGGGCGCCGGTCCCCGCGGCGGCGATCGTCGCCGTGCCCTCCAGAGCCTCCAGCAGCCGGGACGCGATCTGTGACTGGGCGCGCTGGTAGGCGGCCACCGACGCACCGGTGTCGCGGGCGAACGCCCGCAGTACCAGCGCCAGGGCGGGCAGCCCGGCCAGCACGCACGCCGCCACCCATACGTCGACGACGGCCAGCGCGGCGAGCGCGCCCACCGGTGTGACCAGCGAGGCCGCCAGTGCCGCGCGGGCCGCCGGGGCGCCGCCCGCGTCGGTGGCGTTGAGGGTCAGGCGGGTGCCGACGTCCCCCGGGGTGTGGCTTCGCGCGCGGTCCGGTACGGCGCCCAGCAGCCCGGCGAAGGCGCGTGAACGGATGGCGGCCGTCCAGCCGGCGTTGCAGCGGACGGTGAACAGCGAGGTGAGGCTGTCCAGCAGCACCTCGCCGACGAGCAGTGCGGCGCTGAGTGCCGTCCACCGTCCCGCGTCACCGTCGCGCAGCAGGAGATCGAGGGTGCGGCCGAGTACGAAGGGCTGGGCCACCGCCGCCACCGCCGCCCCGGCCGAGGAGAGCAGTACCAGCAGTTCGGGCACACGGCCCGGCCCGCCGCCGTCGGCCCCGTCGTCCGCCGTCGGCGCCTGCCGTGCCCCTGGCCCGGTCGTCACCACCACCCCACGCACCCCTTCCGCTCCGTCCCCCTGCCGGGACACCGGTCGCGCACGCGGCGGGGCGCGTGGCGGAGGTGTCCGTGCGCGCGGGCACCGGTGCCCCGGGTGAAAACCCGGGGCACCGGTGCCGAGCGGCGTCGCTCACCGCGTCGCCGCGGCGGTCGGCCCGGGCGTCAGTTACAGGTCGTGACGCTGAGGCTGCTGTCGCCGCAGAGCAGCAGGCTCGCGCGGCTGCCGGTCTCGACGTCCCCCATGGCCTCTTCCTTGGGGGTCTCCATCGACTGCAGGTCGAACAGGTTCATGACATCTTCCCTTCGTACGGCAACGGGTGCTGCTCTTTCATCACGACCCCGGGTGGGGCCGAGTCAGGGGCCGCCGGCCGGTGGGCGGCAGCGGTGGGAGGAACGGCAGGGCGGCGGGCCGGTCGCCGTGGACGGAGGCGACGGCCAGCAGGCATCCGGCCGTTCCGGTGGAGAGGTCCATCGACAGGCGCATCATCTGCTCGCCGGGGAAGGCGAGGTGGCCGCGGTAGGACATGGCGTGCCAGGCCAGCGCGTCGAGCTGGCGCCGCAGGGCCTCGGGCCCGGTGCCGGGGGTCGGGCCGGCGGTCGTGGTGCCGGCGGTCGCGGCGGCGGTGCGGCCGAGGTACAGCACCATCCCGGACACGCCCCGGTACAGGCCCGGCTGGGCGTAGAACATGGCCTGTGCGGCGGCCACGATCTCGTTCCTCGCCCGCGCGAAGTCGTCGTCGTCCTGGTGCGCCAGGTAGTCGTCGAGCACCATGCCGATGCCCACACTGCCCGCGCCCAGGTACGGCATGGTGCGCCACCCCTCGTCGACCTGCAGCGCGCCGCCCGCGCCCCGGACGCAACGCGCCAGGTCCCGGCGCAGCGCGTCACGCGCGAGGTCGAGCAGCGCGCGGTCCCCGGTGCGTTCGTGGAGCCGCAGGAAGAGCAGCGCGCTGCCCGCCGCGCCGTGCAGCAGGCCCGCGCGCGGCCGGGCGGAGCCCCCGCTCCCGGCCGGTGTGCCGCGGGCGGTCAGGTCGGCGCAGCGCAGGGCCGCCGCGTGCAGCGCGGCCTCGCCGGTGGCGGCGGCCAGGGAGTCCAGGGCGAGGCCCAGTCCGGCGGTGCCGCTGTGCAGGTCCGGGGCCAGATGGTCGAAGGACTGGTCGAGGAGCAGTTCGGTGAGGTCGAGGGCGCGGTCGCGATGGCCGAGGTACTCCAGCGTCCAGGCGATCCCGGCGAGCCCGTCGTGGAAACCGAGCGGCATGCCGGACGGCGGCTGCTTGGTCCGCTCCAGCAGCCACTGTTCGCCGTCCTCACTGCGCCGCGCGCCGCTCTCGGCGAGGGCGTACAGCACCCCCGCCGCGCCGTGGCCGAACGCCAGCCCGCCGCCCGCCGTGGCGAACTGCGCGATGTCGCCGGGGAAGAGGCGGTCCGTGCGGGACGGCGTCGCGGACGCGTGGATCGCCGCGGCCATGGACTCCCGGCTGCGCGGCCAGTCGCCCGGCCGCACCGGTACGAACGGCCCGGCCGCGGGCCGCACCGCGGGCGCGCCGACGGCGTCGGCCGTGATCTCCTCGACCGCCGCGTCCAGGAAGGCCCGGTCCACCGGGAACTGGTCCGCCACCACGTCGGCGAGATGCGCCGCCTTGCGCCGGTCCAGTGCGAGCAGACTGGTGAGCGGCAGGAACAGCGCCAGCCGCAGACAGGCCAGCGCGTACCGGTCCACGGCCACGCCCCGCCGGTCGGAAGGCGCCACGAACGCCGGGTTCGCCACGGTCTGCCGACCGGCCTCGCCCACCTGGTGCGCCGCCTCGAAGTCCAGCAGGGCGACGCTGCCGTCCTCCCGGAGCATGATGTTGAACAGGTGCAGATCGTTGAAGACCACGCCCCGCGCGTGGACGTCCTCGACGGCCCGTTCCACCCGGGCGTGGACGTCGAGCGCCCAGGCGGTGTACTCGGCCAGCCGCTCCGCGCCCGGGTCGGCCTCGATGAGCGGATGGCGGCGGGCGAAGAACGTGTTCAGCGGCTTGCCGTCGATGTACTCCAGCACGAGGAAGTGGTGGTCCCCGACGGTGAGGTGATCGAGCACCTCGGGGGTGCAGTCCAGACCCGACAGACTCTCCAGCGCCCGGCGTTCGCGGTGCAGCCGGGTCACGGCGTCGGCGCCGTCGGCCGCCAGCCCGGCGTGCGGGCGGGCCTCCTTGAGGACGACCCGCTCACCGGTGCGGGTGTCACGGGCGAGGTAGACACCGCCGCCGTTGGAGAAGTGCAGCGCCGACTCGATGGTGTAGGGGAGGTCGGCGACGGTCACCGCGGAACGGGCGTCCAGGTGCGGGCGCAGGAAGGCGGGCGGGCTCACCCAGTCCGGCACCCGGAAGACGGGGCCGCGCAGGTCGGGCACCAGCTCTCCGTCGGGACCGGTCACGGCGGGCCGCAACTCGCCGTTCGCGTCGTAGCAGTTGCGGCGGGTGAAGCCGCCGTAGCGGACGTGCACGGGGCCGTCGCCGAGCCGCAGGTCACTCAGGATGTGCGGCCCTGCCTCGCCGGCCAGCAGGGCCGACAGCTCGCCCGCGAGCTGTTCGAACCGTGCCTCGTCCGCCGGGTACACGGTGATGAACTTGCCGCTGCCGGCCCGGTCGGCGTACTTGGCGTTGCGCTGGTGCAGCAGGTAGCGGCTGGGGACGAACTTGAAGGCCGTGCCGCCGGCGACGCAGTGCCGCCACACGCGCTCCAGCACGGACTCGGCGTTGTCGAGGCAGGCGGACACGTGGATCTTCCAGCCCTGGTCGGGCAGGTCCGCGTCCACCGGGCGCAGGGCGAGCCAGTCCCCGCTCTCGTTGCGCCGCCATCCCTCCGGGACGGGCGACGAGGCCGCGGCGTACCGGGAACGCCCGGAGCCGGTGCGGGGAACCGTGCGGTACGGAGCGTCGTAGAAGCACGGGTCCGCGTCGCAGTACACGGCGTAGCCCTTGTTCACGCCTTCTCCCTCCCACGGATCGCTGACGGGCAAGACGCTGTCATGTGGCGTGGGGGTCCGCACAGTTGCCGCTGTCATCGATCCGACGTGCGGAACGCACGGGTAACTTCGGCGGGGGAGAGAACGGAGGAGGGAACGGAAGGGGAGGAGCGGGCGCCCGGTCCGTCGGCCGGAGCGGTCGCCGCGCGCCGTGACCCGGATCGCCGGCGGAGCGCTCCGGGCCGGGAGCCGGTGGTGTCAGTCGTTGTCGCCCCGGTCGCCCGTGGCGGTCCGGGAGAAGCCGTCCTGCCAGGCGGCCTTCGCTCCTGAGTCGCCGATCCGGTACACGTCCACCACGGCGCCCGCGGCCACCCCGACGGACAGCACCGCCGCCACCACACGGACGACCAGCGCGGACCGGGGCGAGGCGGAGCGGGCCCGGCCCTCGGCGGGAGCGGCCTGGGCGGCGGCCGACCTGCGGTTCGTCCACCAGACCGCCGTCGCCAGCAGGAACAGGCCCGCGGCCCAGGGAAGCAGCCCGTCACCGAGTTCGGCGTGCCTGCGTACCAGGGGGTTGCTGTCGACGTGCTCCTCCAGCCACTCGCCGGCCTCCGCGGCCACGGGCACGCTCGCCAGCGTCACCAGGGCCAGCGCCGGCAGCACGATCCCCATGCGCCGCGCGGCACCCGGCCATGTCGCGCCTACCACGACGGCCAGCGCGCTCAGGGGGACCAGCACGATGACGAAGTGCACGATCAGGACGTGTACCGGCAGGCCGTTGACGAGGGAGAGGCTCAGGCTCATCGGGTGTTCCTCCAGAAGACGGCGACGAGGAGTCGGCGCGGGCGCGTCTGCGCGTACCGGCCGAGGGGGCGCGTCAGCCTCGCACAGGAATCTCTCAACTTCCTCTGAGGATCACGCCCTTCCGGAAGCGGCGAATCCGCCGGCAGCGGCCGGACGCGCGGCGGAGGGCAGGCACGGTCAGCGGGGCCGGGACGGTGCTCGGTCATCCAGCGGGCGGCGAGCAGCCCGGAGGCGGCGGTCAGGACGGCTGCGGCGATGACGGTGGTGCCGAGGCCGAGCGTGTCGGCGAGGACACCGGCGAGGAGGGCTCCGACGGCGTAACCGATGTCGCGCCAGAAGCGGTAGGTGCCGAGGGCGTTGGCCCGCCACGCGGGGTGGGCGTGGTCGGAGACGGCGGAGATGAGGGCGGGGTAGACCATGGCGGTGCCGACTCCGAGGGCGACGGCGGAGAGGATCCCCGCGAGGAGCGGGTCGTCCAGCAGGGCGAGGGCGAGGACGAAGCCGACGGCCTGGACGAGCATGCCGGTGACCACGAGCGGTGTGCGGCCGACGCGGTCGGCGAGGTGGCCGGTGGGGATCTGCCCGATGCCCCAGAGGACGGGGTAGAGGCCCTTGACGAGGCCGACGCCGGCGAGCCCGAGACCGTGGTCGGTGAACAGCAGGGGGAAGACGCCCCAGGCCAGTCCGTCGTTGAGGTTGTTGACCAGTCCGGCCTGGCTGGCGCCGCGCAGGGAGCGGTTGCGCCAGGAGGTGCGGGCGAACGTGGCGCGCAGGCCCGTCCCCTCGCCCGTGGGCAGCGGCTCGGTGTGCTGGGCGAGTTCGAGGGCGACATGCGCGGCCGTGTCCCGCACCACGAGGGCCAGGGCCAGACCGACGGCGACGAAGACGACGCCGATGAGCTCCGGGACGGGGCGCAGCCCGTAGCTGCTCGCGAGGTAGCCGGTGGCCAGCGCGGTGACACCGACGGCGGTGTAGCCCGCGGCCTCGTTCAGGCCGGTGGCGAGGCCGCGGCGGGCGGGGCCGACGAGGTCGATCTTCATGTTGACCGTCATCGACCAGGTGAGGCCCTGGTTGAGTCCGAGCAGCACGTTCGCGGCGACGATCCAGCCCCAGGACGGCGCCCAGGCCAGGGCGAAGGGCACGGGCACGCCGATCAGCCAGCCGGCGACGAGGAGCTGCCTGCGGCGGAACCTGGCGGTCAGGGCTCCGGCGGCCAGGTTGGTCAGCGCCTTGGCGAGGCCGAAGGCGACGATGAAGGAGAAGACGGCCAGGTCACTGGTGAGGCCGAAGGTGTCGGTGCCGATGAGCGGCCCCGTGGTGCGTTCCAGGCCCACGAGACCGCCCACGGCGATGTTGACGACGACGAGCAGCGAGAACTGAGGCCAGTTCTCCCGCAGCCCGAGGCGGACCGGGCGCCCGGAGGCGTCGGTCGGCGCGGTGCCGGTCGGTGCGGCGGCTGTCAGCGCGGCGGCTGTGGGCGTGGCTTTCACGTACGGGGATCCTCCGTGCCGTGCCGTGGCGAGGTGGGGGCGGGGACGTGGCCGCCGAGCAGGGGGGCGGGTTGTATCCGCACTTCAAGATACCCCCGCGGGTATCTGGATCGCGTACCGAAGGGCGCGTCTCGCCTGTGACGCGGGATACCCCTGGGGGTATTTGACACCGGCGCGGGTGTCGACCTACCGTCGAGTGTGTAAATACCCCAGGGGGTATACGGCCGGGTCGGATGGCCCCACAGGAACCCGTACCCGTCACGCCGGGCGTGCGACAGCCCGCGCCGCCCCACCCGCGCACCCCTCCGGTGCGCGTTCCTCAGGAAGGGATCGCCGTGTTCTTCGCCCAGTACTACCTCGACTGCCTCTCCCAGGCGTCGTACATGATCGCCGACGAGCGCACGGGCCGAGCGGTGGTCGTCGACCCGCGCAGGGACGTCTCCGAGTACCTGGCCGACGCCGCCGCGCACGGCTTCACGGTGGTCGGCGTGATCAACACGCACTTCCACGCCGACTTCGTCGCCGGTCACCTGGAGATGGCGGACGAGACCGGCGCCTGGATCGGCTACGGCCGGCGGGCCGAGACCGAGTACCCGATCCGCAAGCTGGCCGAGGGCGAGCGCGTCCTTCTCGGCGACGTCGCCCTGGAGATCATGGAGACGCCCGGGCACACCCCCGAGTCCATCAGCGTCGTGGTGTACGAACACGCCGACGACAGCGTCCCGTACGGCGTCCTCACCGGCGACGCCCTGTTCATCGGCGACGTCGGACGCCCCGACCTCCTCGCCTCGGTCGGCGTCACCGCCGAGGAGCTCGGCGCGATGCTCCACGACAGCGTCCAGAACAAGCTCATGGGCCTCGCCGACGAGGTGCGGGTCTTCCCCGCGCACGGTGCCGGCTCCGCCTGCGGCAAGAACCTCTCGACGGAGAAGCAGTCGACCATCGGGGAACAGCGCGCCACCAACTACGCGTGCGCGCCGATGGGCCGCGAGGAGTTCGTCGCGCTCGTCACCGCCGGGCAGTCCGCGGCACCCGGCTACTTCGCCTACGACGCCGAACTCAACCGCAAGGACCGCGTCCGCTACGACGCCTCGGCGGCCCCGCGACCCTTGTCCCTCGCCGAGTTCACCGGGCTGCGGGCCGCCGGCGCGGTCGTGGTGGACGCCCGCGACCCGCAGGAGTTCGCCGCCGGACACCTGCGCGGCGCGGTGAACGTGCCCGCGGACGGGCGATTCGCCGAACAGGCGGGCACCGTGCTCGACCCGGCCGACGAACTCGTCGTCATGGCGCCGCAGAACCGCGAGGAGGAGATCGTCACACGCCTCGCCCGGATCGGCTTCGACCGTGCCGTGGGCTACCTGCGCAACCCCGAGGACGGGTTGGAGGCGCTGGCCGACGAGGTCGCTCCCGCCAGCCGCGTGACCGCCGCGCACCTGCGCACGGCCCTCGCCGGCGACACCCCTCCCCTCGTGGTGGACCTCCGCACCTGCGGCGAACGCGAGGCGAACGGCTTCATCGAGTCCGCCCTGCACATCCCGCTCAGCGAACTGCCCCGCCGGGCCGACGAGCTGCCCGCCGACCGCCCCGTGGTCCTGCACTGCGCGGGCGGCCACCGCTCCTCGATCGCGGCGAGTCTGCTGCGCCACCGCGGTTTCCAGGACGTCTCCGACATCCTCGGCGGATACGCCGCCTGGGCCCTGTCGGCGGAGCCGGCCGGAGCCCCCGCACTCGCCGACGCCTGACCGCCACAGCCCACCCACGCCCCCGGGGTCCGCACCGCCGGCAAGGCCCCTCACGCTCGCCCGCACACCCTCCTCGGTGTACGGGTCCGACCGGAACGGAAACCCATGAGCACCACCCCCGCACCCGCCGCCACCCTCACCCCCGCCGTGCTGCACCGGCTCGTCCAGGAAGGGCGGGCGCCGCGCCTGCTCGACGTACGCACCCCCGGCGAGTTCCGTACCGCCCACATCCCCGGCTCGTACAACGTGCCCCTGGGCACCCTGCGGGAGCACCGGGCCGAACTCCTGGCCCACCTCGACGAGGACGTCGTGCTCGTCTGCCGCTCCGGGGCCCGCGCCGCCGAGGCGGAGAAGGCCCTGGCCGACGCCGGCCTGCCCAACCTCCGCGTCCTGGAGGGCGGCATCGTCGCCTGGGAGACGGCCGGCGCGCCCGTCAACCGTGGCCCCGAACGGTGGGACATGGAGCGCCAGGTCCGGCTCGTCGCCGGCTCGATCGTCCTGACCACCGGCCTCGTCGGGGTCTTCGTGCCCGGCGCCCACCTGATCGGCACCGCGGTCGGCGCCGGCCTGACCTACGCGGCCCTCAGCAACTCCTGCGCCATGGGCGTCCTGCTGTCCAAGCTGCCGTACAACCGTGGGCCGCGCCCCGACATCCGCGCGGTGATCGCGGAGCTGCGGAGCACTCCGTGAGCATCCTGGTCGCCGCCTCCGTGCTCGTCGGCGTCAGCTCCGGCGTGCTCGGTGGCGGCGGGTGAGGCGACCCCGCCCCGCCCTGTCCCGCTCCGCCGCCGCAGCCGCCGTCCGCGGCGGGGCGTGAACGGCCGGCACTCCCGCGGCTCGGGGAGAATTCGCCGCTGTGACCGTGCGCCCCTCCACCGCCGTGCCCCGCGCGGCGTGCGCGGGCCCGGCCCCGGAAACGGGTCGCACGGCGTCGGAGCGGGCGCCGGAAGGGCTCCTTCCCGTCGCCCGGCACAGGCCCTCTGTCGGTGCGAGGAGCTACGTTGCTGCCGAGCCGGAACGAATCAGAGGGGGCCGACATGCCGCTGACGCCGGACGAAGCCGTGGCGCAGCTGGGCCACAGGCTCTCGCCCGAGCGGCGCTCCGCTGCCCGACGCCTGCGCCGGCTCGCCGATCCCGCCGCAGGGCCGTCGCTGCTGGAGGCCCTCCGGCGGGAGATCCACGACCCCCGCACCTGGGAGACGCAGTACGAGATGGTCATGGCCCTCGGCATGTGCGGCCACCGACCCGCACTCGGCCCACTGCGCGAACTCGCCCGGCGCCCTTACGAGGCCACCACGGTGTACATCGCCCTCGGCGACGCCGTCGTCCGGCTGAGCACTCCCGAGGACACCGCCGACGCCCTGCGGTGGTGCCTGGACAGCGGCACCCCGATGCTCGCCGACGGCGCCCTGCGCGCCGTCGCCGCGCAGCACCTCTCCCTGGACCCGGCCACGGTCGACCACGTCCTCGACCTCCTCGGCCCCCTGGACCCCCACGACGGACTCCGGTTCTGGGCCGCGGCCGCCGCGGTGGAATGGCCCGGACCCCGGGTCGCGGAATTCCTCCGCGCCTGCGCGGCCGGACCCCGGGCCGACGTGGCCGAGGCGGCGGCCGCATCCCTGCGGGGCGAGCGGCGGACCTGCTCCCCGGCGTAGAAGGCGCCGTCGCGGAGCGTCGCACCGGCCGTCGCCGCGACGGGGCCGGTTCGTACCATGTGCAGGTCGTATCCGTCCCTGTGAGGAGCCCCCGTGCAGCGCGCCGTCCTGCCGCCGATCCCGACCGCGCGGCGGCTGACCGTGGAGCGGCTGAGCCGCTTCGAGGACGGTGAGGAACTGTCGGCGCTGGTGTGGCGGGCGGGCCCGGGGTGGCGGATGGTCAGCAGCGCCGTCCTCGGCGGGGGAGTGGGGGAGCGGCTCTGGGTCCTCAACGCCCAGGTCTGCCACGGCTACCGGCGCCTCGACCCGGCCGAGCACCTGGGGGAGGTCGCCGCCGCGGCCGGTCTGACCGGTGCGGGCGTGGGCCTGATGACGGCGGCCGACGTCGCCGACCACGCCCACGCCGGTGACGGCGGCGTCGATGCCGTCGTCACCGCCGGCATCGAGGTGCGCGGGTGGGCCGCCGCGCCCGCCGCGCCCGCCGACCCGCCAGGCACGAACGGCTCCTTCGCGCCCGGCACGATCAACGTCCTCGCGACGATTCCGGCGGCCCTCAGCGACGCCGCGCTGGTCAACGCCGTCGCCACCGCGACCGAGGCCAAGGTGCAGGCCCTGGTCGAGGCCGGTCTCGACTGCTCCGGCACGCCGACCGACGCCGTCTGCGTCGCCGCCCGCGTGCCCCGGCCCGGCGAGGACGTGCACGCCTTCGCGGGACCGCGGTCGCTGTGGGGCGCACGCCTCGCACGGGCCGTGCACCGCGCCGTCCTCGCGGCACTGCCCGGGCCCGCCGCCCCGCCTGCCGGAGCCGGCGAGCCGTGACGGCGGCGCCGCACGTGCCGCGGCCGAAGCAGACGCGCACGGCGGCCCGCACCGGCTACCGTCCCGCACCGGCTACCGTCCCGCACCGGCGGACGGGTCCGCGGAGGTCCTCGTCCGTGAGGCGGCGAGCGCGAGCCCGGCACCACCGTCGGACGGGCCCGCCGTCCCCCGGGGCCGTCCCCCCCCGGGGCACAACCGGGTCCGCACGGAGCCGTATTGAGCTCGGACAGGAGCGAACTGCCGCAGCCGTGCTCACGGATCGCGGCCGGCCCCACCGGGGGACGGCAGACGTGAGACGGGAGGCGCGCGAAGCCGGAGTCGACGACGAGACGGCCGCGGCCTTTCACGCACCACGCACCACGCACCAGGCGACTGCGCGAGGCCGGGGCGGAGGGGCCGGCCGGTCGCCCGACGTCATGAACTCGCCGCGGCGACGCGCTCACGGGCAAACGGGGTAGCTCCGCGTGCACGACGCCGACGCAGGTTCGAGTCTGAGGGCATGAGCATCCGTCCATGGGTCATCGTCGAGCCGCCGGACAGCCGAGGCCTCCGCCGCGTCACCATCGGCGGCGAGACGGCCGGCAGCGCCTGGTCACCGGCCGAACTGCGCAGAATACTGGGCCGTCGCGGCTACCCCGAGGACATGGATCTGGATGATCCGGCATCCGTGTGCTGGCGCGGCGGCGACAGCGGGACCTGGCCCGACCGGGCCTGGAAAAGGCGTCTCACCCTGTCCCTCATGGTCGCCGGACCGCTCGTTTCCATGGTCTTCAACGCGGTCATCGGATGGCCGGACGCCTCGGGGGCCCTGACTTTCGCGCAACGCATCACCGGACTCCTGTTCGTCCTCTCGGGCGTGGTGCTGGGAATCGCGGCGATCGCGGCATTCGACTACTGGGGGCGCCGGCAGTTCAAGGCCTCCGGAGCGATTGTCCTGCTGGGGGCGATCATCGTGCTGGCCACCGACGGTCTCCTGCTCCTCCTCTGGTTCGAGGAGCGGGAGTACACGCGCTCCATGCTGGTCTACGTGCCCGCCTTCTGCTGGTCCCTGTGGGCACTGTGCCTTCTTGTGCGCCAAAAATCATGGAAAGGACTGCCGCAGCCGAAGAAATTCGCGGCCGGGGTGGTGGCCACGGTACTGCTGACGGCTGTCAGCCTCGCCTACTCCACCATGTACCAGCCCGCGGCCGCCCCCATGCACTTCACCCTGAAGGCGGAATTCGGGAAGGCCTGGAAAGACGACAACGTTGATTTCGTCCACGTCCCGCTGACGCTCTACATGAAGAACACCGGAGGGATTCCGGTGTACATCATCAACGACGTCTACACGGTCCGCGGAAGGATTGCCCTGTACTCCAAGGTGGAGGAGGACATGGTGGCGGAATGGGAGAAGAGCTTCGGGAGGCCGGGGACGAGTGACGGAGAGGCCGAGCTCTACGTCGACCGACTCGAATACACCACCATCAGCGCCGGAAGGTTCTACGACTCCGGAAATTCGCTCGATGTCGGGCAGGAATACACCATGAAGCGCGTTTTCCAAATTCCCAGGGTCTTCAGGTACGACACCGTTAGTGTTGAATTGAAGATTTCGTACATGAGGAGGGACCGAGGGAGGGTCGATGTGGAGGAGTTCAGGTCTCCCCACAGGTCGTGGAAAGAAACCGAGGGGCCCTACTACTGCGAACCTGCCGCATGCGGTGCACAGCTCGTCTACCGTGGAAGGGTGCGGCACAACAACAATCTCATCAACGTGACGCGCAAGCCCCGTTATGTGACCGCCGTCTGGTCGCCGGCAGGGCGGTTCGTCTCCTCGATCTCCTCCTTCCCCTTCAACTATTACGGAGTGAGCGACTACGGGGAGCAGAGGAGGGAGCTGGAGAGATACGGAGCTGCGACAGCCCGGGCGGACTCGGAGATCCCCGCGGCCGAACTGCTGAGGTCCGCCGGGGTCTGACCGGTCAGTCTCCGGTCCTCCCCAGCCAGGTGCCCACGGTGACGCCGGACTCCTTTTCGAGGTACGCGGCAGTTTGCTCGCAATACGCGGCAGACCCTCCCAGGCTCCCGAACAGCTTGTCGTGCGGTACCAGCTCGGCGAGTGCGGTGATGAGCGGTGCGACTTCGAACGGGCCGTGCGTGCGCTCGTCGTTCCGCAACTGGGCGAGGACGTCCAGCGTGTCGTCGTTCTCCTCCTGCGCCTTCCAGAAGTCCTTGACCCCTTCGGTCTCCCACTGAGGAGGAACCAGCTTCTTCAGCCCTCGCATGAGGGTGGACTCCGGGGTGGTCTCGAATATGGCGCTGGTGCAGAACGCTGCCGCCTTTCCGAGTGCTTCCTTCGGGCGCTCCTGGGCGGCGGCGGACTGCTCCTGCTGGTCCTTCATGCGAGACGTTTTCTGACCCAGTTCTTTCGTGGCCCGGGACCGGTCCTTCTGCGATGTCCGGGGGTCACTGATTTTCCTGAGCAGCGCGCTGACCTGCTGTGTGATCTTCGCGAGCTGTTCCCTTTCCTTCGGTGGAGTCCTCTGGTCGTGCATGATGTCCGAAGAGGAACTCACCAGCACCAGAGTGCTCCCGGTCGTCTGCTTCGGGCCGAGTTTCCCGGGTGAGTCCTGGCTTGCGTTCGCCGAGCCGGACTGCGGCCCGTCCTGGCTCCTCGCCACGACGTACGTCGTGTCTTCCACGATCATGATCATCTGTTCCCTCAGGACCTGTGGTGTTCGGGGATCACAGATCACGTCCAGGAGGGTGGTGGTCCGTTTGACCACCAGGATGAGCATGGACCGCTGTTCGGCCGGCACCCGCGGACCGCTGACCGCGTCGAGTGTCGACGTCACCTGCGCCACGATCGCGGTCAACTCCTTCCGCAGTTCGGGGGGTGTTCCGCGGTCACTGATGGCCGCCAGCGCCGTGGACAGGTTCTCCGCGCTCTCGATGACTCCCTGCCTGTCCTGCGGCGACGTCTCCGGATCCTCGACCGAGTCGACGACGGCGATGAGCGTTTCCACCGTCGGGGCGAGGCTTTCGGGAAGTTTTCCCTTCTCCTCCTCCAGCGTCGTCGTCGCTTCCTCGCCTTGCGCCTGCTGCTCCGGCGGCGGTTCAGGCGTCTGGCCGCCTGTGCCGCCGTCCGTGCCGCCGGGATCCGACGGCTTCGAGGTGTCGGGAGTCCCGCTCGGCGTGGCGGAGGGCGTCGCCGGTTCGGACGGCGGTGCGGAATCCGGTGGTGAGGAAGGGGGCGTCGCGGGTCCTGTCGGACCACTCGGTGTGGACGGCGGAGACGGCGGTGGAGATGACGGGGAAGACGGTGGCGGAGCCGTGCTCTGAGCCCGTACACCGGTACGGCCCCCGTTCGCGCCCTGGGTGTTTCCCGCGGCTGTCGTGAGACCTACCGGCAGCGCGAGCGCCGCGGCCAGAACGGATGCGTTGGCCGCGTGAAAGACGTGTCGCCGAGAAATTCTGGCCATGATGGTTCCAGATACGCTTGGCGCGGTGCTGTTCCGTCCGTCGCGGATTCTTCCTGCTGACGGGAGGCTCCAGGAGACGTGGAGCCCGAAGAACGCAAAGCCGATACACGTCCACTCTTCACCCGCCCGGTGCATCCCGCAACGGGAGCACGGGGCCGCGGTGCCGTCGGCTCCGGGGCGCTCAGCCGGCCAGACGGGCAGGGGGAGCCGGGTGCGACGGCCGACAAGCACCTCCTCCTCCCCGCCCTGCTCGGGGAGGACCGCCTGCCCTCGCCCACCGGGGCGATGCCGGCAAGCGGCGCCCGCGGCCCGGCACTCTGCGGATTCGGCGGAGCGATCGTCAAAAAGCCTGTGTGCCGGTACGTTTCCGGAATTGCACACGACGTGCATCGGGCGCACGGTGGAAGCAGGGCGACCCTGCTGACCCTCGTCCTCCGGGAGCCGTCCCACAACCCGAACGCGGTGAACCACACCGACGTGAACGCGACAGGTCCGGTCCAGCCGGACGGTGCGAAGCTCAACTGCTCATGCGGCTAGGTCCTGTCGTCAAATTCCTGCCGTCCGCCTGGAGGGCGGGCTCTGCGGCGTCAGGTGCGTGCTCTCGGCGTGCCGGGCCCTGATCCTCGT
>NZ_JBIRNP010000007.1:141182-328991 GCF_044331705.1 Streptomyces sp. NPDC017202 | reverse complement strand
GTGGGGGCTCGCCCCCCCCCCCCGTTGCACACATTCCACAACCACTCGCCCCCCCCCGCGGGGGGGGGCCCCCCCCCCCCCGCGCCCCCCGCCCCCCCCCCCCCCCCCCGGCCCCCGACCGGTCTTTTCTCCTGCCATTCGTGCGACATCCGAATGACATGAGAAAAGAAAGCGAAGAAGTCGTAGCACCCGGAAGCCTCGCGAAGCTGGAAGGATGCGAGCGATTCGGGACGAGAGTGAAAGCAGGGATTCAGGAATGCGACAGGTCACGCGCAAAGGCCTCATGACGGTGGCGGCGGCGACGGGGGTGATCGCCGCCGCAGGCGGATACGCCCACGCCGACTCCGGCGCGAGCGGCTACGCCTCCGACTCGCCCGGCGTCCTGTCCGGCAACAGCGTCCAGGCGCCGGTGAACGTGCCGGTCAACGTGTGCGGCAACACCGTCGACGTCATCGGGATCCTCAACCCGGCCATGGGCAACTCCTGTGCCAACCGGAGCGACCACGGCGGCGGCAAGGCCGGCGGCGGCAGCCACGCCGGACACGGCGGCAGCCACGGCGGTTCCGGTACGCACACCGGCCCGGGCGGTCACGGCGGCTCCGGCTCGCACGCCGGTCCGGGCGGCGCGCAGGCGGGCGGCCACACCGCCGGTTCGCCCGGCGTCGGCTCCGGCAACAACGTCCAGGCACCGCTCGACGTACCGGTCAACGCGTGCGGCAACACCATCGACGTCGTCGGCATCCTCAACCCGGCCATGGGCAACGACTGCGCCAACGACAGCGGCCCCGGCCGCGACTACGGCACGCCTCCCCGCGGCGAGGAGGAGACGCCCGTCACACCGGGCCCCGGCAAGCCCAGCCACTCCCAGGACGAGGGCACCCCCGTCAAGCCGGGCCACGCGATTCCGGCCGGACACTCCTCCGTCCACTCCCCGCAGCTCGCCCAGACCGGCAGCGGACTGCCGCTGGGCCTCACGCTCCCGGCCGGCGCCGGCGCGCTGCTCGCGGGCGCGGTCCTCTACCGCAAGGCGCGCGCCGCGGCCTGACGGTCCCCGGCACCGCACAACGGAGCGGGCCCCGCCTCGGCGGGGCCCGCTCCGTTTCCGTCATCTTCGGCTCACCACGTGGCGCGTACCTGACGGATGATCCGCCGGCGCAGCCGCACGCGGCGGCTGCCGTCCCGCAGCAGGCTCAGACGGTCCAACTCCCAGTGTCCGTACTCCGCATGGTCGGTCAGCAGCCGTGTCGCGTCCTTGCGGGAGACCCCGCGCGGCACGTACACGTCGACAAATTCGTATTCCGGCATCGCATCTATTGTGCGTGCCGGGGCCCGGTACGGATAGCGTCTGCACTATGTCTGATGCTGCGCAGCCCACCGCTGCCGAGGTACGCGCCGCCGCCGAGGCGGTCAAGACCGCGCTCGACCGCCACCTTGCGGCGGTCGAACGCCGGACGGGTGAGGACGACCCGGCCGTCTACGAGGCGTTCAACGAGCTGGCCGCTGCCGCGGAGGCGTACGACGAACTGCTCTACGACCGTTACGACGAGGTCACCCCCTTCGAGATCCCCGGCGCCGACGACTCGCTGCCGCCCTACGCGGGACCCGAGGAGCCCAACGCCCTGAGCGTCCTGATCCGCCGCGACTACGCGGTGGTGGAACCGCAGCGGCTGCTGGCGCAGGCCCAGCGGGTCGAGGCGGCCGAGTTCGAGGACGGCGCGGACGCGGAGGCCTCCGGGACCGTCCACGGCGCGCTGGGCCTGCTCTTCGGCGAGTTCGAACCCGACGAGATCGCCTCCCGGCACAAGGAGTTCGGCCTGGAGGAGGGCGACTCCACGCTGTGGGTGCTGGCGGCCGACGAACCCGCCGAGCCGGGCGAATGGCTGGAGACGCCCTTCGAGCAGCCGGACCCGCAGCAGGTGGTGTGCCGCTTCGACGTCAGCTCGGTCTTCGACGACGACGTGGACGACGACGTGGACGACGACGTCGAGGACGAACTGGCGGATGACGAAGAAGAGGATCTGGAGCCGTCGGACGCCGAGCGCTAGCGGAGAGGCCGCGCCGGACGCCGCGGGACGGCGACGGGCGGGAGACGGCGGCGGTCACGGGCGGGGAGTGATTCCCCGGCCGTGACCGCCGCCGTTCGCGTCCTCACGGCCGTCAGTCCGCCGCCGGGACCTGCGTGCGCAGCAGGACCGGCAACCGGGTCGTGCGGGGCTTCGCGGTGATCCCGGCGACCGCTCCGGGCAGCGCCTGCTCGACCCCGTGAACCACGGACAGGTGGCGCTCCGCCCGGCCGAAGGCCGTGTAGACCCAGGGGCGGGACAGGACCTGCACGGCATCACCGGGCAGCACCACGACCGCCGCCGGCCACCGGCTCCCCACCGCCTGGTGCGCCGTGAGCGCCCACCCGTGCCGGACGGAGTGCTCCACCCGCTCCTTCGGCACGACCACGGCGGCACCGGCGCAGGACAGGTGCAGCCCCTCCGCGTCGGCCGTCACCACCCGGCCCGTCACCGTACGGCCCGGGACGGGGGAGTAGGCGATCCGGTCGCCGGGGTCGAAGCCGCCGAAGCGGCCGGGGCCGGGGTTGAGGCGCTCCTTCAGCGTCGCGTTCAGCGCGCGGGTGCCGGCCGCGCCGCCGTGGCCCGGGGTGACGACCACCGTCTCCCCGGCGGCGATGCCGAAGGCCCGCGGCACGGAGTCCGAGACGAGCTGCACCGTCCGGTGCACGGCCTCGCCGGCGTCCCGCACCGGCACGATCACGATCTCCTTGCCGGGCGCCTCCACCTGGTTCAGCTCACCGACGCCCACTCCGGAGACCAGCTCGCCGAGCGGCCCCGGATCCGGGATGCGGGAGGCGACCTGCGGGCACACCCGGGCGGCGAGCAGGTCCGCGAAGACCCGGCCCGGCCCGGCCGACCAGAGCAGCGCCGGGTCGCCGCTGAGCACCAGCCGGGCGCCGTCCGGGAGCGACTCCACCACCATCGCGGCGGTCTCCACGTCCAGCTGCGGCGCGTCCAGCAGGATCAGCAGGTCCAGGGCGAAGGCGCCCTCGGCGTCCCGGCCGGGGCCCTCGGCGCCGGACAGCAGGCCGGGGAGGGTGACGACGAAGCCGTCCGCCGCGTCGTCCGCCGCGTCCAGGTGTGCCGCCAGCCGGCGCCGCCCGTCCGGTGTGTGGCAGGCGGCGAACGCCCGCACTCCCAGGGACCGGGCGGCGGCGAGCAGGGCGGCCGGTTCGGCGCGCGCCGCCTCGCCGCCGGTGTGCACGACGAGGCCGTGCCCGGCGACCGCGCGGATCAGCTCGGCCGTGCTGCCGGACGCCTGGGCGGCGGCGGACTCCCACGGCGTCGAGGTCTCCTTGGCCAGGGCGTTGGCCACGCGGGCCAGACCGTCGGCGAGGCTCTCCTCCGCGAGCGCGTACCGCTCGAGACCGACGAGGACCCGGACCGGACCGGTCTCCTCCCCGTCCTCCCGGTCCTCCCCGTCTTCTCCGTCCTCTTCGGACTTCTCGCTCGCGGCCACCGGGGCCGGGGCGGTGCCGGACTCCTCCAGGGCGTCCTGGAAGGCGAGGGCCTCGCCCTCGGCGAGGGTGTCCTGCACGGCCGCGTCCGGGTCCGGTACCCCCCGCCGGGCGAGCGCGGCCGTCAGCGTCGGCAGTTCCAGTGCGGTGTGCCCGGCCAGGGCCGCCTGCTCCAGCAGCCAGACGGTCACCGCCCGGCCCCGCCGCTCGTCGTCCGGGGCGCACTCCGCGCCGAGCAGCGCCCGCGCGAAGCCGTCCGCCTGCTCGGGGCGCACACCGGGGACGCGCAGCAACTGCCAGGGGTCCTCGCCCAGGGCCTCCGCGGCCCCCTCGCCGAGAGCCGCCGCGACCTGCGGCACCAGCGCCTCGGGAGCACCGCCGCCTGCCAGCACACGCCGTACGGCCTCGACGGTGTCCGGCGCCGGTGCGGTGGCGACGGGATCCGCGGCCACCGGCTGCGGGCGCCGCACGGGCTCCGGGGCGGAGCGGGGCGGGGCGGGCTCCGGATCGGCGAACACGGTGGCGGTGGGCTTCTCCCCGCTCTCCACGGCCCGTACGGCCGCGAGGAGGTCGGCGGCCTTGCCGCTCAGCTTGGTCCCGGCGGGGATGGGACCCTGCTTCTCCGCCTTGCGCCGCTCGATCCGCTCCCGCTCCAGCTTCTGGGCGGCGAGTTCGGCCTCGGCCTCGGACAGCTTCCGGGCGGACTCCTCGGCCGCGGACTCCGCCACGGGGGCGCCGTCGGATCCCGGCACGGCGGCCTCGGTTGTTGCGGACCCCGGCGTGATCCCGCCGGCCGCGGACCCGGGCGTCGTCCCGTCGTCGCCGGCCGGGGCCGCCACGGAGTCGGTCTGCGCCGAGCCCTCGGCGGGCGGGGCGTCGTCCGGGGTGCCCGGCCCGGTGTTCTCCGTGGTGCTGGGGGGCTCCGGCTCCGTGCTCACAGCGTGCTCCAGTCGTGATCGGGATAGCGGTGCACGGGCGCCGACACGTCGTCGAGCGCCCGGCAGATCTCCTCAGGAAGACTAAGGGCCTCCACTGACAATGCCGCCGTGAGCTGCTGCGCGTTGCGCGCGCCGACGATCGGGGCGGCCACTCCGGGCCGGTCGCGGACCCAGGCGAGGGCGACCTGGAGCGGACTCACCGCCAGCCCGTCCGCCGCGGTCGCCACGGCGTCCACGATGCGGCTCGCGGTCTCGTCGAGGTAGGGCTCGACGAACAGCGCGAAGTGGTCGGAGGCGGCGCGGGAGTCCGGCGGCAGGGCGTCGCCGCGGTACTTGCCGGTGAGGACGCCCCGGCCGAGCGGGGAGGAGGGCAGCAGGCCGATGCCCAGGTCCAGCGCGGCCGGCAGCACCTCGCGCTCCACACCGCGCTGGAGCAGGGAGTACTCCATCTGCGTGCTGGCCAGCCGGGTGCGCGTACCCGGTGCCGCGAGCTGCCAGGTGGCGGCCTTGGCGAGCTGCCAGCCGCAGAAGTTGGAGACGCCGGCATAGCGGGTCCGACCGCTGGCGACCGCGATGTCGAGGGCCTGGAGGGTCTCCTCCAGCGGGGTGTCGGGGTCGAAGGCGTGCACGTGCCACACGTCGACGTGGTCGGTGCCGAGCCGGGTGAGCGAGGCGTCCAGGGCCGCGAGGAGATGACCGCGCGAACCGTCGAAGCGCCGGTCCGGGTCGGGCACGCTGCCGGCCTTCGTGGAGATGATCAGGTCCCGGCGCGGCACCAGGCCTTCCATGAGCCGCCCCAGCACGTACTCGGCCTCCCCGTCGCCGTACACGTCCGCCGTGTCGACGAGGGTGCCGCCCGCCTCCCAGAACGTCTTCAAGAGGTCCGCCGCGTCATGCTCGTCGGTGTCACGGCCCCAGGTCAGGGTGCCGAGCCCGATGCGGGACACGCGCAGGCCGGTGCGACCGAGATGCCTCTGCTCCATGGACGCCGAGATTACTGGCCGGAACTGGGCCGTGGGTTGCCTGTGGACAACGGAATTCCGGGCAGGCCGGGACCGGTTCGGGCAGGCCGGGGCCCCGCGGGCCGCCGCGACCCTCGCCACACCCTCCTCCCTCGGGGCCGCCCCCGCGCTACTGTCTCCGCAACAGCGTCGTTACTGATCAGTAAGGGGAATCGGCCATGCAGCTCGGGATCAACCTCGGCTACTGGGGTGCCGGAATGGACGGGGACAACCTGGCCGTGGCGCAGGAGGCCGACCGGCTGGGGTACGCGGTCTGCTGGGCCGCGGAGGCCTACGGCTCGGACGCCGCCACCGTGCTCAGCTGGGTCGCCGCCCAGACCGAACGCATCGACGTCGGCTCGGCCATCTTCCAGATCCCGGCCCGCCAGCCGGCGATGACCGCCATGACCGCCGCCACCCTGGACTCGCTGTCCGGCGGCCGCTTCCGCCTCGGCCTCGGCGTCTCGGGCCCGCAGGTCTCCGAGGGCTGGTACGGCGTCAAGTTCGACAAGCCGCTGTCCCGCACGCGCGAGTACGTCGAGATCGTCCGCAAGGCGATGACGCGCGAGCGGCTGTCGTACGAGGGCGAGCACTGGACGCTGCCGCTGCCGGGGGGCCCCGGCAAGCCGATCAAGCTGACCGTGCACCCGGAGCGCGAGCACATCCCGCTGTACATCGCCGCGATCGGCCCGAAGAACCTGGAGCAGACCGGCGAGATCGCCGACGGCGCCCTGCTGATCTTCCCGTCCGCCGACCACATCGAGGACACCGCGATCAAGCACCTGCGCGCGGGGCGCGAGAAGGCCGGCAGGACGCTGGACGGCTTCGACGTCTGCCCGACGCTGCCGCTGGCCGTCGGCGCCGACGACGACGTCGAGCGCCTCGCCGACACCTTCCGCCCCTACACCGCGCTCTACGTCGGCGGGATGGGCAGCCGCAGGCAGAACTTCTACAACCAGCTCGCCCGGCGCATGGGCTACGAGCAGGCCGCCGACGAGATCCAGGACAAGTACCTCTCCGGGGACAAGCAGGGCGCCGCGGCAGCCGTTCCGCACGAGCTGATCGACCGGACCACGCTGCTGGGCTCCAAGGAGCGCATCGCCGACCGGATGAAGGCCTACGCGGCGGCCGGCGTCACCACCCTCACCCTCGCCCCCGCCGGCTTCACGCTCGACGAGCGGCTCGCCTCGCTGCGGGCGGGCGCCGAGGCGCTGGAGCTGGCCGGGCTGGCGTAGCGCGGGCTGGCGTAGCGCGGGCTGGCGTAGCGGGGGGAAGTCAGCGGCCGTGGTGGGGGCTCGGGGGTCTTCCCCGCCACGGCCGTCACGGGGAACAACGCCCCGCGAAGCGCGCGGTTACGCCTTCGGCGCGAGCTTCTCGGGTCATCCGTTCGGCGCAGTCGTTCCGGCACAGCTGTTGCAGCGCCTCCCTCTCCGCACTTGACTCGTTCTTCGCGGAACCTGCGGAATCCCCCGGGACGCGGAGAGGTGCCCCACGATGCTTTCGGCCAAGAGTCTGTTCCAGGAGATCCTGGACGACGACGAGTCCTTCCGGCTGTTCTGTTCCATCGCCGCGAGCGGGGAGTCCCAGGGAGGCTGGGAGAACGCCCGGATCGCCGCGCTCGTCCCGCCGGACCAGCGCGACCTCGCCCCCAGGATCACGCGGCACGGCGCCGACGAGGACAAGCACGGCAGGATCTTCAACGCCCTGCTGAAAAAGCGCGGCCTCCAGCCCGTCCCGGTCCCGCCCGACACCGACTACACGATGCTCCTGGAACGCGGCGGCATCGGCCTCGCCCACGACAGGCTCAAGGCCGACCGGCCGCTGACCGTGCAGGACGTCGTCACCTACCTCGCCCACAGCCGGGTCACCGAGCAGCGCGCCTCCGAGCAGATGGAGCTGCTGCGCAAGCACTTCGCCGACCACCCCGACATCGGCCGCGCGGTGCGGATGATCTCCCACGACGAGGACAACCACCTCGCCTACTGCCACGAGGAGCTGCTGCGCTTCGCGCGCGCGGGACACGGCCGCGCGATCCAGCGCACGCTGTGCGAGTCCGCGCTCGCGGAGATCCGCGTCTACCGCGACGTCAGCCTGGCCGTGATGTCCCACATGGGCCGCATCCTCGGCTGGTCCCGGCCCAAGGCGGCCCTCCTCGCCGCCGGCATCCACGCCGTGTACGCGTGGGAGCGGCTGGCGGGCTGGCGCCGCATGGTCACCCTGAGCATGCCCGAACGCCGCGACGCCCTGGGCGGCCCGGTCACCACGGCTCCCGAGTTCGCCTGAGTGACAACCCACCCCGCGCGCGGGCCCGAACCGCGCGGCACGGCACCCGCGCACGGGCCGGAACCGCACGGCGCGCCATCCGCGCGTGGGGCCAAAACCGCACGGCACCCGCGCGTGGCGCCCCCGCCTCCTACAGCCACCCCCGCCGCTTGAACGTCCGGTACAGGAGCACCTCCAGGGCGGCCATGATCGCGATCACCGCCGGGTACGACCAGGTCCAGTGCAGCTCCGGCATGTGCTCGAAGTTCATGCCGTAGATCCCCGCGATCATGGTGGGGATCGCGGCCATGGCCGCCCACGCGGAGATCTTCCGCATGTCGTCGTTCTGCCGGACGCTCATCTGCGCCAGGTGCGCCGAGAGGATGTCCGACACGAGCCGGTCCAGGCTCTCCACGGACTCGTTCACGCGCGCGAGATGGTCGCTGACGTCCCGGAAGAAGGGCCGCGCCTTGTCGTTCACGAACGGCAGGCCCGTCCCGGACAGGCCCGCCCCGGACCCGCCGGTGCCGGCCAGCCGGGACACCGGGGGCGTCAGCGGGACCGTGGCCCGGCGGAACTCCAGGACCTGCCGCTTGAAGGTGTAGATCCGGGAGGCCGTGTTCCGCGACCCGCCGCCGTCCGGCGAGAACACCTCCGTCTCCAGTTCCTCCAGGTCGGTCTGCAGCTCCGTCGCCACGTCCAGGTAGTGGTCGACGGTGGCGTCGGCTATCGCGTAGACCACCGCCGTCGGTCCTTTCGCCAGCATCTCCGGCTCGTGCTCCAGCCGCCGCCGTACCGCCGCGAGGGGCGCGCCGTCGCCGTGCCGGACGGTCAGCACGAAGGAGTCGCCGAGGAAGACCATGACCTCCCCGGAGGACACCGCGTCGCTCTCCGGCTCGTACACGACCGGCTTCAGCACCAGGAACAGCGAATCGTCGTACACCTCCAGCTTGGGCCGCTGGTGGGCCTTGAGGGCGTCCTCCACCGCCAGTGGGTGCAGCGCGAACTCCCGCGTGACGTGGGCGAACTCCTTCTCGGTGGGCTCGTGCAGCCCGATCCAGACGAAGCCGCCCGCGGCACGCGCCTCCTCCAGCGCGTCGGAGAAGTCCTGCGGGCCCTCCGTCCGGCGTCCGTCCCGATAGATGGCGCAGTCGACGATCACGAAGCGCTTTCTCCCTTCCGCGGTTCCCTGTGTCCCCAGGAGTACCCCTACCCTGGGCGGCATGCCCACGCTGATCCTGGTCCGGCACGGTCGGTCCACCGCCAACACCTCCGGAGTGCTCGCCGGCTGGACGCCCGGCGTCGCCCTCGACGAGCGCGGCGCCGCACAGGCCGCCGCGCTGCCGGCCAGGCTCGAGGGCCTGCCGATCGCCGAGGTCGTCGCCAGCCCGCTGCAACGCTGCCAGGAGACGATCCGGCCCCTGCTCGACGCCCGCCCCGGCCTGCCCGTCCACTCCGACGAGCGGATCGGGGAGGCCCACTACGGCGACTGGTCCGGACGCAAGCTCGCGGAGCTGACGGACGACCCGCTGATGGAGGTCGTCCAGGCGCACCCCTCCGCGGCCGCCTTCCCCGGCGGCGAGTCCATGCGGGCCATGCAGACCCGCGCCGCCGAGGCCGTGCGCGAGTGGAACGCGCGCGTGGAGCGCGACCACGGCCCCGACGCCGTCTACCTCATGTGCTCGCACGGCGACATCATCAAGTCGCTCGTCGCGGACGCACTGGGACTGCACCTCGACCTCTTCCAGCGCATCTCCGTCGAACCCTGCTCCGTCACGGTGATCCGCTACACCCGTCTGCGGCCCTTCCTCGTCCGCCTCGGCGACACCGGCGACTTCGCCTCCCTCGTACCGCGCGAGGAGCCCCCGCGGCAGGACGCCACGGTCGGGGGTGATGCGGGCGCACCGTGATCGTCGACCGCAGTAGGGTGAAGCGGTCCACATACGCGCGCGTTCACGCATGGACGTTCCGTACCCACGATTCCCATGGAGACAGGACGTGTCCCGTCAGGTGTTCCTCTACGACCCCCCGGACCGCTTCGTGGCCGGTACGGTCGGACTGCCCGGGCGCCGTACCTTCTTCCTCCAGGCCACGGCCGGCTCCCGGGTGACCAGCGTGGCCCTGGAGAAGACCCAGGTCGCCGCGCTCGCCGAGCGCATGGACGAGCTGCTGGACGAGGTCGTACGCCGTAGCGGCGGAAGCGCCGCGGTGCCCGCCGTCGCACCCACCGAAGTGGCCGACTCGGCCCCCCTCGACACCCCCGTCGAGGAGGAGTTCCGGGTCGGCACGATGGCCCTCGCCTGGGACGGCGAGGAGCAGCGCATGATCGTCGAGGCGCAGGCCCTCGTGGAACTCGACGCCGAGACCGACGAGGACCTCGCCGAGGCCGAGGAACGGTTGCTCCAGGACGAGGAGAACGGACCCCCGATGCTGCGGGTCCGCCTCACCGGCGCGCAGGCCAGGGCCTTCGCCAAGCGCGCTCTCGACGTCGTCAACGCCGGCCGGCCGCCGTGCCCGCTGTGCAGTCTGCCGCTCGACCCGGAAGGACACGTATGTCCGCGCCAGAACGGATACCGCCGCGGGGCGTGACGACCACCGGCCGGGCCGACGCCGACCTGCTCGCGCGAGGCGAGCTGACCGTGCGCGGCCGCATCCGGGAGGCGTCCAACGCGGCCCTGTACTGCACCGTCGCGCACGAGGGCCGCGAGGCGGCCTGCGTCTACAAACCGGTCGCCGGCGAGAGACCCCTGTGGGACTTCCCCGACGGCACCCTCGCCCAGCGGGAGGTCGCCGCGTACGCGGTCTCCGAGGCGACCGGCTGGGGGCTCGTCCCGCCGACCGTGCTGCGCGACGGGCCGTACGGCGAGGGCATGTGCCAGCTGTGGATCGAGGTGTTCCCGCAGGCCGAGCTGCTCGCCCTGGTCGACGCCGAGGAGCCCGAGCCCGGCTGGAAGGCGATCGGCTTCGCCGAGACCGGCGAGGGGCGGACCGCGCTGCTGGTGCACGCCGACGACGAGCGGCTGCGCCGGCTCGCCGTCCTCGACGCGGTCATCAACAACGCCGACCGCAAGGGCGGCCACCTGCTGCCCACCGCCGACGGACGGCTCTACGGCATCGACCACGGCGTCACCTTCAACGCCGAGGACAAGCTGCGCACCCTCCTGTGGGGGTGGGCGGGGGAGCCCCTGACCGGGGAGGCCGTCGAGGTGCTCAAGGGCCTCCAGGGCGCCCTGGAGGAGGGCGGGGCGCTGGCGGCCACCCTGGCCGCGCTCGTCACCCCGGCCGAGGTCGACGCCACGCGCGCGCGTGTCGGGGCGCTGCTGGAGTCCGGCAGGCACCCCGAGCCCGGCGGCGACTGGCCGGCCATTCCCTGGCCACCGGTCTAGGGCCTCTCGTTTGGATCATGCCGGGCTCGCGGGGCCTGGTGCCGTCCCTCGCCGCGTTGTCGTCGGTTGCCATGGCTCCGCCATGGCGCCCTCCTCCGCCTTGCGATGAACGGCACCAGGCCCCGCTCCCTGATCCGGCCTGATCCAAACGAAAGACCCTAGCCCTGTCCTGTCCCGCCCGGTCCCGTCCCGCATGCCGGCCCCAGCATGCGGGACGGAACCGCGCAAGAGTGCCTTCCCGGTCATCCGGCCCGCTCCGGTTCGTACCCGGCGGACCCCTCCGGTTAGGCTCATGACATGCATGCCTGGCCCGCTTCCGAGGTCCCCGCCCTGCCTGGTCAGGGCCGCGACCTGAGGATCCACGACACCGCGACCGGCGGCCTCGTCACCCTCGACCCCGGTCCCGTCGCCCGTATCTACGTCTGCGGCATCACGCCGTACGACGCGACCCACATGGGTCACGCGGCGACCTACAACGCGTTCGACCTCGTCCAGCGCGTGTGGCTCGACACCAAGCGGCAGGTTCACTACGTCCAGAACGTCACCGACGTCGACGACCCGCTCCTGGAGCGCGCGCAGCGGGACGGCGTCGACTGGGTCGCCCTCGCCGAGAAGGAGACGGCGCTCTTCCGCGAGGACATGACGGCCCTGCGGATGCTGCCGCCGCGGCACTACATAGGCGCCGTCGAGGCCATACCCGGCATCGTCCCGCTCGTCGAGCGGCTGCGCGAGCTCGGCGCCGCCTACGAACTCGAGGGGGACGTCTACTTCTCCGTCGGGTCCGACCCGAACTTCGGCAAGGTCTCCGGCCTGGACGCCGCCGCCATGCGGTTGCTGTCCGCCGAGCGCGGCGGGGACCCGGACCGGCCCGGCAAGAAGAACCCGCTCGACCCGATGCTGTGGATGGCGGCCCGCGAGGGCGAGCCCAGCTGGGACGGCGGCTCACTGGGCCGTGGCCGGCCGGGCTGGCACATCGAGTGCGTCGCCATCGCCCTGGACCACCTCGGCATGGGCTTCGACGTGCAGGGCGGCGGCTCCGACCTCGCCTTCCCGCACCACGAGATGGGCGCCTCGCACGCCCAGGTGCTCACCGGCGAGTTCCCCATGGCCAAGGCGTACGTCCACGCCGGCATGGTCGCGCTGGACGGCGAGAAGATGTCCAAGTCCAAGGGCAACCTGGTCTTCGTCTCGAAGCTGCGCCAGGACGGCGTCGACCCCGCCGCGATCCGGCTCACGCTCCTCGCCCACCACTACCGGGCCGACTGGGAATGGACCGACCAGGTCCTCCGGGAAGCCGTGGACCGGCTCGGACGCTGGCGCGCGGCCGTCTCCCGGCCCGACGGCCCGCCCGCCGAGACCCTGGTGGACGAGATCCGCGCGGCCCTGGCGAACGACCTGGACGCCCCGGCCGCGCTGGCCGCCGTCGACCGCTGGGCCGCGCTCCAGCAGGAGCGGGGCGGCACGGACATCGGGGCGCCCGGCGTGGTGTCGCGGGCGGTGGACGCGCTGCTGGGCGTGGCGCTGTAGCCCTCCGCCGGAGCCGTACGACCGGGGAGAACGCCGGGCGTACCACCGGGGCGTCTCCTCCGCGCGAGGAGGCGCCCCGGTCGCGCGTTCGGCTCCGGGTGGCCCGTCGGGTGATGGGGTGTGGGCGTCCGTCACCGTTCCGCCGGCCATCGCCGGCCCATCGTGCGGAAGGACGCACGGACACCCGCACCCCGTCCACTCACCCGCCGCAGCGTCCTCACCGCGGCCGCCGCGCTCTCCGGAGCCGCCCTGACCGGTACCGGCGGCGCGCGGGCCGCCGAAGCAAGAGGACCGCGTGGCCGGGGACCGGTTCCCGCTGCCCGACGGCAAGGGCCTGCTGCTGCCCGGCCGGATCCTCTACGCCGTCCGGCGACGGCAGAACGCGATCGACGTGTTCCGGCTGGACGAGGCCGGTACCCGCGGCACCGCGATCACGCGGATCACCGACCCGCGCTTTCCGCATCCCGACGACGGCCGCGGCCCGGGGCGACCGCCTGTACCCGCCCGACGCGGGCCTCGACGCGGAGCCGACGCCCGTCACCGACGACGACGTGGCGGCCGTGGGCCGGATCTGACGGCGACGGGGCGGTGCGTTCCCCGCACCGCCCCGTCCGGCCCCGTTCAGCGGCCTCGCCCCGGTCGGCCCCGTTCAGCCGGCCGTGCGCGGTCGATCCGCTCAGTCCTCCGACGAATCGTTCTCGTCGGCGCTGTCCCCGCTCGGCTTCGGCGGCTTCGGAGGCCGCGTCCGCTCCCCGGGGCCGGGCGGCCCGCCGCCGTCCCGGCGCCGCAGATACCGCTCGAACTCCCGGGCGATCGCCTCACCCGAGGCCTCCGGCAGCTCCGCGGTGTCACGGGCCTCCTCCAGCGTCTGGACGTACTCCGCGACCTCGCTGTCCTCCGCGGCCAGTTGGTCCACCCCCACCTGCCAGGCGCGCGCGTCCTCGGGCAGTTCACCCAGCGGGATGCGCACGTCGATCAGGTCCTCCAGCCGGTTCAGGAGAGCCAGCGTGGCCTTCGGGTTCGGCGGCTGCGACACGTAGTGCGGTACGGCGGCCCAGAGGCTGACCGCCGGCACGCCCGCGTGCGTGCACGCCTCCTGGAGGACACCGACGATGCCCGTGGGGCCCTCGTACTTCGTCTCCTCCAGGTCCATGCGCCGGGCCAGGTCCGCGTCGGACGTGGTCCCGCTGATCGGTACCGGGCGGGTGTGCGGGGTGTCGCCCAGCAGGGCGCCCAGGATGACGACCAGTTCCACGCCCAGCTCGTGCGCGAAGCCGAGCAGCTCGTTGCAGAACGAGCGCCAGCGCATGGACGGTTCGATGCCGCGCACGAGCACCAGGTCGCGCGGTTTCTCGCCGCCGACGCGCACCACCGACAACCTTGTCGTCGGCCACGTGATCTTGCGTACTCCGGCGTCCATCCACACCGTGGGCCGGTTCACCTGGAAGTCGTAGTAGTCCTCGGCGTCCAGCGCCGCGAACACCTCGCCCTTCCACTCCCGCTCCAGATGCGCGACCGCGGTGGAAGCGGCGTCGCCGGCATCGTTCCAGCCCTCGAACGCGGCCACCATGACCGGGTCGATCAGCTCGGGAACCCCCTCGAGCTCGATCACCCAGCGCCTCCTTCCGACGTGCCCTCGCCTGACCACCCAACCTTACGGCGTCCGGCGGGGGCGCCCGCAGCCCCCTCGCGCGGGCCAGTGAACGGATCACTGCCCCGTTCACCACCCCCGGACACCCCTCGCCGGACGCCGCTCACAGGCTCGACCTCAGCCACTGTTCCACGCTCGCGATGTGCACCGTCGCCCACGATCCGGCCGCCTCCGCGTCCCGGTCGCGCAGCGCCGAGAGGATCGCCCGGTGCTCGCGCAGGGTGCCCGCGACCGCGTCCTCCTGGGTCAGACCGCGCCAGATCCGGGCCCGCGTGGTGGGCCCGGACAGACCGTCGAGGAGGGAGCACAGCACCGAGTTGCCGGCGCCGCGCACGATGCCCCGGTGGAACTCCACATCGCAGGCGACGAGTTCGGCCACCGAAGGCGTGGCGCCCAGCCTGTCCAACTGGGCTTCCAGGGCGTCCAGTTCCTGAGCGCTGAGGCGCAGGGCGGCCATCGCCGTCGCGGCCGGCTCCAGGATGCGGCGCACGGCCAGGAACTCCAGGACCGTGTCGTCGCGGTGGAAGTCGACGACGAAGCTCAGTGCTTCCAGCAGCAGTTGGGGATCCAGACTGGTCACGTACGTGCCGTCGCCCTGCCGCACGTCCAGGATCCGGATCAGCGACAGGGCGCGCACCGCCTCGCGCAGGGAGTTGCGGGACAGGCCCAGCCCGGCGGCCAGTTCGCTCTCCTTGGGAAGCCGGTCCCCGGGCCGCAGCGCACCGGAGACGATCATGCCCTTGATCTTCTCGATCGCCTCGTCGGTGACTGCCATGACCGGCCTCCCTGTCGTGCGTCGCCGCTGCCCCGTGCCCAGACATCGGATGTCTGGCAGACCTTACGGTGTCGCGCGGTCGCGTCGGCAGTCCATCCGTCCCCTCCCGCCACAGGAACCACGGGAACACGGGAGGCGGGAAGGGGACGGCCCCTCACTAGGGGGCCGTCCCCTTCCCGCCTCCCGCCGCAGCGGCTACTTCTTGTCGAGCAGGTCCTGCACCTTCGCGCGGACCTCGTCCGTGGCCAGGCCGCGGATCGTCAGGGTCGTGCGGCGGCGCAGCACGTCGTCCTGCGTCTCGGCCCACTCGTGGTCCCGGGCGTACACGACCTGCGCCCAGATCTCCGGGGCGTCGGGGTGCACGCGCTCGCCCAGCTCCGGGTTCTCGTTCGCCAGCCGGGCGATGTCGAAGGCCAGCGAACCGTAGTGCGTGGCCAGGTGCCGGGCGGTGTCGGCCGCCATGCGCGGACCCGGCGCCGGGTGGTCGACGAGCAGCCGGTGGGCGACCGCGCGCGGGTTGGCGACCCCGGGCAGCGGCAGCTTCTTCGGCAGCGCGGAGACCGGCTCGAAGTCGTCACCGAGCGGGTGGCCCGGCAGCGCCTCCAGCTTCTGCATGACCGTCCGCCCGATGTGCCGGAAGGTCGTCCACTTGCCGCCCGCGACCGACAGCATGCCGCCCTTGCCCTCGGTCACCACCGTCTCCCGCTTGGCCTTCGCGGTGTCACCGGGACCGCCCGGCAGCACCCGCAGACCGGCGAACGCGTACGTGATCAGATCACGGTCGAGCTGCTGGTCACGGATGGAGAACGCGGCCTCGTCGAGTATCTGCGCGGTGTCCTTCTCGGTGACCGCGACGTCCGCCGGGTCGCCCTCGTACACCTCGTCGGTCGTGCCGAGCAGCAGCATGTCCTCCCAGGGGAGGGCGAAGGTGATCCGGTACTTGTCGATGGGGGTCGCCAGCGCGGCCTTCCACGGGGACGTCCGCTTCAGGACCAGGTGGGCGCCCTTCGACAGCCGGATCGACGGCGCGGCCTGGGGGTCCTCCATCCGGCGCAGGTGGTCCACCCACGGCCCGGTCGCGTTGAGCACCAGCCGGGCGTTGACGCCGAACTCGTCGCCGGAGAGACGGTCGCGCAGCTCGGCGCCCGTCACCCGGCCCTTGGTGAAGCGCAGTCCGGTCACCTCGGCGTGGTTGAGCACCACCGCGCCCGCCTCGACGGCCGCGCGCACCGTCATCAGCGCCATCCGGGCGTCGTTCATCTGGTCGTCGCCGTACACGGCCACGGCCTTGAGGTTCTCGGTGCGCAGCTCGGGCACGTCCTGCCGGGCCTTGGCCGGCGACAGCAGGTGACCCACGCCGTCGCCGAAGGCCGACAGCGCGGAGTAGGCGAACACGCCCGCCCCGAGCTTCGCCGCGCCGTGCGGCCCGCCCTTGTACACGGGGAGGTAGAACGTGAGCGGGTTCGCCAGGTGGGGGGCCACCTGGCGGGACACCGCACGGCGCTCGAAGTGGTTCTCCGCCACCAGCTTCACCGCGCCGGTCTGCAGGTAGCGCAGACCGCCGTGGAGCAGCTTGGAGGAGGCGGAGGACGTGGCGCCGGCGAAGTCGCCGGCATCGACCACTGCCACCCTGAGGCCGGACTGCGCGGCGTGCCAGGCGGTGGAGATGCCCAGGATGCCGCCGCCGATCACGAGGAGGTCGTACGACGCCTTGGCGAGCTGCTCCCGGGTCTCGGCACGGCTCGGGTTCGAGCCGGAGGCCGGGCGCGTACCGAGGGCAGGCACGGACTTCAGGGTGGACTCAGTGGTCATTGCGGTTCTTACTCCTCGTCAGTCTTCATCGGCGATCCAGCCCATGGTCCGCTCGACGGCCTTGAGCCAGCTCTTGTACTCACGGTCGCGGGTGTCCGCGTCCATGCGGGGGGTCCACTCGGCGGCCCGCCGCCAGTTGGCGCGCAGGTCGTCGGTGCTGGTCCAGAAGCCGACGGCGAGGCCGGCGGCGTAGGCGGCACCGAGGCAGGTCGTCTCGGCGACCATCGGACGCACGACCGGCGCGTCCAGGAAGTCCGAGAGGGTCTGCATCAGCAGGTTGTTGGAGGTCATGCCGCCGTCGACCTTGAGGGCCGCCAGCTCGACGCCGGAGTCCTTGGTCATGGCGTCGCTGATCTCACGGGTCTGCCAGGCGGTCGCCTCCAGGACGGCGCGCGCGAGGTGCGCCTTGGTGACGTACCGGGTGAGGCCGGCGATGACACCGCGGGCGTCGGGGCGCCAGTAGGGGGCGAACAGGCCGGAGAAGGCGGGCACGAAGTACGCGCCGCCGTTGTCCTCGACCGACAGCGCGAGGGTCTCGATCTCGGCGGCGGTGGAGATCAGGCCCATCTGGTCGCGCATCCACTGCACCAGCGAACCGGTGACGGCGATGGAGCCTTCCAGGGCGTAGACCGGCTTGTCGTCGCCGATGCGGTAGCCGACGGTGGTCAGCAGGCCGGAGTACGAGTTGATGATCTTGTCGCCGGTGTTCATCAGCATGAACGTGCCGGTGCCGTACGTCGACTTGGCCTCGCCCTCCGCGAAACAGGTCTGGCCGAACAGGGCCGCCTGCTGGTCGCCGAGCGCGGAGGCGACCGGGATGCCGCCGAGCAGGTCGCCCAGCCTGCCGCCGGTGATCTCGCCGTAGACCTCGGCGGAGGAGCGGATCTCCGGGAGCATCGCCAGCGGAACGCCGATGGACTCGGCGATCTTCGGGTCCCACTCCAGGGTGTGCAGGTTCATCAGCATGGTGCGCGAGGCGTTGGTGACGTCGGTGACGTGCCGGCCGCCGTCGACGCCGCCGGTCAGGTTCCAGATGACCCAGCTGTCCATGGTGCCGAACAGGATGTCCCCGGCCTCGGCGCGCTCGCGCAGGCCCTCGACGTTGTCGAGCAGCCAGCGGGCCTTCGGGCCGGCGAAGTACGAGGCCAGCGGCAGGCCGGTCTCGCGGCGGAAGCGGTCCTGGCCGACGTTGCGGCCGAGTTCGCGGCAGAGGGCGTCGGTACGGGTGTCCTGCCAGACGATGGCGTTGTGGACGGGCTCACCGGTGTTCTTGTCCCACAGGAGGGTGGTCTCGCGCTGGTTGGTGATGCCGATGGCCTTGATGTCGTCGCGGGTGATGCCGGCCTTCGCGATGGCGGAGGCGACGACCTCCTCGACGTTGGCCCAGATCTCGGTGGCGTCGTGCTCGACCCAGCCCGGCTTCGGGAAGATCTGCTCGTGCTCCTTCTGGTCGACGGAGACGATCCGGCCGTCGCGGTCGAAGACGATGCAGCGCGAGGAGGTGGTGCCCTGGTCGATCGCGGCGATGAACGGGCCGGCGGTGTGGGCGTCGGTCACAGTGTGCTCCAGGAGATTCCGTGGTTGAGGGGCAGTACGTACGGCGCGCGCTCGGGGTGCGGCGTGAAGCTCATGTTCCTAAGCGAATGCGACGTTGTAGATACCTGCGGCGATCGCTCCGCCGATCAGCGGACCGACCACCGGGATCCAGGCGTAGCCCCAGTCGGAACCACCCTTGTTGGGCAGGGGCAGGAGGGCGTGCACGATGCGCGGACCCAGGTCACGGGCCGGGTTGATCGCGTAGCCGGTCGGGCCGCCGAGGGACAGGCCGATCGAGACGACCACGAGCGCGGTGATCAGCGCGCCCAGGGTGCCGAGGCCGTTGCCCTTGTCGTTCAGGCCCTGGGTGAGGACGGCGAGCACCAGCACGACGGTGCCGATGATCTCCGTGGCGAGGTTCTGGACCGTGTTGCGGATCTCCGGGCCCGTGGAGAAGACGCCGAGCACCGGGCCGGCACCCTTCTCCTGGGCCTCGACGGCCTTGGCCGTCGTGTCCTGCGCGCCGGGGCCCCCGACGATCTCGCGGTCGGTGAGGTGCGCCTGGAACTGGCCGTAGTAGGCGACCCACACCAGGGCCGCGCCGATGGCGGCGCCGAGCAGCTGACCGGCCCAGTAGACCGGGACGTTGCCCCAGTCGCCGTCCTTGATCGCGAGCGCCAGGGTCACGGCCGGGTTCAGATGGGCACCCGACAGCGGCGCCGAGGTGTAGACCGCCGTGAGGACGGCGAAGCCCCACCCGAAGGCGATGGCGAGCCAGCCGGCGTTCCGGGCCTTGGAGGCCTTCAGCGTCACGGCGGCGCAGACGCCACCGCCGAGCAGGATGAGTATGGCGGTACCTATGGTCTCGCCGATGAAGATGTCGGAGCTGGACACCCGCGACTCCTTTGTCCTTCGTCCAGGGGACCGAACCCCGGGTCCCTCCGGGAGTTCGAGCTGCCCTCGGGATGAGAGCGATGCCGGCCCTTGGCGTTGTCACACTCTAACGCGTATTGCCGGTAGGTGTTCGACAATGCCGACCGATGGACGGGAGTCTTGCTCCGCCGTCACGGGTGCGTCAAGGGTCCTGTTATCGAAAGCACGATCGTTATTGATCGCGGGCGCCTATCGGTCCGGGCAGGGAAACCCCGCCCGCCGGAGCCGCTCGCCGGAGCCGCACGGGGGGCGACCGTCCCGCCCCGAATGTCCTTCACCGGACACGGCCACGGCCGGAACGCCGTCCCGGCGCCGGGTGCGACGACGGCCGGAACGCCGTCCCGACGTCCCGGTGTGCTCCTGCCCGGCTCTCAGAACCGCCCGGCGCCCAGGTCCCGCGACACGGCGCGGGCGCAGTCCCGCACGGCCGCGATCAGCTCGGGCCGCACCTCGCCCTCCCGGCACACGCGCTCCACGGCGCCGGTGATGCCGACCGCCCCCACCGGCATGCGCCGCCGGTCGTGGATGGGCGCGGCGACGGAGGCGACGCCCTCCCAGGTCTCCTCGACGTCCGCCGCGTACCCCCGCGCGCGCGTGAGGTCGAGGAGCTGCTCGAAGTCCTCCGGCCCGCACACCGTGCGTTCGGTGAACGGCTTGCGGTCGGCCTCCATGGCCTCGCTGTGCGCGACCGGGTCGTACGCCGACAGCACCTTGCCCAGGGCCGTCGAGTGCAGCGGCTGCATGGCCCCGATCTCCAGGACCTGCCGGCTGTCGTCGGGCCGGAAGACGTGGTGCACGATCAGCACGCCCTGCTGGTGCAGCACGCCCAGGTGCACGCTCTCGCCGCTGGAGCGGGCCAGGTCGTCCGTCCACACCAGGGCACGCGCGCGCAGCTCGTGCACGTCCAGGTAGGTGGTGCCCAGGCGCAGCAGCTCCGCGCCCAGCTGGTAGCGGCCGGAGGCGTCGTCCTGTTCGACGAAACCCTCGTGCTGGAGCGTGCGCAGAATGCCGTGGGCGGTGCCCTTGGCCAGGCCCAGGGCCGAGGCGATGTCCGACAGGCCCAGCCGCCGCTCACCGCCCGCGAGCAGTCGCAGCATCGCGGCCGCCCTTTCGAGCGACTGGATGTTCCGTGCCATCGCCGTTCCGCCTCCGTCCCCTTCGGCCGTCCGCGCGCAGCCAGTACTGCCGTCGTTCGGCATTGTCGAACACTACCGGTCCATGCCGACCTCCCGCTAATGGTTCGGTCGCTATCCCGTCATCTCGTCGCACCACGTGTCCCCCGCCGGCACCAGGGGGAGATCCCGGTCCGTCCCGTGGACGCCCTGACCATAAGCCCCCGGTCCCGGCTACCCTGACGGCGAGCGCCCCGCACGGGAAGCTCCCCGACCGTCCCGCGGGACGGCCCGGGGGCGACCACGGGACGCCGTGAAGCCGACAGCCGTCGCACCCGAGGGAGCCCTTACATGGCCTCTGTGCCGCCGACCCCTTCCGCCGACAGCCGGACCCGTGTGTCCGAGCTCCGCGAGGCCTTCGCCACCCGAGTGGTGGTGGCCGACGGAGCGATGGGCACGATGCTCCAGGCCCAGGACCCCACCCTGGAGGACTTCCAGGACCTCGAGGGCTGCAACGAGATCCTGAACGTCACCCGGCCCGACATCGTGCGCTCGGTGCACGAGGAGTACTTCGCCGCCGGCGTGGACTGCGTGGAGACGAACACCTTCGGCGCCAACTTCGCCGCCATGGCCGAGTACGACATCCCCGAGCGGGTCCACGAACTGTCCGAGGCGGGCGCCCGCATCGCCCGCGAGGCGGCCGACTCCTTCACGGCACGCGACGGCCGGACCCGCTGGGTCCTCGGCTCGATCGGCCCCGGCACCAAGCTGCCCACCCTCGGGCACGTCGCCTACACCACCCTGCGCGACGCCTACCAGCAGAACGCGGAAGGCCTCCTCGCCGGCGGCGCCGACGCCCTGATCGTCGAGACCACCCAGGACCTGCTCCAGACCAAGGCCGCCGTGCTCGGCGCCCAGCGCGCCCGCCGCAACGCCGGACTGGACGTGCCGCTCATCGTCTCCGTCACCGTGGAGACCACCGGCACCATGCTGCTCGGCTCCGAGATCGGCGCCGCGCTCACCGCGCTGGAGCCGCTCGGCATCGACATGATCGGCATGAACTGCGCCACCGGCCCCGCAGAGATGAGCGAGCACCTGCGCTACCTGGCCCGCAACGCCCGCATCCCGCTCGCCTGCATGCCGAACGCGGGCCTGCCGGTGCTCGGCAAGGACGGCGCCAGCTACCCGCTCACCGCCCCCGAACTGGCGGACGCCCAGGAGAACTTCGTCCGCGACTACGGCCTCTCCCTGATCGGCGGCTGCTGCGGCACCACCCCCGAACACCTGCGCCAGGTCGTCGAGCGCGTCCGCGGCCTCACCCCCGCCGAGCGCGACCCCCGTCCCGAGCCCGGCGCCGCCTCGCTCTACCAGAACGTCCCCTTCCGCCAGGACACCGCCTACCTGGCCATCGGCGAGCGCACCAACGCCAACGGCTCCAAGAAGTTCCGCGAGGCCATGCTGGAGGGCCGCTGGGACGACTGTGTGGAGATCGCCCGCGAGCAGATCCGCGAAGGCGCCCACATGCTCGACCTGTGCGTGGACTACGTCGGCCGTGACGGCGTCGCCGACATGGAGGAACTCGCCGGCCGCTTCGCCACCGCCTCCACCCTGCCGATCGTCCTGGACTCCACCGAGGTCGAGGTCGTCAGGGCCGGCCTGGAGAAGCTCGGCGGCCGCGCGGTCATCAACTCCGTCAACTACGAGGACGGCGACGGCCCCGAGTCCCGCTTCGCCAAGGTCACCCGGCTGGCCCAGGAACACGGTGCCGCGCTGATCGCCCTCACCATCGACGAGGAGGGCCAGGCCCGTACCCCCGAGAAGAAGGTCGAGATCGCCGAACGGCTCATCGACGACCTCACCGGGAACTGGGGCATCCGCGAGGAGGACATCCTCATCGACACCCTGACCTTCACCATCTGCACCGGTCAGGAGGAGTCGCGCGGGGACGGCGTCGCCACCATCGAGGCGATCCGCGAGCTGAAGCGCCGCCACCCCGACGTCCAGACCACGCTGGGCCTGTCGAACATCTCCTTCGGCCTCAACCCGGCCGCCCGCGTCCTGCTCAACTCGGTCTTCCTCGACGAGTGCGTCAAGGCCGGCCTGGACTCGGCGATCGTGCACGCGTCCAAGATCCTCCCGATCGCCCGCTTCACCGAGGAGGAGGTCACCACCGCCCTCGACCTCATCCACGACCGCCGCAGCGAGGGCTACGACCCCCTCCAGAAGCTCATGGCCCTGTTCGAGGGCGCCACCACCAAGTCCCTCAAGGCGGGCCGCGCCGAGGAACTGGCCGCCCTGCCGCTGGACGAGCGTCTCAAGCGCCGCATCATCGACGGCGAGCGCAACGGCCTGGAGGCGGACCTCGACGAGGCCCTCGAAAGCCGCCCCGCCCTGGAGATCGTCAACGAGACCCTCCTGGACGGCATGAAGGTCGTCGGCGAGCTGTTCGGCTCCGGCCAGATGCAGCTGCCGTTCGTCCTGCAGTCGGCCGAGGTCATGAAGACCGCGGTCGCCCACCTCGAACCCCACATGGAGAAGGTCGAGGGCGAGGAGGGCAAGGGCACCATCGTGCTGGCCACCGTCCGCGGCGACGTCCACGACATCGGCAAGAACCTCGTCGACATCATCCTGTCCAACAACGGCTACACCGTCGTCAACCTCGGCATCAAGCAGCCGGTCTCCGCGATCCTCGAGGCCGCCGAGGAGCACCGCGCCGACGTCATCGGCATGTCCGGGCTCCTGGTCAAGTCCACGGTGATCATGAAGGAGAACCTGCAGGAGCTCAACCAGCGCGGCCTGGCGGCGAACTACCCCGTCATCCTCGGCGGCGCCGCCCTGACCCGCTCCTACGTCGAACAGGACCTGCACGAGGTCTACGAGGGCGAGGTCCGCTACGCCCGCGACGCCTTCGAGGGCCTGCGCCTGATGGACGCCCTCATCGGCGTCAAGCGGGGTGTCCCCGGCGCCGCGCTGCCCGAGCTCAGGCAGCGCCGGGTCCGCGCGAGCGCCACCGCCGTCGAGGTCGACGAACGCCCGGAGGAGGGGCACGTCCGTTCCGACGTCGCCACCGACAACCCCGTCCCCACCCCGCCGTTCTGGGGCACCCGCGTCATCAAGGGCATCCAGCTGAAGGAGTACGCCTCCTGGCTCGACGAGGGCGCCCTCTTCAAGGGCCAGTGGGGCCTCAAGCAGGCCCGCACCGGCGACGGCCCGACGTACGAGGAACTCGTCGACACCGAGGGCCGGCCGCGGCTGCGCGGACTGCTGGACAGGCTCCAGACCGAGAACCTGCTCGAAGCCGCCGTCGTCTACGGTTACTTCCCCTGTGTGTCCAAGGACGACGACCTGATCATCCTGGACGAGCAGGGCAACGAGCGGACCCGCTTCACCTTCCCCCGCCAGCGCCGCGGCCGCCGACTGTGCCTGGCGGACTTCTTCCGCCCGGAGGAGTCGGGGGAGACCGACGTGGTCGGCCTCCAGGTCGTCACCGTCGGCTCCCGCATCGGCGAGGAGACCGCCAAGCTCTTCGAGTCGAACTCCTACCGCGACTACCTCGAGCTGCACGGCCTGTCCGTCCAGCTGGCGGAGGCCCTCGCCGAGTACTGGCACGCGCGCGTGCGGTCGGAGCTGGGATTCGCCGGCGAGGACCCGGCCGACGTCGAGGAGATGTTCGCCCTCAAGTACCGCGGCGCCCGCTTCTCCCTCGGCTACGGCGCCTGCCCCGACCTGGAGGACCGCGCCAAGATCGCCGAGCTGCTGCGGCCCGAGCGGATCGGCGTCCACCTCTCCGAGGAGTTCCAGCTGCACCCCGAGCAGTCCACGGACGCCATCGTGATCCACCACCCGGAGGCGAAGTACTTCAACGCGCGGTGAGGCGCCGGACACCGTCCGGTGCATCTCGCCCTGCACATTGATCGGACAAGTCGTACACTGGTCGGTCCACTGCAGGCCGGTTCCCCCGGGGGAACCGGCCTGCTCGTCCCTCAAAGGAGGTACGTGGATGACCAGCACGGTCCCCGCGCTCGGAACCCGCACGGCCGAAGGCTCGGCCCTCGAGGCGGTGCTCCTCGACATGGACGGCACCCTGGTGGACACCGAGGGCTTCTGGTGGGAGGTCGAGGCCGAGGTCTTCGCCGGGCTCGGCCACACCCTCGACGACTCCTGGCGCCACGTCGTGGTCGGCGGCCCCATGAGCCGCAGTGCCGGGTTCCTGATCGAGGCCACCGGCGCCGACATCACCCTCACCGAACTCAGCGTCCTGCTCAACGACGGCTTCGAACGGCGCATCGGACGCCACCTGCCCCTGATGCCGGGAGCCGCCCGGCTGCTGGCCGAGCTGGCGGCGCACGAGGTCCCGACCGCCCTCGTCTCCGCCTCGCACCGCCGCATCATCGACCGCGTCCTGACCTCGCTGGGCCCCCAGCACTTCGCGCTGACGGTGGCCGGCGACGAGGTGCCGCGCACCAAGCCGCACCCCGATCCCTATCTGTTCGCCACCACCGGCCTGGGCGTGGATCCGGCCAGGTGCGCCGTCGTCGAGGACACCGCGACCGGGGTCGCCGCGGCCGAGGCGGCGGGCTGCCACGTCGTCGCCGTGCCCTCCGTGGCGCCCATCGCCCCGGCCCGCCGGCGGACCGTCGTCTCCTCGCTGGAACAGGTCGACCTGCCATTCCTGCGCGGCCTGATGCCGCTCGAATGATCACCGGGAAGATCAACCGTGAACCCCGATGACGGAAATGCGATAGCCGTTCACCCAGCGTGCACCGCCGATAGCAAGGGAATTCGACGCATGTGCGCGCGGTGAATTCATCCCGCCACGGACGGCCGAATTCCGCTACGCGCGACCATCGCCGGATCTGTGAGCTTCGCCACGCCTGAGGGTCTCGACAGGGCCGCGCGGGTGTGCAGTTCACCCCCGTACGGGGGGTGCGCGCGTGCCCTTGTGTCCCGATTCATATCGCACTGCACGAATCATTCCGCTGTCGGGTTTTCGGTGCGTCCACGCCCGGTTTCACTCCGTGATGAGCTTTCAACTCCGGTGGCTGCGAACCCTCGTGCAGGTGCGGACTAATCTCGTCGCGAGAACCTCGCCCCTACCCCCGTGATCCGCCGCGACACCCCTGCATGCCGGGTACACGGACCTGACAGCTCTGGAGAAACTCGAGCATGAACCGCAAGACTTTGGTGCTGCCGGCCGTGGCAGGTCTGCTCGCGCCCGTGCTCGCCGCCTGTGGCGGGTCCGACAGCGGCAGCGGCAGCGGCGACGCCATCGTCGTGGGCACCACCGACCGGTTCACCGCCACCAAGGACGCCCCGGCGCCCCTCGACCCGGCGTACTCCTACGACGTCGGCACCTGGAACATCCTGCGCCAGACCGTGCAGACCCTGATGATCCAGCCCAAGGGGGAGGGCGAACCCGTCCCCGAGGCCGCCGAGAGCTGTGGTTTCACCGACACCGGCAACGAGCGCTACGCCTGCAAGCTCCGCAAGGACCTGAAGTTCGCCAACGGCGACGCCGTCACCGCCGAGGACGTCAAGTTCTCCATCGACCGGGCCCGCGCCATCAAGGCCGACTCCGGCGTCTTCGCCCTGCTGTCGACCGTCGACACCGTCGAGGCGAAGGGTGACAACGAAGTCATCTTCCACCTCAACACCGCCGACGCGACCTTCCCGTTCAAGCTGTCGACCCCGGTCGCCGGCATCGTCAACCCCGACGACTACGACAAGGGCAAGCTGCGCGACGGCTTCGAGATCGACGGCTCCGGCCCGTACACCCTCAAGGCCGAGACCGACGGCGACGAGATGACCCGCGCCGTCTTCACCAAGAACCCCAACTACAAGGGGGCCCTCGAGGTGAAGAACGACAAGGTCGAGATGGTCTCCTTCGCCGACGCCGAGGAGATGGGCACCGCCATCGACAAGGGCGACATCGACGTGATGACCCGCACCATGTCGCCCGAGCAGATCCAGAAGCTCTCCGACGCCTCCTCCGACAGCAGCGTCGACATCGTCGAACTCGCCGGCCTCGAGATCCGCTACCTCGCCTTCAACACCACCGCCCCGACGGTGAAGGACAAGGCGGTCCGCCAGGCCATGGCCCAGATCGTCGACCGCGGCGAGCTCGTCACCGACGTGTACGGCTCCCAGGCCGAGCCCCTCTACTCGCTGGTCCCGGCCTCCGTCACCGGCCACTCCAACTCGTTCTTCAACAAGTACGGCGACCCCAACGCCGGCAAGGCCAAGAACCTGCTGTCCAAGGCCGACATCACCACCCCGGTGAAGCTGACGCTGCACTACACAACCGACCACTACGGTCCGGCCACGAAGAAGGAGTTCGAGCTGCTGAAGAAGCAGCTCAACGACAGCGGCCTGTTCGACGTCTCCGTCGAGGGCACCGCCTGGGACGCCTTCGTCCCGGCCGAGCGCAAGGGCGAGTACGACGTCTGGGGCATGGGCTGGTTCCCCGACTTCGCCGACGGCGACAGCTACATCGCGCCGTTCCTCGACAAGGACAACTTCCTCAAGTCGCCGTACCAGAACCGCAAGGTCATCGACGAACTCATCCCCGAGTCCCGCCGCGAGGCCGACCGCCTGTCCGCCGGCAAGACGCTGACGGAGATTCAGGACATCGTCGCCGAGGACGTCCCGATCCTGCCGCTGTGGCAGGGCAAGCAGTACGTCGCCTCCCGCGACGACGTCACGGGCACCGCCTACGTGCTCAACTCCTCCGCCACCCTCCAGCTGTGGGAGCTCTCCCGCGGCGTCAGCGAGTGACGGAACCCTCGTCTCCGGGGCCGTCCACGACGGCCCCGGAAGCACCGGCACGGTGGCGGGGGACCCGCACGTGAAAACGCGCGACCAGTGGCCGGTCCCGTCCGTCGTGGTGAGCCGCAGCTCAGGAGTTGTCACCAGCGAGACCGGCTGAGCTGGTGAACAGGGACGATCGAAGCAGCCTGGTTGTCACCAACGAGGCATTCGACTTGTCACAGGCGCTCATTCGGCGGTCTTTCTGTCACCAGAAACGAAGATCGGGAGCCTGAGGTTCTCTGCGGGGCTTCGATGAGATCATGGCCGTTACGGGTGCTGGGTCGGGAAGGGTAGTCGAGGCCGCTGTCACTGGGGCCGTCTGGTCGCATCAGTGCGGCTGGGAGGACCTCTTCGTGCCGACGGACGTCGACGCGGGCAGGTCCGGACTGGCTTTGGGTGAGGGCTGGACGAGGTGATGGGCGGTCTCGTGGCGGGCTGGTGAGGACGATGCGTCCTGCTCGGTGCACGATCTCGTACAGGAGCCGGTGCTCACGAGCGACCCGATGCGGCACTTCACCTGGCGCCGGGACCAACGGCACCGTCCTGGCCTGCAGTTCATGACCAGCACCGGCCGTCACCACGGCGCGGAGAGCCTGGAGGAGAGCCGGGTGCTGCTGGCCCTGGACTTCGCCGGCGACGTGGTCGACGTCGTCTCGCAGCCACTGAAGATCTCCTTCGGGACCTGCGGGAAACGCCGATCCCACACCCCTGACTACCTCGCGGTGACCCGCCGCGGCGTCCGGCTGATCGACGTACGCCCCGAGCCTTTGATCAAGGAGTCGGTGCCCAGCTACGACACCCTGCGCCGGCTCTGGCAGGAGTGGTTCGGCCCCGGCGGCGCCCGTCAGCGCTACGCGCGCTCGGCCGATCTGCCGGAGTCGGAGGGGTACGTCCTGGTGCACCGGCCGGGCCAGGTCGTCGCGCTGGACACCACGGTGCTGCCGGTCATGGTCCGCGAGCACGTCTTCGGCGATCCGGTGAAGATGCACCTCACCCTCGCCCTGGACGTCTGCACGCACTCGCTGGTCGCCTTCCGGCTGACGCTGGTCTTTGACACCTCGGTGGACGTCGCGATGGTGCTGCGGGACGTGACGATGCCGCTGCCGATGCGGGCGGACTGGGACGTGGACCTGGAATGGCCCTACCCCGGCCTGCCCGCCGCGGTGGTGGCCGAGTTCGCCGGGCACGCGGTGGCCGGCCTGCCGTTCTTCACCCCGGAGACGGTGACCACCGACCACGGATCGGTCTATCGCAACCACCACCTGGTCGAGGTCGAGCGGGTGCTGGGCTGCCAGGTCCTGCCCGCGCGGGTGCTGCGGCCGACCGACAAGGCCGCCGTCGAGCGGGCGTTCGGCGTGATCCGGCAGCTGCTGTTCGAGCACCTGATCGGCTACACCGGCGTCGACGTCGCCGACCGCGGGGCCGACCCGGCCGCAGACGCGGTGCTGACGGCCGACCAGCCCACCCGCACCGGCCCCACAGCCCGCTGCGTCTCCGGTTCCTGCCGGGGAGGAGACGGCAACCGTCTTGAACTGGCCGGGCCGGGCCCGCCAGATGCAGGAGGCGCTCGCCGGTGAACGGCGCCGGCGGCGGGAGGCGGCCCGGCCCGCACCCGTCCCGCCGCCCGATCTGGGCCACAGCTTCCGTGCCCGCAGCGTGTTCGTCCTGCCCGAGGACGGCCTACTGCCGGCTGCCGGTCAGCGCGACACCCAAGGGCCTCTGCAAGGCGATCTTGAACATTTACGGCAACCCGCAACCCGCAACCCGCACCCCGGGACCCTGGACGACCTGGTCAGAGCGGTGCGGGACGCGATCCGGGACCATCACACCACCGCCCTGCTGATCGACGACATCACCCGGCTCCGCCTGCACCGCGAGGACGACCAGGACACCCTCGACCTGATCCGCGAACTGATGGACCTCAACGTCACGCTCGTCCTGATCGGCGTGGACATCCCCGCGTCCGGGCTCCTGCGCGGCGCCTACGTCGACCAGCGCACCGGACAGTGGGTCTTCCCCGACAACGAGTGGGGCGGGCGGCACAACGCCGCGGCGGCCACGCAGACGGGCCGCCGGTTCGACTTGGTCGATCTCGATCCGTTCGACTATTCCACCCCGGCCGGCATCACCGCCTTCCTCGACCACCTGGCCGGCATCGAGGACCAGCTGCGGCTCCTGCGTTCCTTCGAGGGCATGCCGACCACTGGTGAGATGCCCGAGTACCTCTTCGGCCGCACCCGCGGCGTCGTTGGCCTGCTGCGGCGGCTGATCGAGGACGGCTGCACCGAGGCGATCGTCACCGGCGAAGAACGGCTCACCCCGGAACTGCTCGCAAAGACCACGATCCACCTCGGCAACCTAGGCGACCTCGACCCCGCCGCCGGTGAGGTCCCCGACATCCCGCAGAACACCGCCCCGCCCACAAAGCCCAAGCCCCGCCGCCGGCGCGGACGCAATACGGTCCTCGACGACCGCGGGAACAGGCCGGCCGCGGGTGACTGACGCGACCACAGGCGCTGGGCCACGGCCCTTCGGCCGCAGCCTCGACCCACTGGAGGGCGAGTCCCTGGCAGGCTTTGTCCTGCGCCTGGCCCATCGTCTGCACGTCTCGCCCCACGAGCTCGCCCGGCTGACCGGCCTGACCAACCACGACCGGCTCGGGCGGCCCCGGGCATCACTTTCGACGCTGCTGACCCCAGCCGAGATCAGCCGCTTCGCCCGCACAACGCGGCTGGACCCCCGGGAAGTGCGCGCAATGACGCTGCAGCTCCTCGCCTCCCGCTATCCGCCGGCCGCCCGCAGCCTCGACGACGTCCGGGCCGGGAGGGTCTACTCCATGCACACGGACGGATGGCTGTTCGCCACCACCGCCCGCTACTGCCCCCGCTGTCTCGCCGGCGACGGCTCCGACATCCAGAACGCCCACGGCGGTCCCTGGCAGATCCTCTGGCGTCTGCCCGTGGTCTTCGCCTGCCCTCTCCACAAGGTGTTCCTGGAGCACCTCTGCCCCCGCTGCCACAAGCCGATCAACTTCAGCAGCAGAACGCAGTTGTTCCCCCGCCCCGCCGCTACCGGGATTCACCCCGCCCACTGCCGGTCCTCCACGCCGCAGGACGTCCCGACCAGCCGGCCCGGCGCCCCCTGCGGGGCGCCGCTCGCGCACGACCCAGTGCACCACCACCGGCCCGGTCCCGCTCTGCTTGAGCTCCAGCGCAAGATCCTCGGACTGCTCAGCCCCGGCCGGCCGAAGCCACGAGCACAGCAGTACTTCACCGAGCTCATCCTGCTCGCCGGACTGGTCATGATCTGCTGGCCGCGCATCCAGGCGGTCGGCACCACCCGCCAACTCGCCGCGGCCGTCGACCGGCACCTTGCCATCCACGAGGGAGCCGACTGCCGTCTCTACCGCTCCAGCGGGGCACCCGTCGACGCCCTTGCCTGCGCCGGTCTCCTCCAGGTCACCGATCGCATCCTGACCGCCGGCGACCTGCGCGAAGCACTCGCCCTGCTCACGCCCGAGGAGAACCGGACCCGCAGCGGAATCCCGCCCACACGGCACCTGATCCGGGACAAGAACTTCAAGAAGCAGCGCAGCGCATGCTCCGAGCGCTTCCAGCTCGCCGCCGACACGATCGTTCCCACCTTCCGGCGCACCGGCAAGGGCGGACTCCGCCTCCCCTCCACTGGTGCCGGCCTACAACCCGAGCACGTTCCCGCATGCTTGCCCCAAGCCCTCGCCGAACGCCACCTCAGCTTCCCCCCGGACATCACCCCCAAGATGCGCCGACGCACGGCCGCGGTCTTCCTCGTCCGGCGCGCACGCGGCGGGAGCCTGAACGATGCCGCCCAGTTCCTCGGGATCAACACCGAGAACAAGAGGATCGGCTACACGCAGCTGCTGAACCGCCACCTCCGCACCGGCGGCACGGCCCGCGACTTCGAACGAGCCCTCGACGCCATCACCGCCGAGCTCCTCGCAGGTCCCGCCATCGACTACCAACACCGACGCGAGGCCCTCGCCACCTGGACGCTGGAACCCCAGAACTGGCAGCACATACTCACCCAGCTCCCGGACCTCACCAGCCACCGAAAGCCCCTCAGCGACGACCGCAGACGCCTGGCCGTCAGCGCCTACATCTGGACCCGCGTCACCGAAGGCGAACCCGACTTCGCACCCTGCCCGCCACACGTCGCCCCCGACCCCGCACTACGCGCCGTCTGGACCCGGGAGCGACACAACGTGTTCCACTGGCTCCGCACAACTGACCACCAGCCTTACTACGGCGCCCTCAAGCCGCTCCTCGAAGACCACGCCGAGCACCTGGCCAAGGAGATCGACAGACGCTGAGCCTGAGCGTGATGGGCAAGGTCAGGGCCTCGCGGTCCGGAACGCCAGATACCGGCTGAAGGCTTCGTTGCTGTCGGGGATGAAGCGCCACTCCAGCAGGGCCGACCGCAGCTCCGGCTCGGTCAGCCAGCCAAGCCAGGCGACCTCATCAGGATCGGGGACCGCAGCGTCCGGCACCATGGCTTCGTGCACGCCGGGCCAGTGAGGGCTCAAACCACTGCGGTTGAGGAACGTGAACAGCAAGCGCGGCAGCGCACGAATGCCCAGCTCTTCGGCCAACTTCCTCGCGGCACGGCGCGGCCACGGTCTGCGTGACGCAGGTAAGGCGATCGAGTGCGCCAAACGCTCCACCGCATACGCCAACGCCGTCAAGGAAGCCCAAAAGGTGGAGAAGGCCACAGCGAGCACGTTCCCTGTCCGCCGATCGTACTTGTCAGGCGGGTGAGCTCTCCTTTACCGAGCGGGTGGCTGTACGGCGCAGTGCCGGTCGACACAGAGACGCGACCGGTAGGGAGCAGGTGAGGAGGACCAGTGCGAGGATGCCCCAGCCTGCCCCCCCGGCACCGCTGACCAGCGTGACGACCAGCGCGGGCCCGACCGCCACTACGGCGCCTTCCGTAGTGGCCGCGACAGCTTGGTACTGGCCTTGGGCGCCGTGTGTCATGAGCTTGATGGACAGTCCCCACCGGGCTGCCACGTAATACAGCTCTCCAAGGACGTGCAGGCCCAGTCCGGCGAGGACGAGGACGGCGGCCACCACCGGACTGGCAGGCCAGGCGGCCGTCGCGAAGGCCAGGCAGCATCCGGCGAGCGCGACGCTGGCGCGCCATGAGGAGCGTACGGCCCCGGCCAGTCGTTGCCCGGTGCGGGTGACGCGAACCTGGAAAAGGGCGATCAGGAGGGAGCTGACCAGCACAGACAGCGGAGCGATCCATACCGGTGCCGCGGTGTCCTCCTTCAGCCACAGGGGCAGGCCGCTGGACAGAAGCGCCCAGCACAGGGCAAGGAGGGCGGTACTGCTCATGATCGCTGTGAAGGGGATGTTGCGCAGTGCCGCTGTGCTGACTTGACGCCGTGCGGCGGGCACCGGCGGGACGTGCGGGAGGCGGGCAAGGATCGCGGCCGAGATGACGAAGGTGAAGCTATTGACGATGACAGCGCCGTGGTAGGGGGCGGCCGACTGGTGCGCGAGCACCCAGGCGGCGGCGCCCGCGCCGGCGGCGTAGAGCAGGTGCTGTACGACGCGGGCCCGGGCGAGGACAGGCAAGCAGTCCCGTTCGGGCAACATCAGGTGCACGAGCGCCACCTTGCTGCCTTTGGCAGCCGTCTCCATCGAGGTGAACAGGGCGGCAGCGACCAGAAGTGGCCAGAAGGCATGCGTGGCCAGAAATGTGAGTGAGAACGCGGCGCGCAGAACGGTGACCGCCACGAGGGTCTCACGGGCGCCGAGACGGTCGGTCAGAGTGCCGACAGGCAAGGCGGCCAGGAGACCGAGCCCCCCGCCCAGTCCCATCGCGAGACCCATCGTCGCGGCGGGAACGCCCTGAACAGAGGTCAGATAGACCGCCCACATGCTGAACCAAAGTCCGTCTCCCAGGGCGGTCACACCTTCACTGAACAGAAGACGGCGAACAATTAAATGATCTTTCCGGGATTTCTCGGTGCGAGTGTGGCTCAATTATTAATCCTTTCTCGCCGTGGGGCGCCGGAGATCGATCTGTGGCCGCTTCGTAGCTTGCTTCAAGCCCCAATCAGGGGAGCATGATTTCAGCCATCTTCAGCCTCGAATTACGCTCTCCGGCGCGACTCTGTGGATTCGAGCATAAAAATCCATTCCTGAGTACCCGGCGCCTACCCAAGTAAACGAAACTACTTTAAGTGATCGCCAGTTATCGCGTCGCTAGCTCGGTGAGCAGCCGAGACTACAGTAGGTAACCAAAATTCCAGGTGTCCGTGTATACGGAACGTTAAATTCTTCGGACTCTTGACATTCCTCCACCTGCCCTGGATATCGTGACGACGCGTCACTGATTACGTCGCCGGGTCCACGGTGCTTGAGGCCCCGGCTTCGCCATGCCATCTGCAATACCCGTGCGTAATTCATGGCCGTCTGCATTGAAACGCATGGGTGCACGCTTCCGCCCGTTTCCGTCGGAGGAAAAGAAATGGCGCACTCACCTCTCAGTATTCTCTCCCAGGTCGATTTCAACGGCGATCCGTTGATCGATGAGCTGTTGGTGAAGACTTTCCACCAGCTCATGAACGAGCACGGCTACGTCCTAATGTGCAACGTGCCGGAGGAGTTCGACCCAGTGAGGTTTTGCCGGAACCTGGGCCGCTTCGTGCCCAACTACACCGGCGCCGTTGTCGGCGACGTACGTCCAGAGCCTGGCATGGACGACGTCTACCACGCGGGCAACACCCGTCCGCTGACTCCGCACTCGGAGGGATACGACTTTGCGGTCGTCCCTCCGCGGTACATCGCGCTGTGGTGCGTCACGCCGGCCGACGGGCCGGGCGGGGAGACCACGCTCGCCGACACCAGGCCCTGGGTCGAGGCCCTCTCAGCCGAGGAGCGCGAGTGGTTCCTCACACACGAGTACGACTGGAAGACCACAGAGGGCGTGCAGCGCCTCGGGCTCGACCTCAAGACCCGTCACCCCATCCTCAAGGAGACCGACCAGGGCACGATCGTCCGGTTCAGCTGCAACAACCTGGTACGGGACGACGACGATCTGGCCGCGGAGCTGCAGCGGCGCTGGCACGCCGCATTCGACCGCGAGCACGTGTCCATCGACTACTCCGAGAGGGACATGCTCGTGTGGGACAACTGGCGGCTGCTGCACGCCCGGAACGCCTTCAGCGACCGCAGCCGGCACCTGCGCCGCATCCAGATCTCCGTCTGAACCCACACAGTAAGGACGCATCTCCGTGTACCGCACTATGCTGCACAGCAAGATTCACAGGGCCACCGTGACCCAGGCCGACCTGCACTACGTCGGCTCCCTGACCCTCGACCGCGACCTGATGGACGCCGCTGACCTGCTGCCGGGTGAACAGGTCGACATCGTCGACATCAACAACGGCAACCGGCTGAGCACCTACGTCATCGAGGGCGAGCGCGGCAGCGGCGTCGTCGGCATCAACGGCGCGGCGGCCAGGCTGATCTCGCCGGGCGACCTGGTGATCGTCATCGCCTACCAGAGCGTTCCCGCGGCCGAGGCCAGGGCTTTACAGCCGACCATCGTCTTCGTCGACCAGCACAACCGGCCCCTCGACATCGGCGACGACCCAGCCCACGTGCCCACCGACCGGGCCGCCGCCCGGTTGATGCGCGGCGACACGCTCGCCCCGGGAGCGGTGCGATGACGACGGTCTCCCCTGCCCCGGCCACCGTTCCGGCGCCGACCGGCCCCGGCACCGTCTGCCGCGCCCTCCTGCGCTACTACGACGATCTCTCCCGCGTCCTCGCGGACACCGCACAACGTGACCGGACGGCCGGCTTCACCCCCGGATGGCGGCTGCCGGCCCTCGGCGCGGCCCTGGAGCGGTTCTTCGAACCGGGCGGCATCAGCGTCCAGGACCTGGGCAGCCACCACGGCACCCACCTGCGGTTCCTGAACCTGATGCACAACCCGAGGACCCGCACCACCAAGACGCTGGCGTCCCTGCTGATCGTGGCCCGCGCGGTCGACCACATCCAGCGCACCGGCGAGTCGGTCATGATCGTCACGCCGTCGAGCGCGAACAAGGCAACCGCGCTGCGTGACGCCGTACTGCGGGCGCACGAGACCGGTCTGGCCGGCGCCGACCAGCTGCGGATCGTCTGCGTCGTGCCCGCGGCCTCCAGCCACAAGCTGTGGCGCTCGCCCCTCACCGACGACGACGTCCTGCGCGCCCGCAACCCGCTCGCCGTCCTCGACGCCGCCCAGCCGCTGCACGTCAAGGAACTCGCGCGCGCACTGGCCGACCGGGAGGCCGACGCGCTCTTCGCCCGGTACGGCGTACGGCTCTGGCACACCATGGATCTGAGCAACTACGCGGTCGCGGACACCGCGCGGGCCCTGTTCGAGCGGGACTACCTCCCGGCCGCGCCGCGTGTGCACGCCCATTCCGTCTCCAGCGCGTTCGGACTGCTCGGGCACTTCTACGGCCAGCAGCAGCACACGGGCCGCGAATGGCCCGACACGGGAGCCCGCTACTTCCTGGTGCAGCATCTGGGCACGCCCGACATGGTCTCCAGCTACTACCACGGCAGGTTCGACTACCGCCCGCAGTGGCAGTACCGCGACGGTCTGCACGTCCAAGACTGCGATCCCCGCTTCCCTGAGCGTACCTTCGCCCCTGACGAGCAACTGGACACCACCTTCTACACCCGGACTCCCGCCACCTCGGACCGGATGAACGAGATCATCCGCCGTCAGGGAGGCGGAGGGATCGTCGTCTCGCTCGCCGAGTGCCTCGACCGCTATCCGCGTATCCGCGACCTGCTGGAACCGGCTGGCGTCGAACTGCCCTCCGACCCGCGGCAGATCCGCGAGTGGTCCCTCGTGATGGCCCTGACCGGCGTCCTCAACGCCCTGGACCGAGGGCTGCTCGACGAGACGGAGATCCTGATCCACGGGTCCGGCTCCTACCACGCGGACGACTACCAGGCGCCGCAGGCACACCGGCTGCGTCCGATCACCGGTTACGGGGACCTGAGGGACCTCGTGCACACAGCGGCAGTCAGCTGAGGACGAGCACCCATGACGACGCAGGACCACACCCTATCCACTGCGGCGGCCTCCCCAGCCCCGGCGGGCGAGGCCGGCGGGGCCCGCCCGGCGCGGCACCATCCCCTCACCCCGGTCAGGGCACGCCTCGCCTACTGGTGGAACAACACCCCGGCTCCCGGCTGGCGCGCCGTCCGCAGCAGGGCTGACAGCCTCCCGCGGAACGTGCAGGTCGTCTCCTCTCTCACCGGCCAGGACGGTTTGAGCATCGGCTACGCCGGCCTGCCGGTGGGCCGTACGAACATCCTCCAGCTCCTCGAGCACCAGCGCACCCAGCTCGGATGGGCGACCGTGCGGTGCACCGACGCCACCATCCGCTGGAGCGACCTGGCCGCGGGCGACTGGCCCGACACCGATCTCGTCGTGGTCGGGGCCGAAGAGCGTGCACTGCGGCGCCTGCCCGAACACGGCAGTGTGACGGCCCCGTTCCGCCTCCACCTGGTGGTGGACATCCCGCCCTCACAGGAGGAGTTGGCGCGGCTGATCTCCAAACGGGAACGCTGGCAGTTCCGCCGCGACCAGCGGGAGCACCAGTGGGTGCTGGAGGAGGACTCCTCGCCCGAGGCGCTCACGTTCTTCTACGAGCGCATGCACGGCCCCACCATGCGCAATCGGCACGGAGACCGCAGCCGTACCGAGCGTCTCGACGTGGCCCGCTACGCCGTGCTGCGCCAGGGCACCCTGTTCTTCCTCAGCCAGGCGGGCACACGCGTGGCCGGGGTGCTGTGCCACTGGTCCAAGGACCGGCGCACCCTCACCACCCGGCTCCTGGGCGTTCTCGACGGCCTCGACGAGCACTACCACACCGGCGCGTTCAAGGCGCTCTACCACCATCTGCTGCAGTGGGCCTGCGAGCAGCGCGTGGCGCGCGTGGACCTGTTCGGCACCGAGGCGTACATCAGCAAGGGCATCTTCCAATGGAAGCGCAGGCTGGGCGCCCACCCGGAGTGGCCTCCCAACCACTTCGCCACCAAACGCGTCCGGATCTACCCGCGCCGGGACACTCCCGCGGTCCGCGACTTCCTCGTGGCGAATCCGCTGGTGCTTACGGACGCCAGGGGCCGGCTGACGCCGGTGTACTACACCGACGACGACCGCCCGCCCCGCCTCGATCTCAGCGCCCGGTGTCCCGGGCTCGCCGAGCCCGAGGTCGTCCATCTCGACACCGTGCTGAAGCCCGTGGCCGTACACGAGCCGCCCTCAGGAGAGCAGCTGTGAACCGCCCCCGACACGTCGTCGTCCTCGGCACCGGCGCCTTCGCCGGCGCGCTGGTCAAAGCCTTCGCCCAGCGCGCGGGCGGGCCGACCGTCGTGCACATCGTCAGCCGCGACCACGAACGCGCCCGGCACCTCGCCGGCCTCGCCAACGCCCACGCCGCCCTGGCGGACCGGCCCATCCGCTGCTGCCCGCATCGTCTGGACGTGCCGGGCGGCGCCGACCTGCGCCCCCTGCTCGGCCGCCACCAGCCGGACGTCCTGGCGGTCTGCGCCTCGGAGTACTCGCCCGCCGAGACGCGCGGGACACCGTCCGCGTGGACCCGCCTCATCCGCACAGCGGGATTCGGCGTCACGCTTCCGCTGCAGGCGGCGACCCCACTGCGCGCCGCGTCCGCCTCCGCCGAGGCCAGCCCCCGCACGGCCGTGGTGAACGCCTGCTTCCCCGACGCTGTCAACCCCGTCCTGCACGGTGCCGGGCTGCCCGTTCTGTGCGGGCTGGGCAACGTCTCCACACTCGTCGGCCTCATCCGCAGCGAGCTGCGGCTCGGCGACGAGTCACGTCTGAAGGTCCTCGCCCACCACGCCCACCTGGCCGCTCCTCCCACAACCGACCAGGAGGTCCGGGCCTGGCTCGACGAGCAGCCCCTGACCGCCGTGCACGACATACTCCGGCGGGGGCGCCGCCAGCCGCGCGCGGATCTCAACGAGATCGGCGCGACCGCCGGCGCGGCGGTGCTGGACGCCCTGACGCACCCGCGCGACTACTACGCCGGACACGTCGCGGCCCCCCAGGGCAGGCCGGGCGGCTACCCCGTCGTCATCACCGGACGCAGCATCGCGCTGCGACTGCCGCCGGGCATGTCGGAACGCCAGGCCGTCGCCCGCAACCAGCAGTGGTCCATCCTCGACGGCATCACGGTCGACCAGCAGGGCAAGGCCCACTTCACCCCTCGGGCGCTGGACGTGCTGCGCGACCACTGGCCCGACGCCCCGGCGACCTTCGGGCTGCAGGACGTCGAGGAACTGCGCACTCGGCAGCTCGCCCTGCGCGAGCGACTGCACCAGCTCCCCGCACCGACCGCCCGAGCCCAGGAAGGCGTATGACCTCCCAGGATCTCCACGACCGCCATCGCCGCTTCCTGCCCCGCTGGGTCACCACCTACTACGAGCAGCCGCTGCGGCCCGTGTCCGCGACCAGGCGCACCATCACCGACGCCCACGGCCGCGACTATCTCGACTTCTTCGCCGGCATCCTCACCAACTCGCTCGGCTACGGCGTCGCGGAATTCCGCCGCGCCCTGGACCGCCAGCTCGACACCGGCATCGTCCACACCTCCACCCTCTATCTCATCGACGCCCAGGTACGCCTGGCCGAACGCCTCGCCGAGCAGTCCGGCATCGACGACGCGGCGGTCTTCTTTGTCAACTCCGGCACCGAGGCCAACGACACCGCACTGCTGGCCGCCACCTGCCACACCGGCAGCAACCATGTCATCGCCCTCACCGACAGCTACCACGGCCGGTCGCTCACCAGCACCGCGGTGTCCGGACTGCCGGGCTGGCAACCGAGTCCGTACTCACCGTTCCAGGTCACGTTCGCGTCCAACGGCAGGACCTCGCCCAACGGTGACGAGCACCCGCCCGAGGATCCCGCGGCCGATCTGGAGGCACGGCTCGCCGGCCAGGCACCCCCCGCCGCGCTCATCGTGGAACCCGTGCAGGGCCTCGGCGGCTTCCACACCCCGCCCACCGCTCTGCTCCAGCGGTACGCGCGCATCGCCGCGGAGCACGGAGCGGTCCTCATCTGCGACGAGGTGCAGACCGCCTGGGGACGCACCGGCCGCGCCTGGTGGGGCCATCAACTCCACCGACTGAAGCCCGATGTGATCACCTTTGCCAAGGGAATAGCCAACGGCCTGCCGCTCGGCGGAGTGATCGCCCGCCGGGACGTCCTGGACAGCGTCACGGACAAGTCCATCTCCACCTTCGGCGGCAATCCTCTGGCCTGCACCGCCGCCCTGGCGACTCTCGACTACCTCCTCGATCACGACCTGCAGCGCAACGCGGAGATAGCCGGCCAGAGCCTCCTGACCGAGCTGCGTCGTCTCGACGCGACCCATCCGCACCTGACGAATCCCCGCGGTCAGGGACTGATGCTGGCCATGGACATCGTCGCCCCGCACACCGGCCAGCCCGACCCCGGCACCGCCCGCGCCCACATCGAAGCGTGCCGCGCTCAGGGCCTCCTCATCGGCCTCGGCGGACGCCACGGCAACACCCTGCGGATCGCCCCGCCGCTGACCGTCACCGAGGAGGAAATCGCGGAAGCAACCCGGATCCTCGCCGCGGCCGCGCAACACAGCGCCACCGCATCAGCCCCCGCCTGACACCGGCGACCTCGCTCCAGCAGCCCCAGAAAGGACATCCATGTGCGGCATCGTCGGATGGACCGACTTCACCCGCAACCTGAGCCAGGAGCACACGACGCTCCAGCGCATGACCGACACCATGGCCCTGCGGGGCCCTGACGCCGCCGGCACCTGGCTCGGACCCCACACCGCTCTCGGTCACCGCCGCCTCTCCATCATCGACCTGGAGGGCGGCACGCAGCCGGCTATCGCCACGACCGATCCCCACCAGGAGCCCGTCGTCCTCGTCTACAGCGGCGAGGTCTACAATTTCCGCGAACTGCGCACGGCCCTCGAAGCCCGCGGGCACCGATTCACCACGCGCTCCGACACCGAGGTCGTCCTGCGCTCCTACCTCGAATGGGGCGCCGCCTGCGTCGACCACTTCAACGGCATGTTCGCCTTCGCCGTCTGGGACGCCAGGCGCGAGGAACTCCTCCTTGCCCGCGACCGCATCGGCATCAAGCCCCTCTACTACTTCGCCTACCCCGGCGGCATCCTTTTCGCCTCCGAACCCAAGGGAATCATGGCGAACCCCCTCTTCCAACCAGTCGTGGACGAGGACAGCCTGCCCATTCTCTTCAACGCCCGCCTGGCCCTCCCCGGCGAGACACCACTGCGCGGACTACGTGAGGTCCGCCCGGGCCACGTCCTGCGCTTCTCACGCAGCGGCAGCCACGAGTACCCCTACTGGCGACTGGTCAGCCGCGAACACCGCGACGACCTGAACACCACCGTGACGACCGTCCGGGACCTGCTCGAGGACATCATCGACCGTCAGCTCGTCGCCGACGTACCGCGCTCCGCGATGCTGTCCGGAGGACTGGACTCCACCATCATGTCCGCCCTCGCCAACCGCCGTCTGAACGCGGCCGGCGAAGGCCCCCTGCACACCTTCGCCGTCGAATTCGCCGGTGACGAAGACGACTTCAAACCAACCGAGCTACGGCCCGAACGGGACGCCCCCTACGCACGGCTCGCCTCTCGCCACCTGGGCACCGTGCACCACAACATCACCCTGCAGACCGACGACGTCCTCGCCGCCCTGCCGGCCGCCCGGCGCGCCCGCGACCTGCCGTCCCTAGGGCAGTTCGACACCTCGATGCACCTGCTGTTCAAGGCGATCCGCGAACAGTCCACGGTGGCGCTGTCCGGAGAGGCCGCCGACGAAGTCTTCGGAGGCTACCCCTGGTACCACGACGAGCGGCTCGTCTGGCGCGACCGCTTCCCGTGGATCGGAGACGCCCCGCGCCTGGCCGACGCCTTCGCACCCGACCTGCACCGGCGCGTCCGCCCGGCCGACGCGGAGAACGACCGCTACCTCACCCTCAAGGCGGAAGTCCCCCGCCTGCCCGGGGAACAAGGACTAAACGCCCGTATGCGCGAAGTCATGTACTACAGCCTGAAAGGCCCCCTCGCCTACCTCCTCGACCGCAAGGACCGCATGAGCATGGCGGTGGGCCTGGAAGTACGTGTCCCGTACTGCGATCACCGGCTGGTCGAGTACGTGTGGAACGTGCCGTGGGACATGAAGAACGCCGACGGCCGCTGGAAGAGCCTGCTGCGGCTCGCCTTCGCCGATGTTCTCCCGCAGGAGACCCTGGACCGGCCCAAGAGCGGATACCCCGGCACCCACGACCCGGCCTACAACGCGGAGGTCATGCGCTCCATCGACAAGGTGCTCAGCGACCCCTCCTCCCCCATGCAGGGCGTGTTCGATCCCCAGCGCGTGGAGGCGCTCACCCAGTCGGGGTCGAAGACCATGACGTGGCTCAACTCCAGTCACCTCCTTCTTCCCATCCTGGAGGTCGACGCCTGGATGCGGGAGTACAACGTCTCCCTCGCCTGAACACGCCGCGGCCGACAACGCCTTCCGCCCTCCGCTCGTACACCCGTCCGGCTCAGCGGTGGGCCGGACGGGTGTACCGAGGAGCGGAACAGCCGTGCCAGCCGGCGGCCGGGAGTTCACCCCTCGGAATCAAGGGAAGAGGTGGTTGGTGTTCACCGACTTCACCCTCGAGAATGTCGACCTCGGCGAGGTCGACTTGCGCGTGCGCCGCGGCGGGCGAGGACCCGCCGTCCTCCTCGTCCACGGGCACCCGCGCACCCACACCACATGGCACCGACTGGCACCGCTGCTCGCCCAGAACCACACGGTCGTCTGTCCCGACCTCCGCGGTTACGGCCAGTCCTCCAAACCCCCCACCGACGATGACCACGCGCCCTACTCCAAGCGCCGGATGGCCGCAGACTGCCTGGCACTCATGCGGTCCCTGGGCCACAACACGTTCCACGTCGTCGGACACGACCGGGGCGGCTACGTCGCCACCCGCCTGGCCCTGGACCACCCTTCGGCCGTCACGCACCTGACCGCACTGGACGTCGTCCCCATCGGCGAAGCCCTCGACCGCTGCGACGCCGACTTCGCCACCCGGTGGTGGCACTGGTTCTTCCGCGCCCAGCCCAGCCCCGGCCCGGAAACCGTCATCGGCAACAACCTCAGCCTCTGGTACCCGGAAACCCCCGAGGACATGGGCCAGGAATCCTGGGAGGACCTCCAGCGCGCGCTCAGCGATCCGCGGACCATCCACGCCATGTGCGAGGACTACCGGGCCGGACTCGGCATCGACCGACGGCACGACGACGAGGACCGAGCGGCCGGACGACGCGTGCAGTGCCCCACCCTCGTGCTGTGGGGCACGAAGAGCGATCTCCCTCTGCTGTACGAGGACATCACGGGCATCTGGCAGAACTGGGTCGCGGGCGAACTGACTGCCAAGGGCATCGAGAGCGGTCACCACATCGCCGAAGAGGCTCCCGCGGAACTGGCCGAGGAACTGCGCAGGGCTTGGGCGGGGGCGAAGGCTGCGAGTCAGAGTCCATGACTTCGCACCCAGGGCCCGCTGATGACAACAAGCCTGCCTAGGTGACAACTATCGCGCTTCGGCTCACGTGGCGGGGCCGGCCACCGGCCTGTCGAACGCCGAAGGACGGCCGCACCGCCCCTGACGGCGACGCCGCGGCCGAGAGGCCCGCACGAACGCGGAGGGCGCCCCTTGTCAGGAAGGGGCGCCCTCCGCGTTCGTGCGGGACGGGACCCGCGCTACTGCGCTCCGGGACGCACCAGACCGCTCTCGTAGGCGTACACCGCGGCCTGCACCCGGTCGCGCAGACCCAGCTTGGTCAGCACGTGCCCGACATGCGTCTTCACCGTCGTCTCACTGACGAACAGGTCCGCGGCGATCTCCGCGTTCGACAGCCCCCGCGCCACCAGCTTGAGCACCTCGACCTCGCGGTCGGTGAGCGTGTGCAGCGTGTCCGGCACCGGTTCGTCGCCCGAGGGCAGATGCGTGGCGTACTTGTCGAGCAGCCGCCGGGTGATGCTCGGCGCGAGCATCGCCTCACCGCCCGCCACCACCCGGATCGCCTGCACCAGCTCGTTGGCGGGCGCGTCCTTGAGCAGGAACCCGCTCGCCCCGGCGCGCAGCGCCTCCACCACGTACTCGTCGAGGTCGAAGGTCGTCAGCACCAGCACCTTCGCCGGGCCGTCCCGCCCCGGCCCGGTGATCTGCCGCGTCGCCTCCACCCCGTCCATGCGGGGCATACGGATGTCCATCAGAACCACATCGGGCTGCAGGGCCCGCACCTGGTCGAGGGCCTGGAGGCCGTCGCCGGCCTCACCGACCACCGCGATGTCCTGCTCCGCTTCCAGAATCATCCGGAAGCCGGTACGCAGCAGCGGCTGGTCGTCGACCAGTAGGACGCGGATGGCCACGTAAGTCTCCTTCGGTAGTCCGGCCCCATTCTGCCCTGCGTGACAACGCCGGACTCGGCCGCCCTCACCGACGGTCTACGCCGAAGCGGTCCCCCCGCCCGCGGCCGCGGGAGCCCCGGCCGGCCGCACCGGCAGCGGATACGGCGGGGGAGTGCCGCCGAACTCCGGACAGTGCGCCTGGTGGTCGCACCACCCGCACAGCTTCGTCGGACGCGGCCGCCAGTCGCCCGTCTCCGTCGCGAGCCGGATCGCCTCCCACAGCGCGAGCAGCTTGCGCTCGACCCCCTCCAGATCGGCGCGCACCGGGTCGTACGTCAGCACGTCACCGCTGCCCAGGTACACCAGCTGGAGCCGCCGCGGGATCACGTTCTTCAGCCGCCACACCACCAGCGCGTAGAACTTCATCTGGAACAGCGCGCCCTCGGCGTACTCGGGCCGGGGCGCCTTGCCCGTCTTGTAGTCGACGATCCGCACCTCACCGGTGGGAGCCACGTCGACCCGGTCGATGATCCCGCGCAGTCTCAGCCCCGACTCCAGCTCCGTCTCCACGAACAGCTCCCGCTCGGCGGGCTCCAGCCGCGTCGGGTCCTCCAGCGTGAACCACCGCTCGACCAGCCGCTCGGCCTCGGCCAGCCAGCCGGCCAGCCGCTCGCCCTCGGGATCGTCGGCGAACAGCTCCTGGACCTCCGGCCGGGACTCGCGCAGCCGCTCCCACTGGCCGGGGACCAACGACCTGGCCCGCGGCGCGGTCCGCTCCGCGGCCGGCGCGTCGAACAGACGCTCCAGCACCGCGTGCACCAGCGTGCCCCGGGTGGCCGCCGCGCTCGGCTTCTCCGGCAGCCGGTCGATCACCCGGAACCGGTACAGCAGCGGACACTGCATGAAGTCCCCGGCGCGCGACGGCGACAGCGAGGCGGGCGCCGCCGGGGCGACGGACTTCCCACCGACGGCCCGTACCGCCGCCACGGCCGTCTCCCCGGCCGTCACCCCCGGCGGGCCCCCCACGCCGTCCTCGTCGCCGGACCGGGCGACACCCTCGCTGCTGCTCTCCATGCCACAGACCTTACGGCCCGCCACCGACAGTGACCCCACACCGCCGCCGACAGGGGCGACAGCCGTGAAAACACAGGGGGTGCCGGAGCCGAACGCGTCCCGACGGACGCATACCATCGGTTCCAGACCCTCCCGCCCGGCAGGAGCGGGAGTCGCAACCAACGAGGGGACACCGTGGTGGAAAGCGGCGGGAGCGGGCGGCCGCGGCCGGGCAGCGAGGAGTCGGCCGAGCACCACGTGACACCTGCGCCCCCGGCCGCCTCCCAGGAGACCACCGCCGAGGTCGACGGCACCTCCGCGGAGCGGCGGGCCGGTCCCCCGAAAGAGACGGCGGACGAGAAGGCTGACGAGACGGCCCGGGAGGAGCGGCAGGACCGCGAGAGCCAGGAGAGCCAGGAGAGCCCGGAGAGCCAGGAGAGCCAGGAGAGCCCGGAGAGCCAGGAGGGCCGGGAGACCGGGCGCGCCGGAACGGACCGACAGGCGACGGAGCCGGACGCGACGGAGCAGACCGCGACGGAGCCGGCCGGAAAGGCCGGAACGCGACCCGGGAACATCCCGGACCCCACGGCCCGCCCGACCCCGGACGCCCACGACCTCCACGACCTCCACCCGGACCGCCCCCACGCCCACAGCACCCCGGCCCTCGGCGACGCCCCCACCCCCGCCAAGGGCCGCCGCCCCCCGCGCCCCCCGGAGTCCCGCGGCGGCCTGCTGATGGGACGCCCCTTCGGCGTCCCCGTCTACGTGGCCCCCAGCTGGTTCCTGGTCGCCGCGCTGATCACCTGGGTGTTCGGCGGCCAGCTCGACCGCGTGCTGCCCGAGCTGGGCGCCGCCCGCTACCTCGTCGCCCTCTTCTTCGCGGTCGCCTTCTACGCCTCCGTCCTCGTCCACGAGCTGGCGCACACCATCGCCGCCCTCCGCTTCAAGCTCCCGGTCCGCCGCATCCAGCTCCAGTTCTTCGGCGGCGTCTCCGAGATCGAGAAAGAGGCCGAGACCCCCGGCCGGGAGTTCGTGCTGGCCTTCGTCGGCCCCCTGCTCTCCCTGGTGCTCGCCGGCCTCTTCTACCTCGCCATGCAGACCGTGGAGCCCGGCACCGTCCCCGGCGTCCTGCTGGCCGGGCTGATGGTCTCCAACCTCATCGTGGCGATCTTCAACCTCCTGCCGGGACTCCCGCTCGACGGCGGCCGTATGCTCCGCGCCGTCGTCTGGAAGATCACCGGCAAGCCCATGACCGGCACCGTCGCCGCCGCCTGGGTCGGCCGCGCCCTCGCCGTCTCCGTCCTGATCGGCCTCCCGCTCCTCACCCAGTCCGGGGCGCTCGGCTCCCAGGCCGAGGACAGCGTCGGCATGGACACCGTCCTGGACGCCCTGCTCGCCGCCATCCTCGCCGCGATCATCTGGACCGGCGCCGGCAACAGCCTGCGCATGGCCCGCCTGCGCGAGCACCTCCCCGACCTGCGCGCCCGCAAGCTGACCCGCCGCGCGGTCCCGGTCGAGACGAACACCCCGCTCTCCGAGGCACTGCGCCGGGCCAACGACGCGGGCGCCCGCGCCCTCGTCGTCGTCGACGCCCACGGCGAACCCCTCTCCCTGGTCCGCGAGGCCGCCATCGTCGGCGTCCCCGAACACCGCCGCCCCTGGGTTGCGGTCAGCGGCCTCGCCCAGGACCTCACCGAAGGCATGCGGGTCTCCGCCGAACTCGCCGGCGAGGACCTCCTGGACGCCCTGCGCGCCACCCCCGCCACCGAGTACCTCGTGGTCGAGGAGACCGGCGAGATCTACGGCGTCCTCTCCGCGGCCGACGTCGAGCGCGCCTTCGTGAAGGCCATGGCCAGGCCCTCCTAGCCGAGGCCCCGGTGGTCGGCGACCCCCGCAAATCCCGGTAGGCTGTTCACATGTCCGAACCGACCGGTGCCGCCCGCAGGCGCGGGCCCTTCAAGGTCGGGGACCAGGTTCAGCTGACCGACCCCAAGGGCCGCCACTACACGTTCACGCTCGAGGCCGGGAAGAATTTCCACACCCACAAGGGTTCCTTCCCGCACGACGAACTGATCGGTGCTCCCGAGGGCAGCGTCGTCCGCACCACCGGGAACGTCGCCTACCTCGCGCTGCGCCCCCTGCTCCCCGACTACGTCCTGTCCATGCCCCGCGGCGCCGCCGTGGTCTACCCCAAGGACGCGGGGCAGATCCTCGCCTTCGCCGACATCTTCCCCGGCGCGCGCGTCGTGGAGGCCGGCGTCGGCTCCGGCTCGCTCAGCAGCTTCCTGCTGCGCGCCATCGGCGACCAGGGCATGCTGCACAGCTACGAGCGCCGCGAGGACTTCGCGGAGATCGCCCAGCAGAACGTGGAGCGCTACTTCGGCGGCCCGCACCCCGCCTGGCAGCTCACCGTCGGCGACCTCCAGGACAACCTGAGCGACACCGACGTGGACCGCGTCATCCTCGACATGCTCGCCCCCTGGGAGTGCCTGGAGGCCGTCTCCAAGGCACTCGTCCCCGGCGGCATCCTGTGCTGCTACGTCGCCACCACCACCCAGCTCGCCCGGACCGTCGAGTCCATCCGCGAGATCGGCTCCTTCAACGAGCCGACCTCCTGGGAGACGATGATCCGCAACTGGCACGTCGAGGGCCTGGCCGTCCGCCCCGACCACCGCATGATCGGCCACACCGGCTTCCTCCTCACCGCCCGCCGCCTGGCCGACGGCGTCGAGCCGCCGATGCGCCGCCGCCGCCCCGCCAAGGGCGCCTACGGCGAGGACTACACCGGCCCCAACGCCGACGGCGGCACCCGCTAACCGCCCTGCGCGACCGAACGCCGCACCAACGAACCGACGCCGTGGCCCAGTTCCCGTGAACCTGCGGAACTGAGCCACGGCGTCGTCGGTTTGGCGCCACTCGCGGGGCACCGCCCGGGATCCCCGACCCCCCTGTTCCCCGCACTGTGACGTGTGGCACGATGCAGACCCCCCACCGCACAGCCCCCACCGGCACAGCCCTCACAGGAGACGCTCCTCGTGCAGCAATCCGCCGTCCCGGAACTGGCACACACTCACACCCGGCCCATCCACTGGGTCGCGACGGCCACCGCCGTCGCCGGCGTCGTGGCCCTGTCCTCGGTGCTCCAGCCCGGCCCCGCGACCGCCGCCCAGGCGAGCGGCCCCGGCGCGGCCCCCGCGTCCGTCACCGCGGCCGCCCCGGCCACCACGGGCGTCGACTTCCCCATCGAGTGCGGCCCGGTGAAGGCACTGGTGAGGAAAAAGACCTCCGGCGACCTGGACGGCGACGGCAGGCCGGAAACAGTCGCCGCGGTCCACTGCGACGCCCCCATGGGCACCCCGCCGGACGGCGTCTACGTCCTCACCCAGGCCGCCGGCGCGACGAGCCCCCGGGTCGTCGCCACACTCGTCGACCCCGGGGAACGCCGCACCGTCACCGCCCTGTCGGTCGGCGACGGCACCGTCCTCGCCGACTACCTCGGCTACTCCTCGGCCGACGTGCCCAGTTGCTGCCCGGACGTCAAGGAGAGCGCCACGTGGCGGTGGCAGGACCACGCGTTCGTCCGCTCGACCCCCGCCGCCACCCACAGCGTCTGAACCGGACCACCGGCCGCCGTGAGAAACCGGACACCCGTCACAGCCGGTGCCCGGCGGCTCACCCGGCGTCCGGCCCGTAGACCTCGACCCCGTCCGAAACCCTCCGCACATGGATGCAGTCGCCCGGACACTCCCGCGCCGAGTCCACCACGTCCGTCAACAGCGGCAGCGGAACCGGCGCCGTGGCGCCCTTGTCCTGCAGAAGCTCGTCATCAGCGGTCTTGACGTACGCCAGACCGTCGATGTCCAGCTCGAACACCTCCGGCGCGTACTGCGCGCAGATGCCGTCGCCGGTACAGAGATCCTGGTCGATCCAGACCTCCAGCGCCTCGCCACCGACACCGGCTTCCTGCTGTACGCCCATAACTCCTGCCGATCGTTTGCCGAGCCGTACGGGAACGATGCAGGCTCTGACGGGTGTTGAACACTTCGACCCTACCTCCGGCAGCTTTCCAATCATGTTCGGTGGGTATTCCCCTGGCGTGAGGGAGAGCGCAAGGGTGAAGATCGGACACACCCCGACAGTCTTTGTGATCTAGGGGTTTCAATCGACACCCACCCAGGTAGGGTCTGGAAGCGTCCAGCTCCCCTTGGAGGAGGTGAGGACCGTGGCAGCCCACGACGACGACATGAACCGCGGCATCCGCCCGGGACGAGGGTCCGACGACCCCGACGGGCAGATTGCCTACCTTGAGCAGGAGATCGCCGTCCTGCGACGCAAGCTCGCCGACTCTCCGCGACACACGAGGATTCTCGAAGAGCGGATCGTCGAGCTGCAGACCAACCTGGCCGGCGTGTCCGCCCAGAACGAGAGACTGGCCAACACACTCCGCGAGGCCCGCGACCAGATCGTGGCCCTCAAGGAAGAAGTCGACCGGCTCGCACAGCCGCCCGCCGGCTTCGGTGTCTTCCTGCAGGCGAACGAGGACGGCACCGCCGACATCTTCACCGGGGGCCGCAAACTCCGGGTGAACGTCAGCCCCAGCGTCGAGCTCGAGGAGCTCCGGCGCGGCCAGGAACTGATGCTCAACGAAGCACTCAACGTGGTCGAGGCCATGGAGTACGAGAGCGTCGGCGACATCGTCACCCTCAAGGAGATCCTCGAGGACGGCCAGCGCGCCCTGGTGGTCGGACACACCGACGAAGAGCGGGTGGTCAGGCTCGCCGAGCCCCTGCTGGACGTCGTCATCCGGCCCGGCGACGCCCTGCTCCTCGAACCCCGCTCCGGGTACGTCTACGAGGTCGTCCCCAAGAGCGAGGTCGAAGAACTCGTCCTCGAAGAGGTCCCGGACATCGGGTACGAGCAGATCGGCGGTCTCGGCGGCCAGATCGAGGCCATCCGCGACGCGGTCGAGCTGCCCTACCTCTACCCGGACCTGTTCCGGGAGCACGAGCTGCGCCCCCCCAAGGGCGTCCTGCTCTACGGCCCCCCCGGATGCGGCAAGACGCTCATCGCCAAGGCCGTCGCCAACTCGCTGGCCAAGAAGGTCGCCGAGGTCACCGGCCAGGCCGCCGGCAAGAGCTTCTTCCTCAACATCAAGGGCCCCGAACTGCTCAACAAGTACGTCGGCGAGACCGAGCGGCAGATCCGCCTGGTCTTCCAGCGCGCTCGTGAGAAGGCCAGCGAGGGCACCCCCGTCATCGTCTTCTTCGACGAGATGGAGTCCCTCTTCCGCACCCGCGGCTCCGGCGTCAGCTCGGACGTGGAGAACACCATCGTCCCGCAGCTGCTCGCCGAGATCGACGGCGTGGAAGGCCTGCAGAACGTGGTCGTGATCGGTGCCTCCAACCGCGAGGACATGATCGACCCCGCCATCCTGCGCCCCGGCCGGCTCGACGTGAAGATCAAGATCGAACGTCCGGACGCCGAAGCGGCCAAGGACATCTTCGGCAAGTACCTCACCGAACGTCTCCCGCTCCACTCGGACGACCTCGGCGAGCACGCCGGCGACCGCACCACCACCGTCGAAAGCATGATCCAGACGGCAGTGGAACACATGTACGCCGAATCCGAGGAGAACCGCTTCCTGGAAGTCACCTACGCCAACGGCGACAAGGAAGTCCTCTACTTCAAGGACTTCAACTCCGGAGCCATGATCGAGAACATCGTGGGCCGGGCCAAGAAAATGGCGATCAAGGACTTCCTGGAGAAGAACCAGAAGGGCCTCCGCGTCTCCCACCTCCTCCAGGCCTGCGTGGACGAGTTCAAGGAGAACGAGGACCTCCCCAACACCACCAACCCCGACGACTGGGCCCGCATCTCCGGAAAGAAGGGCGAGCGGATCGTCTACATCCGCACCCTGATCACCGGAAAGCAGGGCTCCGACACCGGACGCTCCATCGACACGGTGGCGAACACCGGACAGTACCTGTAGAACCAGGGCGGCTGCGGGTGCCCTTTCCGGGTACCCGCAGCCGACTGCTTTTCGGGCCACGGCTGGAGCAGGCAATGACGCAAATGATCTCCCCACCGGCGCAGAGGCGTTCTAGGCTCATCCGTACCGCCGGGCGCAGTGCGGGGACCGGCACCGCACACGCACCGGAGCACCCGCGGTACTTGAGCGGCGCCCACGACCGAGGGCGCCGCCGGGCAAGGAGGGCCGCATGACCGTACGGCGAGTAATGGGCATCGAGACGGAGTACGGGATCTCCGTCCCCGGCCACCCGAACGCCAATGCCATGCTCACCTCGTCCCAGATCGTCAACGCCTACGCGGCGGCGATGCACCGGGCCCGCCGGGCCCGCTGGGACTTCGAGGAGGAGAACCCGCTGCGGGACGCCCGAGGCTTCGACCTCGCCCGCGAGGTCGCCGACTCCAGCCAGCTCACCGACGAGGACATCGGCCTCGCCAACGTGATCCTCACCAACGGCGCCCGCCTCTACGTCGACCACGCCCACCCCGAATACAGCTCGCCCGAGGTCACCAACCCGCGCGACGCCGTCCTGTGGGACAAGGCCGGCGAACGGATCATGGCCGAGGCGGCCGAACGGGCCGCGGCCCTGCCGGGCGCCCAGCCCATCCACCTCTACAAGAACAACACCGACAACAAGGGCGCCTCCTACGGCACGCACGAGAACTACCTGATGAAGCGGGAGACCGCCTTCTCGGACATCGTGCGCCACCTCACGCCCTTCTTCGTCTCCCGCCAGGTCTTCGCCGGCGCCGGCCGGGTCGGCATCGGTCAGGACGGACACGAGCACGGCTTCCAGCTCAGCCAGCGCGCGGACTACTTCGAGGTCGAGGTCGGCCTCGAGACCACCCTCAAGCGCCCCATCATCAACACCCGCGACGAACCGCACGCCGACGCCGAGAAGTACCGCCGCCTCCACGTGATCATCGGGGACGCCAACCTCTCGGAGATCTCCACCTACCTCAAACTCGGCACCACGGCCCTCGTCCTGTCGATGATCGAGGACGGCTTCATCGCCGTCGACCTGGCGGTGGACCAGCCCGTCCGCACCCTCCACCAGGTCTCCCACGACCCCACCCTCAAGCGCCTGGTCACCCTGCGCAGCGGCCGCACACTCACCGCGGTCCAGTTGCAGATGGAGTACTTCGAGCTGTCGCGCAAGTACGTGGAGGAGCGCTACGGGGCGGACGCCGACGATCAGACCAAGGACGTCCTGGCGCGCTGGGAGGACACCCTCACGCGCCTGGAGAACGACCCCATGAGCCTGGCCGGCGAACTGGACTGGGTGGCCAAGCGCGAACTGATGGAGGGCTACCGGCGCCGCGACAGCCTCGACTGGGACGCCGCCCGCCTCCACCTGGTCGACCTCCAGTACGCCGACGTACGCGCCGAGAAGGGCCTCTACAACCGCCTGGTGGCCCGCGGACGCGTCAAGCGGCTCCTGGACGAGGCGGAGGTCCAGCGGGCCGTGGGCAAGCCCCCGGAGGACACGCGCGCGTACTTCCGCGGCCGCTGCCTGGAGCAGTACGCCGACGACGTGGCGGCGGCCTCCTGGGACTCGGTCATCTTCGACCTGCCGGGCCGCGACAGCCTCCAGCGGGTTCCAACCCTGGAACCGCTTCGCGGAACGCGAAATCACGTCAAGGCCCTCCTGGACCGCTGCCGAACGGCAGAAGACCTGGTCAAGGTCTTGTCCGGGAACTGAACGGGCACTCGGCCGGACCCGGGCGCGCGGGGTGGAAACCCTCGCGCCCGGGAATCATCGAGGTGGCACCCGCACGTTGTCACAACTGCGGGGCCGATGTCGGACCCGGCTTGTAGGGTCTGATCATCACCGATCGGCAGGAATGCCGACCTGTCGACCATGTCGGGCGAACTGAGCGGGGTGAGGGTTATGGCGACCAAGGACACCGGCGGCGGCCAGCAGAAGGCGACGCGCTCCACCGAGGAGACCGAGGAGCAGGCGGCGGAGGCACAGGCCTCGGACGACCTCAAGGAGCGTCAGGAGAAGCTGAGCGACGACGTGGACTCGGTTCTTGACGAGATTGACGATGTACTCGAGGAGAATGCCGAGGACTTCGTTCGAAGTTTCGTTCAGAAGGGTGGCGAGTAGCCTTCGATTCGAAGGTATCGGGGGTTCCGGGCTTGACAATGGGAGAGGGCGTGAAGCGTTGCTCGCGGTGCAAGGAGTCGAAGCCGCGAGCAGCCTTCGCCAGTAACGCAGCGGCTCGAGACGGGTTGCAGGCCTACTGCCGGGAGTGCTGGGCGGCTTATCACCAGGCCCGGCAACTGGCGAAGGGAAGGAACGTGCGGCCGCGCGTGGAAACGCCGGAGGGCCACAAATTCTGCCGCAACTGCGAGCAAATCAAGCCGCACAGTGAGTGGCACCGCAACGCAACTGCCTCCGACGGCCTCGCGACCTGCTGCAAAGCATGCAAAGCCGTGAAGGGGAGGCGGGGACACCTGAAGCGCCAGTACGGCATGACGGAAGCCGAGCGTGACGCGCTGGTCGCCTCTCAAATGGGTCTCTGCGTGATCTGCCTGAAAGCCCCGGCCGTACATGTGGATCACTGCCACAAGACGGGTAGGGTCCGTGGCGTACTGTGCTTCAACTGCAATTCGGCCATCGGCAAGTTGGGAGACGACCCCGACGCTGTTCGTCGGGCAGCCGCCTACCTGGAGGGAACTTCGTGGAAGCCAACACTCGTAGCACCGGGCGTCTACCAGCTGCCTTCCTGACGCCTGGGTCCTCGTCCTTCATGGACTTTCTCTCCGACCACCAGCCGGAGCTGCTGCCCGGCAACCGGCAGCTGCCCGCGATGCAGGGCGTGATCGAGGCGCCGCACGGCACGACGATCGTGGCCGTGACCTTCCCCGGCGGTGTGGTGCTGGCCGGTGACCGTCGCGCGACCATGGGCAACGTCATCGCGCAGCGCGACATCGAGAAGGTGTTCCCGGCCGACGAGTACTCGGCCGTCGGCATCGCGGGCACCGCGGGTCTGGCCGTGGAGATGGTCAAGCTCTTCCAGCTGGAGCTGGAGCACTTCGAGAAGGTCGAGGGCGCCCAGCTGTCGCTGGAGGGCAAGGCGAACCGGTTGTCGACGATGATCCGCTCCAACCTGGGCATGGCCATGCAGGGCCTGGCCGTGGTGCCGCTCTTCGCCGGGTTCGACGTGGACCGCGGCAGGGGCCGGATCTTCTCCTACGACGTCACCGGCGGCCGCTCGGAGGAGCACAATTTCGCGGCGACCGGCTCGGGCTCGGTCTTCGCGCGCGGCGCCATGAAGAAGCTCTACCGCCGTGACCTGAGCGAGGAGGACGCCACGACGCTCGTGGTCCAGGCCCTCTACGACGCGGCAGACGACGACTCGGCGACCGGTGGTCCCGATGTCGCCCGCCGGATCTACCCCATCGTCACCGTGATCACCGACGACGGTTTCCGCCGGCTCACCGACGACGAGTCCTCCGAGATCGCCCGCTCGGTGCTGGCACACCGTCTCGAGCAGCCCGACGGTCCCCGGGCCGCGCTGCTGTAGCCGGCCGGCCTCCTGGCAAGGTGATCGAGTGACTTCCACAGAAAGGGACGGATAACCGGTGTCGACGCCGTTCTATGTCTCACCCCAGCAGGCGATGGCGGACCGCGCGGAGTACGCGCGCAAGGGCATCGCCCGTGGTCGCAGCCTGGTCGTGCTCCAGTACGCCGACGGCATCGTGTTCGTCGGTGAGAACCCGTCCCGCGCGCTGCACAAGTTCAGCGAGATCTACGACCGGATCGGGTTCGCCGCCGCCGGCAAGTACAACGAGTACGAGAACCTCCGGATCGGCGGGGTGCGCTACGCGGACCTGCGTGGTTACACCTACGACCGGGACGACGTGACCGCCCGCGGTCTGGCCAACGTCTACGCGCAGACGCTCGGCACCATCTTCTCCTCGGCCGGTGAGAAGCCGTACGAGGTGGAGCTGGTGGTGGCGGAGGTGGGTGAGACGCCGGACGGCGATCAGATCTACCGGCTGCCGCACGACGGGTCGATCGTGGACGAGCACGGTTCGGTCGCGGTCGGCGGCAATGCCGAGCAGATCGGCAGTTACCTGGACCAGCGTCATCGGGACGGCATGAGCCTCGCCGAGGCCCTGAAGCTCGCGGTGCAGGCCCTGTCGCGTGACACCAACGGCACGGAGCGGGAGATTCCCGCCGAGCGTCTGGAGGTGGCGGTGCTGGACCGTACGCGTCCGCAGTCGCGCAAGTTCAAGCGGATCGTGGGGCGGCAGCTGGGGAGGCTGCTGGAGACCGGCGGGGCGTCGACGGAGGCGGAGAGCGCCGAGGAGTCGGACGAGAAGTAGCCCGACCCGTTTTTGCTGTGCCCCGGCCGCTTTCCGGTCGGGGCACAGACGTTTTCCCGAATGGCCCCTCTCAGGCCCTGGGTGGGGCCGTGGAGCCCCTGACGACGAGGTGGACCGGGATCTGCCCGGTCTCGGGTGTTCGGCCGTCCAGGACGGCCAGCAGGGCCCGCATGCCGTGCTCTCCGAAGAGTTCGGCGTCCAGGCGTACGGTCGTCAGTTCCGGGTCGAGTGCGGCGGCGAGCGCGATGTCGTCGATGCCGGTGACGGAGACGTCGTCGGGCACCCGCAGTCCGCGGCGCCGTAGGGCCTTGTAGACGCCGGCGGCGAGTTTGTCGTCGTCGCAGACGACGGCGGTGGGCCGGGGGCCGGGGGAGTCCAGGGCGGTTTCCGTGGCCGTGCGGGCGCCGTCGATGGTCATCGGGGTGGGGGCGGTGCGCAGGGTGGTGCCGGATACGGCGGCCACGCGTGCGGCCAGTTCGCGCGCGCGTACCTCGAACGTCCAGGAGGGTACGTCGGACGCCAGGTGCAGGAAGTGGCGGTGGCCGAGGTCCAGCAGGTGTTCGGCGACCTGGCGGGCGCCGTCGGCGATGTCGAGGTTGACGGTGGCGGCCCCGAGGCTGCCGTCGGGGTCGCTGTCGAGCATGACGAGGGGCAGCTGGTCGCCGCGGATGGTGGTGAGGGCGTCGGCGGCCATGGAGGAGGCCAGGACGCCGTCCAGGGCGGCGGGGGCGGACGCGAAGGGGTCGGGGGCGGGGCCGATGCCCTCGGGGGAGGGGTAGAGCACGACGCCGAAGCCGTGGGCGGCGGCGAGCCGGGCCGCGCCGGTGTAGACGCCGGCGAAGAATTCGGTGGTCAGTTCCGGGACGACCAGCAGGACCGTGCGGGTGCGGCCCAGGCGCAGGTTGCGGGCGGCGAGGTTGGGGCGGTAGCCGAGGTCGCGGGCGGCCTGGCGTACCCGTTCCGCGGTGGTCTCGGAGACGCGGCCGCGCCACTTGTCGCCGAGCACCAGGGAGACGGCGGCCTGGGACACTCCCGCGGCCCGGGCGACGTCACGGCTCGTGGGGCGCGTGCTGGCTCGTGCCACCGTGGGCCTGCTCTTTCGTCTGGACGTGTGAACAGCGCACATGGTACGTATGGCCGGAACAAGTTATACGTAAAACCTCGGCGGGGCCGACCGCCTCGGGGGAGTCGACGGAGGCGGGACATGGCCGCGGGATACCTGGAGATCCTCAGGGCGCGACACGCGGCCCGGCTCCTCGCCGGCACCCTGGTGGGACGGCTGCCCAACGCCACGGGCGCCATCGCGATCGTGCTGTTCGTGCGCGCCGAGGGCGGCAGCTACACCCTCGCGGGCGTCCTGGCGGCCGTGTACGGCGTCGCCAACGCCGTCGGCCAGCCGCTGCTCGGCCGCCTGGTCGACCTGTACGGCCAGCCGCGCGTGCAGTTGCCCGCCGCGCTCGCCGCGGCCCTCGCCATGGGGGCCTTCGCCTTCACCGGCATCGCCCCGCTCCCGCTCGCCCACGTCCTCGTCGCGGCCGCCGGGCTGTTCACCCCGCCCCTGGAGGGCGGCCTGCGGGCGCTGTGGCCGTCGGTGCTGCGCCGGGAGGACCAGGTGCACACCGCGTACGCCATGGACGCGGTGGCCCAGGAGGTGATGTTCACCGTCGGGCCGCTGCTGGTGACCCTGTGCACCTCGCTCTGGTCGGCGCAGGCCGCCCTGCTGGTGCTGAACGCGCTCGGTGTGCTCGGGGCGCTGACCGTGGTCGTCTCGCCGCCCTCGCGCGCGTGGCGCTCCGCCCCGCGCGAGGCGCACTGGCTCGGCGCCCTGCGCTCGCCCGGTCTGCTCGTGCTGCTCGGCGCCTTCCTGTTCGTGGGCATCGCGCTGGGCTCCATCACGGTGGCCTCCGTGCCGTACGCCGACGACCACGGCGGTGACGTGGTGTACGGCTGGCTGATGGCCGCCCTCGGCCTCGGCGCGCTCGTCGGCGGGGTGGCCTACGGGGCGCGCCGGTGGGTGGGCGTGCCGGAGCGGCGACTGCGGGTCCTGGTGGCGTTCCTGGCGGTGTGTTACCTGCCGCTCGTGCTGATGCCGGGCGCGGTCGCCATGGTGGCGCTCACCGCGTTGGCCGGCGTGTTCCTCGCGCCCGCGCTCGCCTGCGCCTTCGTCCTCATCGACCGGCACGCGCCGCGTGGCACCGTCACCGAGGCGTTCTCCTGGCTGGTGACCACCTTCACGGTCGGTCACTCGCTCGGAACGGCAGTGGCGGGCCCGGTCGTCGAGGCGGGCGGCGCCCAGTGGGGCTTTGCCGTACCGGGCGCGGCGGGTGCCGTGGCATTGGTGGTTTTGCTGGCCACGGGGCGGGTACTCACGGTTCCCGCCGGAAGCGGGGTGGTTGCGGCTTCACCGGAAAATGATCCGAACCGTGCCGTCGAACCCCGTTTCAGTTCAGGGGATCGGGCGTAATGTTCACTCATGGACCGCCGCATTTTCGGGCTGGAGAACGAGTACGGCGTCACGTGCACGTTCAGGGGACAGCGCCGCCTGTCGCCTGACGAGGTGGCGCGGTACCTCTTCCGCCGTGTCGTGTCATGGGGCCGTAGCAGCAATGTCTTTCTGCGGAACGGCGCCCGCCTCTATCTCGACGTGGGATCGCATCCGGAATACGCGACACCCGAATGTGACAACGTGACCGAACTGGTCACCCACGACAAGGCCGGCGAGCGCATTCTCGAGGGACTCCTGGTGGACGCGGAACGACGCCTGCACGAGGAAGGAATCGCGGGCGACGTCTACCTCTTCAAGAACAACACCGACTCGGCGGGCAACTCCTACGGTTGCCACGAGAACTACCTGGTGGCCCGGCACGGGGAGTTCTCCCGGCTCGCGGACATCCTCATTCCCTTCCTGGTGACCCGGCAGCTGCTGTGCGGGGCCGGCAAGGTGCTCCAGACGCCCCGCGGGGCCGTCTACTGCGTGAGCCAGCGGGCCGAGCACATCTGGGAGGGCGTCTCCTCGGCGACGACCCGTTCCCGGCCGATCATCAACACCCGCGACGAACCGCACGCCGACGCCGAGCGCTACCGTCGCCTGCACGTCATCGTGGGCGACTCGAACATGTCCGAGACGACCATGCTGCTGAAGGTCGGTGCCACCGACCTGGTGCTGCGCATGATCGAGGCGGGCACCGTGATGCGCGACCTCACCCTGGAGAACCCGATCCGGGCGATCCGCGAGGTCAGCCACGACATCACCGGCCGGCGCAAGGTGCGCCTGGCCAGCGGCCGTGAGGCCTCCGCCCTCGAGGTGCAGCGCGAGTACTACGAGAAGGCCGTGGACTTCGTCGAGCGCCGCGGCATCCGCACTGGCACCGTCGACCAGGTCCTGGAGCTGTGGGGCCGCACGCTGGACGCGATCGAGGCCGAGGACCTCGACCGCATCGGCACCGAGATCGACTGGGTGATGAAGTACAAGCTCATCGAGCGGTACCGGGCCAAGCACAACATGACCATGTCGCACCCGCGCGTGGCGCAGATAGACCTCGCCTACCACGACATCCACCGCCGTCGTGGTCTCTACTACCTGCTGGAGCGCAAGGGCCAGGCCGCCCGGATCTGCAACGACTTGAAGATCTTCGAGGGCAAGTCGGTTCCGCCGCAGACCACTCGGGCGCGGTTGCGCGGTGACTTCATCCGCCGGGCGCAGGAGCAGCGGCGGGACTTCACCGTCGACTGGGTCCACCTCAAGCTCAACGACCAGGCGCAACGCACCGTGTTGTGCAAGGACCCGTTCCGTTCGGTGGACGACCGGGTGGAGAAGCTGATCGCCGGAATGTGACCGGACAGCGCGTTTCCCGGTAATGCCGGAACGCGACACGGGCGCCGTACGTTTCCCGTACGGCGCCCTTCTCACGTCGGCGGTGCCGTTCCGGGGACAACCCCCGGAGCCCCGGCCGAAACGGAACCGGGCCGGAACCTGAATCGGCACGGAATCGTCAGTAAGGTAGCGCGCACGCCATCAGCAAGATCAACCGATTACGAGGCCCCCACCGTGCGCCGACGCTCACTCATTCTCGCCGCCGTACCCGCAGGACTGGTCACGCTCGCCGGATGCGGGGACGACGACTCGTCCGACTCGTCGGGCAAGGTGGACAGCAGCGCGTCGCCCTCCGCCTCGGCGCCCTCCGCCGCGCCCGCCCCCAAGATCGTCGACGGGCCGCTGCCGGCCATCACCGCGGGCACGAAGTTCGGGGAGAAGCCGACGGTCGCCAAGGGCAGCGGCGCGCCCTCCGACCAGCTCGCCGTGAAGACGGTCATCGCGGGCGGCGGCCGGACCGTCGCGGAGGGCGACTACATCCAGGCCCAGTACCTCGGCCAGATCTGGGACACCGGCAAGGTCCTCGACAACTCCTACGACCGCGGGGCGCCGCTGCTCACCCAGCTCGCGCAGGGCAGCACCATGGAGGGCTGGCGCTACGCCCTGACCGGCAAGAAGGCCGGCAGCCGGGTGCAGTTCGCCGTCCCGCCCACCTGGGGCTTCGGCAAGGAGGGCAACGCGGAGGCGGGCATCAAGGGGACCGACACGCTGGTGTTCGTGTTCGACATCCAGGACACCTTCAACGCCAAGAGCTCGGCCAAGGGCAAGGACGTCCCCCAGGACGACGCCGCCCTGCCGAAGGTCGGCACCAACACCGACGGCAAGGCACCTTCCGTCGAGATCCCCAAGGCCGACCCGCCGAAGAAGCTCGTGTCGGGCTACGTCATCGAGGGCGACGGGGAGGCCGTCGCGGCCGACGACACCGTCCTCGTGCAGTACAAGGGCGTCATCTGGGACACCGGCAAGGAGTTCGACTCGACGTACCAGCGGTCCGCGCTGACCTCGTTCTCCCTCCAGCAGGTCGTCAAGGGCTGGGCGCAGGGTCTGACCGGCAAGAAGGCCGGCAGCCGCGTCGTCATCGTCATCCCGCCCGACCTGGGGTACGGCGACCAGCCGCCGGCCGGCAGCGGCATCGAGAAGGACTCCACGATGGTCTTCACGGTGGACATCCTCGCGAAGATGTGACGCCGCCGTGATGTAAGACTGTGCTGTTGCCTTTCCGCGAACAAGCAGGAGCGTAAGACGTGAGCATCGAGAAGCCCGAGATCGACTTCCCGGGCGGCGAGCCCCCGGCGGACCTCGAGATCAAGGACATCTGGGAGGGCGACGGTGAGGTGGCGCAGGCGGGCCAGACCGTCTCCGTGCACTACGTCGGTGTCGCCTTCAGCACCGGTGAGGAGTTCGACGCCAGCTGGAACCGCGGTACCCCGTTCCGCTTCCCGCTGGGCGGCGGCCGGGTCATCAAGGGCTGGGACCAGGGCGTGCAGGGCATGAAGGTCGGCGGCCGTCGCCAGCTGACCATCCCGGCCCACCTCGCCTACGGCAACCAGAGCCCGACCCCGGCGATCAAGCCGGGCGAGACGCTGATCTTCGTGGTCGACCTGCTCGGGGTCTGATCGTCGTACGACCGGTCTCGACCGGCCGGGGCCCATGCCTGTCCGGGCGTGGGCCCTCGGCTTTTGCCCGGGCGCCGCGGAGCGGTACGGTCATCCGTCGGAAGCACCACAGGGAGGCGAAGGGCGTCGATGGCCATTGCCAAGGCAGAGCGGCTGATGAACCTGGCGCTGTGTCTGCTCGGGACGCGGCGGCCGCTCAGCAAGCGCGAGCTGCGTGACTCCATCGAGGCCTACGTCGAGGCGTTCGGTTCGGGCAGGGGCGGGGCGGGATCGGACGACTCCTTCAACCGGATGTTCGAGCGGGACAAGGACGACCTGCGCGAGCTGGGCCTCGTCATCGAGACCGTCGAGAGCCTGGACGGTGAGATCGGCTACCTCGCCCGCCGCGACAGCAACAGGCTGCCGGCCATCACCCTCGACGCCGAGGAGGCCGCCGCCCTGGGCCTGGCGGCCAAGGTGTGGCAGCAGGCCAGGCTCGCCGGCGCGGCCAGCGGCGCCCTGCAGAAACTGCGCGCGGCGGGACTGCCCGAGGACGTCGACCCCTATGAGCCGCACAGCGCCCTGGAACCGCGGATCCCCGTCCACGAGGCCGCGTTCGAGCCGTTGATGCTGGCCTGCCGCGACCGCCGCCCCGTCGTCTTCGACTACCGCAAGGCCACCGCCGCCCGTCCCGAGCCCCGGCACGTCGAGCCGTGGGCCCTGGAGTGCTGGCGCGGCCACTGGTACCTCGCGGGCTGGGACCGCGACCGGGGTGCCGAGCGGGTCTTCCGGCTGTCCCGCATCACCGGCAAGGTGCGCTCGCGCGGGACGGCGTTCAGCGCGCCCGTGCCCGACGTCGTCACCGTCCGCGAGACCGTGGCCGGCTGGGCGGGGGAGACCGCCGACCGCAGCGCGCTGATCCGGCTGCGCGCCGGCTGCGGGTACCCCTTGCGGGCGAGGGCCACGGCGGTGCGGGAACTCGGCGACGGCTGGGACGAGTTGGAGATTCCGTACGGGCACGGCCTGGACGCCTGGCTGGTGGAGTTCGGGCCGGACGTGGTGGTGCTGGAGCCCGCGGAGCTGCGGGCGGACGTGGTCGACCGGCTGCGCGCCGTGGCCAAGGGCTGAGGGGGAGCGAGCAACACAGTGGCAGGCAAACCGGTCAGGCCGGCGAACGCGATCGACCAGACCCGGCGGATGCTCTCCCTGGTGACGTATCTGCGGGAGCGCCCGGGAGCGCGCATCGAGGACGTCGCGCGCGCCTTCGGGATCACCGAGGACGAGCTGGTCTCCGACCTCGACGTGCTGCCCATGTGCGGCACCAGCTTCCGCGGCGGCGACCTGCTCGACATCGACACCGACGGCGAGCGGATCTGGTGGCACAACCCGGCCGCCCTCGGCGCGGACGCCGCCGAGCCGCTGCGGCTGGCCGCCGACGAGGCGACCGCGCTGCTGGTGGCCGCCCGCGCGGTGGCGACCCTGCCCGGCCTGCGCGAGAGCGACCGCCAGGCACTGCTGCGGGCCACCGCCAAGGTGGAGACCGCGGCCGGGGAGGCGGCGGGCGCCAGCTCCCGCCTGTCGGTGACCTTCGAGTCCGAGGGCGGGGTCTTCGCCGACGTCGACCGGGCGATCTCCGAACGCCGCCGGCTGTGGATCCGCTACTACTCGCCCGCCCGCGACGAGGTCACCGAGCGCGAGATCGACCCGATCCGTCTCGTCAGCGTCGGGCACACGTACGTGGAGGCCTGGTGCCGCCGCTCCGAGGCGCGCCGCACCTTCCGTCTCGACCGGGTCGCCGAGATCAGGATCCTCGACGAGCCCGCCGCACCGCCGGAGGTCGAACTGCGGGACCTGTCGGAGGGGCTGGTCCAGCCCGCCGCCGAGGACCCGGAGGTCGTCGTCGAGGTGGGACCCGGCGGGCGCTGGGTCGCCGAGTACTACCCGCACGACAGCGCCGACGAACTCCCCGACGGCGGCCTGCGCATCACCCTGCGCACGCCCGAGCCGGCCTCGCTGCGGCGTCTGGCGCTGCGGCTCGGACGCGACGGCCGCATCGTGGCGCCGCAGGACCTCGCCGACAGCGCCCGCCGCGCCGCCCGTGAGGCGCTGGCGGCGTACGACGGGGTGGAGGCAGAGGGGGCCGCGGGGGACGGCGGGACCGCCGGTCCCGTCGGCGGACGGGGCGGCACGGAGCGGGCCGGGCGGCCGCGGGGGCGGATCGGGGGGCGGGAGCGGTGAGCGAGTCGGCGACGACGTCCGGTGTGCGGGGCATCTCGGTGGCCTCGGCGTTCTCGGGCATGACCAGTGTGGCCCCGGTGGTCTTCAGGGCCGGCTGCCCGGACTGCCGCGGTCGTTTCGAACTGGCCGCCGGTGCGCTGCGCCTGGTCATCGGCGCCTCCAGCCGCACCACCTTCTACTCCTTCACCTGTCCCGACTGCGGCGCCGCCGTGCGCAAGCCGGCCGGGGAGCGGGTGGTCGAGCTGCTCACCGGGGGCGGGGTCAGGACCCTGCGGCTGCACACGCCGTAGGAAGGTCTAGGCTCGGCGTCATGTTCTGGCCGATGTTCGCGGTAGCCATGGGTTTTCTGGGTCTCGCCGTCCTCGCGGTGTTCGCCGTCCGGGTCTTCCTGGAGGCGCGGCGTCTCGGCCGTCAGGTGGCGGACTCCGCGCAGCGCATCAACCGGGCCGCGGAGGAACTGGAGCGGGCGTCCCTGAGCGCGGCCCGGGCCGTGGACACCCTGTGAGCACCGCTGTGGCCCTCCTGTGAGTCCCGCGCGGAATACGTTTTGGGACACTTCGCCCTCCCGTCGCGGTGGTCGGGACGGGTACGCTGCTGATCGCGGTCCGGAGAACGAGGCCCGGACCGCGGACCGGGAGTACGCACGGGGATTGCCTCACGTTCACCCCCGAGCGTTACGATCGCTGCCAGCACGATCGTTCGGACAACTGTCCGACCGGTCGGACAGCAATCCCACCCAGCCGCCTCGGTGAGAAGGTAAAGACTTATGTTCGGAAGGCTCGGCGCTCCCGAGATCATTCTCATCCTCGTCGTCATCATCCTGCTGTTCGGCGCGAAGAAGCTTCCGGACATGGCGCGCTCGCTCGGCAAGTCCGCACGCATCCTCAAGAGCGAGGCCAAGGCGATGAAGGACGACGGCAACAGCACGGCCACCCCGGCCGGTCCGCCCAACGACGGCGAGCAGCCGCCGGCTCAGCGCACCATCCAGGCTTCCCCCGGTGACGTGACCAGCTCGCGCCCGGTCAGCGAGCCGACGGATTCGACCAAGCGCTGACGCAGGGCCGGTGACCTCCGGCCCGCCGCACGAGATGGGAACGTGGGTTGCTCAAGTCTGCCCGCAAGAAGGAGAAGGACCCAGAGGGGCGGATGCCCCTCGCGGAGCACCTTCGTGAGTTGCGCAACCGGCTCGCGAAGGCGCTGCTGGCCATCGTGGTCGTGACGATCGTCGCCGCCTTCTTCTACAAGGACATCATCGAGTTCTTCACGAACCCGATCCTGACCGCGGTGGGGTGCGACTCGACCTTCGCGGAGCTGGCGCAGCAGAGGAGCGGCAACTGCGCCCGCATCGTCCTGAACGGTCTGCTCACCCCGTTCACGCTCGCCCTGAAGGTCTCCCTGATGGCGGGTGTGATCTTCGCTTCCCCGGTCTGGCTCTACCAGTTGTGGGGCTTCGTCGCGCCGGGTCTGCACCAGCACGAGCGCAAATACGCCTACGCGTTCGTCGGCACGGGCGTCCCGCTGTTCCTCGGCGGTGCCTTCTTCGCGTACAAGACGCTGCCGACGATGGCGAAGGTGCTCCTCGAGTTCTCCCCGGCGGACCTGGACAACCAGCTGCCGCTCGACGACCTGCTCGACCTCATCGTCCGCATGGTGCTCGTCTTCGGCCTCTCCTTCGAGCTGCCGCTGCTGCTGGTCATGCTCAACCTGACCGGGGCGCTGACCGGCCGGCGCATGATGAGCTGGTGGCGCGGCATGATCATCGGCATCACGGTCTTCGCCGCCGTGGCCACGCCCAGCACCGACCCGCTGACGATGCTCGCGCTCGCCGGGCCGATCTGGATCCTCTACTTCTTCGCGACCGCCTTCTCGCTGCTGAACGACCGCCGCAGGCACCGCCGCGACGCCCTGGGCCCCGCCGACGACGAGGCCTCCGAACTGGACCTCACCCCCGAGGCCATCGGTGAGGTCGAGGCGGTGGCCCCGAGCCGGGCGCTGCCCGGACAGACGACCGCGGAGCGGGTCAACGGCTACGACGACGTGACCTGAGCACCGGGACGGACCTCCTCGCGGCCGGCGCGCCCCTGCGGCGCCCGGCCGCGCCGTGTACCCGGCCGGCGACGTACCGTGAGGCCCCGGACGGCCCGCACCCGGGCCCCGGACAGTGGATCCGGATAATGATCGTCCTGTTGTCAGTGCGGCCCGGTACGGTGGAAAGCACGATGACAGAGGACCTCTCACCGGCCGAGCGGTACGCGGCAGCCCGTAAGCGTGCCGCCGAGCAGGCCACCGCGCTCGCCTCCTTCCGCGAGATGTACGACTTCGGTCTCGACCCCTTCCAGATCGAGGCCTGCCAGGCGCTCGAGTCGGGCAAGGGCGTCCTGGTGGCCGCCCCGACCGGCTCGGGCAAGACGATCGTCGGCGAGTTCGCCGTCCACCTCGCCCTCCAGCAGGGCAAGAAGTGCTTCTACACGACACCCATCAAGGCGCTGTCCAACCAGAAGTACTCCGACCTGTGCCGTCGCTACGGCGCCGACAAGGTCGGCCTGCTGACCGGCGACAACAGCGTCAACTCCGACGCCCCGGTGATCGTGATGACCACCGAGGTCCTGCGGAACATGCTGTACGCCGGCTCGCAGACCCTCCTCGGCCTCGGCCACGTGGTGATGGACGAGGTGCACTACCTCTCCGACCGCTTCCGGGGCGCCGTGTGGGAGGAGGTGATCATCCACCTCCCCGAATCGGTGACCCTGGTCTCCCTGTCGGCGACCGTGTCCAACGCCGAGGAGTTCGGCGACTGGCTCGACACCGTGCGCGGCGACACCGAGGTGATCGTCTCCGAGCACCGGCCCGTGCCGCTGTTCCAGCACGTGCTCGCCGGACGGCGGATGTACGACCTCTTCGAGGAGGGCGAGGGCCACCGCAGGGCCGTCAACCCCGACCTCGCGCGGCTGGCCCGCATGGAGGCGAGCCGGCCGTCGTACCAGGACCGCAGGCGCGGCCGGAACATGCGCGAGGCCGACCGGGAGCGCGAGCGCAGACAGCGGTCGCGGGTGTGGACGCCCGGGCGCCCCGAGGTCATCGAGCGGCTCGACGCCGAGGGCCTGCTGCCCGCGATCACCTTCATCTTCAGCCGTGCCGCCTGCGAGGCCGCCGTCCAGCAGTGCCTGTACGCCGGGCTGCGGCTCAACGACGACGAGGCGCGCGAGCGGGTCCGCGCCCTGGTGGAGGAGCGCACCGCCGCCATCCCCCACGAGGACCTGCACGTCCTCGGCTACTACGAGTGGCTGGAGGGGCTGGAGCGCGGTATCGCCGCCCACCACGCGGGCATGCTCCCGACCTTCAAGGAGGCCGTCGAGGAACTGTTCGTCCGTGGCCTGGTCAAGGCCGTCTTCGCCACCGAGACCCTCGCCCTCGGCATCAACATGCCCGCCCGCTCGGTCGTGCTGGAGAAGCTCGTCAAGTGGAACGGCGAACAGCACGCCGACATCACCCCCGGCGAGTACACGCAGCTCACCGGCCGTGCGGGGCGCCGCGGCATCGATGTCGAGGGACACGCCGTCGTGCTGTGGCAGCGCGGCATGAACCCCGACCACCTGGCCGGTCTGGCCGGCACCCGCACCTACCCGCTGCGCTCCAGCTTCAAGCCGTCGTACAACATGGCGGTCAACCTGGTCCAGCAGTTCGGCCGGCACCGCTCGCGCGAGCTGCTGGAGACCTCCTTCGCGCAGTTCCAGGCCGACCGGTCGGTCGTCGGGATCTCCCGGCAGGTGCAGCGCAACGAGGAGGGCCTGGAGGGCTACAAGGCCTCCATGACCTGCCACCTCGGCGACTTCGAGGAGTACGCGCGGCTGCGCCGCGAACTCAAGGACCGCGAGACGGAGCTGGCCAAGCAGGGCGCGGCCCAGCGGCGGGCCGAGGCGGCGGTGGCGCTGGAGAAGCTGAAGCCGGGCGACGTCATCCACGTGCCCACCGGCAAGTACGCCGGACTGGCCCTCGTCCTCGATCCGGGCCTGCCCGCCGGCCGGGCCAACGGCCATCGCGGCCTCGACCACCACGACGGGCCGCGCCCGCTCGTGCTGACCGCCGAGCGGCAGGTCAAGCGGCTCGCCTCGATGGACTTCCCGGTGCCCGTCGAGGCGCTGGAGCGGATGCGCATCCCGAAGACGTTCAACGCGCGCTCGCCGCAGTCCCGCCGGGACCTCGCCTCCGCGCTGCGCACCAAGGCCGGGCACATCACGCCGGAACGCGCCCGCAGGGGCCGGTCCCAGGCCGCCGACGACCGTGAGATCGCCCGCCTGCGTGCCGCGCTGCGCGCCCATCCCTGCCACGGCTGCTCCGACCGCGAGGACCACGCCCGCTGGGCCGAGCGCTATCACCGGCTGCTGCGCGACACCTCGCAGCTGGAGCGCCGGATCGAGGGCCGGACGAACACCATCGCCCGCACCTTCGACCGGATCGTGGCCCTGCTGACCGAACTGGACTACCTGCGCGGCAACGAGGTCACCGAACACGGCAGGCGGCTGGCCCGGCTGTACGGCGAGCTGGACCTGCTGGCGAGCGAGTGCCTGCGGGCCGGCGTCTGGGAGGGCCTGGGACCGGCCGAACTCGCCGCCTGCGTCTCGGCGCTGGTGTTCGAGGCCCGGTCCGGCGACGACGCGATGGCGCCGAAGCTGCCCGCGGGCAAGGCCAAGGCCGCGCTCGGCGAGATGGTGCGGATCTGGGGCCGGCTGGACGCCCTGGAGGAGGACTTCCGGATCAGCCAGACCGAGGGCGTCGGCCAGCGCGAGCCCGACCTCGGCTTCGCCTGGGCCGCCCACATGTGGGCCTCGGGCAAGGGCCTCGACGAGGTCCTGCGGGAGGTCGAGATGCCGGCCGGGGACTTCGTGCGCTGGTGCAAGCAGGTCATCGACGTCCTCGGGCAGATCGCGGCGGCCGCGCCCGCGGAGAGTTCGTCGGTGGCGAGGAACGCCCGCAAGGCGGTCGACGCACTGCTGCGGGGCGTCGTGGCGTACTCGTCGGTGGGCTGAGCGGACGGGGGCGGGAACCCCGGCCGAAGCGGTGGCCCCGGCCGGGCCCGGACGGGTGCCGCCGCCCGGGCGGAGAGGCCGGGCCGGTGAAGTGCGCCGCCGCCCGAAGGAGGACGCCGGGTCCGTGAACGGTCCGGCGGCAGGGGTCTGCTGACGGTCCGTGGACGGGGCCGCACGGCGGGCGCGGGGCCCGGTCGCGGTGAGCGCCCTCCGGCACCAACCGCGTGCGGGGGCGCCGCCCGGGCCCGTGGCCGGGAGGCGCGACGCCTCCGCCTCTGCCCGGGGGCCGCCGCACCCGCCCGTGGGGGCGAGGCGCCGGGCGCGGGGCTTCGGCGAGGCCGTCCGCAGGCCCCCTGAGCGGTCCGCGTCGCGGACGAGCCGCTCCTCCGCGTACGCCGGGCGACCGGCCTCCCGCCCGCACGGCGGGTCCGATGTCACGTGCCTGCCCCACCCCGCCCCGCGCCTCGCCCCACGGCCTCACCGGGGCGACCTCGCGCACGACGGGCACCCGACGGCGGCCTCGCACCTCCCGATTCACCTCTACTGGTGAAGGTTTTCGCACATCTGTCCATCGTTACGCAATGTGTTCGAATGAACTCCGAGCGTGCGAAACACCCGAGGTTACTCCAGGTGCGGATGTGGTTTCAGGCGGTTGCGGAACATGGCACGCCGGTGATCCGGTCGGATTAAGCTCGCCCGCGGCGCACCGAGTTGAGGCGTATTCGTGCGCTTGTTCCCAGATATCCCGATGATGCCGACAGATCCCCTACAGAGGGTGCCCACATGGTGAGTGTTCAGTCCCCACCCGGTCGCCGAGAACTGGCCTACGTCCGCACGGTGTTGCTGCCGGCGACAGTGATGGCCGCGGCGACCGGAGCGGCCGTCGCCCTGGTGGCGACCCCGGCCCGGACGGCCGTCGGCGTCTGCGGAGCCGTCGCCACCCTCCTGGTGGTCCTCGCCGGCACCGAGTCGGTGCGCCGCGGCCGTCAACTGAAGGAACTGCGCGCGGAGAAGGAACGCCGGATCGGGAATCTGGAACGCCGGGTCTCCGCCCACGAGGAGCAGAACCTCCGGCTCGCCGACTACTTCGTCCCCCAGGCGGTGGCCTGGCTGCGGGCCGGCAACTCGCCCCGAGAGGTGATGCTCCACTTCGCCGACGTGGACGCCGGCTACCGCGACCTCGGCGAGGGCCAGCGCAAGGTGGTCAAGACGATCCTCGAGATCGTCGACCACGAGGAGGCCCTGCGCGACTCCGCCCAGCGCTCGTTCGTCAGCGTCGCCCGCCGCGTCCAGGCCATCGTGCACCAGCAGGCCGCCGAACTGCGGGAGATGGAGGAGGACCACGGCCGCAATCCCGAGGTCTTCGACGACCTGCTGCGCATCGACCACGGCACCGCCCTGATCGGCCGCCTCGCCGACTCCATCGGCGTGCTCGGCGGCGGCCGCCCCGGCCGCAACTGGCCCCAGCCCGTGCCGCTCTACAGCGTGCTGCGCGGCGCCATGTCCCGCATCCTGGAGTACCGCCGCATCCAGCTCGACTCCATCGCCAAGGTCAACATCCGCGGCCTGTCCGTCGAACCGCTGATCCACGCGCTCGCCGAACTCCTCGACAACTCGACCCGCTACTCGCCCCCCACCAGCAAGGTGCACGTCAACGCCGTCGAGGTGCAGACCGGCATCGCGATCGAGATCGAGGACGCCGGCGTCAGCCTCAGCGAGGAGGCCCGCGCCAAGGCCGAACGCATGCTGGAACAGGCCATGGCCGGTGTCGACATCCAGGACGTCGGGGGCACCCCGCGCCTCGGGCTCGCGGTCGTCGGCCGGCTCTGCACGGCGTTCAACATGCAGGTGTCCCTGCGCACCTCGGCCTACGGCGGCGTCCGTGCCGTACTGATCGCGCCGAGCGAGATGGTCACCTCCGACCCCGCGCCCGGCTTCGCCCACGGCATCGGCGCCACCGCCGTACCGCAGATCGACCTGGGCAACATCGAGAGCCCGAAGCGGCCTCCGAAGAAGCGCCGCCCCACCAATCCGAGGATCCCGACGGGCGTCTCCCTGGACGACGACGAGGTGCCCGAGGTCACCGAGTGGACCGACAAGGGCCTGCCGCAGCGCCGCAGCAAGACCACCATCCCGATCAGCCAGCGCTACCGCGAGGCGTACGCCGCGCAGGCGGCCGAACGCGCCGGTGAGCCGGACCCGTTCGCGCGGCCCGAGCCGGAAACCCGGCCCGCCGTCCAGCGGCAGGAGCCCGGCGTCGCCTTCGAGGCGTTCTGGGAGGGCCTGAAGAAGGAGGCCCCTCCCGGGCACCACCCGACGGACTTCACCCGCAATCCCACCGCCTACCTGCACCTGCTCAAGGACAAGGCCAAGTTCGAGGCCGACGACGAAGGGGACCTCACGTGATCCAGCAGCGCCAAAACTTCGACTGGCTGCTCAAGGAGCTGTACGACGGGGTTCCGGGCATCGAGATGATCGTCGTGCTCTCGGCCGACGGACTGCGCATCGCCCGCTACGCCGGTGACCCCGACGCCGCCGACCGGATCGCGGCGGCCTGCGCCGGCCTCCAGAGCCTGGCCAACGCCGTCGCCCAGGAGATCCACTCCAGCGACGGCGAGATGAACCTGGTCATGATCGAGCTGAACGGCGGCTACTTCTACATGATGTCCGCCGGCGCCAACGCCTACCTCGCCGTTCTCGCCGACGTACGCTGCGAGGCCGGCCGGATGAGCGCCATGATGCGCGACCTCGTGGTGCGGATCGGTGCCCATCTGACCAGCCCGCCCCGGCGGAACGGGCAGAGCGTATGACGCCTCCGCAACGCCGGCGGCGCGACCCCGTCCCCGAACCGCCGTCGCAGCCGTCGAAGGAGGGGGAGGGCAAGAACCCCGAACGGCTCTACATCATCACCGGCCCGGACGGCGAACGCGCCCCGCTCGACCTCGTCACCCTGATCGTGGCGCGCGCCGAACCGCCCTCCTCCGCCACCCCGGAGCAGTCGGCGGTGCTGCGGATGTGCCGGGCCCCGCTGTCGGTGGCCGAGGTGTCGGCCTACCTCGGCCTGCCGTTCAGCGTGGTGACGGTGCTGCTCACCGAGATGCTGGCGGCCGAACTCGTCCAGGCGCGCGCCCCGATCGTCCGGCAGCACCTCCCCGACCGTTCCCTCCTCGAAGCGGTGATGCATGGACTTCAACGGCTCTGACACCATTCCCGGCCCACGCGCCGAGGACCATCTGCCGCAGACCACCACGGCGGCCGCCAAGATCGTCATCGTGGGCGGCTTCGGCGTCGGCAAGACGACCATGGTCGGGTCGGTCAGCGAGATCAAGCCGCTGACCACCGAGGAGACCATGACGCAGGCCGGCATCGGCATCGACGACAACTACGGCTCCGACACCAAGACCGCGACCACCGTCGCCATGGACTTCGGCCGCATCCGCATCACGGACCAGGTCGTGCTCTACCTCTTCGGCACCCCCGGCCAGGAGCGGTTCTGGTTCCTGTGGAACGGCCTGTTCGAGGGCGCCCTCGGCGCGGTCGTCCTGGTCGACACCCGCCGCCTGGAGGTCAGCTTCGAGGTCATGGGCCGGCTGGAGGAACGCGGCGTGCCCTTCGTGGTCGCCGTCAACACCTTCCCCGACGGCCCCCGTTACCCGCTGGAGGACCTGCGGGGCGCCCTCGACCTGCCGCCCGAGGTCCCGATCGTGGAGTGCGACGTGCGCCGCCGGGCCTCCAGCCGCGACGTGCTGATGACGCTGACGCGCTTCCTGCACGACCTCGCACGGACCGGCAGCCTGACCTGACACCCGCCCACCCCCTACCTCCCGGACCCTCCCGGATCCCTTTCGGAGCGACCCAGTGACGCCTGACCACCCCATGACGACCGGTCCGCACGACCTCGCCCTCGACCCGCCGCCCGGCTGCCCCGCGCACGGCCGTGGCCCCGGCGGACTGCACCGGCTCTACGGGCCCGGCGCGGAGGACCTGGACGACCTCTACGAGCAACTGCGCGAGAAGCACGGCCCGGTGGCGCCCGTACTGCTCCACGACGACGTGCCGATGTGGGTGGTCCTCGGCCACGCCGAGAACATGCACATGGTCCGCACGCCCTCCCAGTACAGCCGCGACAGCCGCATCTGGACGCCACTGGTGGACGGCACGGTCAAGCCCGACCACCCGCTCATGCCGCACATCGCCTGGCAGCCCATCTGCTCCCACGCCGAGGGCGACGAGCACAAGCGGCTGCGCGGCGCGGTCACCGCCGCCATGGCCACCATCGACGACCGCAGCCTGCGCCGGTACATCTACCGGTCCACCCAGCGCCTGGTCAACCGCTTCTGCGAGCGGGGCCGGGCCGAGCTGGTCGGCCAGTTCGCCGAGCACCTTCCGATGGCCGTGATGTGCCACGTCCTCGGCATGCCCGAGGAGTACGACGACCGCATGGTCCACGCCGCCCGGGACGCGCTCAAGGGCACCGAGACCGCGATCGCCAGCCACACCCACGTCATGGGGGCGCTGAGCCGGCTCACCGCCCGCCGCCGTGCCGAACCCCAGGACGACTTCACCAGCCATCTCGTGCTGGACCCGGCGGAACTGACCGACGACGAGGTCCGGGAGCATCTGCGTCTGGTGCTCTTCGCCGCCTACGAGGCCACGGTCAACCTGCTCTCCAACGCCCTGCGGATGGTCCTCACCGACCCGCGGTTCCTCGCCCAGCTCAACGGCGGGCAGATGACGGTGCCGGAGGCGGTCGAGCAGTCCCTGTGGGACGAGCCGCCGTTCAGCACGGTCTTCGCCTACTTCGCCAAGCAGGACACCGAACTGGGCGGTCAGCGCATCCGCCGGGGCGACGGTCTCCTCTTCGCGCCCGCGCCCGGCAACGTGGACCCGCGGGTCCGTCCCGACCTGTCCGCCAGCATGCAGGGCAACCGCGCCCACCTCGCCTTCGGCGGCGGTCCCCACGAGTGCCCCGGCCAGGACATCGGGCGCGCCATCGCCGACGTCGGCGTCGACGCCCTGCTCACGCGCCTGCCGGACGTGCAGCTCGCCTGCGCGGAGGAGGACCTGCGCTGGACGACGTCGATCGCCTCGCGGCACCTCATGGAACTGCCGGTCCGCTTCGAGCCGAAGCCCCAGCAGGACGTCATGGTCAGGCCGGCCCACGGTGCGCTCCCGCCGTCGCGTCCGGTCGTCCCGGTGCCCCCCGGCACCACGCCGGCGCCCGGCGCCGTACCCGCCGCCGCGCCCCTGGCCACCCGCCTGCCGCCGCCCGCCGAGCCCCGGCCGGCGACCGTCCCGCGGCCCCAGCCCGAACCCCGGCCCCAGCCCGCGCCCGCACCGGCCGGTGCCCCCGAGCCGGCCCGTCGGGCGAGCGCCTGGCGGCGCTTCCTGGACTGGTGGCGCGGCTACTGATCCCCGGCGCGCCCGCCGTCCCGGCCGTCGTGCGACGACCAGGCGGCCAGCGTCCGCCGGCTCCGCAGCCGGTGCTCCGCCCCCGTCACCGGATCGGTGAACTCCAGCTCCCGCGCCAGCAGTTGCAGCGGGCGCCGGAAGTCACCGGCCGGTCCGGGGGCGGTCACCTCGGGGTAGAGGGGATCGCCGAGGACGGGCACGCCCAGCGCGCTCATGTGCACCCGCAGCTGATGGGTCTGCCCGGTCCGCGGGACCAGCCGGTAGCGGGCGAGCCCGTCCGGCCGGTGCTCGACCAGCTCGATCCGGCTGACCGCGTTGGGCTCGCCCGGCACCTCACGGGCGGTCAGCGTCCCGCGTTTTTTCACGATCCGGCTGCGCACGGTCACCGGCAGGGCCAGTCCCGGATCGTACGGCGCGACGGCCTCGTACACCTTGCGGACCAGGCGGTCGCGGAACAGGGTCTGGTAGGCGCCGCGTTCCTCGGGGCGCACGGTGAACAGCACCAGGCCCGCGGTGAGCCGGTCCAGGCGGTGGGCGGCGCCGAGCGCGGGCAGCGCCAGCTCCCGCCGCAGCCGGGCCAGCGCGGTCTCGGTGACATGGCTGCCGCGCGGTGTGGTGGCGAGGAAGTGGGGCTTGTCGGCCACGACGACGTGCTCGTCGCGGTACACGACCTCCAGCGGGAACGGGACCGGCTCCTCGGCGGGCAGGTCCCGGTGGAACCAGACGAACATCCCCGGCACGTACGCCGTGTCCGCCGCCACCGCCCGCCCGTCGGCCCCGACGATCCGCCCCGCCGCGAACAGCGCGTCCACGGCCTCGGCCCGCTCCGGGCCGAACCGCTCCGCCAGATGCTCCCGCACGGTCGCCCAGGGGCCGTCGCCCGGCAGCCGCACCCGGACCGGATCGACCCCTTCGCGCTGCGGGAGGGGGGACGGCGGGGGAGCGGTACGGCGTCTCATCGGGATCCACCCTACGGCCGCCGCGAAAACCTGTTGGCATGCTCCCGCCCGGTGGACAGGCTTCCCTGCATGCCCTTTCTGACTGATCCCGTCCTCCCCGCCGGTGCCCTCGCCACGTCCCCCCAACCGGTCGTCCCCACCGGCGACGGTCTCCTCCTGCGGCCCTGGCGGGCGACGGACGCCCCCGCCGTCCACGCCGCCTTCCAGGATCCGCTGCTGCACCGGTGGCACGTCCGGACCGCCGACTCCGTCGCCGAGGTCACCGGCTGGATCGAGCAGTGGCGGGCCGACTGGGCCGAGGAGAGGACCGCCCAGTGGGCCGTCGTCGACGCGGACACCGACGCACTGCGCGGACGCGTGGCGCTGCGCGGCATCGAACTGGTCGACGGCACGGCCGAGGTGGCCTACTGGACCGCGGCGGCCGCCCGGGGCCGGCGCGTCGCCGTACGCGCCACGGCCGCCCTGTCCCGGTGGGCCTTCGACGAGATCGGCTTCCACCGCCTCGAACTGCTCCACGCCACGTCCAACGAGGCGTCCTGCCGCGTGGCCGCCAGAGCCGGCTTCCTCCTGGAGGGCACCAAGCGCAGCGCGACCCTCCACCGGGACGGCTGGCACGACATGCACCTGCACGCCCGGGTGCGGGGCGACTGACCCGCCCGGGACCCGGGCTCTCCCCGACCGCCGACCGCCGACCGCCGACCGCCGGCCGTTCGGTGCTGCTGGGGACGGTCCTCGGGGCACTGCCCAACGCCCTGGGGATGCCGCCGCGCCGACGGGAGTCGGTCATCGGCATCAACACCTTCCTGCCGCTGCCGCCGACCTTCCTCTCCAGCGCGTTCATGGCCCCGGGGCGGATGCCCGGGTGGATGCGGCACGTCGCGCGGGTCGATGCGGTCGACCGGGCGATGACCGCGGGCCGTTCGGCGCTGTCCGCCGCCCCCGACCGGGGGACGGTCCTCGCCCGCGGCGGGGGTCCGCCGGCGCTCGCCGCGGCGACGGTGCGGCTGTCGATCCGGACGGCCGGGTCGTACCAGCGGTCCGTGTGACCGCAGACGGCCCGTACCGCGGTACGGCGGTCCGTGCGACCGTACGGCGGTCCGTGCGACCGTACGGCGTCGTGGGGGCGGCCCGCACCGGTGCGGGCCGCCCGCTGCGGTGTCAGGCGGCCGGTGCGGCGTTCTCCTGCTCGGCCTCCACGCGCGCGTTCCACTCCCGCTTGCCGGCCTGCCAGCCGTCCTCGTCGTGACCGAGCCGCCAGTACCCGGACACCGACAGGTCCTCGCGGGGGACCTGCAGCTCGACCCGCAGCAGTCTGCGCAGCTCCTTCACGAAGGTGGCCTCGCCGTGCACGAAGGCGTGCAGCCGGCCCTCGGGGAACTCCAGCGCGCGGACGGCCTCCACGAGCCGCTCGCCGACCGGACGATCGCCGCGGTGCAGCCAGACGACCTCCACCTCGGAGTCGATCTTCTGCTCCTCCTCGGGCCCGGAGACCTCGATGAAGGCGTGCGCCACGGTGCCGGCGGGCAGCGACTCCAGTGCCGCCGCGATGGCGGGCAGCGCGCTCTCGTCACCGGCCAGCAGATGCCAGTCGGCGGCCGGGTCGGGGGCGTAGGCGCCACCGGGGCCCATGAAGCGGACGGTCTCGCCCGGCCGGACGCGGGCCGCCCACGGTCCGGCGAGGCCCTCGTCGCCGTGCAGGACGAAGTCCAGGGTCAGCTCGCGGTGCTCGGCGTCCCAGTGGCGCACGGTGTACGTCCGCGTCACGGGCCACTGCTCGCGGGGGAACTCCGCGCGGATGCGCTCCAGGTCGAAGGGCTCGGGGTAGGCCACGCCCTCGGGCCCGAACAGCAGCTTCACGTAGTGGTCCGTGCAGGTGCCGGCGGTGAACCCGGCCAGCCCCTCCCCGCCGAGGACGACGCGCTGCATGTGGGGGGTGAGCCGTTCGGTGCGGACGACCTGCGCGGAATGGGGCTTCCGCGGCTTCCGTGCCGGACGTTCTGCCATGGCGGCCTCCCAAGCCTTGTTGGTTAGGTTTGCCTAAGTTAGCACCTCGTGCCGCCGTGGTGCCCCGGCGCGAACCGCCGCTCGCGGGGCCGACGCCTACGCGCCGAGCGTGGCCAGCAGCCGCTGCAGCGAACCGCCGAGCCCCCAGCGCTCCGCCAGCCCCTCCAGCACCTCCGGTTCCCGCGGGGTGCGCGGGAGCTCCGTCGGCACCGCCGGCAGCGGCACGTCGTCGGCGACCCTGACCACCTTCGGCGCGACGGCGAGGTAGGGCCGGGCCTCGTCGAGCCGCTTGCGCTGCGTGGGCGTGAGCCTGGCCTCCGGGTCGTCGACGGCCGCCAGGATCCCGGCCAGGTCGCCGAACCCGTCCAGCAGCTTGGCCGCCGTCTTCTCGCCGATGCCCGGCACGCCGGGCAGGCCGTCGCTCGGGTCGCCGCGCAGCAGCGCCAGATCCGCGTACCCTCGCCCGTCGACGCCATACTTCCCGCGCAGCCACGCCTCGTCCGTGGTCTGCAGCGTGCCGACGCCCTTGAGCGGGTACAGCACCCGCACCCCGCGCGCGTCGTCCACCAGCTGGTACAGGTCGCGGTCGCCGGTGACGATGTCGACCGGGCCCTTCGCGCGTGCGGTGAAGGTGCCGATCACGTCGTCCGCCTCGTAGCCGGCGACGCCGACGCGAGCGATGCCCAGCGCGTCCAGGACCGCCTCGATCACCGGCACCTGCGGTGAGAGCGTGTCCGGCACCTCCTCCTCGTCCGGGCCCGCCTCGTGCTCCTCGGCGACCCGGTGCGCCTTGTAGGAGGGGATGAGGTCGACCCGCCACCGCGGCCGCCAGTCGGCGTCCATGCAGGCGACCAGTTCGTCGGGCCGGTGGTCCTTGACCAGGCGGTCGATGAAGTCCAGCAGCCCGCGCACGGCGTTCACCGGTGTGCCGTCCGGGGCCTTCACGGAGTCGGGGACGCCGAAGTAGGCACGGAAGTACAGCGAGGCGGTGTCGAGAAGCATCAGTCGTCCGGTCACGCCACGCATCATGCCGCACCGGTCCCGCGGGCGGCCGCCGGAATTCACTCCCGTGGCAGGTGTGAAGGGTCTGTGAACCAGCCCACTGGCGTGTTTGCCCGTGCCGGACCGGGGCAGGCGCCGCGTCGGAGCGGTGCCGGTTGCATATTCAACTGTTGATGTCGCGCTGTGGGCCGCATCCCGGCCCCGCCACCGCTCCCGTCCTTGCCCCCGATCCGAGAAGGTACGTGTGTCCTCCAGGCTGGAAGCCGATCATCTGTACAAGGTGTTCGGCAGACGACAGGACGAGGCGGTCGAGCGGCTGCGCCGCGGCGCCGACCGGGACGAGCTGCGGGCCGACGGCACCACCGCCGCCGTGATCGACGCCTCCTTCACCGTGGACCCCGGCCAGATCTTCGTCGTCATGGGCCTGTCCGGCTCCGGGAAGTCCACCCTGCTGCGCATGCTCAACGGACTGCTGGAGCCCACCGCGGGACGCGTCCTCTTCGACGGCGAGGACCTGACCGCGCTCGGCGACCGCGAACTGCGCGGGGTCCGCGCCCGGAAGATCAGCATGGTCTTCCAGCACTTCGCGCTCTTCCCGCACCGCAGCGTCCTCGACAACGCCGGCTACGGCCTCGCCGTGCAGGGCGTCCCGCGCGCCGAGCGCGAGGAGCGCGCCGGCGAGGCGCTGCGGCTGTGCGGCCTGGCCGGCTGGGAGAGGTCCTGGCCGGACGAGCTGTCCGGCGGCATGCAGCAGCGGGTGGGCCTCGCCCGCGCCCTCGCCACCGACGCCGACCTGCTCCTGATGGACGAGTCCTTCAGCGCGCTGGACCCGCTGATCCGCCGCGACATGCAGGACCAGCTGCTCACGCTCCAGCAGACCCTGAAGAAGACGATCGTCTTCATCACCCACGACCTCAACGAGGCCATGCGCCTGGGCGACCGCATCGCCGTCATGCGCGACGGCCGCATCGTGCAGAACGGCACCGCCGAGGACATCCTCGTCCGCCCGGCCGACGACTACGTCGCCTCCTTCATCAAGGACGTCGACCGCTCCCGCGTGCTGACCGCCTCCGCCGTCATGGACACCGACGTCCGCGGCGACGAGGCCGACTGCGGCTGCGCCACCGCGAACCCCGACACCCCCTTCACCGAGCTGTGCGCGCTCAGCGCCCGCGCGACGCACCCGGTCGCCGTCCTGGACGCGCGGCGCGAACTCGTCGGCGTGGTCCCGCGCCGGCGCCTCGTCGGCCTCCTCGGCGACGAACACGGGGAGCCCGCCGCCTGCGCCGGCCCGCGCGACGAGGGGAAGGTGACCGCCCGTGCCTAGGCTGCACCTCGGTGACTGGGTCGACTCCGGCGTCGACTGGCTCGTCACCCACATGTCCTGGCTGTTCGACGCAGTCAAGGCGGTCGTCGAAGGCATGTACGACGGCATCGACGCCGTCCTCACCGCCCCCGAGCCCCTGCTGCTCGCCGGCATCCTCGCCGTCCTCGCCTGGTGGCTGCGCGGCCTGGTCGCGGGCGTCCTCGGCTTCGCCGGGTTCGCGCTCGTCGACTCCCTCGACCTGTGGGAGGAGGCGATGTCCACGCTGTCGCTGGTGCTCGTCGCCACGCTGATCGCCCTGGTGATCTCGGTGCCGCTGGGCATCTGGGCGGCCCGCTCCCAGGCCGTCAGCGCCGCCCTGCGACCGGTCCTGGACCTGCTGCAGACCATGCCGTCGATGGTCCTGCTGATCCCCGCGATCCTCTTCTTCGGCATGGGCGTGCCCGCCGGTGTGGTCGCCACCCTGATCTTCGCGCTCGCGCCCGGCGTGCGCATGACCGAACTCGGCATCCGCCAGGTCGACGCCGAACTCGTCGAGGCCGCGGAGGCCTTCGGCACGACGCCCCGCGACACCCTCTGGCGGGTCCAGCTGCCGCTCGCCCTGCCGACGATCATGGCGGGCGTCAACCAGGTCATCATGCTCGGCCTGTCGATGGTCGTCATCGCCGGCATGGTCGGCACCGGCGGCCTCGGCGGCTCCGTCAACGAGGCCATCGGCCGGCTCGACATCGGTCTCGGCTTCGAGGCCGGCCTCGGCATCGTCGTGCTCGCCATCTACCTGGACCGCATGACCGGCGCCCTCGGCACCCGCCTCTCCCCGCTCGGCCGCCGCGCCGCCGCCAAGGCCCGCCCCACCGTGTGGAGCCACCGCCCCCGCCCGGCCGTGGCCGTGGTCGGCGTGGTCGTCCTCGCGCTCGTCGCCGGCGGCATGGGCGTCTTCGGCTCGGACTCCGGCACCGCCGAGGCCTCCGCCACGGACGTCGGCAAGGGCGAGGAGATCACCATCGGCTACATCCCCTGGGACGAGGGCATCGCCTCCACCTACCTGTGGAAGGAGCTGCTGGAGGAGCGCGGCTTCGAGGTGAAGACCACCCAGTACGCCGCCGCCCCGCTCTACACCGGCCTCGCCACCGGTCAGGTCGACTTCCAGACCGACTCCTGGCTGCCCACCACGCACGCCGAGTACTGGAAGAAGTACGGCGACCGGCTCGACGACCTCGGCACGTGGTACGGCCCCACGTCCCTGGAGCTGAGCGTCCCGGCGTACATGAAGGACGTGAACACCCTCGCCGACCTGAAGGCGAAATCGGCCGAGTTCGGCGGCCGGATCACCGGCATCGAACCCAGCGCCGGGATGATGGGCCTGCTCAAGGACAAGGTCGTCGAGGAGTACGGCCTCGACGGCTACCGGGTCGTCGACGGTTCGACCCCGGCCATGCTCGCCGAACTGAAGCGGGCGTACGCCAAGAAGGACCCGATCGTCGTCACGCTCTGGTCGCCGCACTGGGCCTACAGCGAGTACGACCTGAAGAAGCTGAAGGACCCCCGGGGCGCCTGGGGCGAGGGCGACGGCGTGCACACCCTGTCCCGCAAGGGCTTCGCCGCCGACCACCCCGAGGTCGGCGCCTGGCTGAAGGACTTCTCCATGACCGAGGCGCAGCTCACCGGTCTGGAGGCGCGCATCCAGAAGTCCGGCAAGGGCAAGGAGCAGGACGCCGTCCGCGCGTGGCTGAAGGACAACCCCGGCCTGCTCGACCGGTGGGTACCGGTCGACGGGGCGGGCGAGAAGACCGGGGCGGCGGGGTGACCTGACAGCATCCGTGCCGTCCCGCGCGGGGCGGGCGCCGGCGTACCTCCACGGGACGTACGCCGGGGCCCGCCCCGCGTCGCCGTTCGCACGGCACGGATCCGGCCAACCACGCAGCGCCACGTCCGGGCCCGGCCCGGCGGTCGGCCGTCCGCCGGTGCCGGCCGTTCGACCAGCCGGATCACGCCGCGCGAACGGCACGGGAACACCAGGAGGCCGCCGGGCATTGAACCGAAGGACACGAGGAAGCGCCCCTGCCCGCGGCCGACCGACTGGCGCGAACCGTGAGGTCCCGTGTGACACCGGATGTCCTCGATGTGACGGGCTCGTGAAACGGTTTGCCGAACATGCGTAGGGTGCAAGAGAACTCATCAGACGACGTGCGCCCGCGACGGGGCACTCGGCAGTCGGACCGACGAGCACAGGAGGGAGCTGGAGCGATGGGCGACCACAAAGAACAGCCCCTGCGGGTGGGCGCGGCCGTCCGGCGGCGGCGCCGGTCCCTGGACCTCACGCTCGCCGTCGTGGCCGAGCGCAGCGGACTGTCGGTCCCGTTCCTGAGCCAGATCGAGAACGACCGGGCGCGGCCCAGCACCGGCTCCCTGGAGAAGGTCGCCGACGCCCTGCGCACCACGGCCGTGGAACTCCTCGCCGCCGCCGACCCGGCGTGCAGTGTCGACGTCGTGCGCGCCGAGACCGCCGAGCCCGGACCCGGTCCGCGCTCCCGCTCGCTGGTCCGCGGCCACCACCAGATGCATGCCTCGGAGTTCACCGGTGACCACGAGGCCGGCCGCGAGTTCCAGTACCGCAACGACCAGCTGATGTACGTCGCCGACGGCGCGGTGGAGATCGAGGCCGAGGGCCGGGCCTACCGTCTCGGCCGCGGCGACACCCTGTACCTCACCGGCGGGGTCCGGCACCGCTGGCGCGCGACCGTGCCGGACACCCGGGTCGTGGTCGTCGCCGTGGCGGAGCACATCGAGGCGGTCCGGGACCGCAAGCGGTAGTGCGGGCCGTCTCCCTGGTGCCCTCGCTCACGGAGGCGGTGGCCGCGACCCTGCCCGGCGTCCTGGCCGGCGCCACCGACTGGTGCACCCACCCGGCGGGTCTCGACGTCGTCCGGGTGGGCGGCACCAAGAACCCCGCGACCGACCGGATCGCCGCGCTCGCGCCCGATCTCGTGATCGCCAACGAGGAGGAGAACCGGGAGCCGGACCTCGCCGCCCTCCGGGACGCCGGGATCGAGGTCCTGGTCACCGAGGTCCGCAACGTGCCGCAGGCCCTCCGGGAGCTGGACCGGGTGCTGTCGGCCTGCGGGGCCCGCACACGCCCCCGCTGGCTGGACGAGGCCGAGGAGGCCTGGAGCGCCCCGCGACCGTCCGGCCGGCGCCGTACGGCCGTCGTCCCGGTCTGGCGGCGGCCGTGGATGGTCCTGGGCCGCGACACCTTCGCCGGGGACGTCCTCGCCCGCCTCGGGGTGGACCACCTGTACACGGCCCACCGGGACCGCTACCCGAAGGTCACGGCGCGGGAACTGCGGGCGGCCGCCCCGGACCTGGTCGTCCTCCCCGACGAGCCCTACCGCTTCACCGCCGGCGACGGCCCGGAGGCGTTCCCCGGCCTGCCGTGCGCCCTCGTCAGCGGACGGCACCTGACGTGGTACGGCCCGTCGCTCGCCGAGGCCCCCCGCGTGCTGACCGGGGCGCTGCGAGCAGCCCACCGCTGACCAGCCCCCGCACGGTGTGCGCGGTGACGACGACCCAGGCGGTCACGAGCACGCCGTACAGCCCGGTGGCCAGCGCCCCGTACGCGACGAGTCCGGTGTGCCGGGCCAGCGCCTCGGCGCCGGTCACACAGGTGCCGACCGGGAAGGTGAACGCCCACCACGTCATCGCGAAGCGCATTCCGTGCCTGCGGGCCCGCACCACATGGGCGCCGGCCAGGCACAGCCACAGCAGCGCGAACCCCATGACGGGCACCCCGTACAGGACGGCGAGGACCGCGAGCCCCCGGCCGTCCGCGGCCGGCAGCACCGCGGGCGCGACCTCCGCGAACGCCCCGACGGCCGTCGTCGACTGCCCGAGCGGCCCCAGGACCAGGAACAGGGTCGGCGCGAGGGCGGGGGGCAGCGGTCCGCGCGTGACCAGCCGGGCGAAGACCAGCGGCAGCATCACCAGCGTGGCGAGCAGACTCAGCCGGAACAGCGCGAAGCACGCGAACAGCAGCGTCTCGCGGGCCTGCCCGGCCGGCAGGTACGGCACCAGCCGCGGCCCCGCCGCCGCCGGCACCATCGGCGCGACGAGCGGCAGCAGCCACACCGGCGTGGCCTGCCCCGGCTCGACCCGATGGCGTACGGCCATCAGGTACGGCACGGCGACGGCCGCCGCGAGCCCCACCGCCGTACCGGCGCCGGACAGCACGGCGTCGAGGGCCACGGCCGCGCCGGTGCCGATCCAGTCCCGGCCGACGGAGAGCGCCCCGCCGCCGACCGCGACCAGCGCCATCGCCAGGCAGCCGTAGAACGGGACCGTCGCCGGGTCCAGGACGTGGGCGCGCGCCTGGTCGCGGTGGTGACGCCAGTGCAGGGCCCGGGCGGTGAGCAGGACCAGCAGCAGGACCAGGGAGAGCGCCCACACGGCCGCGCAGGCGGGGCGCAGTCCCGGAGGGCGGACGGGCAGCGCGGCGCCCGCCGTCGCCACCACCGCGGTGCCCATGACCGTGGCGTACCAGTTGGGGCCGAGATGGCGGACGGCGGCGGCACGCGGGCGCGGCCGCGCGACGGGGACGGGGGCGGGGGCGGGCTGGACTGCGGTGACCATGACCTCACCGTCCCGCTCCGACACCCCCGCGACCAGGGATGATGGCTCTATGGGGGCATAAGCTGGCCTTATGAGCGGCGACGAGACGACGCATGAAGCCCCGGGGGAGCGGCCCGGCGGCTCGATCGCGCACCGGGTCCCCGACCTCGGTGCCCTGGAGCTGCTGCTGGCCGTGGCCCGGCTCGGCAGTCTCGGGGCGGCCGCCCGCGAGCTGGGCATCACCCAGCCGGCCGCGAGCAGCCGCATCCGCACGATGGAACGCCAGCTCGGAGTGGCCCTGGTGGACCGTTCGCCGCGCGGTTCCCGGCTCACCGACACCGGGGCGCTGGTCACCGACTGGGCGCGGCGGATCGTCGAGGCGGCGGCGGCCTTCGACGCGGGTGCGCAGGCGCTGCGCGACCGGCGCGATTCGCGGCTGCGGGTCGCGGCAAGCATGACCATCGCCGAGTACCTGCTGCCCGGCTGGCTCCTCGCGCTGCGCGCGCAGCGGCCGGACACGGCGGTGTCGCTGCTCGCGGGCAACTCGACGGCGGTGGCGGAACGACTGCTGTCCGGCGACGCCGACCTCGGTTTCGTCGAGGGGCTCAGCGTGCCGGCGGGCCTGGACTCGACGGTCATCGCCCACGACCGGCTGATCGTCGTCGCCGCGCCGACGCATCCGTGGGCGCGGCGCCGGCGGGCGGTGTCCGCGCCGGAACTGGCCTCGACGCCGCTGATCCTGCGGGAGGAGGGGTCCGGGACGCGGCAGGTCCTCGACGCGGCCCTCGGCGGACTGGCCCGCCCCCTGATCGAGCTGTCCTCGACGACGGCGGTGAAGGCGGCCGCGGTCAGCGGCGCGGGGCCGGCGGTTCTGAGCGAGCTGGCGGTGGGGGAGGAACTGGGCCTGCGGCGCCTGGTGTCCGTCCCGGTGGACGGCGTCCGCCTGGCCCGGGACCTCCGGGCGGTCTGGCCCACGGGACACCGCCCCACGGGCCCGGCCCGGGACCTGCTGTCGCTGACGCGGGGATAGGGGAAGGGACGCCGGGGGCGGAAACCCGGCCGTACCCGCCGCGCGGCCCCACCCCGCAGGTTTGCGCGCGGCTCCACCCCGCAGGTTTGCGCGCGGCTCCACCCCGCGGGTTTGCGCGCGGCTTCACCGGGCCGCCCCGCCGCGCCGCCTCACCCCGCCGCCGTCACCAGCCCCCGCATCACCCGCAGGTCCCGCCCCATCTCCGGATGCCACTGCACCCCCAGTACCCACCGCCCGCCCGCGGAGGGAAGTTCGACGGCTTCCACGGTCCCGTCCTCCGCGTACGCGGACGCCACCAGTCCCGCCCCCAGCCGCTCCACCGCCTGGTGGTGGAACGTGGGCACCGACGTCTCCTCGGGCACCAGAGCGGCGTACCGGGTGCCCGGCACGGGCTTCACCGCGTGCCGCCCGAACACACCGGGCGCCTCCGCGTGCCCGGGCAGGTGCTGCACGAGCGACCCCCCGAGCGCCACGTTCAGCAGCTGCATCCCCCGGCAGACCCCCAGCAGCGGCACCCCCGCCCCCAGCGCCGCCTCGATCAACGCCAGCTCCCAGGCGTCCCGCTCCCGCGCGGGCGGTCCCGTCCGGGGATCGCGCTCGGCGCCGTAGCGGGCGGGCTCGACGTCGGGCCCACCCGCGATCACCAGCCCGTCCAGCCGGGCCACGGCGGACGCCGCGTGCTCGGGCGCGTCCGGCGGCAGCATCACCGCCAGCGCGCCCGCCCGCTGCACAAGCCGCGGATACCCGGCCGGCAGCAGCACCGCCTCCAGCTCCCACACCCCCCACCGCGTGCCGGCCTCCAGATAGGTGCTGACGCCGATCAGCGGCCTGCCCGTCCCGTTCGCCACGCCCCGCCCTCCGTCCCGCCGCAGACCACCGGCCACTGCCACTGCCTCTGTCTCTGCCTCTGCACCTCTGCAGGGACCGAATGGACCAGAAGTGAACCATTGAACACGCCCGCGGGTCAGGCGAGGAAGCCCCGCAGCAGCGCGGCCGTCCCGGCGCAGTGCTCGCGCATGATCTCCCGCGCCCCGTCCGCGTCGCCGTCCAGCACCGCCCCCACCAGCGCCGTGTGCTGGCGCTGCGAATGCTCCAGGTTGCGCACCAGCAGCGGGATGCAGTCCAGCAGGTCGTTGACCGTCGCCCGGACCGCCGCGTACTGCGCCGCCAGTGACGGGGAGCCGCACAGCTCGGCGAGGGTGAGGTGCAGCATCGTGTCGCGGCGGCGGTAGTCGGCGAGAGGGGCGTCCTCGGTGCCCGCCAGGGCCGCCCGCAACCGGTCGGCCCGCTCCGCCGTCGGACCGTGCGCCGCGCACAGGCCCGCCGCGCCGACCTCCAGAACCTCCCGGAACCGGAGCACGTCCTCCATGCCGGCAGCGGTGGTCCGCCGCCGCAGCTCGTCCTCGCCGACCGCGTCCGCGCGCGGCAGCACGAACGTCCCGCCGTACCTGCCCCGGCGGGACTCCACGAGCCCCTGATCCTGGAGCACCCTCAGCACCTCGCGCAGCGTCACCCGGCTGATCCCGAGCCGTTCCGCCAGGTCCCGTTCGGCCGGGAGCCGCTCCCCGCCGGGCACCAGGCCCAGTCGTACCACCTGGAGGATCTGCTGCAGGGCCTCCTCGAAACCGTTCCCGGCCCGCACCGGCCGAAGCACCGGCGTCAGCCGGTCCGCCGGTCCTTTCCCGCCGTCCGCCGGCATCCGGTCGCGCCCCCTTCCCAAGCAAAGGTTCCCCGCAATACCTTATGGCTCCCGGTCGTCCGACACAGCCCCAGCAGCCGTGGCAGCGCCCCGCAGCCGCAGCCCCAGTCGTAGCCGCAGTCCCAGCCGCAGCAGCAGTCGTAGCAGCCGAGGAAGCCTGAGGAGGCCCTCCCGTGGCAGACCGCACACCCCCGCTCGGCGTCGAGGAACTGCACGCCCTCGTCGCCGGCGGTGAGATCGACACCGTCGTCCTCGCCTTCCCCGACATGCAGGGCCGCCTCCAGGGCAAGCGTTTCGCCGCCCGCTTCTTCCTCGACGAGGTCCTCGAACACGGCACCGAGGGCTGCAACTACCTCCTCGCCGTCGACACCGAGATGAACACGGTCGGCGGTTACGCGATGTCCTCCTGGGAACGCGGCTACGGCGACTTCGCCATGCGCCCCGACCCGAGCACCCTGCGCCGCCTGCCCTGGCACCCCGGTACGGCGATGCTCCTCGCCGACCTCGCCTGGGAGGACGGCTCACCCGTGGTCGCCGCCCCCCGGCAGATCCTGCGCCGCCAGCTGGAACGCCTCGCCGACCTGGGCTACACCGCCCAGGTGGGCACCGAGCTGGAGTTCATTGTCTTCAAGGACACCTACGAGCAGGCCTGGGACGCCCGTTACCGGGGACTCACCCCGGCCAACCAGTACAACGTCGACTACTCGATCCTCGGCACCGGCCGCGTCGAGCCCCTGCTGCGCCGCCTGCGCAACGACATGGCCGGCGCCGGTCTCACCGTCGAGTCCGCCAAGGGCGAGTGCAACCCCGGCCAGCACGAGATCGCCTTCCGCTACGACGAGGCCCTGGTCACCTGCGACCAGCACGCCGTCTACAAGACCGGCGCCAAGGAGATCGCCTCCCAGGAGGGCGTCTCCCTCACCTTCATGGCCAAGTACGACGAGCGCGAGGGCAACTCCTGCCACATCCACCTCTCCCTCGCGGACGCCGACGGCACCAACGCGATGGCCGGGCCGGACGGGATGTCCGAGACCATGCGGTACTTCCTCGCCGGACAGCTCGCCGCGCTGCGCGACTTCTCCCTCCTCTACGCCCCGCACATCAACTCCTACAAGCGGTTCCAGCCGGGCTCCTTCGCCCCGACCGCCGTCGCCTGGGGACGCGACAACCGCACCTGCGCCCTGCGCGTCGTCGGCCACGGCCGCTCCCTCCGCTTCGAGAACCGGCTGCCCGGCGGCGACGTCAACCCGCACCTCGCGGTCGCCGGACTGGTGGCCGCCGGCCTGTACGGCATCGAGCGGAAGCTGGAACTGCCCGAGCCCTGCGCGGGCAACGCCTACACCGCCGACTACGCGCACGTCCCCACCACCCTGCGCGAGGCCGCCGAGCTCTGGGAGAACAGCGCCATCGCCCGGGCCGCCTTCGGCGACGAGGTCGTCGCGCACTACCGCAACATGGCCCGCGTCGAGGTGGAGGCCTTCGACGCGGCGGTCACCGACTGGGAGCTGCGCCGCTCCTTCGAACGCATGTGAGGCCCTTCTTGCCCGACCAGCCCCCCTCCGACCGGTCCGCGTCGGACCGGCCCACCTCCGACCGGCCCACCCCCGGCCGGTCCACCCCCGGCCAGCTCTCGTCCGACCGGTCCGCGTCCGACCGGTCCGCGTCCGACCGGCTCTCGTCCGGCGACCCCTCCACCGACCGGCTCCGGGTGATCGACCCGGCCACCGAGGAGGTCGTCGCCACCGTCCCCGCCGCCACCGAGGCCGATGTGCACGCGGCCGTCGTGCGCGGCACCCGGGCCCAGTCCCGCTGGGCCGCCCTCGCGCCCGGCGACCGCGCCCGCCTGCTGCGCCGGTTCGCCGCGCGGGTCGACGAACACCTCGAGGAACTCGCGCAGTTGGAGGTCCGCGAGGCCGGACACACCATCGGCAACGCCCGCTGGGAGGCGGGCAACGTCCGTGATCTGCTCGACTACGCGGCCGGCGGGGTGGAGCGGCTCACGGGACGTCAGATCCCGGTCGCGGGCGGCCTCGACGTCACGATCCTCGAACCGCTGGGCGTCGTCGGCGTCATCGCCCCGTGGAACTTCCCGATGCCGATCGCGGCCTGGGGCACCGCACCGGCCCTCGCCGCGGGCAACGCGGTGATCCTCAAGCCCGCCGAGACGACCCCGCTGACCGCCCTGCGGCTGGCCGAACTCGCCCTGGAGGCGGGCCTGCCGGAAGGCCTCCTCCAGGTGCTGCCCGGCCGCGGCCCCGTCGCGGGCAACGCCCTGGTCGAGCATCCGGGCGTGGCGAAGATCGTCTTCACCGGGTCGACGGCCGTGGGCAAACGGGTGTGGGCGAAGGGCGCCGACCTGCTCAAGCGCGTCACCCTGGAACTCGGTGGCAAGAGCCCCAACATCGTCTTCGCCGACGCCGACATCGAGGCCGCCGCCGCGGCGGCTCCCATGGCCTTCCTCGACAACGCCGGACAGGACTGCTGCGCCCGCACCCGCATTCTCGTCCAGCGTTCCGTCCACGACCGCTTCCTGGACCTGCTCGCCCCCGCGATCGAGTCGGTCGTGGTCGGCGACCCGGCCGACGAGACCACGGACATGGGCCCGCTGATCTCCGGCACCCAGCTGAACCGCGTCCGCTCGTACGTGCCGGACGACCTGGCGGGCATCCGCGGCAAGGCCCCCGACGGCCCCGGGTTCTGGTTCCCGCCCACCGTCCTGACCGGCCTCGACCCCCGCGCGCGCGTCGCCGTCGAGGAGGTCTTCGGTCCGGTCGCCGTCGTCCTGCCCTTCGAGGACGAGGCGGAGGCGGTCGCACTCGCCAACGCCACCGACTACGGCCTCTCCGGCTCCGTCTGGACCCGCGACATCGGTCGCGCCCTGCGCGTCTCGCAGGCCGTGCGCGCCGGGAACCTTTCGGTCAACTCCCACTCCAGCGTGCGCTACTGGACCCCGTTCGGCGGCTTCAAGCAGTCCGGCATCGGCCGCGAACTCGGCCCGGACGCCCTGACCGCCTTCACCGAGACCAAGAACGTCTTCATCAGCACGGAGGGCCCCGCACAGTGACCAAAGAGATCATCTGCCGCCGGCTCGTCGGCCGCACCGCCGTCATCACCGGGGCCGGCAGCGGGATCGGCCTCGCCACCGCGCGCCGCCTCGCCTCCGAAGGGGCCCACGTCGTCTGCGGCGACATCGACGAGACCCGCGGCGAAGCGGCCGCCGAGGAGGCCGGCGGCCTGTTCGTCAAGGTCGACGTCACCGACCCCGACCAGGTGGAGGCGCTGTTCAAGGCGGCGTACGACACCTACGGCAGCGTCGACGTCGCCTTCAACAACGCCGGCATCTCGCCCCCCGACGACGACTCCATCCTCGACACCGGGCTGGAGGCCTGGAAACGCGTCCAGGAGGTCAACCTCACCTCCGTCTACCTGTGCTGCAAGGCCGCCATCCCCTACATGCGGCGCCAGGGCAAGGGCTCCATCATCAACACGGCTTCCTTCGTGGCGAGGATGGGCGCCGCCACCTCCCAGATCTCGTACACGGCCTCCAAGGGCGGCGTCCTCGCCATGTCCCGCGAACTGGGCGTGCAGTTCGCGCGGGAGGGCATCCGCGTGAACGCCCTCTGCCCCGGACCGGTCAACACGCCGCTGCTCCAGGAGCTGTTCGCCAAGGACCCCGAGCGGGCGGCCCGCCGTCTCGTCCACATCCCGGCCGGGCGGTTCGCCGAGGCCGACGAGATCGCCGCCGCCGTCGCCTTCCTGGCCAGCGACGACTCCTCCTTCGTCAACGCCGCCGACTTCCTGGTCGACGGCGGCATCTCCGGGGCGTACGTCACCCCGCTGTAGGCCGCGCCCTACAGTGCCGGGACGAGCATGACGCCCCCGCCCGGCTGGTACGGCGACCCGACGGCACCTAGGGCGTGTTTCGAAAGTCCCTCCCCCAGAGAAAGTCCCTCCCCCAGAGGGGGTGCCCCCAGCCCGGCGGCGTCTGGCACGCACTCCCCCGGAGGGGGCACCCCCAGCCGCGTTGTCGGGATCACCCCGATACCACCGGTATCGGGGCGACCCTCCGCCTTGCGATCGCACGCACCAGACGCCGCCGGGCCTGCCCTTCGGGCAGACGACGCCACTTTCGAAACACGCCCTACGACTGCCCGGGCGGTGGCGTCTGCCGGCACGGCCTGGTGGTCTCCCGCACCGTCACCGACACCACCGAGACCTCACCCAGGGCACTGGCCGAGGCGGACATCGCCGACGCGGCCGACGACGCCTGTGACCGCGACCTCGTCGGCCGGCGCCCCTTCGGCGGCATCGAGTCCCACCGGCCGGTGGCCGCCGGGCAGGTCGCGGTCGCGGGCCGCGCCGGGTACTACGTCCGCCGGCGGGTGACGACCGCCGAGGGTCCCGGCGGCCACGTCCAGTCCCTGGTCTTCCCGTCCACCGTCGGCACCGAGGCCCCCGTCCTCGTCCGGTACGTCTTCGACGCGGGCGACGACGGGCCGCCGCTCGCCGACATGGACCGCATCACCAAGGGCATCCGCCCGGTCGGCGACGCGGACACGGGCGGCGGGGGCGGCAGCGGCATCGGACCGACGCGGTGAACCACGCGGCCAGCGCGGCCAGCGCGGCCTGTTCGGTCTGCTCGGTCTGCGCAGTCTGCGCGGTCTAGAGGAACGTCCGGCCCTCGCCCCGGTACGTCGGCACGGTCGCCGTCACCCGGTCGCCCTCGACCAGATGCAGGGTGTCGAACCGCTCGCACAGCTCACCGGCCTTGGCGTGCCGGAACCACACCTTGTCGCCGATCAGCAGATCGTCGGCGGGGGAGCCGAGCAGCGGGGTCTGCACCTCGCCGGGCCCCTCCTGCGGGTCGTAGCGCAGCCCCTCCGGCAGGTACGGCACCGGCAGCCGGTCGCCGCCGGCGGCACCGGAGGCGGGGTAGCCGCCACCGAGGACGGTGACGACGCCGACGCCCGGCCGCCGCACGACGGGCTGGGCGAACAGGGCGGCCGGGCGGCCGCTGAACGACGTGTAGTTGTCGAACAGGCGCGGCACGTACAGTCCCGAACCCGCCGCGATCTCGGTGACCGCGTCCTCCGCGGCCGTGTGCTGCACACTGCCCGTGCCGCCGCCGTTGACGAACTCCAGGTCCGGCACCACGGCCCGCACCGCGCGCACCACCGCGGCGCGCCGCTCGACGAGTTCACGGCGGGCGGTGGCCTGCATCAGCCGGATCGCCCGTGACCGCAGGGGCCGTCCCGCCACCGAGTCGCCCACGCCCGCGATGTGCCCCTCGTACGCCATGATCCCCACCAGCCGGAACCCCGGCCGCCGGGCCACCGCCCGCGCCAGGTCGGCGACCTGGGCCGGGGAGTGCAGCGGCGAGCGCAGCGCGCCGACCCGCACCCGGCCGCCCAGCAGCTTCAACGAGGTGTCCAACTCCAGGCAGACCCGCACCACTTCGCCTCCCCCGCCGCGCGCGGAGTCGATGAGGTCGAGCTGGGCGACGTCGTCGATCATCACGGTGACGGCGGCGGCCGGCTTGGGGTCGCCGGCGAGCTCCGCGAAGCCGGAGCGGTCGGCGGAGGGGTAGGCGAGCAGGACGTCGTCGAAGCCCGACCGGGCCAGCCACAGGGATTCGGCCAGGGTGAAGGACATGAGTCCCGCGAAACCGTCCTTCGCCAGGACGCGTTCCAGCAGGGCCCGGCAGCGGACGGACTTGCTGGCGACCCGGACCGGCTTCCCGGCCGCCCGGCGCACCAGATCGTCCGCGTTGGCGTCGAATGCCTCCAGGTCGACGACGGCGAGAGGGGCGTCGAGATGGGCGGTGGCCCGGTCGTACCGGGCCCGGTCGGCGGCGCGCGCAGTCATGGACGCAGCCTGCCAGACCGGATTACCGCAGGGTAGGGGGACGTTCCGGGCAGATGCCCCCGGGGGGCGCGGACCGGTTCCCGTTCGCGCAGGAACAAGCCGTAGAGTGACGCGCACGCACGGAGGAGGGCTCCGGCCGGTCACCCGTGCCGGGATGCCGGTCCGCCCGTGCGGGTATGCGTGCCCAGGACGGCCGGCGGGGTCGGCACCGGGGCCGCCGGACCGAGGAGACCGGTCCGCGCAGGGCGACGACGGCGCGGGCACGAGGAAACGGGGGGTGCATGAGCACGGAAGCACGCCGCGCCTCGATCCCCCCGCGCCCGGCGACGCCCCCGCCCCCGGCGACCCCACCCCGCCCGCCCCACCCGCCGGCGTCCGCGGACCCGGACCAGGCCCCGGACCTCCGGGCGCCCGAACCACCGGCCGCGGGGTTCCCGTCGTTCCGTACGGTCCCGGAGCCGCCGCCCGCGGCCTCGCCGGACCCGTCCGCGTCCTCGCGCCGGGTCCCGGAGCAGCCGTTCGCCGCGCCGGGTTTCGCGCACCTGCCGCCGCGGCCCCCGCACCACATGCCCCCGCCCTCCGCGTCGGCCCGCTTCCCGGACGACCCGCCCCCGAGCGGCAGGAACGGCAGGAACGGCAGGAATGACGAAGGCCCGTCCCGGACCGGGGCGCACGGGCCGGAGGAAGGCCCCCGGCCCGCGGTCACCGACGGCGGCCGCCCCGTGACCCCGGAGACCCCGCGCCCGGCGGGACCGGTGGAGCGGCAGGTCACGCGCCCGGCCCGCCCGGAGGGCTCCCTCCCGGCAACCGCTCCTGACGGTGCCGTCGGCGCGACATCGGCCGGTGCCGATCCGGTACGTCCCGGCGTCCCGCGCCCCGCCCGCCTGGACGCCGCCCGTTCCCCGCACCCGGCCCCCTCCCGCCACACCGGCCCGGAGGCGTCCCGCCCGGCAGGCCCGGCCGCCCGCCGTCCCGTACGGCTGGACGCCGTCCGTCCGACGGACCCGGACACCGCGCCTGCGAACGGCGCCCGACCGACCGCCTCGGAGGCCACCGGCCAGGACCGTTCCGCCGCCCCCCGGTCGACCCCCCGGCCCGGCGCGCAGGACGGCGCGGCCGGCACCACCGCTCCGGACCGGCCCCCTGCCTCGACCTCCATCCCTGCCTCGACCTCCATCCCCGCCTCGGCCTCCACCCCCGGCGCGGAAGCCGCCCCACCCGCCTTCCCCCGCCGGGAGACCCACGACGGGCAGGGCACCCCCGCCCACCCGGTCGCCCCCTCCCGCCCCGGCACCCCCGCCCCGCCGGGAGCCCCCGCCGCCCCCCGTGAGCGCGCCCCCGACCACCCCGGCCCTCCCGCCCCCGGCACGGCCTGGAGCCCCCTCCCGCGTTCCTGGGCTCCCGCACCCGGGCAGCACCGGGACGAGCTGTCGACCGCCGTTCCCGGACGGCACCCCGAAGCGGACGCCCCGCCCGCCTGGAGTCCCGCGACGCCCCTGCGCCACCCCGACTTCGACGCGCCGCCCCCGGCCGCCGGGGCCGGACCCGATCCGGCGTTGTCGTGGAGCGCTCCGACGGCGCCGGGCGGAGCGCCGGGCGCCACCCGGCCCGTCGTGACGTTCGCGGCTCCGGAGGGGTACAGCGACGCCCCGCCCGCGGGACGTCGCGGGCTGCGCGGGCACGCCGCCGCGGCAGCCGCCTGCGTGGTCCTCGGGCTGGGCCTCATCGGCGGTGCCGTCACCGGCAGTTGGCTCGTCGGCGACCCCGCGGAGGCGGGGGAGCGGAGCGTCTACGCCACCGCGGGCGGCCTGTGGCACAACGTGCCCGTCGACCGGCTGTTCCCCCCGACCGTGGACGGACAGGGCGCCGGCCCCGGCGGCGCCGACCGCACCTGGACACGGATCGCCGTCGCCCCGGACAGCGGCTGCGCCGGTGCCCTCGACCCGCTGCTCGGGAAGGCCCTCGCCCCGGTCGGCTGCGCCCGCCTGCTGCGCGCGACCTACACCGACGCCACCCGCAGCTTCGTCACCACCGTGGGCCTGCTGTTCACCAAGGCCGACGCGGCCGGCATGCGCGCCCTCGACGCCAGGTTCGACAAGGAGGGCCTGGCCGGCCGTACCGACCTGATGCCCCGCCCGTACGCCGCGAAGGGCACGCTCGCCGCCGCCTTCGGCGACGCGCAGCGCGCCTCGTGGACGGTGTCCGTCCTCACCGACGCCCCCGTCGTCGTCTACGCCGTGTCCGGCTGGGCGGACGGCCGTACGGTCGCCGCCGCCCAGCCCGCCGTCGAGGCCACCGCCTCCAGCGCCGCCACCGTCGTGGCCCAGGCGGGCCTGGGCCACGAGGCGAAGGGCCTCGCCGACCGCATCGAGCGCGGACTGCGCAAGACCGCCGTGTCCCCCTCGGAGCCGCCGTCATGAGCGGGCGCGGTGTCCGCCGGGCCGGTGTGCTGAGCTGTCTGCTGGCCGCCGCGGTCGCCCTGGTGCCGCCCACCACCGCGTACGCGGACGGCATCCGGGCCAAGCAGTGGGCGCTGGAGGCCCTGCACACCGAAGAGGTCTGGCGGACCACCAAGGGCGGGGGCGTCACCGTCGCCGTCCTGGACACCGGCGTCGAGGCCGACCACCCGGACCTCGCCGGCAACGTCCTGACCGGCAGGGACATGGTCGGTTTCGGGGCCGGTCCGGGCGACCGCGCCTGGGCCCGCCACGGCACCGCGATGGCCGGCATCATCGCCGGTCACGGCCATGGCTACGGCAACGGCGACGGCGTCATGGGCATCGCCCCGGAGGCGAAGATCCTGCCCGTCCGGGTGATCCTGGAGGACGGCGACCCCTCCCGCACCAAAGCCCGCAACACCCGCGGCAACGCCCTCGCCGAAGGCATCCGCTGGGCCGCCGACCAGGGCGCCGACGTCATCAACCTCTCCCTCGGCGACGACTCCGCCTCCGCCCACCCCGAACCCGCCGAGGACGAGGCCGTCCAGTACGCCCTGGGGAAGGGCTCGGTCGTCGTCGCCTCGGCCGGCAACGGCGGCGAGAAGGGCGACCACATCTCCTACCCGGCGGCCTACCCGGGCGTCATCGCCGCGACCGCCGTCGACCGCTACGGCACCCGCGCCTCCTTCTCCACCCGCCGCTGGTACGCCACGGTCAGCGCCCCCGGCGTCGACGTCGTCATCGCCGACCCCGACCACAGGTACTACGAGGGCTGGGGCACCTCCGCCGCGGCGGCCTTCGTCTCCGGCGCGGCCGCCCTCGTCAGGGCCGCCCACCCGGACCTGACCCCGGCGCAGATCAAGAAGCTGCTGGAGGACACCGCCCGCAACTCCCCCACCGGCGGCCGCGACGACTCCCGCGGCTTCGGCTTCATCGACCCGGCCGCCGCGATCAAGGCCGCCGCCGGCCTCGAACCCGAGGGCCTGCGGGCGGCGGCGTACGGCGACGAGTACTTCGGTCCGGGCCCGGACGAGCAGAAGGCCGACGACGACGCCTCGGGCTGGGCCGGTCCGCTCGCGGGCGGCACCGGGGGAGTGCTGCTGGTGGCCGCCGTGATCCTGTGGCGGAGCCGCCGCACCCGCGACCGCGAGGACGGGCAGCAGCAGTACGACGTCCTGTAGACGCCGTTTTCACCCCACCCCGGCCGCCGGACCGGTCCGCTCAGGCGTCCGCGAACGCCGCCAGCGCCGCCCTCGCCGCCGCCTCCACCAGCGCGATCCCCTCGGCCTGGGTCCCGTTGCCGTCCGACAGAACGGCCACCAGGTAGTCGTGCCCGCCGGACGTCACCCGCCCGATGCTGTTGACGTCCCACAGTCCCGTCGCCGTACGCGGCAGCCAGCCGTTCTTCAGCGCCCACGCGGACCCGTCGGCGGCGGCCGAGACCCCCCAGCGCTGGCCCGCCGCGATCTGCCCCATCAGCCCCTGGAGGTACGTCCGCGAGGCCCCGCTCAGCTGCGACGCGGTGCCGAAGACCTGCCGCAGCAGCGTCAGCTGGTCGGCCGCCGTCGTCCGGGTCAGCCCCCACAGCGCGCCGTCGCCGTCCCGGGTGCCGGTGAGTCCGAACCGCAGGTTCGCCGCGTCGAGCCCCGCCGCGCCGCCGATGGAGTTCCACAGCGCGGTCGCGGAGTCGTTGTCGCTGTTCTCGATCATCGCGGCCGCGTACGCCTTCTCCCGCGCCGTGAGCTGCCGGCCGGCGTCCTGTGCCTGGAGCAGCAGCGCCGCCAGGATGTCCACCTTGACGATGCTCGCCGTGTCGAAGGCACCGGTGCCGTGGACCGCGCTCCGCCCGGACTCCATGTCGAGCACGGCCACGGAGACCGCGGCGGCGTCCGGCACGGTCACCGAGGCCATCGCCTTCGCCAGCAGGGTGTCGCGGTCCACCACGGACCCGTACCCGGCCTCGGAACCGGAATCGGATTCTGACTTTGGTTCGGACTGGACCACGGGTTCCACCGACGCCTCCCCACTCGCCGACACCGACACCGACACCGACGCCGAGGGCGACGGTGCCGCCGACGATACGGCGCCGGGACCCGGGTGCGCCTGGGCCTTCACGTACACCGTCCCGGCCGCCGAGGCACCGAGCACGGCCACGGAGGCGAGCGCGCAGGAGAGGAGGGGACGGCGTCCGGACGGACGGGCGCGGCTGCCGCGGCGTGCTCTGGAGGACTCCATGCCCGTGATGCTGGAGGCGCCGACTGTGTGTCCCGTCAGACGCGGGTTAAAGGTGTGTCAGGGCTGTCTGAGAAACCCGTGAAAGCGGTCACCGCCGTGTTTCCGGCCCCGCACGAGCCCGGCGGTTTCCCCCCGATAGGGTCGGTGACCGTGGCGAACAAGAACATTCCCGACCCCGGTTTCTCCGACGACGACGGCTCCGCCGACCCCGTGCTGAGCGCGGCGCTCGCCGCCTGGGCCGAGGACCGCACCGCCGTGGGACCCGTGCTGGAGGCGCTCAAGGGCGCCCGGCTGCTCGTCCCCGTCGTCGCCGTGCTCGGGGAGGTGGAGGAGGACAGTGAGGAGGGGAGCGAAGCTCCTTGGAAGGGCGGTGGTGGGCGACGGGGGGGCGGGCTGCGCCGCGAGAAGACCAGCGACATGGCCGTGCCGACCCTGAAGGCGGGGGACCGCACGGCGCTGCCGGCCTTCACCTCCACCGCGTCCCTCGCCCGCTGGGACCCGCGGGCCCGCCCCGTGGCCGTACCCCTGCACCAGGCCCTCCGGGCGGCCGCGCACGAGAAGGCCGACACCGTCGTCCTCGACATGGCCGGGCCGGTCGCCTTCGAACTGACGGGGCCCGCCCTGCTGGCACTCGCCGAGGGCCGCACCACGACGGACCCGCTGGCCGACCCGGCGGTCGTCGAGGCGGTACGGGCCGCGGTGGCCGCCGAACCGGCCGTCCTGCGCGCCCACCTGGTGCCCGGCCGGTCCGACGGCACTCTCGCCCTCGTCCTGGCCCCGGACGCCGCTCCCGCCGGGACCGCGCAGGCCGTGGCGGAGCGCATCGCCGCCGACGAAACACTGAGGGCCCGCCTGGTGCGCGGCCTCGACCTGGCACTCCTGCCGGCCGGAACCACCCCTCCGGGCGAGCCCTTCTACCTGCGTGACTGACGGGCCTCAGCCGTAGACCGGCCCGGTGTACTTCTCGCCCGGGCCCTGGCCCGGCTCGTCCGGGACGAGCGAGGCCTCGCGGAAGGCGAGCTGGAGCGACTTCAGGCCGTCGCGCAGCGGTGCCGCGTGGAAGGAGCTGATCTCGGTCGTGCTCGCGTCCAGCAGGCCGGCGAGGGCGGTGATCAGCTTGCGGGCCTCGTCCAGGTCCTTGTACTTGTCGCCCTCCTCCGTCAGGCCGAGCTTCACGGCGGACGCGCTCATCAGGTTGACGGCGACCGTCACGATCACCTCGACCGCCGGGACCTCGGCGATGTCGCGGGTCATCTCGTCGAAACCGGCGGTGCCGGAGGGCTCGGGGCTGTCCGAGGGGGAGGTCTCACTCATGCCCCACACGATAGGGCCCGCCGCACGCCCCCTTGACAGCAGGAGGCGGGAGACACCGGATTCGCGCACGCGTGAACGAGCTGCTAATCTCGTGTAACGACCGGTCGGACACGCGTGCCCCACAGCAGGCGGACCCGGCCCACAAGTGGAGGCTCCGAACTCCCACCCGACCACCCTCCGGGGCGGCGGGTCACCCCGGTCAGGCGGCCACCATCGTTCCGTACGGACGATGGAGTCGCCCGGTAGTGCGCCCCGCGGTCCTCGCGGCGGTGCTCCGGTAGTGCTTGGAGCCCCGCATGTGATCGTTCGGGGCATTTTTTGTGCTTCGGCGTGGTTGTCAACCAATCGAACACAGACGTTACGCGGCCGTTCGCCAGACTGCCGTGTGGTGCTACCGAGGAGGATCCATCAGCGCCGAGCCCCGCATCAACGACCGGATTCGCGTTCCCGAGGTGCGACTTGTCGGTCCCAGTGGCGAGCAGGTGGGCATCGTCCCCCTGGCCAAGGCACTGGAGCTTGCGCAGGAGTACGACCTGGACCTGGTCGAGGTCGCGGCTACCGCCCGCCCGCCGGTCTGCAAGCTCATGGACTACGGGAAGTTCAAGTACGAGTCGGCCATGAAGGCCCGTGAGGCGCGCAAGAACCAGGCGCACACGGTCATCAAGGAGATGAAGCTCCGGCCGAAGATCGACCCGCACGACTATGACACCAAGAAGGGTCACGTCGTCCGGTTCCTCAAGCAGGGCGACAAGGTCAAGATCACGATCATGTTCCGTGGTCGCGAGCAGTCCCGGCCCGAGCTGGGCTACCGACTGCTGCAGCGCCTGGCGGAGGACGTCCAGGACCTCGGGTTCATCGAGTCGAACCCGAAGCAGGACGGCCGAAACATGATCATGGTTCTCGGTCCGCACAAGAAGAAGACCGAGGCGATGGCCGAGGCACGTCAGGCCCAGGAGGCCCGCAAGGCCGAAGCGAAGGCCAACCCGGGCCGCTCGCAGAACGCCGCGGATTCCGACGCCGTGAACGCCGAGGATTCCGGGGACTCCGTGCCGTCCGAGTCTGCCGAGGCTTCCGCCGAGGCGTGACCCCCGGGACGTCAGTCCCAGGACGTAACCGATACAAGCGACGCTCCACCCGTGCCCGGTTTCACGACCGGGCACCGGAGCGCCACCGACGAGGAGAGAACGGCGCTATGCCGAAGAACAAGTCGCACAGCGGTGCCAGCAAGCGCTTCAAGGTCACCGGCTCCGGCAAGGTGCTCCGTGAGCGCGCCGGCAAGCGCCACCTGCTCGAGCACAAGTCGTCGCGCCTGACGCGTCGCCTCACCGGCAACGCCGAGATGGCCCCGGGCGACGCCAAGAAGATCAAGAAGCTTCTCGGCAAGTGACGTACGGGCGCCCTGCCGCCGTACGTACGTCTGAACCGGGACCCAATCGTTTCCGGGCCGTGTGAGTCCCACCGCGGCCCCGCTACAAGGAGTTAAAAAGTGGCACGCGTCAAGCGGGCAGTCAACGCCCACAAGAAGCGCCGGGCGATCCTCGAGGCGGCCTCCGGCTACCGCGGTCAGCGTTCGCGCCTGTACCGCAAGGCCAAGGAGCAGGTCACCCACTCGCTGGTCTACAACTACAACGACCGCAAGAAGCGCAAGGGCGACTTCCGTCGGCTGTGGATCCAGCGCATCAACGCCGCTGCCCGCGCCAACGGCATCACGTACAACCGCTTCATCCAGGGTCTGAACGCCGCGAGCGTCGAGGTCGACCGCAAGATCCTGGCCGAGCTGGCCGTCAACGACCCGACCGCGTTCGCCGCGCTCGTCGAGGTCGCCCAGAAGGCGCTGCCGTCGGACGTGAACGCGCCGAAGGCTGCGTGACGCCGCGCCGGCTGAGCCGGAAGTGACATGACTCGGACCCGCAGGCGAGCCGCCTGCGGGTCCGAGTGCGTCTTCGCCTCGCCGCCCCGTCCCGACGCCCCCCGCCGACCCACCGAAGGTGAACCTCGATGCCCCCCGCCACCCCCGACCTCATCTCCCCCCGTTCCGCCCGCGTCTCGGTCGCCAGGCGCCTCGCGCGGCGGAACTTCCGGGGGAAGGAGCGGCTGTTCCTCGCGGAGGGCCCGCAGGCCGTACGGGAGGCGGCCGCGCACCCCGACACCCTCGTGGAACTGTTCGCCACCCCCGAGGCCGCGGAGCGCCACGCCGACATCGTCGGCGAGGCCCGGAACGCCGGCGCCCGCGTCCACCTCGCCGACGAGCAGGTCATCGAGGACATCTCCACCACCGTCACCCCGCAGGGCCTCGTGGGCGTGTGCCGCTTCGTCGACACCCCCTTCGACGACGTCCTCGCCGCCCGCCCCCGGCTCGTCGCCGTCCTCGCGCACGTCCGCGACCCCGGCAACGCCGGCACCGTCCTGCGCTGCGCCGACGCGGCCGGCGCCGACGCCGTCGTCCTCACCGACGCCTCCGTCGACCTGTACAACCCCAAGGCCGTACGGGCCTCGGTCGGATCGCTGTTCCACCTGCCGGTCGCCGTCGGCGTCCCCGTCGAGCGGGCCGTCGCCGGGCTCAGGGACGCCGGGGTGCGCATCCTCGCCGCCGACGGCGCCGGCCGGGACGACCTCGACGACGAACTGGACAAGGGCACCATGGGCGGCCCCACCGCATGGGTCTTCGGCAACGAGGCCTGGGGGCTGCCCGAGGAGACCCGGGACCTCGCCGACGCCGTCGTCCGCGTCCCGATCCACGGGAAGGCCGAGAGTCTGAACCTCGCCACCGCCGCAGCCGTATGTCTCTACGCGTCGGCCCGTGCACAGCGCGCCTCCGGAGGGTGCCGCTCCGTCACCGACAGCTAGTAGGGTGACCAGCTCGGGGGGCCTCTTCCGGGAGGACGGGAGGTGAGGTACGGGGATGAGTGTCGGCACGAGCAGCGCACCGGGAGCCAGTGGACCGGGGCGCCCGCCCGCGGCCCGACCGGCCGGTGACCTCGCCGGACTCGGCATCGACCCCGACGACCTGCCCGACGGGCTGGTCGTCGCCGACGAGCACGGGTACGTCGTCTGCTTCAACGCCGCCGCCGAGCGCATCACCGCCGTCCCCGCCGCCGAAGCCCTCGGGCAGCGGCTCGACAAGGCCCTGCCGCTGGAGGACCTCGAGGGCCGGCGCTGGTGGCAGCTGACCGACCCGTACAGCGGGCTCGCCATCCGGGTGGGCCAGCCCGAGCGCAACCTGCTGCTGCCCGGCGGGCGCGAGGTCCTCGTCTCCGCCCGGTACGTCCGCGGCGGCCCCACCGGCCCCGTCCGCCGCGTCGTCGTCTCCCTCCGCGACACCGAGGCCCGCCGCCGCACCGAGCGCAGCCACGCCGAGCTGATCGCCACCGTCGCCCACGAGCTGCGCTCCCCCCTCACCTCCGTGAAGGGGTTCACCGCCACGCTCCTCGCCAAGTGGACGCGGTTCACCGACGACCAGAAGCGGCTCATGCTGGAGACCGTCGACGCCGACGCCGACCGCGTCACCCGGCTCATCGCCGAGCTCCTCGACATCTCCCGGATCGACTCGGGGAGGCTGGAGGTGCGCCGGCAGCCCGTCGACATGGGCGCCGCCGTCGGCCGCCACATCCAGGCCTACGTCGCCGCCGGGCAGCCCGCCGACCGGTTCCTGCTGCGCATCGAACAGCCGCTGCCCGCCCTGTGGGCCGACCCCGACAAGGTCGACCAGGTGCTCAGCAACCTCATCGAAAATGCGGTGCGGCACGGCGAGGGAACCGTCACCATTGACGTCACGCCCGCCCCGTCCCCCCGCGAGGGGGAGGACACCGGCACGTCGGTCATCGTGAGCGACGAGGGCACCGGCATCCCGGAGGAGTCCATGAACCGTGTCTTCACCCGCTTCTGGCGGGGCAGCAAGCGCGGCGGCACGGGCCTCGGGCTGTACATCGTCAAGGGCATCGTCGAAGCCCACGGCGGCGTCATCACGGTCGGCCGCGCCCACGGCGGCGGCGCCGAGTTCCGATTTACGCTGCCCGTGGCGGCTCCGGCCTATCTGGCCTAGCCCCCGCGGGCGCATCCGCACGTCCTCACCCCGTTAGACTCGGCCTTTGGCACCTTCGTGTCCCATGGACGGCCCTCCGAGTGAGTCGGTGATGGGGACATTCAGCCTGGGGGCACCTCCCAGCGGTAGCTGGGGGACAAACGGAAGCACGGGAAGAGATGTCGGCACCGAATAAGTCGTACGACCCTGTAGAGGTCGAGGCCTTGAAACCGGAAGAGATCGAGCGCATGCGGGACGAGGCGCTCGCCGCCTTCGCCGCCGCGGACTCCCTCGACGCACTCCAGGAGGCCAAGGTCGCCCACACCGGCGGCGCCTCCCCGCTGGCCCTCGCCAACCGCGAGATCGGCGCACTGCCCCCGCACGCGAAGGCCGCCGCCGGCAAGCTCGTCGGCCAGGCCCGCGGCGCGGTGAACAAGGGCCTCGCCGCCCGGCAGACCGAGCTGGAGGCCGAGCGCGACGCGCGCGTCCTGGTCGAGGAGGCGGTGGACGTCACGCTGCCCCACGACCGGGTCCCGGCCGGCGCCCGCCACCCGCTCACCACGCTCTCCGAGCGCATCGAGGACGTCTTCGTGGCCATGGGCTACGAGGTCGCCGAGGGTCCGCAGGTCGAGGCCGAGTGGTTCAACTTCGACGCCCTGAACATCGGCCCGGACCACCCGGCCCGCGGCGAGGCGGACACGTTCTTCGTGCAGGGCCCGCAGGGCGGCACCGAGTCCGGTGTCGTGCTGCGCACCCACACCTCGCCCGTGCAGATCCGCTCGCTGCTGAGCCGTGAGCTGCCGGTGTACGTGATCTGCCCCGGCCGCGTGTACCGCACCGACGAGCTGGACGCCACGCACACGCCCGTCTTCCACCAGGTCGAGCTGCTCGCCGTGGACGAGGGCCTGACCATGGCGGACCTCAAGGGCACCCTGGACCACATGGTCCAGGCGCTGTTCGGCGAGGGCATGAAGACCCGGCTGCGCCCGAACTTCTTCCCCTTCACCGAGCCGTCCGCCGAGATGGACATGGTGTGCTACGTCTGCCGCGGCGAGTCCGTCGGCAACCCCGACCGGCCCTGCCGCACCTGCTCCAGCGAGGGCTGGATCGAACTGGGCGGCTGCGGCATGGTCAACCCCAAGGTGCTCACCGCCTGCGGCGTCGACCCGGAGAAGTACAGCGGCTTCGCCTTCGGGTTCGGCATCGAGCGGATGCTGATGTTCCGCCACAACGTCGAAGACATGCGAGACATGGTCGAGGGTGACGTCCGGTTCACCCGGCCGTTCGGGATGGAGATCTGATGCGGGTCCCGCTTTCCTGGCTGCGGGAGTACGTCGACCTGCCGGCCACCGAGACCGGCCGTGACGTCCAGGCCAAGCTCATCTCGGCCGGCCTCGAGGTCGAGACGGTCGAGCAGCTCGGCCACGACCTCAAGGGCCCCCTCGTCGTCGGCCAGGTGCTGACCATCGAGGAGCTGGAGGGCTTCAAGAAGCCGATCCGCTTCTGCACGGTCGACGTCGGACAGGCCAACGGTTCGGGCGAGCCGCAGGAGATCGTCTGCGGCGCCCGCAACTTCGCCGTCGGCGACAAGGTCGTCGTGGTCCTCCCGGGCGCGGTCCTGCCCGGCGGCTTCGCCATCGCCGCGCGCAAGACGTACGGCAGGACCTCCCACGGCATGATCTGCTCCAGCGACGAGCTGGGCATGGGCGACGACGGCACCAAGGGCATCATCGTGCTGCCGCCGGAGACCGAGGTCGGCAAGGACGCCGTCGAGCTGCTCGAGCTGGTCGACGAGGTCCTGGACATCGCCGTCACCGCCAACCGCGGCGACTGCCTGTCCATCCGCGGCGTCGCCCGCGAGACCGCCATCGCCTACGGCCTGCCGCTGCGCGACCCGGCCCTGCTCGACGTGCCCGGACCGAACGCCTTCGGCTACCCCGTCCAGGTCTCCGACCCGGCCGGCTGCGACCGCTTCACCGCCCGCACCGTCACCGGTCTGAGCCCCGAGGCGCGCTCCCCGATCTGGCTCCAGCGCCGGCTCCAGAAGGTCGGCATGCGCCCGATCTCGCTCGCCGTCGACGTCACGAACTACGTGATGATGGAGCTGGGCCAGCCCCTGCACGCCTACGACCGCACCCTGGTCCAGGGCACCATCGGCGTCCGCCGCGCGGCCGAGGGCGAGAAGCTCGTCACCCTCGACGGCGTCGAGCGCACGCTGCACGCCGAGGACCTGGTCATCACCGACGAGCGCGGCCCCATCGGCCTCGCCGGTGTCATGGGCGGCGCCAACACGGAGATCGCCGACCACGCGGAATCCGAGGGGACGACCGACGTCGTCATCGAGGCCGCCCACTTCGACGCGGTCTCCGTCGCCCGTACGGCCCGCCGCCACAAGCTCTCCTCCGAGGCGTCCAAGCGCTTCGAGCGCGGCGTCGACCCGCAGGCGCCGTCGGCGGCCGCGCAGCGCACGGTCGACCTGCTGGTGCTGCTCGCCGGCGGTACCGCCGAGGCCGGTGTCACCGAGGTCGTCGCCCCGTCCGCGCCGCACACCGTCGCCGTGCCCGCCGACCACCCGGACAAGGTCGCGGGTGTCGTCTACGGCCGCGAGACCGTCGTGCGCCGGCTCCAGGAGATCGGCTGCGACGTGTACGGGCAGGACGAGCTGATCGTCACCGTGCCGTCCTGGCGGCCCGACCTCGGCGAGGCCAACGACCTCGCCGAGGAGGTCATCCGGCTGGAGGGCTACGAGAACCTGCCCTCCACGCTGCCCAAGCCCCCGGCGGGCCGCGGCCTCACCCACCGTCAGCGGCTGCACCGCCGGGTCGGCCGCGCGCTGGCCGGTGCCGGTTACGTCGAGGCGCCGAACTACCCGTTCGTCGCCGAGCAGGTCTTCGACCAGCTCGGCCTGGACGCCGACGACCCGGCCCGCCGCGTCGTCAGGCTGACCAACCCGCTCAACGACGAGGAGCCCGCGCTCCGCACCTCGCTGCTGCCGGGGCTGCTCGCCGCGCTGCGGCGCAACGACGGCCGCGGCTCGCACGACCTGGCCCTCTTCGAGACCGGACTGGTCTTCCTCCCGCGCGACGGACAGCGCGTCGCCGGTCATCTGCCGGTCGACCGCCGGCCGACCGACGAGGAGATCGCGGCGATCGACGCCGTGCTGCCCGAGCAGCCGCGCCACGTCGCCGTCGTCCTCGCGGGAGCCCGCGAACAGGCCGGCTGGTGGGGCAAGGGCCGCCCGGCGGACTGGGCCGACGCCGTCGAGGCGGCGCGGACGGTCGCCCGTGAGGCGGGCGCCGAACTGATCGTCCGGGGGGGCCAGTACGGACCGTGGCACCCGGGGCGGTGCGCCGAGCTGGTCGTCGTCGCCGACGGCGCCGAGCGAGTTGTCGGCCACGCCGGCGAGCTGCACCCGCGCGTGCTGAAGGCCCTCGGCCTGCCCGCGCGCACCTCGGCCATGGAGCTGGACCTGGACGTCCTGGAGCGGGTCGGCGACGACACGCCCCGGGCGCCGGGCATCTCCACCTTCCCCGTCGCCACGCAGGACGTCGCGCTCGTCGTCGACCTCTACGTCCCGCACGCCGACGTCGAGGCCGCGCTGCGTGAGGGCGCCGGTGAACTCCTCGAGGGAATCCGGCTGTTCGACGTCTACGAGAACGCGGAGCAGCTGGGCGACGGGCGGAAGTCGCTCGCGTACGCCCTGCGCTTCCGCGCGGCGGACCGGACGCTGACGGTCGACGAGGCCTCGGCCGCCCGGGACGCGGCGGTCGCCCTCGCGGGCGAGCGGACGGGCGCGGTGCTGCGCGGCTAGCGTGCCGTGCGGCCTGGCGGGTGCGGGGGCAGTGCGGCCGGGTGTGGGGGCCGTGCCCCCACACCCGCCTCTCATCCGTTCGGGTGAGTTCTCCCCGTGATCGGGCCTTCCGGGCCCTGACATCGACAGAATCGGACCGGCCTCTCTGGGGCCGGTCTGTCTGCGTTGTACGGGCCTGGAGGGGGCCATCCGACATGGTTCGGCACCGGACGGCCGTCGCGCCGGGCCCTCGCGCTGGGGTTGCCCACGGCCTGGGGCGCGATGGCGGTCACCTACAAGCTGACCTGCCCGCCGGCCCAGCAGGACGGGCTCGGTGCCAGGATCGTCACCAGCGCCGTCTTCTTCGTCGTCGGCACCGGACTGGTCCAGCACGTACGGCGGACCCTGCTGCGCGAGCTGAGACAGGTCCGCCGGGTCGCCGGGGCCGCCCAGAGCGTGCTGCTGCGTCCTCCGCCACCCCGCGTGGAGGGGCTGAACGTGGCCGCGGCGCAGCTCTCCGCGGACCGGGCCGCTTCCGTCGGAGGCGACCTGTACGAGGTCGTCGCCACCGAACACGGGGTGCGGGTCGTCATGGGCGACGTGCGCGGGCACGGGCTCCCCGCGCTCGGGACCGTCGCCGCGCTCCTCGGCAGCTTCCGCGAGGCCGCGCACGACGAACCGGACCTGGGTGGTGTCCTGCGCCGGCTGGAGCGGGCCCTCGCCCGTCACTTGCGGGAGCGCCACCGCGAGGAGCGTCCGGTGAGCGGTCGTCCGACGGACACCCCGCTCGCCGAGGAGTTCGTCACCGTCCTGCTGCTGGAGATCGACGCGGACGGCGGCCTGCGCGCCCTGAACTGCGGGCATCCGTGGCCGTACCTGCTCCGCGGGACCGAGGGGGTGCCGCTGGCCCGCGCCGGCCCCCTGCCGCCGCTCGGCCCGTTCCCGCTGCCGGCCGAGCTGCCGTCCGCGCCCTGCGGCCGGCTCCACGAGGGCGAGTCCCTGGTCCTCCACACGGACGGCGCCGAGGACGCGCGGGACACGAGAGGCCGCTTCTTCCCGCTGGCGGAGACCCTGACCAAGGCGGCCCACGACCACCCGGTCTCGTCCGAGCAGATCGTGCGCACGGTCTTCGGCGCACTCCTGCGCCGCACGGCGGGCAGACCGACGGACGGCGTCGCGTTGCTCGTCCTGCACAACCGGCGTCCGCACCAGCCGGCCGACGGGGCGCGGGGAACCGCGCGACCGGCCACCGGGCACCCGCGCTCGACGGCCTCCCCATGACGACGGCCTCCCCATGACGACGGCCTCCCCATGACGACGGCCCACCGCGTGACGAGGGCCCACCGCGGGCAACGGCCCGGCTGGCGGAGCGAACTGCCGGGCCGCCGCTTGATGAGGGGGAGCCGGCGGCCCGGCCGGCCTCTTTCGAGGCATTTCAGTCAACCGGCCCGCGACGCTGCGCGACAGCGCCTGCACGGTGCGGATGTGCGCACTCGGTTCACACCCCGTGTGAAGACGCACCCGCTACCGTGAGTGGCGCCGTCGGCACCGAACCACCCGGGGGGCACCTCATGCAGCCCAACACCCTGCTCGACGCGATCCTGGACGAGGCAGGCATCTCGCCCGCGGGCCTCGCCGCGCACGTCAACCAGGCCGGCCGCGCCCGCGGGCTCGCGCTGCGCTACGAACACACGGCCGTCGCCCGGTGGCTCAAGGGCCAGCGCCCGCGCGGACAGGTCCCCGACCTGATCTGCGAGGTGCTCGCCCGCCGGCTGCGACGGCCCGTCACCCTCGACGACATCGGCCTCGGCGTGCCCGGCGGACACGCGGCACCGCACGGCACCTCGCTGTCCGGTTTCGTGGAGCGGGCCACCGCCCTGTGGCGCTCCGACGAGCAGCAGCGCCCGCACGTCCTGGGCGCCCCCGCGGTCACCGGTACGCCTGCCGTGATGCCGGTGTGGGAGTGGGAGAACCCGCCCGAGGACGTCGACGTCTCCCGTGGCGGCCGGCACCCGGTCACCGCCGCCGACATCGAGACGCTGCGCGCGGCCCGCGCCCACTACGAGCAGATGTACCGCAAGGCCGGCGGCGTGGCGACCCGCAGCCGCATCGTCGGTTTCCTCAACGCCGAGGCGGCCCCGCTGCTGCGCGGCGGCTACACCGACGCCACCGGCCGCCAACTGCACCGCGCGACCGGCGCTCTGGTGGCGATCGCCGGCATCTGCGCCTACGACTCCGACGCGCACGGCCTCGCCCAGCGCTACTTCCACCAGGCACTGCGGCTCGCGAAGGCCAGCGGGGACCGGGGGCTCGGGGCGTACGTCATCGCGCTGCTGGTCAACCAGTCCCTGTTCATGCGGGAGTTCCGGCAGGCCGTCGCCTTCGCGGAGGCCGCGTTGCGCACGGTCGGCAAGAACGTCACCCCCGCCCTCGCCTCCGACCTGCACGCGATGCAGGCGAAGGCGTACGCCCACCTCGGCGACGGCACGAGCGCCCTGTCGTGCATCCGGCGGGCCGAGGCCGCCGCCGACCGCATCCGGCGCGGCAGCGAACCGGACGAGACCGGCTATGTCCAGCCCGGTCTGGTCAACGTCCAGGTGGCGGAGGCCCTGTTGAGCCTCGGCGACGTCACCGCCGCCGCGGAGCACGCCGCGGCCGCCGTCGACACGCCCGCCCACGACCGGGGCCGGGTGCACCGGCTCGCCATGCTCAGCACCGTCGAACTGCGCCGGGGGAACGCCGACCAGGCGGTGGTCACCGCCGTGCTGATGGCGGAGCAGGCGCGGGGCATGGAGTCCCGTCGGCTGCGCGACAGACTCCGGGCGGTGCGCGAGCACCTGGTGCGCAGTGACTGCGCGGGCACGGCGGAGGCGGCCGAACTCATCGACGGCGCACTGCGCGTACCGCTGTAGCGACCGGCGTGCCACCGTTCCTGCTGCGATATTGCCCCTTACTCGACGGAAGGCGGCAGAACCGTGCAGTGGACGAAACAGAACGAACGAACTGTGTATGAAAACCGCTGGTTCCGGGTCAACCTCGCGGATGTCGGCCTGCCGGACGGCCGGCACCTCGACCACTTCCTCATACGGCTGCGGCCCGTCGCCGTGGCGACCGTGGTGAACGAGGCCAACGAGGTGCTCCTGCTGTGGCGGCACCGCTTCATCACCGACAGCTGGGGGTGGGAACTCGCCGCGGGCGTCGTCGAGGACGGTGAGGACGTCGCCCGCGCGGCCGCCAGGGAACTGGAGGAGGAGACCGGCTGGCGGCCGGGCCCCCTGCACCACCTGACGAGCGTGGAACCGGCCAACGGCCTCACCGACGCCCGGCACCACGTCTACTGGTCGGACGAGGGCGAGTACGTCGGGCACCCCGTGGACGACTTCGAGTCCGAGCGCCGGGAGTGGGTCCCCCTCAAACTCGTGCCCGACATGGTCGCCCGGGGGGAGGTCCCGGCCGCCGGCATGGCGGCCGCCTTACTGCTCCTGCACCACCTCAGGCTCGGGCACGACACCGGGCGCTGACGATCCTCCGGTGTGAACGGGCCCGGCACCGGGTGGGGTGCCGGGCCCGCGTGACGCCGCGAGGGGTCAGCCGTAGGTGTAGAAGCCCGAGCCGGTCTTGCGGCCCAGGCGGCCGGCGTCGACCATGCGCTGGAGCAGCGGGGGAGCGGCGTACAGGGGCTCCTTGTACTCGTCGTACATCGACTGCGCGACCGAGGCCACCGTGTCGAGGCCGATCAGGTCGGACAGCTTCAGCGGGCCCATCGGGTGGGCGCAGCCCAGCTCCATGCCGTTGTCGATGTCCTCGCGGCTGGCGATGCCCGTCTCGAACATCCGGATCGCGGAGAGCAGGTACGGGATCAGCAGCGCGTTGACCACGAAGCCCGAGCGGTCCTGGGCGCGGATGGCGTGCTTGCCGACCGTCTTCTCGGCGAACAGCTGCGCGCGGCTGAGGGTGCCCTCGGAGGTGGTCAGCGCCGGGATCAGCTCGACGAGCTTCTGCACCGGGGCCGGGTTGAAGAAGTGGATGCCGACGACCTGGTCGGGCCGCGAGGTGGCGACCGCCAGCTTCACCAGCGGGATGGAGGAGGTGTTGGAGGCCAGGATGGCGTCCGGGCGGGTCACGACCTGGTCCAGGACCTGGAAGATCTCGGTCTTGACCTGCTCGTTCTCCACGACGGCCTCGATGACCAGGTCGCGGTCGGCGAACTCGCCGAGGTCGGTGGTGAAGCTGAGGCGCGCCTGCGTGGCGTCCCGCTCCTCCTCGCTGATCTTGCCGCGTTCGGCGGCCTTGGCCAGGGAGTTGAAGAGCCGGGTGCGGCCGAACTCCAGGGCCTCGCCGGTGGTCTCGGCGACCTTCACGTCGAGTCCGGCCCGCGCGCAGACCTCGGCGATGCCCGCCCCCATCTGGCCGCAGCCCACCACTCCGACGCGTTCGATGTCGGTCACATCGGTCCCTTTCACTGGCTGACTCCGGTCACTGCGCAGGTCTTCCGGGTCCCGGCGGGCCTGCTCCGATCGTGCACGTTACTAGCAAGTATCGATGATCGATCGCCGGGGTGGGGGCATGCTGGGCGCGGAGACGATCCGTGACCGAGCGGATCCGCGGCGTATGTGGGGATGTGCGCGATGGGGCGACTGACTCGGCGGGCGTTCGCGCTGGCCGCGTTGTCGGCGTTCACGACGACGGGGGCGGCGGCCCGCCCGGCGGTGCCCACCGGGGTTCCTTCCGGACACGCCGGCGGGAACGGCCGGGCGGTGGCGCGGATGCGGGGCGTGTGGCTGGCCACCGTCGCCAACCGGGACTGGCCCTCACGCCCCGGACTGACCGCGGCCCAGCAGCGTTCCGAACTGCTCGGCTGGCTCGACCTGGCGGTCCGCGACCGCCTCAACACGGTGATCCTCCAGGTCCGGCCCACCGCGGACGCCCTGTGGCCCTCGTCGTACGAGCCGTGGTCGCAGGTGCTCACCGGCACCCAGGGCAAGGCGCCCGGCTGGGACCCGCTGGGCACCGCCGTGGCGGAGGCGCACGCCCGCGGACTCCAGCTGCACGCCTGGTTCAACCCCTACCGGGTGGCCGTCCACGACGACCCGGCCAGGCTCGTCGCCTCCCACCCCGCGCGCCGGCACCCCGACTGGGTGGTGCCGTACGGCGGGAAGCTCCACTACAACCCCGGTCTGCCCGAGGTCCGGGCGTTCGTGCAGGACGCGATGCTCGACGCGGTGCGCCGGTACCCGGTCGACGCCGTGCACTTCGACGACTACTTCTACCCCTATCCGGTGGCCGGCCAGACCTTCGACGACGACGCGGCCTACGACGCCCACGGCGGCGCCTTCCCCAACCGGGCCGCGTGGCGGCGCGACAACATCGACCGGCTGGTGCGCGAGACGGCCGCCCGGATCAAGGCGGTGCGGCCCACCACACAGTTCGGGATCAGCCCCTTCGGGGTGTGGCGCAACGCCTCCACCGACCCGCGCGGCTCGGACACCCGGGCGCTCCAGTCGTACGACGCCGTCCACGCCGACACCCGCAGGTGGGTGCGGGAGGGCTGGATTGACTACGTCGTGCCGCAGCTGTACTGGAACATCGGACTCTCCGCCGCCGACTACGCCGCGCTCGTGCCCTGGTGGGCGGAGGTCGCGCGGGGCAGCCGCACCAAGCTCTACCTGGGGGAGGCGCTGTACAAGGCCGGCGATCCGGCGCAGCCCGCGGCCTGGCAGGACCCGGCCGAACTGTCCCGGCACCTCACCCTCGCGGCCGGCCACCCCGAGGTCCGCGGCCACGTCTTCTTCGCCGCGAAGGAGCTGCGCACGGACCGCGTCGGCGCGATGGCGCGGGTCGTCGCCGACCACTACGCGCAGCCGGCGACGCCCCCGCGCTGACCTGCCGTCGTTCTCCGCCCTCCTGGCGTGCCGGTGTGCTTCGCCCGGCCGGCCCGCCGGTGTGCTCTGCCCGGCCGGCCCGCCGTCGTGTTCCGCGGGCCGGCCCGTCGGCTACCGTCGTTCCTGGTCCTTGTGGCGGATCTCGGTGTCCGGTCCCGGCGAGCACACGCCCTCGTGCCCGTCCGCGAAGCGGACGCGGTAGGGAGGACTGCCCTCCTGACCCAGCACTTCGACGATCTCGCCGACCTTGTCGTGTTGGCCGACCACCCTGCCGTGCTGGACAAGTTGGTCACCCGTGGTCGCACGCATCCGTGAGGCCTCCTCACCGTGTGCGGGAGCAGCGGTCCGTGTATGCCGGAGTCGTCCCGGAGTCCTTCTCCCATCTGCGGCGCGCGGCACCGGCCGAACCGGCGCGCGGCGCCCTCGGGGCCTCTCGTTCGAGACCTAGCCGCGCGCCCGCTGGGTGACGGCGATGCAGACCAGGACGGCCGCGGCCGTCAGCGGAGCGGCGGGTGTGAGGTGCTCGCCCAGCAGCAGCACCGACCACACCAGTGTGAGCAGGGGCTGGGCCAACTGCAACTGGCTGGCCTTGGGGATGCCGATGGCGGCCATGCCCCGGTACCAGACGACGAGGCCGAGGAACTGCGAGCCCGCCGCCACCCACAGCAGCCCGCCCACGCTGTGCGCGGTCAGCCGGACCGGCTCGTGGGCGAGGGCGAGGGCGGCGGCGGGCACGGCGAGCGGCAGGCAGAACACCAGCGCCCAGCCGATGACCTGCCAGCCCGGCATCACCCGCGCCAGCCGGCCGCCCTCGGTGTAGCCGGCCGCGCACGCCAGCAGCGCCCCGAACAGGTACAGGTCGGCGGTGGTGAGGGCGCCGCCGCTCTGCTGCACGGTGAAGGCGACCACCGCGCCGGCACCGGCCAGCGCCGCCGTCCAGAAGGTCCGCGAGGGCCGGGAGCCGAAGCGCAGGGCGGACAGCAGCGCGGTCGTCAGGGGCAGCAGACCGACCACGACGGCCGCGTGCGCGGTGGACGACGTCCGCAGGGCGAGGGTGCTGAGCAGCGGGAAGCCCACGACGACCCCGGCGGCCACCACGGCGAGCCCGGCCCAGTACCGACGGGCGGGCAGCGGCACCCGCAGGGCGAGGAGGCAGCCGCCCGCGACGAGCGCGGCCAGCACGCTGCGCACGGCGACCAGCGTCCAGGGGCCGAATCCCTCGAGGCCCCAGGCGGTGGCGGGGAAGGTGAGGGAGAAGGCGACGACGCCGAGAGCGGCCTGGAGGGTGCCGGGGCCACTCGTCCGCGGAGTGGTCACCGCTATCGCGGGGAGGGCAGTAGCGCTACTCTGTGTTTTCATGCATGAGCGTAGCAGTGTCGGTGAACTGGCAGATCGCCTCCGAGGGGAGCTGGACCGCTACTCTCCCGGTGGAAAGCTGCCGTCGAGTCGTGCCCTCGTCGAGCGGTTCCGGGTGAGCCCCGTGACGGTCTCGCGGGCCCTCGCGCAGCTGGCCGCCGAGGGGCTGGTGGTGACCCGGCCGGGTGCCGGGGCCTTCCGGGCCAGGCCGCGCCCCGCGTCCGCACCGGCCGGCGACACCTCCTGGCAGGAGGTCGCGCTGAGCGCGGAGGGCGCCGACCTCGTGCCCCGCTCGGTGGACGCCTCCGGCGTGACCGTCTCCCTCGCGGTTCCGCCGCCCGGCGTCGTCGAGTTCAGCGGCGGCTACCTGCATCCCTCCCTGCAACCGGAGCGTGCCATGTCGGCCGCCCTGGCACGGGCCGCGCGACGCCCCGGCGCCTGGGGCCGGCCGCCCCTGGAGGGTCTGCCGGAGCTGCGCGAGTGGTTCGCGCGCGCCGTCGGCGGCGCGGTCACCGCCGCCGAGGTGCTCGTCAGCGCCGGCGGCCAGACCGCGCTCACCACCGCCCTGCGGGCGCTGGCCCCGCCCGGCGCCCCGGTGCTCGTCGAGTCGCCCACCTATCCGGGCATGCTGGCGATCGCCCGCTCGGCGGGACTGCGCCCGGTGCCGGTGCCCGTCGACCCCGACGGCGTCAAGCCCGAACTGCTCGCCGACGCCTTCCGCGCGACCGGCGCCCGGGTCTTCGTCTGCCAGCCGCTGTTCCAGAACCCGACCGGCGCCGTCCTGGCCCCCGACCGCCGCGGCGAGGTGCTCCGCATCGCCCGCGAGGCGGGCGCCTTCGTCGTGGAGGACGACTTCGTACGGCGGCTCGCGCACGAGGACGCCGGGCCGCTGCCCCGCCCGCTCGCCGCCGACGACCCCGACGGCGTCGTCGTGTACGTCGGCTCGCTCACCAAGGCGACCTCGCCGAGCTTCCGGGTCAGCGCCCTGGCCGCCCGCGGTCCGGTCCTGGAACGCCTGCGTGCCATCCAGGTCGTCGACACCTTCTTCGTGCCCCGCCCCCTCCAGGAGGCGGCGCTCGAACTCGTCGGCTCGCCCGCCTGGCCGCGCCATCTGCGGGCGGTCGCGGCCGAGCTGCGGACCCGGCGCGACACCCTGACCACCGCCCTCGCCCTGCACCTGCCCGAACTCGTCCTCCCGCACGTCCCGTCCGGCGGCTACCACCTCTGGCTGCGCCTGCCCGACGGTACGCAGGAACCGGCGTTCACGGCCGCGGCCCTGCGCGCGGGCGTCGCCGTGACCCCCGGCCGCCCCTACTTCAGCGCCGAACCCCCGGCCCCGCACGTCCGCCTGAGCTTCGCGGCCGCCGCCGGGACCGAGGAGATCGCCGAGGGGGTACGGCGGCTGCGGTCGGCCCGCGACGAGGTGCTCGCGGAAACGGTTCGACACCGGGCACCCCGTCTGTGAGGGTCCCCCATGACCTCCACCCCGCCCCTCGCCGAGGGCTACGAGATCTCCGCCGACCCCGACCGCATCGACGTCGGACGGGTGCACCACTGGCTGTCGACCGACGCCTACTGGGCGCTCGGCCGGGAGCGCGAGAAGCAGGAGCGGGCCGTCGCCGGGTCGCTGAACTTCGGCGTGTACCAGGCGGTGTCCGGGGAGCAGGTCGCCTACGCGCGCGTGGTGACGGACCTGGCGACCTTCGCCTGGCTGTGCGACGTGTACGTGGACCCCGGGGTGCGGGGGAAGGGCATCGGGACCTCGCTCGTCGCGGCCGTCCGGGACCACCTGCGCCCGTACGGCCTGCGCCGCGTCCTGCTCGCCACCCACGACGCGCACGGCGTCTACGAGAAGATCGGCTTCGAGGCGCTGGAGCGGCCCGACCGCTGGATGGCGCTGATCTTCGAGAAGTTCTCACACGGCGGCCCTTGACCTGCTCACCCCCGCGTCCCACCATCACCGCATGGCACTCCGGGTCACGTTCGTCGCCGCGGCGCGCAGCTCCGCGTTGCTCGCCGAGCGTTTCGAGGACGACCGCCCGCTGGACCAGGCGGGCTGGGACGAGGTGCAGCGGGCGGCCGGCGATCTCCTGCCGCTGGCTGCGGCCGAGCTGCGCTACTGCTCGCCGACCCCGCGCAGCCGTGCCACCGGCGACGCGCTCGGCTACGCGCCGCTCGTGCAGCTCGCCCTGCGGGACTGCGACATGGGGCGCTGGCGCGGATTCACCCTGGGGGAGGCGATGGCCCGGGAGCCGGAGGCGGTGGACGCCTGGCTGGCCGACCCGCGGGCCACTCCGCACGGCGGTGAGTCGCTGCCGGCGTTCATCTCCCGGGTGGGCGGCTGGCTCGACACCCGGCCCGTGGAGGACGGCGGCCGGATCGTGGCCGTCGCCGAGCCGAGCGTGATCCGGGCCGCCCTGGTCTACGCGCTCAAGGCGCCGCCGTCGACGTACTGGAACCTCGACGTGCGCCCGCTGTCGGCGACCACCGTCACCGGGCGCGGCGGACGGTGGAACCTGCGCTTCGAGGGGAGCGCGGTTCAGGCCTCGCGCGCGTAGTCGGTGGTGAGGACCAGGTCCTTCGCGGGGCCGCGCACCCGCCAGACCGTCCGCCAGCGGCCGGCGTCCCGGACGGTGAACTCGCCCCGGTAGAGGTCCGCGGCGCACGGGTGGTCGGTCACGTGCCGCCCGCTCGTCAGGTCGAGGTCGTGGAAGGGCCGCCCGTCGGCGAACGTCACGTCGGCCGTGCCCGGCACCCGCCCGGGCAGGAAGCACAGGGTCCGCCCGGCGGGCCGCGGCACGCCCCGCCAGACGAACGTGCCCGACTCCTCGTGCAGCAGGCCGCCGCCGTCCAGCGGGCCGAAAACCGTCGTGCCCTCGAAGCGCCCCGCCTCGCCGCTCGCCAGGTCCCGCACCGACCGTTCGACCCGCCAGCGTCCGGCGAGGAACGCCATGGCGTCCGGCACCGGCCAGAACTCGCCCCTCACCCGCCGACCTCCGTCCCGTCCGCCGCCGCGCGACCCATTGACGCGCACCGTCCCCCTATCTTGCCGTTCGAAGTGCTGATCAATGTCTGATGTCTCGAACATTCATGTGCGGTCGGTGTGCGGAGAGCCGCGGAGCGTCCATGCCACCCGGCACCACCCGCACCCCGTCACGCGGTACCACCTCCACCCTCGCCGTGAGCGGCCCCGTCACCGGCGCCGACGGCCTGTCGACCCGGGCGACCGGCGCGGCGTACTGGGCGCCCGTGTCCGCACCGTGCCCCGCCTCACCGTGCGGACCGGTGACGGGACGGCCCCCGGCCGGGTCGGGGGCGACCGGCCGGGCGTACGCCTGGACGCCCTCGGCGCGAGGACCTCCGCGGGCCGGCCGACGATCACGGCCGCGTGCCCGGCGGGCGGCGAGGTGTACCTGTGGGCGCCGCGGTTCGCGGGCACCGCGCGGCTGGCCGGTGCCCCCGCCGGGGCTCCGACCGGCCGGTTCCGGTCCGACCCCGTCAGCAGGACCGCCGCCATGCAGCGGCTGGGCACCGTACCGGCGTCCGGACCCCTGCGCATCGGCCTGTCCCCGGACCGGCCGGACACCGTCCCGGACGGAGCCGTCGGCTGCCTGGACACCGCCCGGCTGGACGCCGCCGTCGAGCGGCTCGCGGCCACCGGCGCCACCGAGGTGAGCGTCTCCGGCGGCACGGTCCGGGCGGAACTCCCCGAGGGCGGCACGGGGACCGCCGTCGTCGCGACGCCCCGGAGCGCCGGGTGGCGCCGTGCCACGGGCGACGGCCCCGCCGTACCCGCCGGCGACACCACGGCCTGGTCGCCGTGCCCCTCGACGGCTCCTCGACCCGTCTCACCTGCACCTTCCACCCGCCCGGCCTGCGGCCGGGCGCGGCCCTGGGAGGCGCGTCCCTGCTGGCCGTGGCGCTGCTCGGCGTCCTCACCGCCGTCCGGCGGAGGCGGGGAGCCGGCCGTCCTCCCGGAGGATGGATTGTATAAACGTGCATAGCGACGTATAGTCATGCCATCCAAGAGGAGGGTGGACATGGCGGTACGTGCGGCAGTGGCCGGAGCGAGCGGGTATGCGGGTGGTGAGCTGCTGCGCCTGCTACTCGCGCACCCCGAGATCGAGATCGGCGCCCTCACCGGCAACTCCAACGCGGGACAGGAGCTGGGAGCCCTCCAGCCGCACCTGCTGCCCCTCGCCGACCGCGTGCTCCAGGAGACCACTGCGGAGGTGCTCGCCGGACAGGGCCGTCGGCATGACGTGGTCTTCCTCGCCCTCCCGCACGGACAGTCCGCCGCCGTCGCCGAACAGCTCGGCCCGGACGTCCTCGTGGTCGACATGGGCGCCGACTTCCGGCTCGCGGACCCGGCCGACTGGGAGCGGTTCTACGGCTCCCCGCACGCCGGGACCTGGCCCTACGGCCTCCCCGAACTGCCGGGCGGCCGCGTCGCGCTGGAGGGGTCCAAGCGCATCGCGGTGCCCGGTTGCTACCCCACGGCCGTCTCCCTCGCCCTGTTCCCGGCGTACGCCGCCGGCCTGGCCGAGACCCAGGCCGTGATCGTCGCCGCCTCCGGCACCTCCGGCGCGGGCAAGGCGGCCAAGCCGCACCTGCTCGGCAGCGAGGTCATGGGGTCGATGTCGCCGTACGGCGTCGGCGGCGGGCACCGGCACACGCCCGAGATGATCCAGAACCTCAGCGCGGCGGCGGGGGAGCGGGTCTCCGTCTCCTTCACGCCGACCCTCGCGCCGATGTCCCGCGGCATCCTCGCCACGTGCAGCGCCGCCGCCAAGGAGGGCGTCACCGCCGGGTCCGTGCGCGCGGCCTACGAGAAGGCCTTCGCCGACGAGCCCTTCGTGCACCTGCTGCCCGAGGGCCGGTGGCCCGCCACGGCGTCCGTCCAGGGTTCCAACGCCGTTCAGGTGCAGGTCGCCCTCGACGAGTCGGCGGGCCGCATCATCGCGATCAGCGCCATCGACAACCTGACCAAGGGCACCGCGGGCGGTGCCGTCCAGAGCATGAACATCGCCCTCGGGTTCCCCGAGGCACTGGGACTTTCCACGATCGGAGTCGCACCGTGAGCGTCACGGCAGCCAAGGGATTCACGGCGGCGGGCATCGCCGCCGGGATCAAGGAGAACGGCAACCCGGACCTGGCCCTCGTGGTCAACACCGGGCCGCGCCGCGCCGCCGCGGGCGTCTTCACCTCCAACCGCGTCAAGGCCGCGCCGGTGCTGTGGTCCGAGCAGGTCCTCAGGAGCGGTGCCCTGTCCGCCGTGGTCCTCAACTCCGGCGGCGCCAACGCCTGTACGGGACCGAAGGGCTTCCAGGACACGCACGCCACCGCCGAGAAGGCCGCCGAGGTCCTCGGCCTGGGCGCCGGCGAGGTCGCCGTCGCCTCCACCGGACTGATCGGCGTCCTCCTCCCGATGGACAAGCTGCTCCCCGGGGTCGAGAAGGCCGCCGAGGCGCTCAGCGAGCACGGCGGCGAGAAGGCCGCCATCGCCATCAAGACCACCGACACCGTCCACAAGACGTCCGTCGTGACGAAGGACGGCTGGACCGTGGGCGGCATGGCCAAGGGCGCGGGCATGCTCGCCCCCGGCCTGGCCACCATGCTCGTCGTCCTCACCACCGACGCCGACGTGGACGGCGGGACCCTGGACCGGGCGCTGCGCGCCGCCACCCGGGTCACCTTCGACCGCGTCGACTCCGACGGCTGCATGTCGACCAACGACACCGTGCTGCTGCTCGCCTCCGGCTCCGCCGGAGTCACCCCGGAGTACGCCGAGTTCGCCGAGGCCGTCCGCACCGTCTGCGACGACCTGGGCCAGCAGCTCATCCGCGACGCCGAGGGCGCCAGCAAGGACATCAGGATCGAGGTCGTGGGCGCCGCGAGCGAGGACGACGCCGTCGAGGTGGGCCGCTCCATCGCCCGCAACAACCTCCTCAAGTGCGCCATCCACGGCGAGGACCCCAACTGGGGCCGCGTGCTCTCCGCGATCGGCACCACCAAGGCCGCCTTCGAGCCCGACCGGCTGAACGTCGCCATCAACGGCGTCTGGGTGTGCAAGAACGGCGGCGTCGGCGAGGACCGCGACAAGGTCGACATGCGCTACCGCGAGGTCCACATCACAGCGGACCTCGCGGCCGGCACCGAGACCGCCACCATCTGGACCAACGACCTCACCGCCGACTACGTCCACGAGAACAGCGCGTACTCCTCATGAGCACCACCCGCAAACACACCGCCCTGCCCAAGGCCCAGATCCTCATCGAAGCGCTTCCCTGGCTGACCCGCCACAACGGCAAGACGGTCGTCATCAAGTTCGGCGGCAACGCCATGATCGACGAGGACCTCAAGGCCGCCTTCGCCCAGGACGTGGTGTTCCTGCACCACGCCGGCCTCAGGCCCGTCGTCGTGCACGGCGGCGGCCCGCAGATCAGCGCCGCCCTCGACAGGCACGGCATCGTCAGCGAGTTCAAGGCCGGCCTGCGCGTCACCACCGAAGAAGCCATGGACGTCGTACGGATGGTCCTGGCCGGCCAGGTCCAGCGCGAACTGGTCGGACTGCTGAACCAGCACGGCCCGCTCGCCGTCGGGCTCACCGGCGAGGACGCGCACACCATCACCGCCGTCAAGCACCGGCCCGAGATCGACGGCGAGCTGGTCGACATCGGGCGGGTCGGCGAGATCACCGCGATCGACACGGGCGCGATCGAGGCACTGCTCGCCGACGGCCGCATCCCGGTCGTCTCCTCGATCGCCCGCTCCCAGGACGACGGACATGTCTACAACGTCAATGCTGATACGGCGGCTGCGGCACTCGCTGCTGCTCTGGGCGCCGAAACCCTCATGGTCCTCACGGACGTCGAGGGCCTCTACGAGGACTGGCCGAACTCCGACGAGGTGATCAGCCGCCTCACCGCCTCCCAACTGGAGAAGCTGCTGCCGGAGTTGTCCTCCGGCATGGTGCCGAAGATGGAGGGCTGCCTGCACGCCGTCCGGGGCGGCGTCACCACCGCCCGCGTCATCGACGGCCGCGTCCAGCACTCGATCCTGCTGGAGATCTTCACCGACGAGGGCATCGGCACGATGGTCGTGCCCGACGAGAAAGAGGGGGAGTCGTCATGAGCAACGCCGTCACGGGCAACGAGGAACTGACCGCGCGCTGGCAGGGCGCGCTCATGAACAACTACGGCACCCCGCTGCTGCCCCTGGTCCGCGGAGAGGGCACCCGGCTCTGGGACGCCGACGGCAACAACTACCTCGACTTCGTCGGCGGCATCGCGACCAACGCCCTCGGCCACGCCCACCCGGCCGTCGTCGAGGCCGTGACCCGGCAGATCGGATCCCTCGGCCACATCTCCAACTTCTTCCTGGCCGAACCGACCGTGGCCCTCGCCGAACGGCTCCTGGGGCACTTCGGCCGGGAGGGCAGGGTCTTCTTCTGCAACTCCGGTGCCGAGGCCAACGAGGCCGCCTTCAAGATCGGCCGGCTGACCGGGCGCACCCACGTCGTGGCCACCGAGGGCGCCTTCCACGGCCGTACGATGGGCGCCCTCGCGCTCACCGGGCAGCCCGGCAAGCGCGACCCCTTCCTGCCGCTGCCCGGCGACGTCACCCACGTCCCCTTCGGTGACGCGCAGGCGCTGGCCGCCGCCGTCACCGAGGAGACCGCGCTCGTCGTCCTCGAGCCGATCCAGGGCGAACTGGGCGTCGTCGTCCCGCCCGCCGGCTACCTCAAGGCCGCCCGCGCCATCACCGCCGCCACCGGGGCCCTCCTCGTCCTCGACGAGGTGCAGACCGGCATCGGCCGGACCGGGCACTGGTTCGAGTACCAGGCCCACGAAGGCGTCCTGCCCGACGTGGTCACCCTCGCCAAGCAGCTCGGCGGCGGACTGCCGCTCGGCGCCACGGTCGCCTTCGGCCGGGCCGCCGAACTGCTCCGGCCCGGCCAGCACGGCACGACGTTCGGCGGCAACCCCGTCGCCTGCGCCGCCGGACTCGCCGTCCTCGACACCATCGAGAACGAGGGGCTGCTGGAGAACGTCAAGCGGCAGAGCGAGCGGCTCCGCAGCGGAATCGAGGGTCTCGGCCACCCGTTGATCGATTATGTCCGGGGCGCGGGGCTCCTCCTGGGTATCGTGCTCACCGAGCCGCTCGCGCCCCAGGTGCGCCAGGCGGCTCAGGAGGCCGGTTTCCTGGTCAACGCGCCCGCCCCCGACGTCGTACGGCTGATGCCACCGCTGAACCTCGGCGACGACGAGGCGGACGCGCTGCTCGCAGCGCTGCCCGGCATCCTCCAGGCAGTGCACGGGGACGGACGATCCGGGGAATGAGACGACGATGAGCCAGGCGCAGGACCACGAGCAGCAGGCGGCCAACGGGCCCGCCGTGCCGCAGACCCGCACCGCCCGCCACCGCCGGATCGTGGACATCCTCAACCGGCAGCCCGTGCGCTCGCAGAGCCAGCTGGCGAAACTGCTCGCCGACGACGGGCTGAGCGTCACCCAGGCGACGCTCTCCCGCGATCTGGACGAGCTGAACGCGGTGAAGATCCGCAACAACGACGGCGACCTGATCTACGCGGTGCCCAGCGAGGGCGGATTCCGCACCCCGCGGGTCCCGCTGGGAGGGTCGGCGAAGGAGGAGCGGATGCGGCGGCTGTCGCAGGAACTGCTCATCTCCGCGGAGGCCTCCGCGAACCTCGTGGTCCTGCGCACCCCGCCCGGTGCGGCCCAGTTCCTCGCCTCGGCGATCGACCAGGCGGAACTGCACGACATCCTCGGCACGATCGCCGGCGACGACACGCTGCTGCTCATCAGCCGGGAGCCGACGGGCGGCCAGGCCCTGGCGGACCACTTGCTGAGGCTGGCCCAGAACACGTGAGGCCCCGCCGGTCGTGCCGCTCCCTCGTCCGCGGGTGAGGGGGCCGGGCGCGCCCGCGCGGCGGAGCCGCACCTCGGCACGGCCCCGCGCCCCCGGGGTACCGCGGTCACCCGTGCCGGCACCGGCCGCCGGTCCGCGGGCACGCGTGCCGCCCGGGGCGGCACGGGGCAGCGCCGGACCGCACGACCCGCGCCCCCGGCACCGGCCGACGGCCGGTGCGAACGGCGTTCAGCCCAGCCGGCGCGCCAGCCCGCCGGTGCACCGCACCTCGTCCCCGGCCGTGATCAGCAGCGCCTCCACGTCCGGGAGCGACTCCAGCCACCGCAGCCCCTCCCGCGACCCCATCGCGAAGGCGGCCGTGGCCCAGCAGTCCGCCCAGGTCAGCCGGGGCGCGACGACGGTCACGGCGACCAGGTCGGTCACCGCCGACCGTCCCGTGCGCGGGTCGATGATGTGCGCCCCCCGCTCCACCGTCCCCGACGTGGCCACCGCCAGCTCGTCCGCCCCCGCCGCCGAGACCACCGCCGCCAGCCCGCCGGGCCGCAGCGGATCCGACACCCCGACCCGCCAGGGCCGGTCAGGACCGGGCACGCCCAGCAACTGCACGTCGCCGCCGCCGTTGACGCTCACCCCGCTCACCCCCGCCGCGGCGATCACCCGCGCCGCGCGCTCGGCCGCCCACCCCTTGACGATCCCGGTGGGGTCGAGCCGGCCGTCCTGGTAGCGCATGCTGAACCAGCCCTCGCTGGTCCGCTCCGCCTCGGCGCCCAGTTCCAGCACCTCGGCCACCTCGGGGCCGCACTCCTCGACGGTCAGCTCGCCGCGCGCCAGCCGGGAGACCTGGCTGTCCTCCCGGTAGGTGCTGAACACCTCGTTCACCCGGTGCAGACCGGCGACCGCCTCGTCGAGGGCCGCCCGCACCGCCCCGGGTTCCCCGCCGCGCACGTCGAAGGAGAAGACGGTCCCCATGACCTCCTCGGCGTGCCGCACCACGGCGGGTGTCTGCGACGGCTCGGCCACCGGGTCAGCCACCGGCCTGGTCCAGCGCCGACTGGAGGGACTTCTGGTAGCCGGCGCTGGTGTAGGTGGCGCCGGAGACGGCGTCGATGTCGGCGGTGCCGGCGGCCACGGCGGCCTGGTTGAGTTTGGGGACGGCGTCGGCGGTGATCCGGTCGCTCTGCCCGCCCTTGGGCGCCTGGACCGCCTCCGCCTTGGTGATCCTGCCGCCGCTGACCGTGATCCGGACCTGCACGGCGCCGTACTGCGTCTGCGCGGCCTCCCCGGTGAAGGTGCCGCCCGCCTGGGCGTTCCCCGAGCCCTCCGGTGCCTTGGAGGCCTCCGGCGCCTTCGATCCCTGCTGGGCCCCCGAACCCTGCGCCCCCGCGCTCGCGTTGGCCTTGTCGATCGCCGACTGGAGGGACTTCCGGTAGCCGGCGCTGGTGTAGGTGGCGCCGGAGACGGCGTCGATGTCGGGGCTCTGCCGGGTGACGACGGCCTGGTTGAGTTTGGGTACGGCGTCGGCGGTGATCCGGTCGCTCTGCCCGCCCTTGGGCGCCTGGACCGCCTCCGCCTTGGTGATCTGGTTCTTGCTGACGGTGATCCGCACCTGCACGGCCCCGTACTGCGTCTGCGCGGCGTCCCCGTCGAAGGTGCCGGACACCTGGGCGGTGCCCGCCGCCCCCTGGGAGGCCCCCGCGCTCGCCTTCATCCTGTCGATCGCCGACTGGAGGGACTTCTGGTAGCCCTCGCTGGTGAAGGTGGCGCCGGAGACGGCGTCGATGTCGGCGCTCTGCGCGGTGACCGCGGCCTGGTTGAGTTTGGGTACGGCGTCGGCGGTGATCCGGTCGCTCTGCCCGCCCTTGGGCGCCTGGACCGCCTCCGCCTGGGTGATCCTGCCGCCGGCGACGGTCAGACGGACCTGCACGGCGCCGTACTGCGTCTGTGCCGCGTCACCGGTGACCGCCCCGGACGCGGCCGCAGCGGCCCCACCCCGGGCCGCCTCCTGGGCCGCCGCGCCGGCGGCCTGGGCGGAGCCGGGGTCCGACGCCGGCTTCAGTGACAGCAGCAGCACGATCCCGGACACGGTGGCCGCGCCCGCGAGGACGACGCGCCGCAGAGGGTGGTTCTTCTTCATCGTTCCTGATTCCCGTCGCTTCCCGTTGCTTGCCGCGGATCCGTGGATGTCCGTCGCCGGGTGTCCGTTGCCGGATCTCCGTCGCGGAGTGTCCCTCGCTCACATCTCGAACGACTCGTGGTGGATGCGGCGGGCGGGCACTCCGGCACCGCGCAGTGCCTCGTACACGTTCTGGGCGAAGCCGGGCGGCCCGCACATGAAGACGTCGTGCTCCCCGATGTCCGGCAGCTTGCGCTGCAGGGACTCCGCCGAGATGTCGGGGCGTTCCCCGTCGGGGCTGTTGACGGCGTACATCAGCCGTGCCTCCCGCTCGTCGGCGATCTTCGCCAGCTCGTCCCACAGCGCCAGGTCCTGGGTGCTGTTGGCCCGGTAGAGGAGCGTGATGTCGCCGGCCGCGCCGGGCAGCGTCTCGAACAGCGCCCGCATCGGCGTGATGCCGACGCCGCCGGCCACCAGCAGCACCTTGCCCCGGCTGCGCCGGGACGCCGTCAGCGCGCCGTAGGGGCCCTCGGCCCACACCTTCACGCCGGGCTTCAGGCCGCGCAGCGCGGAACTGTGGTCGCCGATCGCCTTGACGGTGATGCGCAGCAGTTCGGGGCGGGGCGCCGCCGACAGCGAGTACGGGTGGGAGCTGAACCGCATGCCCGGCGCCATGAACCGCCACCGGAAGAACTGTCCGGCCTCCGCGCCGATCCGGTGCAGCTTGCGCCCGCCGATCAGCACCGACACGATGCCGGGCGTCTCCTCGATGACCGCCTCGACGTACATGCGGTGGCGCAGGTTCAGCCGGATCGGGGTGAGGACGCGGTACCAGACGACCAGCGCGGTGACCGACCCGTACAGCGCGTACCAGACGGTCTTCGCGGCGGGTTCGACGGCGAAGTCGTTGCCGGTGGTGAGCTGGTGCCAGAACGTCAGGAACACCGCGGCGTACGTCAGGAGGTGGACGTGGTACCAGGTGTCGTACGGCATCCTGCGGCGCACCGGGCCGATCGACGCCAGGCCGATGACCACCAGCAGGGAGGTGCCGATGGCCGCCTTGCCCATGTCGGGCAGCTGGTTCACGGAGTCGATCGTCTGCTGCACGATGTCGCCGAGCGACCTGCCGGACTGGAGCGCGTACCCCCACATGATGAGGAACACGTGCGCGAAGGTGAGGCTGAGCGTGTAGCGGCCGGTCATCGCGTGCCAGCGGGCGACCCGGTCCGAGCCGACCCGGCGCTCCAGCGCGGGCACCCGGGCCATCTGGAGGACGACGAGGGCCATCAGGTATCCGGCGAGCAGACCCGTGATCCGGCCGGCGTTGAGGATCTTTCCGTTGGTGTCCGCGATGGACGCGGTGTTGTCCCACCACAGCCACAGCACACCCGCGGCGCCCGCCCAGACGGCGAGCAGCAGCGGGACGGCCGGGGAGCGGCGCGGACGGATGCGGCGCATCGTCTGGCGGCGGGCGGCACGGCCGCCGGCGATCGTCGTGGTCACTGTTCCTCCGTGGTACGGACCCTTGGCCCACAGATACGGGTCAGGGCCGCCCGGCGTTCAGCGTCGCACCGAGTCGGCCACCGCCCGGCGGCGCCCGCGGAACGGGTGTCCGTACCGGCACTCGGCACTCGGCACTCGGCACTCGGCACTCGGCACTCGGCACCGGGTCCGGCACCGGCACTCGGCACCGGGTCCGGCACCGGCACTCGGCACCGGCACTCGGCACCGGGTCCGGCAGCGGGTCCGGCACCGGGTTCAGTAGCGGGTGACCGCCGTCGCTCCGCCGTCCGTCCCGATCGCGATGTGCGGCCGCTCCCGCGGGCGGGCCCACGCCAGGATCCGCCGCATCGCGTCCACCGGAACCGACACACAACCCGCCGTCGCCCCCCGCCCGTTGACGTGGAGGAAGATCCCCGCCCCGCGACCGCGCACCGGCTCGCGGTAGTTGAACCCGATCACCAGGGCGTGCGCGTACTGCGTCCGGAAGCCGATCAGGTGCTCGGACTCGGCGGCACGGCAGTCGGCCGCCCGCGGTTCGCTCCACCGGTTGTAGGAGCGGGACGCGTTGTCCTGGCACCACCAGGAGTCCTCGTGCACGCGCCGGTGGGCGTACGCCGTCCCGCGGGGCGGCGCCTGGACGCCGAACGCGAACGGCAGGTCGTACAGCCCGGTCGGTGTCGTCCCGGTGCCCTGCCGGCGCACGGCTCCCTCGACCAGCCCGTTCGCGCCGAACCGGGCCGGTGCGGAACCGGCCCGCACCCACCGGCCGCCCCGCAGGTCCCACCAGGCGAGGGTGCCCGCCGTGGCGTCGGCCTCCGGGGCGACGGCGGTGATCAGCTGGGTGCCGCCGCCCGTGTCCGCCATCCGCGCGGGGAGCGGAGGAGACCCGCCGCTGCCCGGAGCCGCCCCGAGCAGCGGCAGGGAGGCACAGGCGAGGGCGGTGGCGAGGGCACGAGGGCGCATGGTCAGACGCTAAGCGGCGGCGGCCGCCCCGGCAGGCCGGGTGGGCCGACCGTGCGCGGCACCGCCGCCCGGCCGCCCCGTCGGCCGATCACCGGTCCCGGCACCGCGCGTCCCGGCGCCGCGCGCCTCCGCGTCAGACCGGAGGCAGGGGCAGCGGGAGCCCCGGGAGGCCGTCCATGCTCGTCGCCACGTGTTCCTTCTTCGCGAAGTACGCGCTGAGCGACTCGTCGTCCTCGCGCGCGAACCGCTTCCCGTGCAGATCCCGGTCCTCGTCGTACGTCATGAAGGGCACCGCGTACCCGCAGGTGTCCCGGACCAGTTCGGCGTGCACGACGATGACCGCCCGCAGCCCGTGGCGGGCCGGGTCGATGTCGGGGAAGCGGGCGAGGAGGTCCGTGAAGCGGGGGTCGCCACGGAAGACCGGTTCGCCGCGGCCGTGCACCCGCACGATGTTCGGCGGACCCTGGAACGCGCACCACATCAGGGTGATCCGGCCGTTCTCCCGCAGGTGCGCGATCGTCTCGGCGTTGGAGCCGGCGAAGTCCAGGTAGGCCACGGTGTGTTCGTCGAGGACGGCGAACGATCCACTGAGGCCCTTGGGGGAGAGGTTCACCATGCCGTCGCCGGACAGCGGCGCGGTCGCGGTGAAGAAGAGGGGCTGCTCCTCGATGAACGTGCGGAGCCTGCCGTCGATGCGCTCGTAGGTCTTTCCCATGCCCGACGATTATTCGGGAAAGTCGTTCGTGTGTCCGAGTGATGTGGTGTCTGAGCGACGGGTCGTCCGAGCGATGGGGTGATCGGGCGCCGCGGCGGCCGCCCCGGCCGGTGTTCCCCGGGGCGGCCACCGCGCCTGTCACGTCACTTGTTCAACGTGCAGGGCGCGAGGGCGTCGAGGCCCTGGGGCTTGGCGGCGGTGCGGCCGATGGCGGTCGCGATGCGGTTGACGGTGGCGACGCGCTTGTCCTTGAGGGGGCCGAGGATGGCGTTCTGGACGAAGTTGGGGCCGCCCTGGCCGACGGTGTCGACGAGGCGCTTGTTGGCCTCGGCGATCTGGGTGTTGAGGAGGGCGAGGTTGCGGTCGACCTCGGCCTTGGCGGTGGCGGGGATCGCGGGCAGCCGGGAGGCCACGTCCGGGCAGCTGATCGTTCCGACGGCGCCGGCGTTGCCCGCGTTTCCGTTGTTGCCCGCGTTGTTGTTGTTCCCGTTGTTCCCCGCGTTCCCGTTGTTGCCCGCGTTCCCGTTGTTCCCGGCTTGCTGACCGGGTGCCGCAGCCGCGCCGTCGAGGACGCAGGGCGCGAGGGCGTCGAGGCCCTGGGGCTTGGCGGCGGTGCGGCCGATGGCGGTCGCGATGCGGTTGACGGTGGCGACGCGCTTGTCCTTGAGGGGGCCGAGGATGGCGTTCTGGACGAAGTTGGGGCCGCCCTGGCCGACGGTGTCGACGAGGCGCTTGTTGGCCTCGGCGATCTGGGTGTTGAGCAGGGCGAGGTTGCGGTCGACCTCGGCCTTGGCGGTGGCGGGGATCGCGGGCAGCCGGGAGGCCACGTCCGGGCAGCTGATCGTTCCGGGCGAGGCGAGCGTCCGGGCGTTCGTGCCGTTGCCCTTGGACGTCTCCCCGGCGAGGGCGGAGTTCACGACCACCGCGCCGGTCAGTGCCAGAGCGGCGGCGCCGCCGATGACCGCCACACGGCGCTTGTTGTACTTCGGAAGAGCCCTGGACATGCGGATGCCTCACTTGGGTCAGGAGCGGGTGGGTCGGACGCGGCGCCTGCGTCCAGCGGTGAGTACGGGTAAGCGGTTGCCGTTGTTCAAAGGCGTTTCAAAAACATCCGCGAGGCCGGCGGGCGGCCGGACCCGGGCGCCCGGACACGCCGCCGACCCGATTGACGAATCATGCAGGAGTCTGCATACTCATGCATGAGTCAGCCCGTGAAGAGCATCGGTCGGCCTGCGAAGACCTGAGTTCGCCCACACCCTCTCTAGGAGCAACGCAAGTGAGCAGCAACAGTGGTGACGTACGGCTCTGGGGCGGCCGGTTCGCCGACGGACCCGCCGAGGCCCTGGCGAAACTGTCCGCGTCCGTCCACTTCGACTGGCGGCTCGCGCCCTACGACATCGCCGGTTCGCGTGCCCACGCGCGCGTGCTCCACAAGGCGGGCCTGCTCACCGACGACGAGCTGACGGCCATGCTCGCGGGCCTGGACCGGCTGGCCGCGGACGTGGCCTCGGGGGCCCTGGTCGGCACCGTCGCCGACGAGGACATCCACACCGCCCTGGAACGGGGCCTGCTGGAGATCCTCGGCCCCGACCTCGGCGGCAAGCTCCGCGCGGGACGCTCCCGCAACGACCAGGTCGCCACCCTCTTCCGGATGTACCTGCGCGACCACGCCCGGATCATCGGCGGCCTCATCGCCGATCTCCAGGACGCCCTGATCGGCCTGGCGGAGGCCCACCCGGACGTGGCGATGCCCGGCCGCACCCACCTCCAGCACGCCCAGCCGGTCCTCTTCGCCCACCACGTCCTCGCGCACGTGCAGCCCCTGTCCCGGGACGCGGAGCGGCTGCGCCAGTGGGACGAGCGCACGGCCGTCTCGCCGTACGGCTCGGGAGCGCTCGCCGGTTCCTCGCTCGGCCTCGACCCGGAGGCGGTCGCCGCGGACCTCGGCTTCGAGCGCGGCAGCGTCGGCAACTCGATCGACGGCACGGCCTCCCGCGACTTCGTCGCCGAGTTCGCCTTCATCACCGCGATGATCGGCGTGAACCTCTCCCGGATCGCCGAGGAGATCATCATCTGGAACACGAAGGAGTTCTCCTTCGTCACCCTGCACGACGCGTTCTCCACGGGCTCGTCGATCATGCCGCAGAAGAAGAACCCGGACATCGCGGAGCTGGCGCGCGGCAAGAGCGGCCGTCTGATCGGCAACCTGACCGGTCTCCTGGCCACCCTCAAGGCCCTGCCCCTCGCGTACAACCGCGACCTCCAGGAGGACAAGGAGCCCGTCTTCGACTCCTGCGAGCAGCTGGAGGTCCTGCTCCCCGCCTTCACCGGCATGGTCGCCACCCTCACCGTCCACCGCGAGCGCATGGAGGAACTGGCCCCGGCCGGCTTCTCCCTCGCCACCGACGTCGCCGAGTGGCTGGTCAAGCAGGGCGTGCCGTTCCGGGTGGCGCACGAGGTCGCCGGCGAGTGCGTGAAGGCCGCCGAGGCCGAGGGCAAGGAACTGGACGAGCTGACCGACGAGCAGTTCGCGAAGATCTCCGCCCACCTCACCCCCGAGGTCCGCTCCGTCCTCAACGTCCCCGGCGCCCTCGCCTCCCGCGACGGCCGCGGCGGTACGGCGCCCAGCGCGGTCGCCGTCCAGCTCGCCGAGGTGAAGGCGGACGTGGCCGTCCAGCACCAGTGGGCGGACGCCAAGAAGTAGCGGCTCCGCCGTCATCGGGGCGTCGCGGGTTACGTTGGTCGCCAGCCGTACCGGAGCCGACCGAACGGAGCCCGCGATGCCCTTCGCCCGCCTCGCCGCAGCGACGACCCCCACCTGCCACATCGGCCTGGGTCTCGCCGCGGTCGGCCGCCCCGGCTACATCAACCTCGGCCGGGACCGCGACCTCGGGGACGACCGCGGCGTGGAGACGCTGCGCGCCCGCACCCACGAACTCCTCGACGCCGCCTACGCCCAGGGCGTCCGCTACGTCGACGCGGCCCGCTCCTACGGCCGCTCCGAGGAGTTCCTCGCCGACTGGCTGGCGGCCCGCCCCGACGTGACCGACGTCGTCGTCGGCAGCAAGTGGGGCTACACCTACACCGCCGAGTGGACCACCGACGCCGAACTGCACGAGGTCAAGGACCACACCCTCGCGACGTACGAGCGGCAGCGCGCCGAGACGGCCCGCCTGCTCGGTGACCGTCTCGACCTCTACCAGATCCACTCGGTCACCCCGGACAGCCCGGCCCTCACCGACAAGGAACTCCACGCCAGGCTGGCCGAGGCCGCGGCCGGGGGCCTCACCGTCGGCTTCTCCACCAGCGGTCCCGCCCAGGCCGACGCCGTCCGCGCCGCCCTCGCCGTCGAGGTCGACGGCGTTCCCCTCTTCCGTACCGTCCAGTCCACCTACAACGTCCTGGAGACCTCGGCCGGTCCGGCCCTCGCCGAGGCCCACGACGCCGGACTCACGGTGATCGTCAAGGAGGGCATGGCCAACGGCCGTCTCGCCGGGCCGCACGCACCGGACGCCCTCAGGGCGGTGGCCGAGGAGGCCGGCCTCGGCTGTGACGCGGTCGCCCTCGCGGTGATCCTGCGGCAGCCGTGGGCCGGGGTCGTCCTGTCCGGCGCCGCGACCGCCACGCAGCTCTCCTCCAACCTGCACGCGGCCGTCGTCGACGTCGACGAGGACCGCCTGGCCCGGCTCGCCGCCCTGGCGGAGGAGCCGGCCGCCTACTGGGAGCGGCGCGGCCGACTGCCCTGGCACTGAGGGATCACCCGGAGAGCCACCTCACGAGATGCACAAGCCGCCGATGAGACATTCATGTCTCACATGGGCTAGAGTCGTCTCATGGCTGTCGATCGTGACCATGTGCTGCGCAGTGCCGCGGCCCTGCTGACCCGCAGATCCACCGCGACCATGGACGAGGTCGCCAAGGCCGCCGGGATCAGCAGGGCCACCCTGCACCGGCAGTTCGCCGGACGCGACGCGCTCGTGAGGGCGCTGGAGGCGCTCGGCATCCAGGAGTGCGAGGCCGCCCTGGACCGGGCCCGCCCCGACGACGGCCCGGCGAGCGGGGCCGTGCGCCGCGTGGTCCGCGAGATCGAACCCGCGGCCGCCCTGCTGGCCTTCCTCTACAGCGAGAACCAGCTGTTCGAGGGAGAGGAGCAGAACGCGGGCTGGGCCAGGATCGACGACCGGGTCGCCGCCCTGTTCCGGCGCGGCCAGGCCGACGGCGAGTTCCGCATCGACCTGACACCGGCCTGGCTCACCGAGGCCCTGTACGGCCTGCTGGCCTCCGGCGCCTGGGCGGTCGCGGAAGGCCGCGTCGCCCGCAACGACTTCACCCACATGATCACCGAACTGCTGCTCGGCGGCGCGCTGAGGAGAGAGGAAGCATGACCGGCACGCTGCAGCCGGTGACCCCGGACGAGGCGGTGAAGCGCCCCGGCCGCTGGCTCGCGCTCTCCGTCCTCGTGTTCGCCGTGCTGCTGGTGGCCGTCGACGCGACCGTCCTCGGCCTGGCGACCCCGTACATCAGCGAGGACCTCGAGCCCTCGGGGACCCAGCTCCTGTGGATCGGCGACGTGTACTCCTTCGTCATCGCCGGTCTGCTGGTCTCGATGGGCAGCCTCGGTGACCGGATCGGCCGCAAGCGCGTCCTGCTCGTCGGCGCCACCGCCTTCGGCGCGATATCCGTGCTGAACGCGTACGCGACGACACCCGAGATGATGATCGCCGCCCGAGCGCTCCTCGGCGTCGCGGGCGCGACCCTGATGCCCGCCACCCTCGCCCTGATCCGCAACCTCTTCCACGACCCGCGCGAGCGGAGCCTGGCCGTGGGCATCTGGGGCGCCACGGCCTCCGCCGGCACGGCGGTCGGCCCGATCGTCGGCGGCTTCCTCCTCGAGCACTTCTGGTGGGGCTCGGTCTTCCTCATCAACCTGCCCGTGATGGCGGTCCTCGTCGTGGTCGGCATCCGGACCCTGCCCGAGTCCCGCAACCCGGACCCGGGCCCGTGGGACCTGGCCGGCGTGGTGCTCTCCCTCGTCGGTGTGATCGCGGTCGTCTACGCCGTCAAGGAGGCCGCCGCCCACGGCCTCACCCGGGCCACGGCCGGCGCCGCCCTGCTGGGCGCGGCGGCGCTGTACGGCTTCGTCCGCCGCCAACTGACGCTGCCGGTGCCGCTGCTGGACATGCGCCTGTTCCGCAACCGCGGCTTCAGCGGCGCGGTCCTGGCCGACCTGCTGACCGTCCTCGGCCTGTCCGGCCTGGTCTTCTTCCTGTCCCAGTACCTGCAACTGGTGCAGGGCAGAAGCCCGTTGGAGGCAGGACTCGCCGAACTGCCCGCCGCGGTCGGCGCGGTGGTCGCCGGTCTGCTCGCCGGACACGCGGCCCGGCGCTTCTCGGTCCGGGCGGTCGTCTCCGGCGGCCTCGCGGCGATCGGGCTGGCGCTGGCCGCCCTCACGGTGATCGACGAGAGCACCGGCTATCCGCTGCTGGGAGCGTCCCTGCTGGTCGTCGGCGTGGGCGCGGGCCTGTCGTTCACCGTCACGGCCGACGTGATCCTGTCCTCGGTGCCCAAGGAGGAGGCCGGCTCGGCGTCCGCGGTCTCGGAGACGGCGTACGAACTGGGCGCGGCTCTGGGCATCGCCGTCCTGGGCTCGATCGTGACGGGCGTCTACCGTGGCTTCCCGTCCCCGCCGGGCACGCCCGCGGGAGCGCACGAATCGCTGGGCGGGGCGGTGGAGGCGGCCTCGGGCCTGCCCGCGGCCACGGCCCGGGAACTGCTGGCGTCGGCGCGCGGGGCCTTCGTCGACGGCCTGACGATCGCGGCGGGCGTGGGCGCGGCGGTGCTCCTGGCGACGGCGGCGTGGTTCATGCTCCGGGGCCAGCGGCTGGACAGCCGGCCCTGAGAGCCGCGGAGCCGTGCCGAGCCGCTGAACCGTGCCGGGCTCCGGAACCGTGCAGGGCCGCTGAACCGTACCGGCTGCGGCTCAGCAGCGAGGGCGCGGCCGCCCGGGCGGGGCGGCCGCGCCCGGGCGCGCGTCCTCAGGCGGCCTTCGCCTTCGTGGCGTACATGTCCACGTACTCCTGCCCGGACAGCCGCATGACCTCAGCCATCACGGAGTCCGTCACCGCGCGCAGCACGTACCGGTCCCGGTCCATCCCCTCGTACCGGGAGAACTCCATGGCCTCGCCGAACCGCACGGTGACCCGCCCGGGCCGGGGCATCCCCGCCCCGCCCGGCTGCAACTTGTCCGTGCCGATCATCGCGAAGGGAACGACGGGCGCACCCGTCATCAACGTCAGACGGGCGATGCCGGTACGCCCCCGGTACAGGCGGCCGTCGGGAGACCGGGTCCCCTCGGGGTAGATCCCGAAGACCTTCCCCTCCTCCAGCACCCGCCGCCCGGTCATCAGCGCGGCCACGCCTCCGCGGCCGCCGTCGCGGTCGACCGGGATCATGCCGACGCCGATGAAGAACCAGGCCATCAGCCGGCCCTTGAGGCTCTCGCCGGTGACGTACTCGTCCTTGCCGATGAAGAAGACCTGCCGGTCGCAGACCAGTGGCAGGATCATCGAGTCGATGAAGGTCAGGTGGTTGCCGGCCAGGATGACCGGACCGTCGCCCGGGATGTGCTCCGCGCCCTCGACCCGGGGGCGGAACATCAGGCGCATGATCGGTCCGAGCACTGCCTTGATGAGCGCGAAGCGGGACAACGGGCCCTCCGGTGTCAAGGGATAACGGTATGAGTCTGTGCAGGTGAGGACGATACTCGCGCCGCCGGGGGCGGCGCACATCGGGTTCACCGAGGTCTTACGCACTGTTGACCTACGTTTACCTGCACGGCCGCTCCGCCGCGGGCCCGACACACGGACGGAACGATGTGACGGACATCGCGCCCCGGAGGCCCGTGAGGTCCCCACGGCCTCCGTGCCGGCGGCCGGGTGCGGTCTCGGCCGGTACCGGTCGCGTACCCCGCCTCGCGCCACCGAATCGGACGCCCCGTCATGTCGTCGTACGGCACGCGCCATCCACCGTCAGCCGGGTGTTCCGATCGCGGTCTCCCGGCGGTCATGTCCACGCACCTACGATCGGCGCGCACGGGACGAGCCGATGGCAGGAGGATTCCCATGGTGACGCAGGAGCCGCAGGAGCCGCAGGACCCGAACGCCCAGCCGAGTGGAACCGGACGGCGGGCGTTCCTCGGAGCGGCCGCCGCGCTCGGCGCCGCCGGAACGGCCCTGGGCCTCGCCGGCACAGCGGGAGCGACCGGGGCGCGGCCTGCCGGCAAGGGCATCCGCAGTCTCCCCGTGCCGACGGTCATCGGCCACCGCGGCGCCAGCGGATACCGGCCCGAGCACACCTTCGGCTCCTACCAGCTCGCCCTCGACCTCGGCGCCGACATCGTCGAGGCCGGCGACCTCGTCCCCACCAAGGACGGTCACCTCGTCTGCCGCCACGAGCCGGAGATCGGCGGCACCACGGACGTCGCGAGCCACCCCGAGTTCGCCGGCCGCCGGACCACCAAGCTCCTCGACGGCGTCTCCACCACCGGCTGGTTCACCGAGGACTTCACGCTCGCCGAGCTGAAGACGCTCCGCGCGACCGAGCGCATCCCCGCCAACCGCCCCCACAACACCCTCTACAACGGCCGCTGGGAGATCCCCACCTTCGAGGAGGTCCTGCGCTGGCAGGACGAACAGACCCGCAAGCGCGGCAAGCAGGTCTGGATCTACCCCGAGCTGAAGCACCCCACCTACTTCCGCAAGCTCGGCCTGAACCTGGAGGAGCGCGTCGCCGGACTGCTGCGCAAGCACGGCAAGGACGGCCGGAACGCGCCCGTCATCCTCCAGTCCTTCGAGCCGACCAGCATCCAGCGCCTGGACCGGATGGTCCGCAACCCGCTCGTCGTCCTGCTCTCCGGCGCCACCACCCGCCCCTGGGACTTCGTCGAGACCGGCGACCCGCGCACGGTCGCCGACCTGGTCACCCGCGAGGGCCTGCGCGAGATCGCCGGCTACGCCCAGGGCATCGGGCCCACCCTGGACCTGGTCGTCCCCAGGGACGCGGCCGGCAACCTCACCACGCCGACCACCCTGGTGAAGGACGCCCACGCGGCCGGCCTCGTCCTGCACCCGTACACGATGCGCAACGAGAACCCCTTCCTGCCCGCGAACTTCCGCAAGGGCACCGACGCGGACGCCTACGGCGACGTGTTCGGCGCGTACAAGGCGTACTTCGCCACCGGGATCGACGGTGTCTTCACCGACCAGCCGGACACGGGCCGCCTCGCCCGCGAGGACTTCGTCAACGGCTCCTGACCCCGTCGGAGTGACAACCGGCCGCCCGGGCGACCCGCCCCCGGGCGGCCGCGTCGTGCCGCACATGACGTACGACATGCACGCCACCGCGCGCTGCGCGAGGCCGTGCACCGGCTGCCCGACCGGTGCTCCCGGCTCCTGGACGCCCTGCTGTCGCCGCAGGACCTCACGTACCGCGAGATCGCGGGGGAGTTGGGTATCTCACAGGGAAGTCTCGGACCGGAACATTCCAGATGTCCGGCATGTCCGCGACGTCTGCTCCGAGCGGAGGTTGCGGCCCATGGAGCGCGGGGATAGGAGTGTAGGACCACAGGCGATCAGGTGAGCGGGAGGCGTGCGCACATGGGCATGAGCGTGACCATCTCGGTGGGAACCGAGCAGGATGCCGAGCAGATCTTCAGGCTTCAGTACCTGTGCTTCCAGGGTGAGGCGGCGCTGTACGGCAACTACCGCATCGCCCCCCTCGTGCAGACCCTCGACTCCGTCCGGCAGGAGCTGGCCTCCGACTGCGTCTACGTGGCGCGGCTCGGCGAGGAGGTCGTCGGCTCGGTGCGCGGCACGATCACCGAGGACGGCACGGCCTCCATCGGCAGGCTCTGCGTCCACCCCCGCCTCCAGGGGCACGGCATCGGCGCGAGGCTGCTGCGCGCGGCCGAATCGGCGCTGGCCGACGAGCGCGGCGCCACCAGGTTCCGCCTCTTCACCGGTCACCGCAGCGAAAGCAACCTGCGCCTGTACCGCCGGGTCGGCTACCGCACGGTGGGCACCTCCCAGGGCTCGGACGGCGTCCCGATGATCGTCCTGGAGAAGCCGGCGGACGAGTTCGCCACCACGGCCTGACCGCCCGGGTCCGCCCCACGGACCGACCGCCCGGGCTCAGTCCGCCCGCCGCGCCTTCCGCAGCCAGAAGAGGGCGGTCAGGGGCAGCAGCACCGGGATGAACACATAGCCCATCCCGTAGTCCGACCACACGGTCGAGTCCGGGAAGGCGTCCGGGTCCACCAGGGTCCAGGTGCCCACGGCCAGCACGCCCGCCAGCTCGGCGGCGCAGCACACCTGCGCCGCCCTGCGGGCCGTCTCGCCGCCCCGCACCAGCGAGTACGTGATGAAGCCGTACACCAGACCGGCCGCCGCGGACAGCGAGTACGCGAGCGGCGCCCGGTCGAACTCCGTCGCGATCTGGTACGCCGACCGCGACACCGCGCCGACCACCATCACGCCGTAGAACCAGACCAGCAGCAGACCGGGCCCGCCGATCAGCCGCGCCGGCTTCTCCTCCACGGACGTCACCTCAGCCTCCCCAGATGTCATGGAGCCGCACCTCCAGGACGGCGAGCACGACCCCGCCGGCCGCGACCGTCACCGAACCCCACCGGGTCCGCTCCGCCAGCGACATGAACCCCGCCGCCGGGACGCACGCGAACGCGCCCAGCAGGTACGCCACGAAGATCGTCGTGCCCTGCGCCGGGTCCTCGCCCCGCGCCAGCAGCACGATCCCGACGACCAGCTGCGCCAGTGCCAGCACCGAGACCACGGCCATCCCGATGAAGTGCCAGTCCTTCGTCGGCTGGTCACGGTAGGCCGCCCAGCCGCACCAGGCGGCGAGCAGCAGCGCGGCGACACCGGTCGTCAGCGTCAGGGCAGCGAGCATGCAGTGACCTTATTACGGCCGTATGCGGCCCCCACGGCCGGGCCCGCGCCGCGCGCCGGACCCGGCGGCGGCCGTGGCGTTGACCACAACCCGCCACGGCGGCGGACCCGGGTCCGGCCGCCGCGAAGAGGCCCCGTCCTCCTTGTCCGCACTGGTCGGCGTTGAAGGAGCGGGGGACTCCGGTTGTGCGGACGCACTGTCCACGACTGTCCAGCATGTGGACGACCGGACCTTGTCAGGACCGTAGGTCTGCTTTACTGATCGCATGACCACGACGAGCAGCCGCACCCTTGCGACCGAGGCGACCATGACGCCCGGTGCTCGTTGTACGTGTCGAATGTGCGCCTTCTAGAGGGCCCCCGCACCACCCCGAGCTCGCGCCCCGAAGCGAGACGCCGTGGCACGTCCGTACCCCCGCGTACGTGACGAGGCACCTCCCCGCTGCCCGGACGGCGCGGGGAGACCCATCGCGCACATGTTCTCCCCCGGTTCCATCGCCACCGCGAGAACCGTGTCGCGTCCCTGACCGAATGCATCCGTGCCCGGGCACACCCACGCCCGCGCACTCGACAGTGACGGAAACCCACGTGATCACCACCACGGGCCTGAGCAAGGTCTACCGCTCACGCGGCCGTGAGGTCACCGCCCTCGACGGCGTCGATCTGCACGTCCGCGAAGGCGAGGTGTACGGCGTCATCGGCCAGTCCGGCGCCGGCAAGTCCTCGCTGATCCGCTGCGTCAACCTCCTGGAGCGCCCCACCTCCGGCACGGTCACCGTCGCCGGCCAGGACCTCACCGCCCTCGCCGGCCGCGGCCCGCGCGCCGGCCGGGAACTGCGCGAGGCGCGCAGCCGTATCGGCATGGTCTTCCAGCACTTCAACCTGCTGTCGTCGCGGACCGTGCGGGACAACGTCGAGCTGCCGCTGGAAATCCTCGGAAAGTCGGGGAAGGAACGTTCCCGCAAGGCGCTCGAACTGCTCGACCTCGTCGGTCTCGCCGACAAGGCGGGCGCCTACCCCGCCCAGCTCTCCGGCGGCCAGAAGCAGCGCGTCGGCATCGCCCGCGCCCTCGCCGGCGACCCCAAGGTGCTGCTCTCCGACGAGGCCACCAGCGCCCTCGACCCGGAGACCACCCGCTCGATCCTCCAGCTGCTGCGCGACCTGAACCGGCAGCTGGGCCTGACGGTCCTGCTCATCACCCACGAGATGGGCGTGGTGAAGTCGATCTGCGACTCCGCGGCGCTCATGGAGCGGGGCCGCGTCGTCGAGTCCGGCACCGTCGGCGAGCTGCTCGCCACGCCGGGCTCCCAGCTGGCCGCCGCGCTCTTCCCGGTGGGCGGCGAGGCGACCGGCGGCGACCGGACCGTCCTCGACGTCACCTTCCAGGGCGAGGCCGCGACCCAGCCGGTCATCTCCCAGCTGTCGCGCACCTACAACATCGACATCTCGATCCTGGGCGCGGCCATCGACACCGTCGGCGGCCTCCAGGTCGGCCGGATGCGCATCGAACTGCCCGGCCGCTACGAGGACAACGTGGTGCCGATCGGCTTCCTGCGTGAACAGGGTCTTCGGATCGACGTGCCGGGCGCCGCCGACGAGCGGCCCCAGCTGGTGAAGGACGGTGCCAAGTGACCTGGTCCGAAATGCAGCCCCTGCTGGAGCAGGCGTGTTGGGACACCCTCTACATGGTGGGCTGGTCCACGCTCATCGCCGTCGTCGGCGGTCTTCCGCTCGGGATCCTCCTGGTCCTCACCGACCGGGACGGCCTGCTGCAGAACGTCGTCGCCAACAAGGTGATCGGGCAGGTCGTGAACGTCGCCCGCTCGATGCCGTTCATCATTCTGATGGTCGCGCTGATGACCTTCACCCGCTGGCTGACCGGGACGACCATCGGCCGCGAGGCCGCCATCGTGCCGCTCGCGATCGGCGCGATCCCCTTCTTCGCGCGGCTGGTGGAGATGTCCGTCCGCGAGGTCGACGGCGGGCTCGTGGAAGCCGTGCAGTCCATGGGCGGCAGCACCTGGAAGATCGTCCGCAGCGTGCTCGTCCCCGAGGCGCTGCCGTCCCTGATCTCCGGCGCCACCACGACCGTCGTCGCCCTGATCGGCTACTCCGCCATGGCGGGCACCGTCGGTGCGGGCGGCCTGGGCGACATCGCGATCCGCTACGGCTACCAGCGCTTCGAGACCGGCCTGATGTGGATCACCGTCGCCGTCCTGGCCGTCGTCATCTCCCTGCTCCAGTTCGGCGGCGACCTCGCGGCCCGCTCCCTGCACCGGCGCAGCGGCAAGGGCGGCCCCCTGCTCCTCTTCAGGCCGCTGCGCGGCGTCCTGCCCGGCACGGTCGCCACCGACGCCGTCAGGAAGAGCTGACCGCGGCCCCGACCGCACCCCCTGCGCCACCCCCCGTTCTCCCCCGCACACCCACCGCGGGGACGCACCACCTCAGGAAAGGCACTTTTCGTGCGTAACACCGCCAAGATCACCACCGCTGTCCTCGCCGTCGGAGCCCTCACCCTCGGGCTCAGCGCGTGCGGCTCGGACAAGGACTCCGGCTCCGGCTCCGCCGGCACGAGCGGCCCGCTGGTCGTCGCCGCGAGCCCCGTCCCGCACGCCGAGATCCTCACCTTCGTCAAGGACGAGCTGGCCAAGGACGCGGGCCTCGACCTGGAGGTCAAGGAGTTCACCGACTACGTCACGCCGAACACGGCGACGGAGGACGGCTCGGTGGGCGCCAACTACTTCCAGAACCAGCCCTACCTCGACGACTTCAACAAGAAGAACGGCACCCACATCGTGCCCGTCGTCACGGTCCACCTGGAGCCGCTCGGCCTCTACTCCCACAAGTTCAAGAGCGTGGGCGACCTCAAGAGCGGCGCGACCGTCGCCGTTCCGAACGACACCGTCAACGAGGCACGCGCCCTGAAGCTGCTCGCCGCGAACGGCCTCATCACGCTCAAGGACGGCGCGGGCAACTCCGCGACCCCCGCCGACATCGCCAAGAACCCGAAGAACCTCAAGTTCAAGGAGCTGGAGGCGGCGCAGACCCCGCGCTCCCTGGACGACGTGGACGCCGCCGTCATCAACGGCAACTACGCCATCGAGGCCGACCTGAAGCCCTCGAAGGACGCCCTCGTCCTGGAGTCCGCCACGGACAACCCCTACGGCAACTTCCTCGCCGTCAAGGAGGGCAACGAGGACGACCCGCGCGTGCGGAAGCTCGCGAAGCTCCTCACCTCTCCCGAGGTCAAGAAGTTCATCGAGAACAAGTACGCCGGTTCCGTCATCGCGTCCTTCTGACCCGGGTTCCGGCTCCGTCCCGGCCGGTCAAGTCCTGACGTGGACGAACGAGTTCAGCACGGGGTCCGCGCCGTCCGCCGGCGCGGACCCCGTGGTGCGACCCGGTGCTTTCATGCTGCATGCTGAGCAGTTCAGCGGGCCTGACGGCCAACCAGGTCGGACCCTGACGGTTTCGAAGGTTACGGAGCGGCGCATGACGAGCACCTTCCCCAGCATCTCCATCAGCACGGAGCGGTTGGTGCTGCGTCCCCTCGACGAGGACGACGTGCCCGCACTGGCCGAGATGATGAACGACGAACAGGTCACGGCCTGGACCTCCGTCCCCCAGCCCTTCACCGCCGAGAACGCCCGCGCCTGGATCACCGAGTACGCCCCCGCCGAACGCACCTCCGGACGCGGACTCGACCTCGCCGTCACCGAGTTCCTCACCCAGCGGCTCGTCGGCGTCATCCAGCTCGGCAGGACCAACTGGCACGTACGGTCCACCGAACTGTCGTACATCATCGCCCCCTGGGCCCGCGGCGAGGGCTACGCCTCCGAGGCCGCGCTCGCCACCGCCCAGTGGCTGCTCACCGACCAGAAGCTCGAACGCATCGAGCTGCGCACGGCCGCCGACAACACCGCCTCGCAGCAGGTCGCGCAGAAGATCGGCTGCATCAGCGAAGGCGTCCTGCGCGGCGCCTGCATAGCGCGCGTGCGCGCCGACGACGGCACCTGGAGCGAGGCGCGCACCGACTTCATCGTGTGGAGCCTCCTCCCGGAGGACATCGAGGGCGCGGGGGAGCACCTCACGGAGAGCGGCGGCTACCCGTCGTACGGCGACTGGAACTGACCTCCGGACGCCGCACCGACGCCGCCCGCCCCGTACGACCAGGTACTCTCACGGAACCCCGCCAGCCCCGCCAGCCGCGCAGACCCACGGGAGACATACGACGATGGCCGACCGCGTCACGGTGATCGGCTGGGACGGCTCGCCGCCGACCGCCGCCGCCCGTTCGGCCCTGGGTGCCGCCACCCTGGTGGCCGGTGCCGCCCACCACCTGGCACTGCCCGAAGTTCCCCCCGCCGCCGAACGCATCCGCCTCGGCAGCGTCGCCCTCGCCGCCCGCCGCATCGCCGGCCACCGCGGCACGGCCGTCGTCCTCGCCGACGGCGACCCCGGTTTCTTCGGCGTCGTACGGACCCTGCGCGCCCCCGAGTTCGGCCTGGAGGTCGAGGTCGTCCCGGCCGTCTCCTCCGTCGCCGCCGCGTTCGCCCGCGCCGGCATGCCCTGGGACGACGCCCAGGTGGTCGTCGCGCACCGACGCACCCTGCGCCGGGCGGTGAACGTGTGCCGGGCCCACCCCAAGGTCGCCGTCCTCACCTCACCCGGTGCCGGCCCCGCCGAGCTGGGACTGCTCATGGAGGGCGTCCACCGCACCTTCGTCGTCTGCGAGGAACTCGGCACCGACCGCGAACAGGTCAGCGTCGTCACCTCCGAGAAGGCCGCCGACCACACCTGGCGCGACCCCAACGTCGTCATCGTCATCGGCGGCACCACCGGCACGCCGCCGGCGGGCGACGGCGGCTGGATCGCCGGCCGCGACCCGGGCACCGGCCCCCGCGGCTGGACCCTGCCCGCCGGGGAGTACGGCGGCGGACTGGGCGAGGGGGAGGCGGAACTGCTGCGGGCGGCCCAGCTCGCCCGGCTCGGACCGCGGGTGGGCGACCTCGTCTGGGACATCGGCTGCGGCAGCGGCGCCTTCGCCACCGAGGCCGCGCGGGCCGGGGCGGCCGTCATCGCCGTCGACCGAGCCCTGGAGGCGTGCGCCCGCACCGACGCCGCCGCGCGCCGCTTCGGCGTCCAGCTCCAGATCGTCCGCGGCACCGCCCCGCACGTCCTGGAGGACCTGCCCGAACCGGACGTCGTCCGCGTCGGCGGCGGGGGAGCGGCCGTCGTCTCGGCGGTCGCCGACCGCCGCCCGCAGCGCATCGTCACCCACGCCATGACCCGCGACGCCGCCGAACGCGTCGGCCGCGACCTGACCGAGCACGGCTACCGCGTGCAGTGCGCGCTCGTGCAGTCCGTCGAACTCGACACGCGGGCCTGGACGGAGACGGAGCGGAGCGTCGCGTTCCTGCTCAGCGGGGTTCTGCCGGACCGTTCGGACCGACCCGGTCCGCCCTCCCCGTGATCCTGTCGTCCTGCCGCGCGCGGTAGGCTGGCCGATCGTCGTACCGCATTCGGGCACCCGGCTTCTCCTCGGTCGATGTCCGCAAAACGCGTCTGTTCCGGGGTGGGTGTGGTACGGCAGAACCTGAGGGCGCGCAACGTGGCGCAGTCCACAGCGGAGCGTCGCGGATCAAGCTGTCGCGACGCGGCAACGGCCGCGACAATGCCACTGAATGGCTTTGTCGTCTTTTCCGGGCGGGTCGTTCGTGCCGCTGGGCGCGGACGCTCGTTCTTCACCACGGGGCGGTCGGTGCGCCGTTCCGGGTGAGCTGGTCGTAGGAGCACTAACCGATGGGCGAGGGGTACGCATGACCGACACCGGCCAGGTTCCGGGCGAGGGACTGCCGGAGAACGCAGGCATGGTGGATCAGCAGGGCGTCCCCGCGCCCGGCGCGTACACCTACCTCTCCGAGACCACCGCCCAGGACGAAGACCTGCTGCTGCTGCCCGGCGCCCAGAGCGCCTGGGGCAACGAGGTGGCGCCGCCCGCGCCGGAGCCCGTGGTCGAGGCGGTGCACGAACCCGGCCCGCACGAGACGGCGGGCCGTGACACCGGCTCCGTCGACCTCGGTGCCGTCCGCCTCCCGAACCCGTCGGCGCCGCCCGCGGCACCGCGCCGCCCCCTGCACCTCGGCCCGCCCATCCCCGACACCTCCGCGAGCCCGGTCCGCTCCCTCGCCGACCGCGGCCCCGCGGGCGCACCGGTACGCCACCCGGGCACGCCCGCCTCCGGGCCGGAGTACCTCGACGTCCAGCACCTGCGCGACATGCCTCCGCAGGGCGCGGCGCCGTGGGGCGCGCAGCCCGCCGCCCAGACGCAGGCCGTCCCGGGGGCGTCCCCCGCGGAAACGGTTGCCCCGGCGGCTCAGCAGCCCGAGCAGCGGGGCGCGGCCCAGGCGGTCATGGACCGCCTGGCCTCGGAGACGGGCGCCCCGCAGCCCGAGGACCCCGCGCGGACGCCCCGGACACCGGAGGCCGCCGGGCCCGCGGCCGCCGAGGCGACCGTGCCCACGGCCCCGGTGCCGCAGCCGGCGGACCCGGCCCGGACCTCCGACGCCGTGCCCGGCCCGGGCCCGGAGCCGGTGGCGCAGGTACCCGAGCCCGCGCCGGACGCCTCGGCGCCCGGGGCTCCTCAGGGGCCCGACGCTTCCCGGACCCCCGACGCGGACGCGGTCCCCGCCGCCGAGGCGGCACCGCCCGCCGAGGCGGTCGAGGCGCCCGCGGAGGTGCCGGCGCCCGGGACTCCGGCGCCCGCCGCGACCCCCGAGGCACCCGCCGCCGAGATCGCGCCGACTCCGCAGGCCCCGGCGGCCGCCGAAGCCGTCGTTCCTCAGGCCCCGGAGGCCGCCGTACCCGTCGCCCCTCAGGTTCCGGAAGCTCCCCAGGTGCCCGAGGCCGTCGTCACGCCGGATCCCGCGCAGGAGCCCCCGGCAGGCCTGACCCCGACCCCGGACGCCTCCCAGGCGGCCGGAGCCGTACCCGCCCCGGGCCAGGCGCCCGAGCACGCGGTCCCCGCGCCGGAGGCGGCCGCGCCCGCGCCGGAATCGGCCGCGCCGCTGCCCGAGCCGGTGACCGTCGTGCCCGCGCCGGAAGCCCCCGCGCCGGAAGCCCCCGCGCCGGAAACCCCCGCCCCGGCACCGGACGTCGTCGTGCCCGGCCCGGTACCCCCGGCCGCCGAGACCCCCGCCCCCGAGGCCGCCCTCGCCGAGCCGGCCCCTGCCCAGCAGCCGGGCCACCAGGCGGTCCAGCAGCCGGGCCATCAGCCGGAGTCCGAGCAGACGGCCCCGGAGCACACCGGGACGGAATTGCCCGCCGAGCCCGCCCCGAGCGCCCGGCCCGCCGAATCCGCCCTGGACGCCTTCCTCGCCCAGCCCGCGCAGGACGTCCACCTCGCGCAGGACGTCCACCCCGCCCCGGCCGCGCAGCAGCAGGAGCACCCGCAGGACCCCGTCCACCTCACGGAGGACCCCGCGTCCCAGAGCCCGGACGCCTCCGGTTCCGTCGTGGCGACGGCCCAGGACGCACCGCAGGCGGACCCGACGCCTGCCGCTCCCGCCGCGGCGGTCCTCCCGCCCACGGAGCACGTCCCTTCCCCGGAGCCCCAGCCGCACCAGCCGCTGGGCCAGTTCGTGCCGGTGGAGGGCACGGTGCCGACCACCCCGCACCTCGCTCCCACCCCGCCGCACGCCCTCGTGCTCCCCACCGACGACGAGCCGCTGACCCCCGAGGTCACGCCCGAGGCAGCGGCGCCCGAGGCAGCCGTGGTCGAGGTGCCCGCACCCGAGGCGGCAGTGGCCGAGCAGGCGTCCCTTCCCGAGGCGACCCCGGCCGCGCCGCCCGCCGTCGCCCCGCCGGCGGACATCCCCGCCCCCCGCGAAGCGGACCCCGCTGCCCCGGACCCCGCCGCCCCGGACCCCGCCGCCCCGGACCCCGTCGCCGTGGAGGCCGACCCCGTGCAGGAGCCCGACCCGCAGGCCGCGCAGAACGCGGAGGAACCGGAGGCCCCGGAGGACCCGGACACCGGGGCCACCGACCAGGAAGAGAGCACGGCCGCAGTGGAAGAGGTACGGGAGTCCACCGGCCCCGCCGCCCCCGCGTACGACGATGCCGAGCGCGAAGCCGTCCTGAAGGTCATGCGCGAGCGCCGGGACATCCGCAACGGCTTCCGCAGCGACCCCATCCCGCACGAGGTGCTGCTGCGCGTCCTGGAGGCCGCCCACACCGCGCCCTCCGTCGGCCACTCGCAGCCCTGGGACTTCGTCGTGATCCGCTCCGCCGAGACCCGGCGCGCGATGCACGAGCTGGCGATGCGGCAGCGGGACGCCTACGCGAAGTCCCTGCCCAAGGGCCGGGCCAAGCAGTTCAAGGAACTGAAGATCGAGGCCATCCTCGACACGCCGGTGAACATCGTCGTCACCGCCGACCCGACCCGCGGCGGCCGCCACACCCTGGGCCGCCACACCCAGCCCCAGATGGCGCCGTACTCCTCCGCGCTCGCCGTGGAGAACCTGTGGCTGGCGGCCCGCGCCGAGGGCCTCGGCGTCGGCTGGGTCAGCTTCTTCGACGAGCGCGAGATGGTCCGCGCCCTCGGTCTGCCCGAACACCTCGACGTCGTCGCCTACCTCTGCGTCGGGTACGTCGACGAGTTCCCGGACGAGCCCGAGCTGATGCAGGCCGGCTGGGCCAAGCGCCGTCCCCTGTCGTGGGTCGTCCACGAGGAGACCTACGGCCGCCGCGCGCTGCCCGGCGAGGACCCGCACGACCTGCTCGCCGAGACCGTCGCGGGGATCCGCCCGCTGGACGCCAAGGCGCTCGGCGAGGCCTGGGAACGGCAGAAGCGCATGACGAAGCCGGCCGGCGCGCTCGGCATGCTGGAGATCATCTCCGCGCAGCTGTCCGGGCTGTCCCGCCAGTGCCCGCCGCCCATCCCGGAGCCCGCGGCCGTCGCGATCTTCGCCGGCGACCACGGGGTGCACGCCCAGGGCGTCACCCCCTGGCCGCAGGAGGTCACCGCGCAGATGGTGGCCAACTTCCTCGGCGGCGGCGCGGTCTGCAACGCCTTCGCGAACCAGGTGGGCGCCGAGGTCTGCATCGTGGACGTCGGCGTCGTGGCCGACCTCCCGGCCACCCCCGGCCTGCTGCCCCGCAAGGTCCGCGCGGGCACGTCCGACATGACGACCGGCCCCGCGATGTCCCGCGAGGAGGCCAAGCAGGCCATCGAGGTCGGCATCGAGACGGCCCGCGACCTGGTGGCGGCCGGCAACAAGGCCCTCCTCACGGGCGAGATGGGCATCGCCAACACGACGGCCTCCGCGGCCCTCATCTCGGTCTTCACCGGCGCCGACCCGGCCGAGGTCACCGGCCGCGGCACCGGCATCAACGACGAGACCCTCGCCCGCAAGACCGAGGTCGTCCGCCGCGCCCTGGAACTCCACCAGCCCGACCCGGCCGACCCCATCGGGGTGCTCGCGGCGGTCGGCGGCTTCGAGCACGCGGCGATGGTCGGCCTCCTGCTGGGCGGCGCGTCCCTGCGCACGCCCGTGATCCTGGACGGGGTGAGCGCCGGCGCCGCCGCACTGGTCGCCCGCGCGATCGCCCCCGAGGTCCTCGCGGCCTGCATCGCGGGCCACCGCAGCGCCGAGCCCGGTCACGTCGCCGCCCTCAACAAGCTGGGTCTGCGCCCCCTCGTCGACCTCGACCTCCGCCTGGGCGAGGGCACCGGCGCCCTGCTGGCCCTTCCGCTGGTCCAGAGCACGGCACGGGCGATGCACGAGGTGGCGACCTTCGACTCGGCGGGAGTGACCGAGAAGTAGGACGCCCCCGAGGTCGGGGGCATGCGCTCCTGCATGCCCCCGACCCCGCCGTACGCTGAACGCACCTCTAAAATGCGCACGTCAGGGCCGCTCCAGAGCCGCAGCGCCCGCCTCCGCCCGTTCGAGGAGCCGCCCCTCATGGCCGAACACCCCGCCTACCCCGTAGGCCTCCGCCTCACCGGCCGCCGCGTGGTCGTCGTCGGCGGCGGCCAGGTCGCCCAGCGACGCCTGCCGGCCCTGATCGCCGCGGGCGCGGACGTCCTCCTCGTGTCCCCCGAGGCGACCCCCTCCGTCGAGGCGATGGCGGACGCGGGTGAGATCACCTGGGAGCGTCGGGTCTACGCCCCCGGCGACCTCGCCGACGCCTGGTACGCCCTGATCGCCACCAGCGACCCCGACGCCAACGCCGCCGCCTCCGCCGAGGCGGAGCGTCACCGCGTGTGGTGCGTGCGCTCCGACAACGCCGACGCGGCCACCGCCTGGACCCCCGCGACGGGCCACAGCGAGGGCGTCACCGTCGCCGTGCTGACCACGGACGCCAAGGGCCGTGACCCCCGGCGCACCGCGGCCATCCGCGACGCGGTGGTCGAGGGACTGCGCGACGGCACCCTGGTCGCGCCCCACCACCGCACCCGCACCCCTGGCGTCGCCCTCGTCGGCGGCGGCCCCGGCGACCCCGACCTGATCACGGTCCGCGGCCGCCGCCTCCTCGCCGAGGCGGACGTCGTCATCGCGGACCGCCTCGGCCCGCGCGACCTCCTCGCCGAACTCCCCCCGCACGTCGAGGTGATCGACGCCGCGAAGATCCCGTACGGGCGGTACATGGCCCAGGAGGCCATCAACAACGCGCTGATCGAGCACGCCAGGCAGGGCAAGTCGGTCGTCCGGCTCAAGGGCGGAGACCCGTACGTCTTCGGCCGCGGCATGGAGGAACTCCAGGCCCTCGCCGAGGCCGGCATCGCCTGCACGGTGGTCCCCGGCATCTCCAGTTCGATCTCCGTCCCCGGTGCGGCCGGCATTCCGGTCACCCACCGCGGGGTCGCCCATGAGTTCACCGTGGTCAGCGGCCACGTCGCCCCCGACGACGAGCGTTCCCTGGTCGACTGGCCCTCCCTCGCCAAGCTCACCGGCACGCTGGTGATCCTGATGGGGGTCGACAAGATAGGGAAGATCGCGGAGACGCTGATGGCGCACGGCAAGCCGGCCGGCACGCCGGTCGCGCTCGTCCAGGAGGGCACGACGGCGGCCCAGCGCCGCGTCGACGCGACCCTGACGACGGTCGCCGAGACGGTCCGCACCCAGGAGGTCAGGCCGCCCGCGGTCATCGTCATCGGTGAGGTCGTCGGCGTCGGCCTGCCGGCCCCGGCGTGACCGCCGGTACGTAACCCCCGGTAACGGACCCCTGTCAGGCCGTTGGCACCGCACTCAGGACAAGGCAGTATCACCGCTGTGGCCGATCTCATCACCATCGAGGATCCCGACGACCCGCGCCTGCGCGACTACACCGGCCTGACCGACGTGGAGCTGCGCCGCAGGCGCGAGCCCGCCGAGGGCCTGTTCATCGCCGAGGGCGAGAAGGTCATCAGACGGGCCAAGGAGTCCGGCTACGAGATGCGCTCGATGCTGCTGTCCGCCAAGTGGGTCGACGTCATGCGCGACGTCATCGACGAGCTCCCGGCCCCGGTCTACGCCGTCAGCCCGGAGCTCGCCGAGCGGGTCACCGGCTACCACGTCCACCGTGGTGCCCTGGCCTCCATGCAGCGCAAGCCGCTTCCGGCCGCGGCGGAACTCCTGCCCACCGCCCGCCGCGTCGTGATCATGGAATCGGTCAACGACCACACCAACGTCGGCGCGATCTTCCGCTCCGCGGCGGCCCTCGGCATGGACGCGGTCCTGCTCTCCCCGGACTGCGCCGACCCCCTGTACCGCCGCAGCGTGAAGGTCTCGATGGGCGCGGTCTTCTCCGTGCCGTACGCCCGCCTGGACACCTGGCCCAAGGGCCTGGACCCGGTCCGCGAGGCCGGCTTCACGCTGCTCGCCCTCACCCCCGACGAGAAGGCCGGCAGCCTGGACGAGGCGGCGCCCCACACCATGGACCGGGTCGCGCTCATGCTCGGCGCGGAGGGCGACGGCCTCTCCACCCAGGCCCTGGTCGCCGCCGACGCGTGGGTCCGCATCCCCATGTCCCACGGCGTCGACTCCCTCAACGTGGGCGCCGCGGCCGCCGTCGCCTTCTACGCCGTGGCGACGGGCCGCCCGTCGGCATAGGCTCCGTCCGCCCTCGCGGGCGACCGCCCGCCGGGCCCGCCACCGGCCTCCCGCACGTCCGCCTGTGCCTGGTGCCGGTGCCGTACGACGTCGTTCTCGTCGCCGAGTCCCCGGGCCGGGCCCTGACAGCCCTGGACGACCGCGATGCCGAGCGCCACGAGCAGCGTCACCACGACGAAGACGAACAGCCGCTGCCGCAGCAGCCGCGGATTGGCGGGCCGCAGCCCGGTGCCCGTGGCGCGCGGTGTCCGTCGGCCGGTCCCGCTGCGCGGCGCGGGTCTGCCGCCGCTGCCGGAACGGGTGTTGCGGGAGGAGCCCGTGTTCCGGGAGGAGCCCGTGTTCCGCGAGGCCGGGGTCGGCCGGGCCCCCGAACGGGACGAGGGGGTGCCGCCGCCGCGCGAGGGCGTCCCGCCCCTGGGCGGCACGGTCCCGCGTGAGGACGGCACCCCGCCGCGGGACGGCGGCGGACCGGGCTGCCGCAGTGTGCGCTCCGGGTAGCCGGTGTCGGCCAGCCGCCCGGTGGCCCGGTCGGCCTCGCCCGCACGCGGTGCGGGCGGCCGCACCTCGGCCGGACCGTGGGCCTCACGGGCCGCGATCTCCTTCAGCCGCAGCGAGAGGTCGAGCGTGCTGGGCCGCTCCTGCGGATCCTTCGCCAGACAGGCCTGGATCAGCGGGGCCAGGGCGTCGGGGACGCCGTGCAGATGGGGCTCCTCGTGCACCACCCGGTACAGCATCACCTCGGAACTGCCGTGCCCGAAGGGGGAGTCGGCGGTCGAGGCGTAGGCGAGGGTGGCGCCGAGCGAGAAGACGTCGGTGGCCGGCGTGACGAGCGCACCGCGCACCTGCTCCGGCGCGAGGAACCCGGGGGAGCCGACCGCCGTACCGACGTGCGTGAGCGTGGAGGCACCCGTCGCCCAGGCGATGCCGAAGTCGATGATCCGCGGGCCCTTGGGGGAGAGCAGGATGTTCGAGGGCTTCAGGTCCCGGTGCACGACCCCGGCCTCGTGAACGGCGACGAGCCCCTCCGACAGGGCGGCCCCGATCGACGCCAGCTCGGCCGCCCCGAGGGGACCGTCGTCGGCGACCTTGTCGTGCAGCGAGGGGCCGGGCACGTACTGGGTGGCGAACCACGGCCGGTCGGCGTCCAGGTCCGCCGCGACCAGCCGGGCGGTGCACCCGCCCCGGATCCGCCGTGCCGCCGACACCTCACGCGCGAACCGCGACCGGAACTCCTGGTCCTCGGCCAGATCGGGCCGGATCACCTTCAGCGCGACCCGCTGCCCCTTCTTGTCGGAGCCCAGGTAGACGACGCCCATCCCGCCCGCGCCGAGCCGTCGGTGAAGCTTGAACGAGCCGACGACGCGCGGGTCCTCGCGCCTCAGGCGCATCATCGCCATGTTCATCCCCGCTGCCCGGTCCGTGTGACGTGGCACAGCTTACGTTTCCACGGCCGCTCGCGCGCAGAGGCCGCGCCCTCTCGGTCCCACCGATTGTCCGTGCCGGGCAGCGGACGTGAAGAGGGGTCAGCGACCCGGCGGGCAGGCTCACTTCGCTTTTCCCGTGATCACAACCGCCGGTCGCGGAAGGGGGATTGACCCCTTGGGGGCCGACCGGACGCAGAGCGCCGCCGACGCCGGCGGGACGGCGCCAACCCCTGACGGGGCGACCGGTCGAGCGGGCCGCCGGGTGGGGACCGGGGTGCCCGCAGGGGTGACGGAAGTGAGCGAAGTCACCCGGTGAGGACAGTTGGGGAAAACCGGCCCGCACCGGGCACCCCCTCCGGGAAGACCCCGAGAGCCGTGACCACGTCTCCACCCAGGGGAGTACTCCGCAGGTCACGGCTCATCCTCCGGGAGGCCCGGCAATCGGTACGAGGGCATGACGCCCGGCGCCCGCCGCACGCCTAGATTGGAGGTCGAGCGGCGGGTGCAGCACTCGTCCCCCGAGGTCAGACACCCGCCGCTCGCCAAGGACAACCGAGAACGGTCAGGAGAGGGACCATGGCCCACACGGCACCGCGGACGCACCTCCGCACCGCGCGACCCCGCCGTACGGGCCGCCGCCACCCCCTGGTGGCGACGGTCATGGCCCTTCCCCTGGCGGTCCTGCTCCTCGTCGTCTTCGACGGCTGGGAGACAGTGGCCACACAGGCGTCGTCCGTGGGTGCGATGCTGGGGCGCTGAGCGGCGACCCCAGGCCCGGAAGAGCGGTCCGGGCGGGGACATCCATCCATGAAACCCCGTGGGGACGGGGGTGCGGCGGACGGCAAGAAATGCCGGCGCAGCTGGGGAGCTGCGCCGGCATTGCCGTTTCGGAAACCACCCACAACGCGCCCCGCCCGGCGAGCCCCGCCCGTCCGGCGTTCGAGGACGCGTCCCGTTCAGGGCCGAAGCGGGGGTCTGGGGGCGGCAGCCCTCAGGGACGGGAAGGGGCGGCGGGGGCGAGAGACCCGCTCACCCACAGCAGCACCCCCGATACCCTGCGGGGCAGACCCGCACCGCCCCAGGAGCCCTGTGCCCACCCACCCCCTGCTCGCCGGACTCACCTCCCGCGCCCGAGCCCACGCGCACACCCGCACCCCCGCCTGCCCCTGCGGGGCGGCCACCCTCGCCGACCGCCCCGACGCCACCGTCGTCCGCCACGCCGACACCGTCGCCAAGGCCCACGCCCCGGACACCGACCCCGCCGCCCTCGTCCCCCGCCTCACCGCCGCCGCCCGCCTCCCCGACATCCTCCTGCCCCCGCTCACCCCGACGCCCACCGTCCTGGACACCCGGCTCGTCACCTTCTGGCCGTACGGCGCCCCCGTGGACCCGCAGGACCCGGACGCCGCCCCCTGGGAAGCCGCCGGCAGCCTCCTCGCCCGCCTCCACCGCACCCCCGCCCCGACCCCGCTGCCTCCGATGCGCGGCCCCGCCAAGGCCGCCCGCGCCGTGGCCCGCCTCCGCGGGGCGGGGGACCGCCCCGGGGCCGGCCCCGTCCTGGACGCCTGGGCCCGCCTGCCCGCCTGGGCCCGCGGCGAGGCCCCGATGCCCGACGACACCACCGTCTGCCACGGCGACCTCCACCTCGGGCAACTGGTCCGCCACCCCGCCCCCGACGGCCCGTGGCGCCTCATCGACGTCGACGACCTGGGCGTCGGCGTCCCCGCCTGGGACCTGGCCCGCCCCGCCGCCTGGTATGCCTGCGGGCTGCTCCCGCCCGAGGAGTGGACCCGCTTCCTGTCCGCCTACCGGCAGGCCGGCGGCTCCGCCGTCCCCGCCGACGGCGACCCCTGGCCCGCCCTCGACGTCCCGGCCCGCGCCCTCACCGTCCAGACCGCCGCCCGTGCCCTCACCAAGGCCCTCGCCGCGGGCAGGGAACTGGACGAGGTCGAGCGGGCCCTCGTCGACGCCTGCGCGCGCATGGGCCCGGTACCGGCCCCGTCGGCGCCGGACTCCGCGCAGTAGGGTGCAACCGACCGCAGCGGGACAGAGTCTGTCCTGGTGACAGGCGAAGCAGGACCGACCGGCGAGGAGTTGAGCCGAAACATGCAGTGTCCGAAGTGCCACGCACCGATGCACACGTACAACCGCAACGGCGTCCAGATCGAGCAGTGCAGCAACTGCCGGGGAATCTTCCTCGACTACGGCGAGCTGGAGGCGCTGACCCGCGTGGAGTCCCAGTGGACCCAGCAGGCCCCGCCGCCCCCGCCCGCCCCGCAGGGGTACCCCGCCGCCCCGGCCGCTCCCGCCTGGGGCGCCCCGCACGGCGGTCACGGCGGTCACTACGGGCACCAGCGCCACAAGAGCTTCGGGCACATGCTCTTCTCCAGCTGAGCCGCGCACACGAAGGAGCCCCCGACCGCGCTGGGCGGCCGGGGGCTCCGGTGCGTGGACGATACTGGGATTGAACCAGTGACCTCTTCCGTGTCAGGGAAGCGCTCTCCCGCTGAGCTAATCGTCCTCGGGAATGATCACGGCCAGGGACCGTGGATGCTGCGTGCGCGATACTGGGATTGAACCAGTGACCTCTTCCGTGTCAGGGAAGCGCTCTCCCGCTGAGCTAATCGCGCGGGGGATCCGAAGATCCAGTGGACGATACTGGGATTGAACCAGTGACCTCTTCCGTGTCAGGGAAGCGCTCTCCCGCTGAGCTAATCGTCCTTGGAGGTGGAGACGGGATTTGAACCCGTGTAGACGGCTTTGCAGGCCGTTGCCTCGCCTCTCGGCCACTCCACCAGGAGTGTAGGGGACCGGGAAGTCCCCTTCTTCCTTCGAGCGGACGACGAGGCTCGAACTCGCGACCTCAACCTTGGCAAGGTTGCGCTCTACCAACTGAGCTACGTCCGCCTGTCGTTTCGGCCCGCTCGCGCGGCCCGGCGACGAGTTGAACTCTAGCGGATTCCGGGGCCAGTACAAAAACGCGTTTGTGCAGCGTGCTGCGCTGCGTCCCGCCGAGCGCCCGCCCGGGCCACCGCCGGGACGTCCCCGGGCCACCCCCGGGACACCCGCCCTAGACTCGGCACCGTGCTCCACCTCCCTCCTCTCGCCCGCTTCGGTGACCGCGTCGCCACCGGCCTCCTCGACGTCACGGAAGACCCTCAGGCCCTGGAATCCACCGGTTTCTGGGCCGTCTCCGCCGATTTCGAGGGCCGTCTGGTCTGCGCCCGCTTCGCCGACGTACGGGTCGAGCCGGTGCCCGCTCCGGTGCCGGGGGAGTGGCGGGGGCCCGCGGCCGGTGACTGGACGTCGTCCCTGGACCGCGCGGCGTACACGGCCGGGGTGCGCCGGATCCGTGCGTACATCGCGGCCGGCGAGGTCTACCAGGCGAACCTGTGCCGGGTGCTGTCCGCGCCGCTGCCCCACGCCGCCGACCCGGACGCGCTGACGGCCCTGCTCGCCCGCGGCAACCCGGCGCCGTACGCCGGAACGATTCGGCTGCCGGGGCACGGGGTCGAGATCGCCACCGCGTCCCCGGAGCTGTTCCTGCGGCGGGACGGGCGGGTCGTGGAGTCCGGGCCCATCAAGGGGACCGGACGCACCGAGGCGGACCTCCTGGAGAAGGACCACACCGAGAACGTGATGATCGTGGACCTGGTCCGCAACGACCTCGGCCGGGTCTGCGCCACCGGCAGCGTCACCGTGCCCGACCTGTGCGCCGTGGAGAAGCACCCGGGCCTGGTCCACCTCGTGTCCACGGTCCGCGGCGAGCTGCGCGAGAACGCCGGCTGGCCCGAACTGCTCGCCGCCGCGTTCCCGCCGGGCTCCGTCACCGGCGCCCCCAAGTCCAGCGCCCTGCGGATCATCGACGAACTGGAGACGGCGCCGCGCGGCCCGTACTGCGGCGGCGTCGGCTGGGTCGACGCCGACCGGGGCACCGGCGAGCTGGCCGTCGGCATACGCACCTTCTGGATCGACCGCGAGGCCGGCGCCCTGCGCTTCGGCACCGGAGCCGGCATCACCTGGGGCTCCGACCCCGAGGCGGAGTGGCGGGAGACCGAGCTGAAGGCGTCCCGGCTGCTCGCGGTAGCGTCGGGGACGTACGAGGTGAGTGGAGAGGGACTGACGTGAAGATCTGGCTCGACGGCGGGCTGCAGGACAGCGAGTCCGCCCGTGTCTCCGTCTTCGACCACGGACTGACCGTGGGCGACGGCGTCTTCGAGACCGTGAAGGCGGTGGACGGCGGGACGTTCGCGCTCACCCGGCACCTCGACCGGCTGACCCGCTCCGCGCGCGGTCTCGGCCTGCCCGACCCCGACCTCGACGAGGTCCGCCGCGCCTGCGCCGCCGTCCTGGCCGCGAACCCGATGCCGCTCGGCCGGCTGCGCATCACCTACACCGGCGGCCACGGGCCCCTCGGCTCCGACCGCGGCGAGGACGGGCCGACCCTCGTCGTCGCCCTCGGCGAGACCGGCCGCCGCCCCGACTCCACGGCCGTGGTCACGGTCCCCTGGACCCGCAACGAGCGCGGCGCCCTCACCGGTCTGAAGACGACGTCGTACGCCGAGAACGTCGTCGCCCTGGCCCGCGCCCACCGGCACGGCGCCAGCGAGGCGCTGTTCGGCAACACGGTCGGCCGGCTCTGCGAGGGCACCGGGTCGAACGTCTTCGTCGTCCTGGACGGCGAGATCCACACCCCGCCGCTCGCCTCCGGCTGCCTCGCGGGCATCACCCGCGAGTTGACCGTCGAGTGGACCGGAGCCAAGGAGACCGACCTGCCGCTGGACGTGCTGGAGCGCGCCGACGAGGTCTTCCTCACCTCCACCCTGCGGGACGTCCAGGCCGTGCACCGCGTCGACGGCCGCGAACTGCCGGGCGCCGCGGGGCCCGTGACCGCCAAGGCGATGCGCGTCTTCGACGAGCGGGCGGCCGACGACCTGGACCCCTGAGCTCTCCGGCCGTCGTTCTCCCCGCCCGCTCCGGTTATTCGGCTGACCCGAGGCGCGCCGGCGGGTAGAACACCCGTGATGACCACGACCCTGCGGCCGACCGAGCCGCTCCAGCGCAGCGCCGACGGGGCGCTGTCCCGCCGCTTCCAGGTGTGTGTGAACAGCCGCCCCGTCGGCGCGGTCCACCTCTCGACCCATCCCGACTTCGGTCCGGCGGTCGCCCGCATCGACGATCTGCGCGTCGAGGAGGCCGACCGCGGGCGTGGCCGGGGCGCGGTCGCCGCGCTCGCCGCCGAGGAGGTGGCGCGCGGCTGGGGCTGCCGGAGGATCGAGATCCGGGTGCCCGCCGAGGCCGAGGCCGCCCTGCGCCTGGCGCACGCGCTCGGGTACGCCCACCGCAACCGCGGGATGGAGAAGCCGCTCGGCACCGTCCCGCCCCGGCTGCCCGACGGCAGCCGGGCCAGACCCATGACCGAGGCCGAGTTCGGGCCCTGGCGCCGGCGGGGCGTCGTGGAGTACGCGCAGGACTGGATCGACCGCGGTGTCCCCGAGGAGGAGGCCTGGGCCAAGTCCCGGCGGGACAACCTGCTGCCGCGGGGCGTGGCCACCGAGGGCATGCTGTTCAGCATCCTGGAGCACGAGGGCGGCCGGGTCGGCACGCTGTGGATGTCCTTCGCCGGCGACAAGGCCTTCGTCTTCGACGTCGAGACCGACGAGTCCTTCCGCGGCCGGGGCCACGGCCGCACCCTGATGCTGCTGGCCGAGGCCCAGTCGATCGCCGCCGGCAAGCCCGTCATCGGTCTCAACGTCTTCGAGGGAAACACGCCCGCCGAGCGCCTCTACGACTCACTCGGCTACGTGCCGGTGGGGTACTCCCTCTACAAGCAGTTGCTCTGAGACGCCTCAGCCCTGCCCGGCCAGCAGCCGGTTCGCGATCTCCTCGACGCGCTCGCGGAGCCCCTCCTGGCTCTTGCCGCCGTCGAGGCGCTCGCCGCCGATGACGTACGTCGGGGTGCCGGTGACGCCGATCGCCTTGCCCTCGGCCTGGTCGGCGTCGACGATCAGGATGTGCCGCCCGTCGATGAGCGCCGTGTCGAACTCCTCGGCGTCCAGACCCAGTTCCCGTGCCACCTCGACCAGGAAGGGTTCTCCCCCGCGGTCCAGTTCCTCGACCCGCGCCAGCACCGCCTCGACGTACGGCCAGCCCCGCCCCTGCTCCGCGGCCTCCTCGGCGGCCTGGGCCGCGGCGAAGGCGTGCCGGTGCTTCTCCAGCGGGAAGTGCCGCAGTCGCGGCTCCAGCCGGTCGCCGTAGCGCTCGCGCAGGGCACGGAGATCGGCCAGGGCGGTACGGCAGTCCGGGCACTGGAGCTCGCACCAGATGTCGAGGACGACGGCGGGAGGGGCGGAATCGGGCGCCGGGACGGCCGCGGGGGAGGAGTCGCTCATGCCCCCAGTCTTCCAGCCCCCGCCCCGGCCCCCCCATCCGGACGGCCCGCACCGCCGCGACGTACGGCGCCCACCGGCACCTGGGGAGGAGCCGACCCGGAGATGTCCCTGATGTCCGGCTGAGGCATGGCCCGGCGGCCACCCGCAGGTGCAGGATGGAGGAGCGAAGTGCCGCTTCCGCAGCGGTGCGGAGCCGTACCGCCTCTGCCCGAGTGTCCCGTGTCTGGAGGACCGGATGATTGCCGAGACCGTGTGTTCCGCCGTCGCCGCGGCCGGCCTGGGCATCGCGGCCGTCACGGCGTACCGCAAGCGTTTCCTGGCGGCGGCCCGGATCGCGGCCTACGCACTGGTGCCCCTCGGTCTGGTGATGACGGGGGTCGTCGAGTGGGCCGCCGACACCGCCTTCAGCCCGACGGCCTGGGCCGGCTTCGGCGTCCTCGGCGCCGCCTGGGCACTGTTCGCGACCACCCGCGCGGTCGAGCGCCGCAGGGGTGGCGGCACCCGCAAGGAGCGCAGGGCGGCGGCGCGCTCCGCACCGGCCGGCGCGGTGGCGCCCGCCGCGTCCGCACCCTCGCTGGGGCAGGGCGCCCGGCCCGCCTCCCGCCCCGCCGCCGCGCCCCGGGCGACCCCCTCGGACGACTTCAGCGACATCGAGGCCATCCTCAAGAAGCACGGCATATGAAGCGGCGCCGACGGCCGGTGACGGCCCGGCACCAGTACGTCACCACGGCTGACGGCGTCTCCCGCGCCAGGACCGCCCCGCGGCGGAAACGACACAGTCGGACCGCACGCGCGCGGAAGTGATCACGGCCGAAACCGACATCACGGAATTCGGCGAACAACCGCTCAATCCGGGCACGCTGATCGCGTACGGTGCGCCGCCTGCGTCATCATCGCCGCGAGATGCTGGACACGACACAGAGTGATGCCGCGCCCCCTCAGGACGAGCCGCGCGGGTGCCTCTTCGCCCTTTCCCAGCCACCGCTGATGATCTTCCTGGCGGTGATCGGGTGTCTGCTGCTCATGGCCTCGCTGCACGACCTGCTGCTGCTCTGAGCCGTACCCGCGGTCCCCGGCGCCACCCGCCGGGGCCGCGTCGGCGTCGCAGGCGGGGGCCTCAGCCCGCCGCCTCCTTGCGGCGCGCCCGGTAGGCGGCCACATGCAGGCGGTTGCCGCAGGTGCGGCTGTCGCAGTACCGGCGTGACCGGTTGCGGGAGAGGTCGACGAAGGCGCGACGGCAGTCCGGTGCCTCGCAGCGCCGCAGCCGCTCCTGCTCCCCGGCCACCACGAAGAAGGCCAGGGCCATCCCGCAGTCCGCCGCCAGATGGTCGGCGATCGAGGCGCCGGGGGCGAAGTAGTGCACATGCCAGTCGTAGCCGTCGTGGTCGGTGAGCCGGGGAGTGGTGCCCGCGGCGGCGACCAGCTCGTTGATGAGCGCGGCGGCGGCGCGGGGGTCCGGAGCCGCGAAGATCCGGGCGAACCGTCCCCGGGCCTTGCGCACCGCGGACAGATCGAACTCGGAGAGCACGCCGACGTCGCTGATCTCGTGCTTCCGCACGAAATCCCCGAGGGTGGCGACATCCGGCAGCCCGTCCGGGGCGGTGTCGTCCTCCGGTGCGGTGTTCACCAGATCCACCACGGCATCGAGCGCACACCGGGTGTCGTGGGTGATCAGCACGTTTCGCTCCCTGGCCTGGAGGGGCGGGCGGGCGCCCGCCGATGCTGGCCGATCGTAGCCGCACCGGGCCGTCCGGCCACCGGTCGGTCGAGACCGGAATCGCGCAGCCGTCCGCCCGGCGGACGGGGGCGGCGGCCACGGGCCCGGCGCGCACGCCGAAGCCGCCCCACGGGTGATCCGTGGCGCGGCGGCGGCGCATGCCCTATGCGGTTGTTGTCCGAGCCCGAGCCGTCTCCCCGAGTGGACGGCGCCGGGCAGCTCGGTGAGAGCCCTCTGCCTAGCTTTCCGCCAGGATGTGCGAGAGCTCCTGATCGAGGTCGAAGTGACGGTGTTCCGTGCCCGGGGGCACGGCCGCGTCCGTCCGCTTCAGGAAGGATTCCAGGGCCCGCGCCGGGGCCTCGAGCAGTGCTTCCCCCTCCGGAGAGCTCAGGGCGATGCAGACGACGCCCTGACCGTGACTGCGCGACGGCCAGACTCGGACGTCGCCGGTGCCCGTGGGCCGGTGCAGGCCCTCCGCGAGGAGGTCGCGGGCGAACACCCACTCGACGGTTTCCTCGGCTCCGGTGTGGAAGGTGGCGTGCACGGCGTAGGGGTCGGCCGTGTCGTACCGCAGGCCTGCGGGGACAGGCAGGGAGGACTCGCTCGACACAACGAGGCGCAGGTGCAGCTCGCAGCTGACCGTGGTGTTCATAAGCGCCAGGGCCTTTCGCTCAGTGTGCGCTCGGGGATTCGCACGTCGGCGAAATCGACATGCCACCTACGGTGCCGTTGTAAACCCCTCTGCGTGGTTTGCGTGCGTTTACGTAACTCTTCCGGCCCAGGGTGTGATCGCGGAGTACCACCATTACGGTGACTCGAATCTCTCGGGTAGGGTTTGGCTGTATGAATACGGGGAGTGACGCTCCGGGCGAGGTGGCCATGGCGGCGAACGACGCGAGGTCGGACGGGGCGGCGGAGCAGCAGGAGAAGGCCCTCGGTTCCCGGGCCCCGGAGTTCATCAGGGCTCGCCGGTTCCTGCATCTGAGCTGGCAGGTCGGGATCTTCGTCGTCGGCCTCGCGGTCGTGGTCGCCGGCATCATCATGCTGCCGCTGCCCGGTCCCGGCTGGGTCGTGATCTTCGGCGGCATGGCGATCTGGGCGACCGAGTTCGTCTGGGCCCAGCTGGTGCTGCGCTGGACCAAACGCAAGGTCACCGAGGCGGCGCAGCGCGCGCTCGATCCGAAGGTCAGACGCCGCAACATCGTGCTGACCTCGATCGGACTCGTGATCATCACGGCCGTCGTCGGCTTCTACGTGTGGAAGTTCGGGGTCGTGATGCCCTGGAAGATCGAGGACCAGTGAACCGCCGCCGAGGCGCGGGGACGGCGACCCGGCCATGGTCACGGGGACCCGCTGACATGCGGTAATGTACTTCCTGCGCCCGGGCGATTAGCTCAGTGGGAGAGCGCTTCGTTCACACCGAAGAGGTCACTGGTTCGAACCCAGTATCGCCCACCCGGTACGGCGGCCCGTCTGCGACACAGCAGGCGGGCCGCCGTCGTGTGTGCGGGCTCTCCTGGACTGCCGCGTCGCCCGGTGAACGCCCGAACGTCCCGCGTCGCGGACGTGGGCGGACATGCCGGGGACGCGGTCGCCGACGGTCCCCGTCGCGGTGGACGGCCCGTGACCGCCGGCCTCGGGCGTGGCCCGCGCCGGCCCTTCCGGGCCCTGCGGCCGGGCCGCCGTGACCGGCCCCTGCGGCCGGTTCCGTGGCCTGGTTGTGCGGCCGGCCTCCGTGTCCCGCCCCTGCGACCTGCTCCCGGCCGCCGGTCCGGGCGTGGCGGTCCTGCGGCCTGCTCTTGGTGGTCGGTCCGGGCGTGGCGGTCCTGTGTGGGGCCTCCGCGGGGTGACGTCAGGTGGGGGCCCTCCGCAGGTCGGCGTGACGGACGCCGCGGATCGACCCGGCGTGGCCGGTCGGCGTCGGGCGGTCCGAGGTCGCGGTGTCCGCGGGGCGGCCCCTGTCCCGCGCTCCGGCGTCGGGGTACCGATCGGAGTGCGGGTCCGGGTTCTGCCGCCCTGACCGGTCAGGGCGGCCGGACGAGCGGTCGATCAGGCGGTCGGCCGGACGGTCGGACGGGTGGACGGGTGGACGGCCAGGCGGTCGGACGGGCGGTCGGACGGGTGGACGGGTGGACGGGTGGACGGGTGGACGGCCGGACGGGGGCAGTCGGGGCGACGGGCGGGATCGATCACGTTCTCCGTCGAGGGTCTGATCGAGATCTGGTCCACGCGCGACCAGGGGCCGACCGGTCCCGTCTCCGCCGCACCTCCGAACACCGGGCCCGAGATCTTCCGCCCCCCGAGCAGGTCACCTGCCCGGCACCGCCCTGCCTCCCTCCGCCCCTTCCGGCTCTCCCGTCCCGCGCGCCAGGCGCATTTCAGCCGCCCGCAGTGACCGCGCGAACCGCCGGTTGCTGTCCGGGTGGCCGAACGGGCGTCCCCGACCTGCGTGTTCGCCCTGCTGACGGCATGGCGCCAGCTCCTCGGTGGCCCGATGCCCCGCGGCTACCGATCGAGAAATTCCTGTCCGAATCATTGACGCTCCCCCCACCCCCTCGTACCTTGTGCCAGCAAGCGCTTTCTTGAAACGATTCATGCAAGCGGCAACGACGCTGCGGGGAGGCCGGCTGTGGGAACCAGCAGGAATGTGGAGAGGCGAACGATCCTGAAGGCGGCGGGGGCCACGGCGGCGACGCTCGGCCTGGCCGCGACCACGGGTTGCGGGGGGAGCGGAGGAGCTTCCTCCGATGGGACGGTGACACTCCGTTACGCGTGGTGGGGCGGCGAGCCGCGCACCATTGCGATCAAGAAGACGATCGCACTCTTCGAGAAGAAGTTCCCGAAGATCAAGATCAAGCCTGAATTCACCGACTACGAGGCGTTCTGGGAGAAGTTCCAGACCCAGGCCTCCGGCGGGAATCCGCCGGACGTTTTCCAGAATGCGGTCGGTTTCCTGCGTAAGTACGACAAGCGCGGCGTTCTGATGGATCTCAAGACGCAGGCGGACGCGGGCAATCTGCGCCTGGAGAACTTCCGCAACGGCGTTCTGGCGAACGGTCAGGTCGACGGCAAGCAGATCGGCGTCCCCGTCGGCGCCAACACCATGGCGCTCGTCATCGACCTCAACGCCTTCAAGAAGGCGGGCGTCGAGGCGAAGTTCGGCTGGACCTGGGACGAGTACTTCGACGCGCTCCAGACGATCCAGGACAAGCTGAAGATCGCCGGCGACACCGGTTACTTCAGCATCATGTACCTCTACGACCTCTACCTGCGCCAGAACGGCAAGGCCTTCTTCACCGACTCCGACCTCGGATTCACCGAGGACGACCTGACGCAGTGGTGGGAGGACGGCTACAAGCGCGTGAAGTCCGGGCTGGTCGCCGATCCGAAGAAGATCGAGCAGGCCAAGCCGAAGTCCGGTCTCTCGGCGGGCCTCGCCGCGTCCGAGTTCACCTGGGACAACTTCTCCATCCGCTACCAGGGCGAGGGCGAGTCGGACTACGGACTCGCGCCGATCCCCACCCAGGACGGCAAGAACACCGGCCAGTACCTCGGCTCGCTGATGCTCAGCGCCTTCTCCGGGACCAAGCACCCCAAGGAGGCCGCGCAGTTCATCGACTTCATGGTGCACGACCCCGAGGTCGGCAAGATCATGGGCTACGACCGCGGCATCCTCGCCACGACCGAGCAGTACGAGGCGTTCACGCCCACCGACGACAACAACAAGGGCGTCAAGGCCTACGAGGAGGAGGTCGCCGCGGCCGGTGTGCTCGGGAAGATCACCCCGCACCCGTCCGGCGCCGACGTCATCGAGGCGGCGTTCCTGCGGCTGGGCGGTGAGGTCGCCCAGGGCAAGTCCAAGCCGGCCGCCGCCGCCAAGGCGCTGTTCAGCGAGGCCAAGGCCGCGTTCGCGGGCTGAGGGGACGTACCATCATGACGCTCGTCAAGGAAGCGCCCGCGCGCTCGGCCGGGAAGCGGTCCGCCGCTCCCGTCGCCGGGCGGCGCGGGCGGCGCCGCGAGAACCTCGCCGGCTATCTCTTCATGTCGCCGTGGATCGCGGGGTTCCTGCTGCTCACGGCGGGGCCGATGATCGCGTCCCTCTACTACGCGTTCACCAGCTACAACCTGTTCACGCCGCCCCGGTGGGTGGGGCTGGACAACTTCACGACGATGTTCCAGGACCCGCGCTGGCAGAAGTCGGTGGAGGTCACGCTGAAGTACGTCGTCGTGGCCACTCCGCTGAAGCTGCTGCTCGCGCTCGGCGTCGCGCTGCTGCTCGCGCAGAAGCGGCGCGGCCAGGGCCTGTACCGGGCCGCGTTCTACATGCCCTCGCTCATCGGCGCCAGCGTCTCCGTGGGTTTCGTGTGGCGGGCGCTGTTCTCGGACGACGCGGTCGTCGACCGCACGCAGAAGATCTTCGGTCTCGACGTGGGCGGCTGGATCGGCAACCCGGACTACGTCCTCTACGCGCTGGTGGCCCTGAGCATCTGGCAGTTCGGCGCGCCCATGGTCATCTTCCTGGCCGGCCTCAAGCAGGTTCCGCGGGAGCTGTACGAGGCCGCCGAGGTGGACGGGGCCGGACCCTTCCGCAGGTTCTGGAACATCACGCTCCCGATGATTTCCCCGGTGCTGTTCTTCAACGTGCTGCTGGAGTCCATCCACGCGTTCCAGGTGTTCGGCTCCGCGTACGTCGTCTCCGACACCCGGTGCGGGCCCGCCGACGCCACGCTCGTCTACACCTGCTACCTCTACCAGAAGGGCTTCAAGGAGGCCCAGATGGGCTTCGCCTCCGCGATGGCCTGGACGCTGGTGGTCGCGGTGGCGCTCGTCACGGCGGTCCTGTTCTGGTCGCAGAAGAAGTGGGTGCACTACGAGGAGGCCGCCAAGTGACCACCGCCACCAGCCCCGCCGCGCGCACCGCGGACGAGCGGCGGCGCACCGGATCGCTCGCCTGGCACGTGGGCGCGCTCGTCATCCTCGCGGTAGTCCTGTATCCCGTGATCTGGGTGGTCGGCGCCTCGTTCAAGCCGAGCAAGGACATCATCGCCAGCCTCGACCTGCTGCCCACCGAGCCGGTCTGGGCGAACTTCTCCGGACTCGCCGACGGCATCTCCGGCATCTCCATCAGCAGCTTCTTCGTCAACTCGCTGATGTACGCGGTCCTCGCCGTGGCCGGTGTCGTGGTGTCCAGCTCGCTGACCGCGTACGCCTTCGCCAAGATCCGGTTCGCCGGGCGGAACCTGCTGTTCACGCTGATGATCGGCACGCTGCTGCTGCCGTACCACGTCCTGCTCATCCCGCAGTACGTGATGTTCCGCAACCTGGAGCTCGTCGACACGCTGGTGCCGCTCGTCGCGGGCAAGTTCCTGGCCACGGAGGCGTTCTTCGTCTTCCTCATGGTGCAGTTCATGCGCGGGCTGCCGCGCGAGCTGGACGAGGCCGCCAAACTCGACGGCTGCGGCCACCTGAGGACCTACTGGTCCATCGTGCTGCCGCTGTGCCGGCCCGCCCTCATCACCAGTGCCATCTTCACCTTCATCAACGCGTGGAACGACTTCATGGGGCCGTTGATCTACCTCAACACCCCCGAGAAGTACACCGTCTCGCTCGGCCTGATGATGTTCCGCGACCAGGAGGGCATCTCCAACTACGGCAGCATGATCGCGATGTCGCTGGTGGCGCTGGTGCCGGTCATCGCCTTCTTCATGGCCTTCCAGCGCTATCTCATCGACGGCATGGCGACGTCCGGGCTGAAGGGCTGAGGCGGTCACCATGGCGCAAGCACGCGTGAAGGACCGCGCCCCGCGCAAGGAGCGCCCGCGCAAGGAGTCCGTGTTCGGCGAGCGCTTCGCGGTGTTCGCCGAGTGCCTGCTCACCGGCGTGTGGATCGCCGTGGCCTGTCTCGGGGTCGTCACCTACCCCGCCGCCCTCGCCGCCGGCGCACGGCACCTGCGACGGCGTACGCGCCATGAGGGCGGCGGCCTGCGGGAGTTCGTCGCGGACTTCCGGGCCGCCCTGCGCCACGGGTGGGCCGTCGGGCTCGCCGGGTGGGCGGCGGCCGCCGCGGTCCGGTTGGACGTCCAGGCCGCGCGGGCCGGGCTGCCCGGCGGGCCGTTCGTCGGGGCCGTCGGTCTGTTCGCACTGATCGGGCTGGTCGTGGCCCTGCTGCGGGCGGCCGCCGTATGGACGCCGGAAGACTCCTGGCGGACCCTGCTCGCGGACGCCGGACGCCGGACGGTGCTCGACCCCGCGGGGTCCTTCCTGATCGTCTGCGGGCTGGGCGTCATGGCGCTGTCCGCCCTGTTCGTCGCGCCGCTGGCGGTTCCCGTGCTGGGGGCCGTCGCGGCGGCGGCCGTCGCCGTCGAGGAGCGTCACCGGCACCGCTGACGGGCGGTGCCCCTCTCCGGGCCGGCGCCCCGGGCGCCGGACCTCGATCTGTCATGCCCCTGACCACCCCCTGCATTCCGCACGGAAGGAAAGGCAGCATCCCATGTCTCCCATCCCCCGCAGGTCCCTCCTCAAGGCGGCGGCCGTCGCCGGAGCCGCCGCACAGTTCTCCTGGGCGCTAGGGACGAAGAACGCCGAGGCCGCCCCCGCGGCGGCGCCCGCGGACGCCGACCCGGTCACCCTGGACTGGCTGGAGGACGGCGGCCTCGGTGCCGCCCCCGGTTCCACGCTCGGCGTGCCCTGGCCGATGGGCGTCCACCGGGAGGACCAGACCTTCGCGCTGACGGACGCCGACGGCAAGGCCGTCCCCGTACAGTCCTGGCCGATCGCCTACTGGCCGGACGGATCGCTCAAGTGGACCGCCCACGCGGTCAGTTCGGGCAACGGCAAGCTCACCCTGGCCGCCGGGGCGCCGGCCGCCCCCGCCAGGAAGGTCACCGTCGACAAGAGCGGCGGCACCATCGACGTGTCGACCGGTGTCATCACCGCGAAGATCGGCAAGTCCGGCGCCACCCTCGTCAAGTCGATCACCCGCGGCTCCACCGAGATCGCCAGGAACGGCCGTCTGGTGCTGATCCGGCAGCCCGAGATCGAGGACGGGGACCAGGGCGCCGTCAAGACCGAGCGCTTCGACGGGGCCGTCGACGCCGTCACCGTCGAGCAGGAGGGCCCGGTCCGCGCCGTCGTCCGCATCGACGGCAAGCACCGCAAGGGCAGCCGCAGCTGGCTGCCCTTCTCGATCCGCCTCTACTTCTACGCGGGCGCCGACTCCTTCCGCATGGTGCACACCATCACCTACGACGGCACGCAGGAGCCCGGCAAGGCCAGTGGCGACTTCATCCGCGGCCTCGGCGTGCGCTTCACCGTCCCGATGCGCGACGCGGCCTACGACCGTCACATCCGCATCGGCGGCGAGGGCACCGGGCTGCTGCGCGAGGCCGTCAAGGGCATCACCGGCCTGCGCCGCGACCCGGGCGCGGCCGTGCAGGCCGCCCAGTACGCGGGGGAGAAGCTGCCCGACCCGGCCACCTGGGACCAGCGGGTCACCACCCGGCTCCCGTACATCCCCGAATGGGGCGACTACACCCTGTCCCAGCTCTCCGCCGACGGCTTCACCGTGCGCAAGCGCACCGGGAAGGGCCACGGCTGGATCGGCGCCGGCGGCGGCAGGCGCGCCTCCGGCTTCGGATACGTCGGCGGGGCGAGCGGCGGACTCTCCTTCGGGCTGCGGGACTTCTGGGAGAAGTTCCCCGCCCAGCTCGACATCCGCGACGCCCAGACCGAGGAGGCCGAGGTCACCCTCTGGCTCTGGTCGCCCGAGGCGCAGCCCATGGACCTGCGCTTCTACCACGACGGCATGGAGCAGGACACCTACGCCGAACAGCTCGAGGGCCTCAACATCACCTACGAGGACTACGAGCCCGGCTTCGGCACCCCCTACGGCATCGCCCGTACCTCCGAACTCCTCTTCTGGGCCAACGAGTCGACGCCGACCCCCGCGCAGCTCGCCGAACAGGTCGAGGCCGTCCGGGTGCTGCCCCAGCTCGCCGCCCCGCCCAAGCAGCTCATCAAGGCCCAGGTCTTCGGTCCGGGCCTCTACTCCGAGCCGGACCGCTCCACCCCCGCCAAGGCGAAGATCGAGGACCACCTCGACTTCCTCTTCACCTACTACAAGGACCAGGTCGAGCAGCGCCGCTGGTACGGCTTCTGGGACTACGGCGACATCATGCACACCTACGACACCGTGCGGCACCAGTGGCGGTACGACATCGGCGGCTACGCCTGGGACAACTCCGAGCTGTCGCCGGACCTCTGGCTCTGGTTCGCGTACCTGCGCAGCGGCCGGTCGGACATCTTCCGCTTCGCCGAGGCGATGACCCGGCACACCGGCGAGGTGGACGTGTACCACCTCGGCCAGTGGGCCGGCCTCGGCACCCGGCACGGCGTCCAGCACTACGCCGACAGCGCCAAACAGCAGCGCATCGCCAACACGACGTACCGCCGCTACTACTACTTCCTCACCGCCGACGAGCGGGTCGGCGACCTCATGCACGCCAACGTCGACTCCGACGAGACGTTCCTCGTCCTGGACCCGATCCGCAAGATCCGCACCGAGCCGTACACCCCCGACCGGCACGCCCTGTCGATCGGCTTCGGCACGGACTGGAGCGGCCTGGTGTCGGCCTGGCTCACGGAGTGGGAGCGCAAGGGCCCCAAGTGGGAGAAGGCCAGGGCCCGCGTGCTGTCGACGATGGAGACGATCGCCGCCCAGCCCAACGGCTTCGTCCAGGGCACCGGCCTCTACGACCTGGACACCGGGAGGTTCGCCGTCGCCGAGAAGCCCGCCGTCGGCGTCTCGCACCTCTCTGCCGTCTTCGGCCTCAACGAGCTGTGCGCCGAGCTGATCCACCTCGTGGACATGCCGAAGTTCAACGAGGCCTACTTCGACTACTGCCGCTACTTCAACGCCACCAAGGCCGAGCAGGCGGCCCGCTACGGCTCCAACTTCGGCACCCTGCTGCTGTTCCAGGGCCACTCCCGCCTCGACGCGTACGCCGCCGTGCGGACCGGGGACGACAAACTCGCCAAGCGGGCCTGGGAGAAGTTCTACAACTCCGACGGCTACAAGGAGTCCGCGCCCTGGAAGACGGAGGCACTGAGCGGGCCCGTCACCCTGGTGCCGGGCAGTGAGGCCGCATGGGTGTCCACCAACGACACCGCGCTCTACGGCCTCGCCGCCATCGAGAACCTGGCACTCCTCGGCGACAGGATGCCGTCGTAGGGGAGCGGTCCGCGAAGGCCGGTTCCCCGCGGGATGTCCTGGGCTAGTTCATCCTGCCCAGGACATCCCGCACGTGCCGGACGTCCCGCAGCCGCCGCTCGTACGTCGCGCCCACGGCGAGCAGCAGGACTCCGCCGAGCGCGGGGGGCACCCAGCGGGGCAGCGCGTCGGCCACCTGCACCAGGTAGGGGGCCAGTTCGTGGAGGGCGTCCAGTACCAGCACCGAGCCGCCGAGGACCAGCGGGGCCCGCAGCCGGTGCCGGGCGCCGAGCAGGGTGACCAGCAGGGCGGCCGCGCCCAGCAGCAGCGGGCGCGGCCACTGCGGGTCGCTCCAGGCCGCGGCGAGGCTCGGCACCAGGGTCGCGGCCAGGCCGGGGCCGTACGCCGTCCACGACCCGGTCAGCGGGTCGCGGCGCCGGCGCCAGGCCCCGACGAGCAGCGCAGGCACGGTCACGGGAAGGGTGTACGCCTCCGGGGTGGTGACGTCCCAGGCGGCGAGCCTGACCCAGGCGGCCAGCAGGAACAGGGCGGCGGCCGGGTACGCGGCCCGACGGCGGTCGGGCCGGGCCGCCGTGCCCGCGGCGATCACGCCGCAGGCCGCCAGCACCGTGGCCAGCATCGGCGCGTCGGGCGCCGCCAGGCCCAGGGCGAGCAGCGCGGCGGCGGCTCCCGTCACCTCGACCGGCACGGTCGCCGCCGACGCGCCGAGCCGGGCGGCGGCCAGAGCAGCGGCCACGGGGACGCAGAGAACGAGCAGCGCCGTGTGGGACGGCTGCCAGCCCGCCGCGGCGCCGGCCGCGACGGCCAGCGCGGTGGCGTACCCGAGGGCGGCCGGCGCCGCGACCGGGGCGAGGCGCGGCCACCGGGACGCCGTCGCACACGACACGGTCAGCGCCGACAGGACGGTCAGGGTCGCCGACTGCGTCGCCAGGGAGAGGAACGCCAGGTGGAGCGAGCCGGCCAGAGCCGGCCACGGCGTCGGCAGGAAGGCCGTCGCCACCGTCACGGCACCCAGCATCGCCAGGGCCGCGACATAGGGCAGCCCGAGCACCGCCGGGAGGGCCACGCAGGCCGCCCAGGCCAGCACCGGCGCCCCGGTCCGCACCCACGGCCGCCGGGCCCCGTGCCGCCCCGCCAGGAACAGGACACCGGCGACGGCCACCAGGACGAGGAGGGCCTGCCCCGCGTACGGCGGCCACGGCGTGTGCACGGTGACCGCGGCACGGGCGTCCGACGGCTCGCCCCGCCAGGGGCGCTCCGCCCAGCCGAGCGGTCCCAGCAGCGTGACGACCACCAGCGGCACCGCCCACAGCAGTGCGAGCGCCTGCACGGCGGCGGCGGCCCGGACCAGTCCCTGCCGCACCGGCTCGGGGAGCCGGTCCGCGCGCACCGCCGCCGACAGCGCGACGCCGAACGCCAGATGGACCGGGACCGCCCAGCCGGCGGGCAGGGCGGCCCGCAGCGGGCCGCCGGCCGCCGCCACCAGCAGCAGACCCCCGGCGACCGCCGTGCCCGCCGCGACGCCCGGCTCCGGCAGCCGCGCGGCCGCCACCAGCGCGATCACCGCCGCGAAGGCGAGGAGCGCCGCCGCGCGGGCGGCGTCGCCCGGACCGCCGGCCGTCCACGACAGCCAGCCCGCCGCCAGAACGCCCCAGCCGCCCAGGCCGTACCCGCCGGCGGTGGCGGTCACCCGTACGGCACCGCCGGCACCGGCCGGCAGCACCAGCGCCAGGACCGTGTCCAGACCGGCCGTCACCAGCAGCGCCGTGGCGACCGCGTACGGGTCCGCGCCCGCCGCGACCGACCAGAGGGTCAGGGGGAGCTGGGCCGCCACCAGCGCCGCGGGCAGCGGCAGCCGCAGCGCGCCGAGACCGCGGCCGTACGCCGCCCAGAGCCCGGCGAGCACCGCCGCCGCGCCCGCCGCGTAGCCCGTGCCGTCGGTGCCGGCGAGGGCCGCCTCGTGCAGGGCGTAGGCGTCCAGCACCGTCAGGGCCAGGCCGAGACCGGCCACCGACTCCGCCGTCGAGCGCAGTCCGCGCCGCAGCAGCGGCAGCGGCGCGGCGAGCACCGCCAGGGTGACCGTGCCGAGCACCAGGGCCCGTCCGGTGATCCCGAGGTGCCCCCAGCTGACGAGCGTGAACGCGACCGCCGCGACGGTGAGCAGGATGCCGCCGAGCAGCAGGAGCACGTTCTGGACCCGTGGGGCGCTCGCCTCGGGGCGCGGCGCGGCCGGGGGCAGGGGCGGCGCGGCCGGGCGCGACGACTGGAGCGAGGCGAGCAGCCAGGCGCGGCGCGCGAGCAACTGGGCCCGGCGGGCGTCCAGTTGCCACAGCTCCGCGTCGAGGAGCCGCAGCTCCTCGGCCGGGGGCGGAAGGTGCGTCATGGAACGGAGTGTGGCCCCCGTCCCGCCGTGGGGCATGAGCGTGGCTACTCAGGGCGTACTCAGATCCCGGCCTTCCCGGCCCGCGGGCGGGCACACTCGACGCATGGACCTCAACCACTACCGTTTCCTCAGCCGGTGGCCGCTGCCCGCGCCGCCCGCCGCCGTCCACGCGGCGCTGGAGCGGGTCGAGGACTATCCGCGCTGGTGGCCGCAGGTCCGCGAGGTGACCCGGCTGGACGGCGCCACCGGTGTCGTCACCGTCCGCTCGTTCCTGCCGTACGGCCTGACCTTCACCGCGCGCGAGGTGCGGCGGGACCCGGTGGCCGGGGTGCTGGAGATCGCGATGGCCGGGGACCTCGAGGGCTGGGCGCGCTGGACGGTCACCGCGCACGGCTCCGGGAGCCTGGCCCGCTACGAGCAGGTCGTCGACGTCACCAAGCCGCTGCTCAGGAGGTTCGCCGTGCCCGGGCGCCCGCTGTTCCGCGCCAACCACCGGCTGATGATGAGAGCCGGGCGGCGCGGCCTGCTCCGGTATCTCGAAGCGGTTTGAAGGATCCCCGGGGGGACCTGTATTGTTCAGTCCGTTCCCGGGCGATTAGCTCAGTGGGAGAGCGCTTCGTTCACACCGAAGAGGTCACTGGTTCGAACCCAGTATCGCCCACCGGAAAAGGCCGGTCCGCATCACGCGGACCGGCTTTTTACATGTTTCCGTGGGCCGGCCGGGCGCCCCGCGTCACGCCGCCGCCGGCAGCGCCGGGCGCAGCGGCCAGGACGTGTCCACCGTCTCGGGGGTGCCGCTGTGCGCGAACCACGCCTGGAGCCCGCGGGCCTGCGCCGCGTGCCAGGACGTCTGGAGCGCGTGCAGCTCGGCGGGGGACAGCCGCTCCAGCCGGGCCGCGAAACGCCGGCCCAGCGCCCGCACCACCTCCAGCGCGGCCAGCGCGTCCGCGGCCGCGTCGTGCGCCTCGGCCAGCGTCACGCCGTAGTGCCCGCACAGGTCGGTGAGCGTGCGGCGGCCCTTGCGGTAGCGGTCCAGGTGCTTGTCCAGGACCCGTGGGTCCAGCACCCGCAGCGGCGCCGGCTCCAGCCAGTGCCCCAGCGTGGACGCGCGGTGCCGGCGCAGCTCGCGGTCGAGCAGCGTCAGGTCGAACGGTGCGTTCATCACCACCAACGGCCGCCCCGCCGCCGCCTGCTCACCGAGCAGTTCGGCTATCTCGTACATCACCGGCGCCGGCCAGCGGCCGTTGCGCTGAAGGTGCTCGTCCGTCAGACCGTGGACCGCCGTCGCCCCTTCCGGCACCGGCACGCCCGGGTTCACCAGCCACCGGCTCACCCGGGGCCGGTGACCCGGCGCGTCCTGCACGACCAGCGCGGCCGACACGATCCGGTCGGTCTCGACGTCGACGCCCGTCGTCTCCGTGTCGAAGGCCGCCAGCGGCCCCTCGTACCAGCACGTCATGTCCACCCAACCCCTCACTCGTCCACGGCGGCTGACGCCCCGTCCTCTGCCCGTCTGGTGATACCCGGCCTGTTTGCGCCGTACGCCGGGAGGAGACAACAGGAGTACCGGTCCTGCCAGTTCAAGGGCCTGAAGCGAAGTTCTCCCAGTCCCCGGTGCCGGGGATCCTCATTGCTCGGAAGGCTGTTCGGTCATGGTGACAGCGCAGCCCGAACGGGGCGGGCTGCTGCCCGAACTCACGGGCCCTCCTCGCGGATCGCTCGCCACCACGGCGTGCATGGAGACACTCCAGGTCGGTTATCTCCACGCGGTCGCCGCGGCCGCGGGCTGTTCGCTGTCCCAGCCGTTCCCCGACAACGGCATCGACTGGCACGTCAGCCACAGCGCCCCCGGACACACCGTCGACGACGAGGTGACCATCAAGGTGCAGCTGAAGGCCACGTACCAGCTCCCGCCCGACCCCCCGGGGCCCTTCTTCTCCTTCACGCTGGACAACGACCACCTGCGCAAGCTCGCCCGCACCCCGGTGTCGGTCCACAAGATCCTCGTCGTGATGATCGTCCCGCGGTCCCGGGACCAGTGGCTGCGGGCCGGACACGACCGGCTCGACCTGCGGCACTGCTGCTACTGGGTCAACCTGGCCGGACATCCGGTCACCGGCCGGTTCCGGACCACCGTGCGGATCCCGACCGCACGGATCTTCGACGACCGGGCGCTGTGCGAGATCATGACGCGGGTCGGGACGGGAGGCAGACCATGACGCACCGCCCGCTGCAGGAGCCCCTGAGGCCGGTACGGCCGCACCCCGTCGACTCCTCCTGGAACCGGCCCCCCGAGGCCGCCGAGGTCGACCCGGCCGTCCTCGGCGCCCTGCTGCGCCGGCACGGCTGGCAGCGCCGCGGCGGCGCGGCCGGCCGCTACGGCCGCTGGACCCCGCCCGGACCGGGCGGCGCCGCGACCAGCCTGCTCGTACCGGAGAACCGCGCCTTCCCCGACAGCGACGACCTGCTCGGCGAGGCGCTGCTGGCGCTGGAGCGCAGCCAGACGCCCGCCGCCCGCGAGGTCCTCCTCGCCCTGGCCGTGCCGAGCGACGAGATCCGCTGGTGGCGGGAGACCCCCTCCGGGCCCGCCGAGACGGCCGGAACCACCTCCTGGGCGGTCGAGGACCGGCTGCGCGACGCCGCCCGGCAGATGCTGCTCGCCGGCGCGCTCGCCACCCGCGCGCGGGCCGGCTACCACGGCGCCCGCCACCGGCGGTCGGCCGGCGCCATGCTGGAGAGCGTCCTCGTCGGCACCGCCGCCGACGGCCGCCGGCTGACCGCCTTCGCCCCCGTCGGCACCGCCCGCCCCCTCGCCGTACGCCTCCACCAGGCGCTCCACGCCGTCCGCGAGGCCATCGACTACCGGCGCGCCACCGGCGGCATGGACGCCTTCGACGGCGCCGTCGAGGCCGGTGCCAGCCGTGAGCTGACCGAGGCGCTCGTCGCCCTGGTGCGCGGCACCGAGGGAGCCCGGATCGCCGTCGAGTGGGCGCCCGCCGCCGGGGTCCCCGAGGACTGCGCGGCCGGTGCCGAACCCGTGGAGTTCTCCCCCGGAGACCTCACCGCCCTGCGCGAGGCGGGCGCCCGCTACCTGCGGGAGGAACCCTCCGTGTCCGTGCGGATCACCGGCACCGTGGTCCGGCTGCGCAGGTCGGGGCCGCGCGGCGAGGGCGGCGTACGGCTGCGGGTGCTCGCCGGGGCCGAGGTCCCGCAGGTCCGGCTCACCCTCGACGAGGAGGACTACCGCATCGCCGGCCAGGCCCACCTGGTCGGACTGCCGGTGCGGGTGCAGGGCCGGCTGGAGAGCCGGGGCGGGTTCCGCAGGCTCACCGGCGCCCACGGCGTGGTCCCGGTGCAGGTGGACGACGCCGAACGGGACCGGCTGATGAAATCGCTCCAGGAGAACCTGGACTTCTTCGAGGAGGCCTGCGGAGGGGAATGATTTCGCGGAGGGCGGTCCCGGGTCGGTACGATCGCCTCTTGCGTGGCGATGTGTCCCGGGCCGCGCTTCCGCCTTCAGTCAGGAGAGACCGGTGTCAGACGTCCGTGTGATCATCCAACGCGATTCCGAGCGGGAAGAGCGCACGGTGACGACGGGCACCACGGCCGCCGATCTCTTCGCCGGTGAGCGCTCGATCGTCGCCGCGCGCGTGGACGGCGAACTGAAGGACCTCGCCCACGAACTGCGCGACGGCGTGACCGTCGAGGGCGTCGAGATCTCCTCCCCGGACGGTCTCGACATCCTGCGCCACTCCACCGCGCACGTCATGGCGCAGGCCGTGCAGGAGCTGTTCCCCGAGGCCAAGCTCGGCATCGGCCCGCCGGTCAAGGACGGCTTCTACTACGACTTCGACGTCGAGAAGCCGTTCACGCCCGAGGACCTCAAGGCCGTCGAGAAGAAGATGCAGGAGATCCAGAAGCGCGGGCAGCGGTTCTCCCGCCGGGTGGTGACCGACGAGGCCGCCCGCGAGGAGCTGGCGGACGAGCCGTACAAGCTGGAGCTGATCGGCCTCAAGGGCGCCGCCTCCCATGACGACGGCGCGGACGTCGAGGTGGGCGCCGGCGAGCTGACCATCTACGACAACCTGGACGCCAAGACCGGCGAGCTGTGCTGGAAGGACCTCTGCCGCGGTCCCCACCTGCCCACCACCCGGCTCATCCCGGCGTTCAAGCTGATGCGCAACGCGGCCGCCTACTGGCGCGGCAGCGAGAAGAACCCCATGCTCCAGCGCATCTACGGCACCGCCTGGCCGTCCAAGGACGAGCTGAAGGCGCACCTCGACTTCCTCGCCGAGGCGGAGAAGCGCGACCACCGCAAGCTGGGCAGCGAGCTGGACCTGTTCTCCATCCCCGAGCAGATCGGCTCCGGCCTCGCCGTCTTCCACCCCAAGGGCGGCATCATCCGCCGGGTCATGGAGGACTACTCGCGCCGCCGCCACGAGGAGGAGGGCTACGAGTTCGTCTACACCCCGCACGCGACGAAGGGGAAGCTCTTCGAGACCTCGGGCCACCTGGACTGGTACGCCGACGGCATGTACCCGCCCATGCAGCTCGACGAGGGCGTGGACTACTACCTCAAGCCCATGAACTGCCCGATGCACAACCTGATCTTCGATGCGCGCGGCCGCTCCTACCGCGAACTGCCGCTGCGCCTCTTCGAGTTCGGGACCGTCTACCGGTACGAGAAGTCCGGCGTCGTGCACGGTCTGACCCGTGCCCGCGGCTTCACCCAGGACGACGCGCACATCTACTGCACGCGCGAGCAGATGTCGGAGGAGCTCGACAAGACGCTCACCTTCGTCCTCGGCCTGCTGCGCGACTACGGCCTGACCGACTTCTACCTGGAACTGTCCACCAAGGACCCGGAGAAGTTCGTCGGCTCCGACGAGGTCTGGGAGGAGGCGACCGAGACGCTGCGCCAGGTCGCCGAGAAGCAGGGCCTCCCGCTCGTGCCCGACCCGGGCGGCGCCGCGTTCTACGGCCCCAAGATCTCCGTCCAGACCAAGGACGCCATCGGCCGCACCTGGCAGATGTCGACCATCCAGCTGGACTTCAACCTGCCGGAGCGCTTCGACCTCGAGTACACCGGCCCCGACGGCTCGAAGCAGCGCCCGGTGATGATCCACCGTGCCCTCTTCGGCTCGATCGAGCGGTTCTTCGCGGTGCTCCTGGAGCACTACGCGGGCGCCTTCCCGGCCTGGCTGGCCCCGGTGCAGGCGATCGGCATCCCGATCGGCGACGCGCACGTGGAGTACCTGGAGAAGTTCGCCGCGGCCGCGAAGAAGCAGGGGCTGCGGGTCGAGGTCGACTCCTCCTCCGACCGCATGCAGAAGAAGATCCGCAACGCCCAGAAGCAGAAGGTGCCCTTCATGGTCATCGCGGGCGACGAGGACATGTCGAACGGCTCGGTGTCCTTCCGCTACCGCGACGGCTCCCAGGAGAACGGCATCCCGCTCGACGAGGCCGTCGCGAAGATCGCGAAGGTCGTCGAGGAGCGCGCGCAGGTCTGATCCACCGGATGCGGGGCCCCGGGGAGTCCGCTCTCCGGGGCCCCGTCCCGTCCTCGTGGAAGCGGCCTCCCGGGCCCGGGGGCCATCGCCCGGTGGTCACCTTCCCGGTGGTCACCTTCCCGGCGGGCGTCCGGCATCGTCCCCCGGCTCGCCCTCGCGCGAGAAGACCTGGATCAGCCAGGACGAGAAGGAGCCGGTCACCGCGCCCAGCAGGGCCAGGCCGCACGCCATCAGGCCGACCCCGACCAGCCTGCCCATGGGAGTGACCGGTACGACATCGCCGTAGCCGACGGTGGCCAGGGTCGAACAGGCCCACCAGACCGAGTCGCCGAACGTGTGCATCTCCGTGCCCGGCGCCCCGCGCTCCTCGGCGTACACGGCGAGCGAGCCCGCGAAGCCGAGCAGCAGCGTCGACACCCCCGCGTAGAACATCACGCGCGCGTGCAGCGACAGCCGTGGCTCCCCGCGCCGATGCAGTACCGCCTCGTAGAGCCGCACGATCCGCAGCGGGCGCAGCAGCGGCAACAGCACCACCAGGGTGTCCAGCGCGTGCCGCCGCACGAAACCCGGGCCCTGTCCGCCGAGCCGCCAGCGCACCGCGTAGTCCACCACGAACAGCGCCCACGACGCGAGCAGGACCGCCAGACTGCAGTCCCGCCAGGCGTCGGCCAGGTCGGGGGCGAGAACGAGGACGGCGTACCCGGCGAGGTAGGTCAGCGAGGCGAGCGAGAGGAGCATCTCGGTGCGTCGTTCCCAGCGGATCACACGGCTGTCTTCGGTCATCGGCCCAGCCTGGCCCCCGTCGCGTTCGCGCTCCCCCCGCCGACACGCCGCGAACGGGCGAAGCCATATGCTGCCTAGCATGACGAGTGAGCCGGAGCAGCAGATCGGAGTGGGGACGCAGGACGCGTTCCAGCGCCTGTGGACGCCCCACCGGATGGCCTACATCCAGGGCGAGAACAAGCCCACGGGTCCCGGAGCCGACGACGGCTGTCCGTTCTGCGCGATCCCGGCGAAGTCCGACGAGGACGGCCTGGTGGTCCGGCGCGGAGAGCACGTGTACGCCGTGCTGAACCTTTACCCGTACAACGGCGGCCACCTGATGACCGTCCCCTACCGGCACGTCGCCGACTACACCGACCTGACCGGGCCGGAGACCGCGGAGCTGGCCGAGCTGACCAAGCAGGCGATGACCGCGCTGCGCACCGCGTCCGGCGCCCAGGGGTTCAACATCGGCATGAACCAGGGGTCGGTCGCGGGCGCCGGCATCGCCGCGCACCTGCACCAGCACATCGTGCCCCGCTGGGGCGGCGACACGAACTTCATGCCGGTGGTCGGCCACACGCGCGTGCTGCCGCAGCTGCTGGCGGACACCCGCAAGATGCTGGCGGAGGCATGGCCGGCCACTTGACGGCGGGGGCATGACCAGCCCGTCCGGCGCTTGAGGACGAGGCCGTCCAGGCCGACAGCGGGGGCCTGGGGGCGGCAGCCCCCAGCACCCCGGCCACCTCGAACCGTCCCACCGCCGGAGGCCTACGCGTCGTAGGTGTCGGCCTTCTTCGGCGTCAGGTCCTGCACCGCGCCGCTGAGGGCCGACGAGCGGGAGCTGAACTTCTCGATGTCCACGTCGTGCTCCTTGAGCACCCTCAGCGCCGCACTGTGCACCACCCTCAGCACCGGCGTCGCCGCGCGCAGCGCGTCGTCGGCCATGAAGCGGTGCCGCCACGGCTGGTCGGCCCAGGCGTGCCGCAGGCCGAACGGCTCGGGCAGGCCTATGGAGCCGCCGAGCCAGTTCAGCAGCGGCGGGTACCAGCTGATCGTGGCGCGCGCCGCCACCCGCACCACCTCGTCGGCGGTGACCAACGGCAGGCTGACCTTCCGCGTCTCCCAGAACCGGACGGTCTTGGCGACCTCCTTCGTGGGCGCCTCCGGCTTGGAGGTGAACAGGGAGTTCACCGGGCCCAGCGCATGACCGGTGACCTCGATGCGCAGCGTCTCGTGCAGCACGGTCACGGTGATCAGCATGGTGATGATCAACTGGCCGTCCCACAGCGGCCACTGCACGCCGAGGTAGTGCCGGTCGCCGCCGCCGAACTGCTGGTTGTTGCAGATGTCCTCCACGGCCCTCGGCTTGACCTGGTACGCCTCCACGTCGGTGCCCTCCGGCCGGGCCACCGCCTTGGCGTTCTCACCGACCGGCGTGACGATCCAGTGCCGTACCGAAGGAGGCGGGAAACCGCCGGTCTTCAGGCTCTGCCGGTGCAGCAGCTGGAGCTGGTCGTGGATGGCCCGGACCACCGTCCAGCTGCGGAACTCGTGGACGCCCTTGACGGGGTCGAGCGGGGTCAGCTCCTCCGCGAGGTGCCAGGCGCCCCAGCGGGTGCCCATGCCGAGGATCCCCTTGGGGCCGGCGTAGAACACCGAGTTGGACTGCTGCTCGGCGCTCAGCCGGGCCAGGGACTGGCGCAGTTGCTCGGCCGCCGTCTGGTTGGGGCTGGTCGGCACCGCCTCGGGGACCTTGGCGCCGACGCTGCCTCCCGACAGCAGGCTGTCCCAGCGCTCGCGCAGGTCCTTCGCCGTGCCCTCGCAGATCCGTTTGGCCAGGAACCAGCCGGCCACCGGCGCGACGACCGCACCGCGCGCGTACCACCCGGCCAGGCCGGAGAACGGCATCTTGAGGAGGAAGAGCGCGGCGAGCGCGGCGACGGCCACGAGCAGCCCGGTGGCCAGCCCGGAGACCCGCTTGTCGCCCGCCTTCGTCATGGTGGCCCGGAGCTGGAAGACCAGCAGCCACACCAGCAGCCCGGGCAGGAACAGCAGCCCGCACACGATCATGATGCCGGTGAGCTTCTTGTCGCGCTCCCGGCGGATCCGGTTGGCGGCCAGACAATGCTCGACGACCACCTGCGGTTCACTGCCGAACGACTGGATCAGCGGCTTGCGCCCGACGCCCAGCATGCGGTCGACCACCGCCTGGGAGAACGCCTCGCCGAGGTTGGGCCGGAAGATCCTGGCCCAGCCGCGGCCGGTGGAGACCGTCGACTGGTGCCACTCGTTGTCGGCCTTCTTGATGTCCTCGACGGGGTTGTCCCGGTAGGCGGCCGACGCCAGCGCGAAGGTCGGAGTCTGCCCGCCGTCGCCCTGCTGCGGCACCTGTGGCCCGAAGAAGTCCCCCACGGTCATTCCCGCCCCCGATCGCCGCCACTGTCGCTCCTGCGGCCTTCCCGACTTCCGTGCTCCGCACACCTGTTGATCAGGTCATCAGCGTATATCCAGGCACGGACATCCGTCGGCGGACGGCCGAAGCCGCCCGCCACGGTGGAAGAACGCGTTCCGCACCCGTCACTTGAGGATGACCGCGTCCCAACCCCTACGCCGCCCGCTCCTGTTGACGGAGCCGCTCCGCCACCTGCGCCGGCATCGGCTCGTGCCGGGCGTACGCCCGGTGGAAGCGGGCCGTGCCGTGCGACAGGGAACGCAGGTCGACCGCGTACCGGCCGATCTCGATCTCGGGTACCTCCGCGCGCACCAGCGTGCGACCGCCGCCGCTCTGTTCGGTGCCCAGGACCCGGCCGCGCCGCCCCGACAGGTCGCTCATCACGGCGCCCACGTACTCGTCGCCGACCAGCACGCTCACCTCCGCCACCGGCTCCAGCAGATGGATCCTCGCCCCGGTCGCGGCCTCCCGCAGCGCGAGCGCCCCGGCCGTCTGGAAAGCGGCGTCGGAGGAGTCCACCGAGTGCGCCTTGCCGTCGACCAGGGTCACCCGCACGTCGACGAGGGGATGCCCCGCGGCGACGCCCCTGGCGGCCTGCGCCCGTACGCCCTTCTCCACGGACGGGACGAACTGGCGCGGCACCGCGCCGCCCACGACCTTGTCCACGAACTCGACGCCCGAACCGCCCGGCAGCGGCTCCACCTCGATCTCGCAGATCGCGAACTGCCCGTGCCCGCCGGACTGCTTGACGTGCCGGCCGCGCCCGGCGGAGGCGGCGGCGAACGTCTCCCGGAGGGACACTTTGTGCGGGACGACGTCCACCTGTACGCCGTAGCGGCTGCGCAGCCGTTCCAGGGCGACGTCCGCGTGGGCCTCGCCCAGGCACCACAGCACCACCTGGTGGGTGTTCTGGTTCTGCTCCAGCCGCATCGTCGGGTCCTCGGCCACCAGCCGGGACAGCCCCTGCGACAGCTTGTCCTCGTCGGCCTTGCTGTGCGCCTGGATGGCCACCGGCAGCAGCGGGTCGGGCATCTGCCACGGTTCCATCAGCAGCGGGTCGTCCTTGGCGGAGAGCGTGTCGCCGGTCTCCGCGCGGCTCAGTTTCGCCACGCACGCCAGGTCGCCCGCCACGCAGTGCGTCAGGGTCCGCTGCTGCTTGCCGAAGGGCGCGGACAGGGCGCCGACGCGCTCGTCGACGTCGTGGTCCTCGTGGCCGCGGTCGGTGAGGCCGTGCCCGGACACGTGGACGGTCCGGTCGGGGCGCAGGGTGCCGGAGAACACGCGCACCAGCGAGATCCGGCCGACGTACGGGTCGGAGGCCGTCTTCACGACCTCCGCGACCAGCGGGCCGTCCGGATCGCACAGGGCCGCCGCGCGCGGCTCGCCGCCGACCGTGGTGACGCGGGGCGCCGCACGCTCCAGAGGCGTCGGGAAGCCCCTGGTGACCAGTTCGAGCAGTTCCACGGTGCCGATGCCCTGCCGGGCGCCCTCGGCGGCCGGGGCCGCGGCCAGGACGGGGAAGAACGTGCCGCGCGCCACGGCCCGCTCCAGGTCCTCGATCAGCGTCTTCACGTCGATCCGCTCGCCCCCGAGGTAGCGGTCCATAAGGGTCTCGTCCTCGCTCTCGGCGATGATCCCCTCGATCAGCCGGTCGCGGGCCTCCTCGATCCCGGGCAGCACGTCCTCGCCCGGCTCGGACTCCTCGCGCGCGCCGGAGGAGTAGTCGAACAGCTTCCGCGACAGCAGTCCGGTCAGACCCGTCACGGGCGCGTGCCCGTCCGGCGCCCGCGGGCCGTGCAGCGGCAGGTACAGCGGCAGCACGGCGTCGGGGTCGTCGCCGCCGAAGGCCTCCGCGCAGATCCGCGTCATCTCCTCGAAGTCCGCGCGCGCGGCCTCCAGGTGCGTGACGACGATCGCCCGGGGCATCCCGACGGCCGCGCACTCCTCCCACACCATCCGGGTCGAGCCGTCCACACCGTCCGAGGCCGAGACGACGAAGAGGGCCGCGTCCGCGGCGCGCAGACCGGCCCTCAGCTCCCCGACGAAGTCGGCGTACCCGGGGGTGTCGAGGAGATTGATCTTGATGCCGTCCCATTCGACCGGCACCAGGGAGAGCTGCACCGAGCGTTGCTGGCGGTGCTCGATGTCGTCGTAGTCGGAGACGGTGCCGCCGTCCTCCACGCGGCCCGCCCGGTTCACCGCCCCCGCCGTCAGCGCGAGAGCCTCCACCAGGGTCGTCTTGCCGGATCCGGAGTGGCCGACCAGCACCACGTTCCGTACGGATGCGGGGTGGTCGGCCGCCGTGGCCCTGCCGGCGGCCCCGGGGTGTGTGTTCGCCTTGTCGCCCATTTCTCCGCCTCCCGTGCACGGTGAGGTCATCGGGGCGCGGACCCGGCGGCTCCTCCCTCCCCCGGATTCCACCCGGGGGTGACCCCCGGCGGTGGCGGCTCCGGCGACGTCCGCGGTCCTTCGAGCTTTCCACTCCCGTCACGGCGCGTCCATACGGAGGACGCCCGAGGCCCCCGGCGCGGCCGTGACACGGGCACCGGAACGACCCGGCCGGCCCCCGGACGCGGTCCGGCCGTGACACCGGGCCCGGGTGCCCGAGGGCCGCGCACGCGCGCGCGTGGCTACGATGGGCCAGCCGGTGGCCAGCAGGGGCCGCGCGGTCATACAACCTTCGGGAAGGCCATGCTGAACAAGTACGCGCGTGCATTCTTCACGCGTGTCCTCACACCGTTCGCCGCGTTTCTCATCCGCCGGGGCGTGAGCCCCGACACGGTCACGCTGCTCGGCACCGCCGGCGTGGTCGCGGGCGCGCTGGTCTTCTACCCCAGGGGCGAGTTCTTCTGGGGCACGGTCGTGATCACGCTGTTCGTGTTCTCCGACCTCGTCGACGGCAACATGGCCCGCCAGCTCGGCCGCTCCAGCCGCTGGGGCGCCTTCCTGGACTCCACCCTCGACCGGGTCGCCGACGGCGCGGTCTTCGGCGGGTTCGCCCTCTGGTACGCGGGTCACGGCGACGACAACGTGCTGTGCGCCGTCTCGATCTTCTGCCTGGCCAGCGGCCAGGTCGTGTCGTACACCAAGGCGCGCGGCGAGTCGATCGGGCTGCCGGTCGCGGTCAACGGGCTCGTCGAGCGCGCCGAGCGGCTCGTGGTGTCGCTGGTCGCCGCCGGGCTCGCGGGCCTGCACGCGTTCGGGGTGCCGGGCATCCAGTACCTGCTGCCGGTCGCCCTGTGGGTCGTCGCCGTCGGCAGCCTGGTCACGCTGATCCAGCGGGTCGTCACCGTACGGCGCGAAGCGGCGGAGGCCGACGCGGCGACCGCGGCGGCCGCGGCGAAGCCCGAGCCGGAGGGGCGGGAGACCGCCCAGTGAGCGCACGTGACCAGCTGGCCGACGGGCTGTACGGGCTCGGCTGGAGCACCGTCAAGAAGCTGCCCGAACCGGTCGCGGTCCGCCTCGGACGCACCATCGCCGACCTCGCCTGGAAGCAGCGCGGCAAGGGCGTCCAGCGCCTGGAGAGCAACTACGCGCGCGTGGTGCCGGACGCGAGCCCCGAGCGGCTCGCCGAGCTGTCCCGCGCGGGCATGCGCTCCTACCTGCGCTACTGGATGGAGTCCTTCCGCCTCCCCGCCTGGAGCCCGGAGCGGATCGCGTCCGGGGTCGAGGTCAAGGACCTGCACCACCTGACCGACGGCCTCGCGGCCGGCAACGGCGTCATCGTCGCGCTGCCGCACCTGGCCAACTGGGACCTGGCCGGCGCCTGGGTCACCACGAAGCTGCGCATCCCGTTCACCACGGTCGCCGAACGCCTCAGGCCCGAGACGCTCTACGACCGTTTCGTCGCCTACCGCGAGGGCCTCGGCATGGAGGTCCTGCCGCACAGCGGCGGCACCGCCTTCGGCACCCTCGCCCGGCGGCTGCGCGACGGCGGCCTGGTCTGCCTGGTCGCCGACCGCGACCTGTCCGCGTCGGGCGTCGAGGTCGAGTTCTTCGGCGCCACCGCGCGCATGCCCGCCGGGCCGGCCCTGCTCGCCCAGCAGACCGGCGCGGCCCTGCTCCCCGTCACACTCTGGTACGACGACTCGCCCGTGATGCGGGGCCGCGTCCACGCCCCCATCGAGGTGCCCGGGTCGGGCACGCGCGCGGAGCGGACGTCCGTCATGACACAGGCACTGGCAGACGCCTTCGCCACGGGTATCGCCGACCATCCGGAGGACTGGCACATGCTCCAGCGGCTGTGGCTCGCCGATCTCGACCCCGCGAAGGGACCCTCGTGAGAATCGGCATCGTCTGCCCGTACTCCTGGGACGTGCCCGGGGGCGTCCAGTTCCACATCCGCGACCTCGCCGAGTACTTCATCCGGCTCGGCCACGAGGTGTCCGTCCTCGCCCCCGCCGACGACGACACCCCGCTGCCGCCGTACGTCGTCTCGGCCGGCCGTGCCGTCCCGGTGCCGTACAACGGCTCGGTGGCCCGGCTCAACTTCGGCTTCCTGAGCGCCGCCCGGGTGCGGCGCTGGCTGCACGACGGCGCCTTCGACGTGGTCCACATCCACGAGCCGACTTCGCCCTCGCTCGGACTGCTGACCTGCTGGGCGGCGCAGGGCCCCATCGTGGCCACGTTCCACACGTCGAACCCGCGCTCGCGCGCGATGCTCGCCGCCTACTCGATCCTCCAGGCCGCCCTGGAGAAGATCAGCGCGCGGATCGCGGTGAGCGAGTACGCCCGCCGCACCCTGGTGGAGCACCTCGGCGGGGACGCCGTGGTCATCCCCAACGGCGTCGACGTCGACTTCTTCGCCCGCGCCGAGCCCAGGCCCGAGTGGCAGGGCCAGACGATCGGCTTCGTGGGACGCATCGACGAGCCCCGCAAGGGCCTGCCGGTGCTGATGGCGGCCCTGCCGAAGATCTTCGCCGAACGCCCGGACGCCCGCCTGCTGGTGGCCGGCCGCGGCGACGAGGAGGAGGCCGTCGAGAACCTCCCGGCGGAACTGCGCCCGCGCGTCGAGTTCCTCGGCATGGTCAGCGACGAGGACAAGGCCCGCCTCCTGCGCAGCATCGACCTCTACGTCGCCCCCAACACCGGTGGCGAGAGCTTCGGCATCATCCTGGTCGAGGCCATGTCCGCCGGGGCCCCGGTGCTCGCCTCCGACCTCGACGCCTTCTCCCAGGTCCTCGACCAGGGCGCCGCGGGCGAACTCTTCGCCAACGAGGACGCGGACGCGCTGGCCGAGGCGGCCGTACGGCTCCTGGGCGACCCGGAGCGACGGGCCCGCCTGCGCGAACGCGGCAGTGCCCACGTCCGGCGCTTCGACTGGTCCACGGTCGGCGCGGACATCCTCTCCGTCTACGAGACGGTGACGGCGGGCGCGGCGGCGGTGGCCGCGGACGACAAGGGCTCCCCGGGACTGCGCGCCCGGTTCGGCCTGGCCCGGGACTGACCCGGGGCGGGCACGGCGGCACCGGCCGGGCGACCCGGCCCGTCCGGCCTCCACCTACGTAGGCCGACGAAGGCCGACGAGGAGGGGGCCGGGGCGGGGCTCCGGGGACGGCGGCCCCCGGCAGCCGCCGGGGGAGGCACCCCGGCCGGGCACGCGGAGCGACTAGCCTTGCCGCCCGTGACCGCAACCCTCATCTGGATCCTCGTCGTCCTCGTCGCCATCGGCCTCTACCTGAGCTGGACCGCGGGACGCCTGGACCGGCTGCACGCCCGTATCGACGCCGCCCGCGCCGCACTGGACGCGCAACTGCTGCGCAGGGCCTCCGTGGCCCAGGAACTGGCCACCTCGGGCGTGCTCGATCCGGCCGCCTCGATCGTGCTGTACGAGGCCGCGCACGCCGCCCGGCAGGCCGAGGAGGAACAGCGGGAGGTCGCCGAGAGCGACCTGAGCCAGGCCCTGCGGGCGGTCTTCGCGGACGCGCAGCAACTGGAGGCCGTCCGTGAGGCGCCCGGGGGAGAGGCCGCGGCGCACGAGCTGACCGAGGCCGTCCTGCGGGTCCCCATGGCCCGCCGCTTCCACAACGACGCGGTGGGCGGGGCCCGCAGACTGCGCGAGCACCGCAAGGTGCGCTGGTTCCGGCTGGCCGGCCACGCCCCCTTCCCGATGGCCTTCGAGATGGACGACGAGCCACCGGCCGTACTGACGGACCGCTCGCGGTCGTGAGCACCGCAGCCTCCGGCGACGCGTCCCGGCTCACGGGGCGCGGGCGGGGACGCGGGTTCCGCTCGGGGCCCCCACCGGGCCACGCCGCGTCCTGCCCCGCAAAAGGATCCACCACCTTCCCATTGGCCCTTGCTGTGGACTGGTCCACTCGCGTTTCCTCGGTGCGGTACAAAACCCTCTTTCCCTTCAGTGAGGTCACCCCGTGTCCAGCACCCAGAACCAGGCCCCCGAGACCGGCACCGCCCGCGTGAAGCGCGGCATGGCCGAGCAGCTCAAGGGCGGCGTGATCATGGACGTCGTCAACGCGGAGCAGGCGAAGATCGCCGAGGACGCGGGCGCCGTCGCCGTCATGGCCCTGGAGCGGGTGCCCGCCGACATCCGCAAGGACGGCGGCGTGGCCCGGATGTCGGACCCGAACATGATCGAGGAGATCATCGAAGCGGTCTCCATCCCGGTCATGGCCAAGTCCCGCATCGGCCACTTCGTCGAGGCCCAGGTCCTCCAGTCCCTCGGCGTGGACTACATCGACGAGTCCGAGGTCCTCACCCCGGCCGACGAGGTCAACCACTCCGACAAGTGGGCGTTCACCACCCCCTTCGTCTGCGGTGCCACCAACCTGGGCGAGGCCCTGCGGCGCATCGCCGAGGGCGCCGCGATGATCCGCTCCAAGGGCGAGGCCGGCACCGGCAACGTCGTCGAGGCGGTCCGTCACCTGCGCCAGATCAAGAACGAGATCGCCCGGCTCCGCGGCTTCGACAACAACGAGCTGTACGCCGCCGCCAAGGACCTGCGTGCCCCGTACGAGCTGGTCAAGGAGGTCGCCGAGCTGGGCAAGCTGCCCGTCGTGCTGTTCTCCGCCGGTGGCGTGGCCACCCCCGCCGACGCCGCCCTGATGCGCCAGCTCGGCGCCGAGGGCGTCTTCGTCGGCTCCGGCATCTTCAAGTCCGGCGACCCGGCCAAGCGCGCCGCCGCCATCGTGAAGGCGACCACCTTCTACGACGACCCGAAGATCATCGCGGACGCGTCCCGCAACCTCGGCGAGGCCATGGTCGGCATCAACTGCGACACCCTCCCCGAGGCCGAGCGCTACGCGAACCGGGGCTGGTAAGCACCCATGGGCGACACCCCCGTCATCGGCGTCCTGGCCCTCCAGGGCGACGTCCGGGAGCACCTCATCGCCCTGGCCGCGGCCGACGCCGTGGCCAGGCCGGTCAGGCGCCCCGAAGAACTCGCCGAGGTCGACGGCCTGGTCCTGCCCGGCGGCGAGTCCACCACCATCTCCAAGCTGGCCGTCCTCTTCGGCGTGCTGGACCCCCTCCGCGCGCGCGTGCGGGCCGGTCTGCCCGTCTACGGCACCTGCGCGGGCATGATCCTGCTCGCCGACAAGATCCTCGACCCGCGCTCGGGCCAGGAGACCGTCGGCGGCATCGACATGATCGTGCGCCGCAACGCCTTCGGGCGGCAGAACGAGTCCTTCGAAGCGGCGGTCGGCATCAAGGGCGTCGAGGGCGATCCCGTGGAGGGCGTCTTCATCCGCGCCCCCTGGGTGGAGTCCGTCGGCGCCCGCGTCGAGGTGCTCGCCGAGCACGAGGGCCACATCGTCGCGGTCCGCCAGGCGAACGCGCTGGCCACGTCCTTCCACCCGGAGCTGACCGGCGACCACCGCGTGCACGCGCTGTTCGTGGACATGGTGCGCGCGAACCGGACACCGGAGTCCTTGTAGGATCTCTGGCGTTCATGCAGAGATGGGTTACGCGAAGGAGACAGGCAGATGTCCGGCCACTCTAAATGGGCCACGACGAAGCACAAGAAGGCCGTGATCGACGCCAAGCGCGGCAAGCTCTTCGCGAAGCTGATCAAGAACATCGAGGTCGCGGCGCGCATGGGCGGTGTCGACCTGGACGGCAACCCCACGCTCTACGACGCCGTCCAGAAGGCGAAGAAGTCGTCGGTCCCCAACAAGAACATCGACTCCGCGATCAAGCGCGGCGGTGGACTTGAGGCCGGCGGTGCCGACTACGAGACGATCATGTACGAGGGCTACGGCCCGAACGGCGTCGCGGTGCTCATCGAGTGCCTCACCGACAACCGCAACCGCGCCGCCTCCGACGTCCGCGTCGCCATGACCCGCAACGGCGGATCCATGGCCGACCCCGGCTCGGTGTCGTACCTCTTCCACCGCAAGGGCGTCGTCATCGTCCCCAAGGGCGAGCTGACCGAGGACGACGTGCTCGGCGCCGTCCTGGACGCGGGCGCCGAGGAGGTCAACGACCTCGGTGAGTCCTTCGAGGTCCTCAGCGAGGCCACCGACCTGGTCGCGGTCCGCACCGCCCTCCAGGACGCCGGCATCGACTACGACTCCGCCGACGCCAACTTCGTCCCGACCATGCAGGTCGAACTGGACGAGGAGGGCGCCCGGAAGATCTTCAAGCTGATCGACGCGCTCGAGGACAGCGACGACGTGCAGAACGTCTTCGCCAACTTCGACGTCAGCGACGAGGTCATGGAGAAGGTCGACGCGTAGCGCCGCTACGAACCGAGCGGATCCGTGGGGGGGGGGGGGGGGGGGGCCCCCCCCCCCCCGGGGGGGGGGGGGGGGGGGGTGGGGGGGGGGGCCGCCGGGGGAGCCCGGCGACGGCAAGGGGGGGGGGGGGCCCCGGCCCCCCAGCCCCCGGCC